>CAVVHL010000005.1:0-478311 GCA_963748065.1 uncultured Chloroflexia bacterium | reverse complement strand
GTAAATGGTAATATTGAGAATTTAATGAGTTAAGGATTGTGAATATATAATATACCTATCTTAAATATTTTCTTTCTGTGTGTGGATCAAGATTAACCATTACGAAAAAAATTAAATTATCAGAATTTGATACATTATAATTTATTTGGGTCCAAAGAAATTGCAAAACCACTAAGTAACAACAAGAAATCAATATGGATTGCCCTAAAATCGTATATTGAGAAATCCGTGTCAAACCGAAATTCTTTCAAGGAGGGTGAACAAATGAAGCTTCGACATATAAAAATTGAGAATTTTAGATCTTTAAGAAATATTGAATTTGAAGTAGGAAATTTACATGCAATTGTAGGTGCAAATAATTCTGGAAAATCTAATATCTTGAGAGCCCTAAATTTCTTTTTCAATCCCTCGAAACGATTAATTGATGAAGAAGCTTATTGGAAATTAGATCGAAATAATCAAATATCCTTTGAGGGGATTTTTGATGAGTTAATTCCTGAAGAGATTTCTATTTTTGGTCCATATCTTCTAAAAGATAACACTTTTCATTTGCGAAGATTAGTTAAATTTGAGCCAGATAATGATTCTCCTACCTTTGATGATGGTAATAATGAAATTACAAGCAGTTATCTCTCTCTTCAACCAAAAATCGAATGGCTTTCGATGGAAAATATTAATGGAAAAAATATTAATAAATGGTGGGCTAATCCAAAATCTTAAATACCGAGACCAATCTTTCTTTGATTTTGTGCAAAAGAATAAACCCAATGTTACTGAGTGGAAGACTTTTGCTGGAGAATTTATAGATCAATTTGTTGTTAAAGAAGATATTGAAGAAGTATGGGTTGATAATCCAAAAGGATATTCAGGAGTTCTTAAGGGAGGATTGCCTAAATTTAATATTTATACCTGCAGTTCAAGATGTAAAAGAACAAACAAAGGTAACAACAACAAGCCCATTTGGCCTATTAATTCAAAGACTAATTGAAGAAATTCCATCCAACCAAAAAGAAGAAGTAAGTAATGTTCTTGTAAAACTTCAAAATAGATTGAATAGACAAGGCGGAGATGAGAGGATTGAAGGTATTACACAAATTGAGGGATTGTTAAATACTGCATTACAAAAATATATGGGTGCTGATCTTGAAATTGAATTTCAATCTCCAGACTTATCAACATTATTATCATCGCCCAAATTATATGCAAATGATGGGTTTAGAAGTACGGTACAAAATAAAGGACATGGACTTCAAAGGGCAATTATCTTCACAATTCTTGAAATATATGCAGATATTATTTCGATAGATTCTACTGAAAAAAACAGGACAACAATATTTGCTATTGAAGAACCTGAAATCTATATGCATCCACAAGCTCAAAGGAATTTACGAAATGTACTCCGTCAAATAGCTTTTGAAAATGATCAAGTTTTCTTTGCAACACATTCGCCCAATTTATTAGATGTTGCGTATTTTGACGAGATCATTAAAGTCGAGTGTCTTAAGGAGGATGATTGTAATTCGTCAAAGATTTGGCAACTAACAATGGATCGATTGATTGAAGACTTTATTTGTCGACACCCAGGACTTGTCTTGAAAATTAACGAATATTCTATGAGAGAATTTTATTCCCATGCTTATCATCCAAATAGAAGTGAAGGATTTTTTGCGGAGAAAGTTATTTTGGTCGAAGGTGCAACTGAACAATATTCGATCCCGATTTATGCTACTGCTATGGGATTGAATTTCAAGAAAAAAATAATATCGCTATTGTTGATTGTGGAGGAAAAGGTCAACTTGACAGGTTATATCGTGTATTTAATGAACTGGGAATTTCATGCTATATAGTCTTTGACTATGATAAAAATTCATCTGATAAAAGAATAATTGATAAATCAAAATAATTAAAATTCGCTTGAATTTGATGTAAGCCCTCCCGATGATGTTATTTATGAAACAAAATTCACATGTTTTCCTGAAACATACGAGAAACATGTCTATGATGATGTTGAAGATTTAGAACGGTTGAAAGAAAGTGCTACAGAAACTTTAGGTGCAAATCTCGGAAAGCCTTTAGAAGCAAGGTTTATTGCACATCAACTTGTTTTGAAAGATCCTCCAAGAATACCCCATGCTATATGTGAGTTATTAAATAAAGCAAAAAATGTTAAATGGGAAAAATCGATTTTGCAGAAAAAAGCGGAATAATCAGAAATATCTATCAATATCTAAATACATTTAGCGGGAATGGATGGGAGTTGAACCCACCACGGCTCGCAACGCGACCCGACGACCGATTTTGAAGACCGGGAGGCCCACCGGGACCTAACCATTCCCACGGTTAAGCATAACCAGCACCCCCCGGGATGTCAACAGTCCCGAGGGGTTTTCAGTTTTAATCGCGATTTCTTTGATGCGTTTATGAGTTGTAACCGGTTTATGCTTTTCCTGGCCGGTAAGTGATCCACTTCCAAACCTCATGCCAGAAGGTGCCGGCAATGGCAAACCCGACCACGATCAGCCACTGGTTCAGGCTCAGGTTGGTCGTGTGCAGCCGGTTTTGGAGGAAGGGGATCAGCGTGATTGCGATCACGAAGACCAATGCGCCAATGCCCCACCAGTCCATCACCCGGTTGGTGAAGAACCCCAGCTTGAATAAAGGCTCCCGGTCGGAGCGCATATTGAAGGCCAGCATGATGTGCCCGAGCAGCCAGGCGGCATAGGCCATCGTTTGGGCAATGGTCGTGCTCACGCCGGTGTATGTGGCGAGCAGGTAGGTGCCTTCCACCGCAGCGAACAGGCCAAACGCGCTCACCAGGATGCTGCCGATCATCGCACCATTCAGGAAGGATTTCTCGGTGTTGCGCGGCGGGTGCTGCATCAAGCCGGATTCCGCCGGTTCAGCGGTGAACGAGGCGGCCGCAGCCAGATCGACGAACAATTCCAGCATGATGATCTGCACGGGTTGGAACGGCAGGTCGATCTTCAAAAATACCGGCAGCAGCATCACCAGGATCAAAGCCAGTTTGATCGAAAGGTAATAACGCACGCCTT
The DNA here is from genome assembly GCA_963748065.1 of uncultured Chloroflexia bacterium. Classification (GTDB taxonomy): domain Bacteria; phylum Chloroflexota; class Anaerolineae; order Anaerolineales; family Anaerolineaceae; genus Brevifilum. The sequence goes on along the minus strand of CAVVHL010000005.1, from coordinate 475,258 downwards.
TTTTGAGGTTGGCGAAAAGGTGCCGGCCTTCGCGGACTGCGCTGGCGATAGTGGCGTAATTGTCATCCGCCAGGATGATGTCTCCCGCCTCGCGAGCCACATCGCTGCCGGTTTCGCCCATCGCCACGCCGATATCCGCTTTGACCAGGGCGGGTGCGTCGTTGACGCCGTCCCCGGTGACCGCAACACGTTGCCCCTGCGCCATCAATGCACCCACGATTCGGAGCTTGTTCTCCGGCGTGATTCGAGCAAAGATGGCGGTATCCATCACCGCCTTGTCTAAAGCCTCATCGTTGAGGTCGTCAATCTCAGGTCCGGTCAGCACTTTGTCACTCCCGCCCAAATCGATCTTCTTTGCGATCGCAAGCGCCGTCAGGGGATGGTCGCCCGTGATCATCACGGTCCGGATGCCGGCCTTCCGCATGGTCTGAATGGCCTCTTTGACTTCCGGCCTTGGGGGATCAAGCAGCCCGATCAGCCCCAGGAAGGTCAATCCACTTTCCGCTCCTTTCCGATCGTTCGGCGCGGCGGAGACCTCTTTTTGGGCGAAGGCTAACACTCGTAAACCGTTATTTGCCATATCCTCGGCTTTGTCCAGTGCTTCCTGTTTGGATTTGGCGGAAAGTGAGGCTGGAACAATCTCGCGGATTGGACCTTGTTGCAGATCGCAAGGATGTTTTCCGGCGCCCCTTTGACCCATACCTGCGTTTTTCCGTCGTGTTCGGTGATGACTGACATACGTTTCAGGTCATTGTCGAACGGGAATTCATTGATTCGTTTGTAGCTCTGGTCCAGTGAGCTAATTTTCAGCGAATCGTCTGCTTCCACGGCATGCACCAGCGCGACCTCGAGGGGATCCCCGATGACCTCATCCTTCTGAATGATCGCATCGTTGCACAAAAATCCTGTCATGAGGATCCTTTGGCGGTTGTCCTGCGGGTAGATATCGCTGACTTCCATTTTGTTTTCGGTCAGCGTTCCGGTTTTGTCCGCGGCAATGGTCGTGACGGTGCCCAGCGTTTCCACAGCTTTGAGGCTCTTCACGATTGCGTTTCGTTTTGAAAGCCTGTATCCGCCGATCGCCAGGACCATTGTAATGATGATGGGCAGCTCTTCCGGGATGGTGACGAAGGCAAGTGATACGCCGGTCAGGAGCATGGATTGGAGGGATTGTTTCGTGATCAGATATCCCAGCCCGGGGATCAGGATGCTGAAGCCCAGGGCGACCCAGATCAGGGATTTGCTGACCCGGTTAATTGCTTTCTGGAGAGGTGTGCGGGGGGCTTTCTCTTGTTTTGCCAGTTCGGCGATATGACCCAACTGGGTGTTGGGTCCGGTGGTCACGACGACGGCTTTGCCCTGACCACGGGTAATGACGGTGCCGGCGTAAACCATATCGGTACGATCGGCAAGCGCCGTATCCTCAGCGACGGTTTGTTCAGCATTTTTATCCACCGGGATGGATTCACCCGTCAGTGAACTCTCATCAACCGCCAACCCGGAACTTTCGATCAAGCGGGCATCCGCCGGGATGTCATGTCCCGCCCGCAGAAGCAGAATGTCTCCAGGGACAACTTCATCATGCGGAATTTCCTTTGGTTCCCCATCACGGATGACCAGGGCATTCGGTTCGGCTAATTTCTTTAGGGATGAGATTGCTTTCTTCGCACGTTGTTCGTTGAACACCTCAATGGAGGTCAGTATCAGGACGATCACAAACACTGTGATGCCTTCGCCGACCTCACCGAGAATGACGTATAGAATGGAGGCTGCGATCAGCATCAGCAGGAGCGGTTCCGTCATCTCCTCGAAAAATTCTTTGATCAGCGATTCATGTTTTTCTTTTCGGAGGCGATTGCTGCCATATTGACCCAGACGCGCTTGCGCGGTTTGCGCTGATAAACCTTGTTTGGAGTCGGTATCCAATCGTTCCGTGACCTCATCGGCCGGCAGGCTGTACCAGTCTGTTTGTGGGCTGTTGTTTGCTGAGGGTCGTTTTTCTTTGTTTTGGTTATTTTCTGGCATTTTATTTTTCCATTCCTCTATCCATTTATTTTTCTATCGTACGATCATCGGGTGTTGTTTCCGGGTCGGACGTTTGGGTTTGAAATGTCCCCCGCGAATTAGATAGCAGCGCATCTCAAAGTTATTACTCTGACTGTCGCGGTATTGCTCGATGTTGATCGGGAATTGCGAAGTTGCAAATCCCGTCAGTCGGACAGGAACACCCTGAATCGCAGGACATCAGGAAAATGTCCTTAAGTTGAATCTATCGGATAGCAAAATGAAAGTCAAAATTTTGCCAGGATGGGTCAGGTTGTTTTACTGGCTGGAATTCAGCTTATCGCCGTTATGCAATTAAATCGAAGATAGAGATTAAGCCTTTTTAGATTTTTTCGCTGCAGATTTTGCAGCATTCTGCTCGGCGCGGTAGGCTACGATCTGGCGGATCAGGTCGAGCGGCAGCGGCTGGTCGTGCGGGAACCGCACAGTGCCTTTACCGGAGGCGTAACCGGAGAGGTCGCCGGGGAAATCAGGATCGGTCACCGGCGCGGGGTACATGCCGATGTAAGTGTCATAGCCGGCGAAATAGACCAGCACGTAGCCATAGAGCTTGAAAGCGGCCATCCGGTAGCTGATGGTTTCTGCCGCTTCCGGCGCGACCTCATGGATCAGTGCGCGGATGGTCTCAAGCCGTTCACGAATGGGCGTTGGAAATTGGGCGAAGTATTGGTCCAGGGTTGTGATCTTGTCCTCTGGCATAGGGAGAACCTTTCAGTATTATAACCACCGGTAAATTGTGAACGCTTCGAAGTCAGGTAAAATGGGCAAGGATGAATACATTATAGACCGGGAGAATGGGGAAATGAAAGAGATAGGGCGAAATAGATTTTGGATGATGGAAGCAAGAAGCGGCGGTCCATCCGGTTGCCCGAATATGATTATGGTCAGGTCGGGGCGTATTTTGTGACGGTGTTGACATATCAAAGGAAATGCGTCTTGGGCGATATTGGTGATGAGGTTGTACAGTTGAGTGAGATCGGGAAGATCGTTGAGCGTGTCTGGCGTGAGATCCCTGCGCATTTCCCAAATGTGTCAAACGATGAATATGTGATCATGCCCAACCATCTGCATGGGATAGTAAACATTCAATTTACGGATGTAGGGGCGAGGCATGCCTCGCCCTTACGAGATGTTGAGAATGTAACCGGCCAAAAGTTACCAAATCAAAATCACTTGGAGCGATCATTGGTTCTTTCAAATCAGCAGCATCGAAACGGATACATCAGATCAACGGTTTCGAACATTTCCGTCTTTGGCAGCGTAATTATTACGAACACGTGATCCGTGGTGAAAGGGATTATGAACGCGTTCTGGATTACATCCACACTAATCCGATGAATTGGGAGCAGGATTCGGAATATCCATTCAGATAAAAATGGATTTAATGCCAATTCTTGATTCCATAATCTCTTTTCCCTTCAATGGTAAAATTCTCTCTAACAGTGAAGATCTTTAGGAGACAAACGGACCACCTATGACTGAACTGACGCATACACCCGACTGGGTTAAGAACGCTATTTTTTACCAGATTTTCCCCGACCGTTTTGCTAAATCAGATCAACTTGAAAAACCCACCTACATCGAGCCCTGGGACGCACCGCTGACGCGCTATGGTTTCAAAGGCGGCGACCTGCTGGGTGTCTACGAAAAACTCGATTACCTGCAAGACCTCGGCGTCAACGCGCTCTATTTCAACCCGATCTTCATGTCGGCGGCCAATCACCGTTACCACACTTATGACTACTGGCACGTCGATCCGATCCTGGGTGAGAACCCGGTGTTCTTAAAATTGCTGGAAGAAGCCCACCGGCGTGGGATGCATATCGTGTTGGACGGGGTGTTCAACCATGCCAGCCGGGGATTCTTCCAGTTCAATCACATCCTCGAAAACGGCGAGAAATCCCCCTACCTCGATTGGTTCCACGTCTACGGTTTCCCGATGAATGCCTATCAGGGCAAGCCCAACTATTCCTGCTGGTGGAACCTGCCCGCGCTGCCGCAGTTCAATACCGACAACCCCCAGGTGCGCAAGTTCCTGTTTGAGGTTGCCCGGCACTGGATCGAACAGGGCGTGGATGGCTGGCGGCTGGATGTGCCTTTCGAAATCAAAGATGAATCCTTCTGGCGGCAGTTCCGGGTGGCGACCAAACTGCCCAATCCCGATGCCTATCTGGTGGGTGAGATCCCTTCCGAAGCGCAGGACTGGCTGCAGGGTGACATGTTCGACGGCGTGATGAATTACCAGTTCGCGGCGGCCCTGGTCGGGTTCTTCGGCACCGGTTTTCGCGACGAAGCGATGATCTCAGGAATGATGGGCCTGCCGGAGGTCCCAATCCTGGACGCCAATGCGTTCCTTCAACGGGCAAAAGTGCTGCTGGAGATCTACCCCAGGCAAAACGCTCTGGCACAGTTGAATTTGCTCGACAGTCATGACACACCACGCTTCCTGAGCATGGTCAGCGAAAACAAGAATGCTCTCCGACTGGCGACGCTTTTCCAGATGACCTATCCCGGCGCACCCTGCATTTACTACGGTAATGAGATTGGTATGACCGGTGGTCGAGACCCGGAAAACCGGGCGCCTTTCCCCTGGGATGAATCAAAATGGGACCACGACCTCCGGGATGCCTTCAAGATCTTAACCAACTTGAGGATGGCACATCCCGTCTTGCGTACCGGCGAGTTCGTGCCGGTTTACGGTGAGGATCGCACGATCGCTTACCTGCGACACCTGGGCAGCTGACCGGATGCTGATCGCGATCAATGCCGGGTCAGCGCCCTGGGACCTGAACATCCCGGTTGGGCAGCATTTTTCGGATGGTGTTGTACTGGAAGACCTGCTGGGCGGGAACGGCGCGGTGGTGGAGGAAGGGCACCTGCGGAAAGGCATGATCCCACCCTGGACGGGGGCGGTGTTTACCCGCAAGGGATAGCTTGTTTGTCAGTTATGTGCCTTTTAGCGCATATAAGGAAAGTGAATCTCGCTAGGTAAATAAACAACGGGCGACATGTATGTCGCCCTTACGCTATATTTGACGCATATCTTTTCGCACCACATCAAGGATAGCGATCTTGGTCGGGTGGTTGAACGGTGCGGGATCTACAGGCGGCACGTCCACGATGGATTCGGGAAAGCCGGTGACATCCGCCGGGACGGGGATGATTTCGCTGAAGGATAGATATTCGCTCTTGCAGAGGGCTTCCAATTCCGTCATGAACGCCTCGCCGGATAGAAACAGGGCGTTATTGATCACGACCAGCTTACCCCCATGCGCGATCAGGGGGCGCACCTTATTGATCAGGCGGGTGGTTCCCCCTTCCAGGTTCACTCGGCCGGCGTCCGTGGTGGAGAAGTAGGGCGGATCCAGGACTACAATATCAAACAATCGTTCCTGACGGCGCATCCGGTTGGTCACTTTAAAGAAATCACCTGGCAGAATTCGAACCTTCTTGGAATCTAATTCGTTTAATTCCCATGATTTACTGGCGAATTCGAGGAATTTTTCACTCAAATCCGTCTGCATCACTTCCACAGCGCCGCCTGCGCCTGCGGCGACACCCAGACTGCCAGTGTAGGCGAAGGTGTTCAGGACGCGTTTTCCATTTGAATGCGCTAGCAGCCACTCACGTAACTTACGCGTGTCCAGATAGAAGCCCGCATCCTGATTTATCTGCAGGTCGAGGGCATAGGTCACGCCGGACTCGTGAATAGTGGCAGGGAGGGTATTGCCTGCGAGCAAAACGCCGTTCCTTTTCTGCATGTCATCAGATTGGCGCTGTTTGAGCAGAACGGAGTTTACGCCGAGGTCGGAGTCCAGGGTCCAGGCAGCGATCTGTTGAAAAAGCGTTGTGGAACCTTCCGGTAAGCCGTGATCGAAAATAACTAGGCAGGAGCCATAGCGGTCGAGCACCAATCCGGGGTATCCTTCATAAAAGCCGTTGAAGACCCGGTAGGCTTCGATGGTTTTGGGTAAATTGGCACGGATGCTTGCAGCTTTTCGAATGATTTCGAGCAATACCTGGTTTTTATCCATGCTTCAATTTTACCGTTGATGACGAGAATTTGAATTTAGTTATGGTTAATTAACTATTTACATCAGACTAACGTTATGCTATAATTTTCCTAGTTGTTTGATAAAAAAGGAGAATATTTATGATTGCATTTTTGGAAAGATATTCACCCATCATTCAGGCATTATTTGGTACTTTGTTCACCTGGGGCGTGACCGCGCTTGGTGCGGCGACAATTTTCTTCACCAAGCAAGTCAGCCGTAAACTCCTTGACGGCATGCTCGGGTTTGCGTCGGGTGTGATGATCGCCGCCAGCTATTGGTCACTCCTGGCGCCCGCGATCGAGCTTTCGGAGGGGTTGAAAGTCCCAGCCTGGTTCCCTGCGACCACCGGATTCCTGCTGGGCGGCGTATTCCTGTTCGTTGTCGATAAAATCCTCCCACACCTCCATGCTGGTGATAATTTTTCCTACACGGAAGGCCCGAAGACCTCCTGGCAGCGCAGTGTTTTGCTGGTAACCGCAATTACCTTACATAATATCCCGGAAGGACTGGCGATCGGCGTGGCTTTTGGCGCTGCAGCCGCCGGATTGGGAAATGCGGGGATTGCTTCAGCCGTTGCCCTGGCACTCGGTATCGGCATCCAAAACTTCCCGGAAGGGCTGGCCGTTTCAGCGCCGTTAAGAAGGGAAGGGATGGGGATTTGGAAGTCATTCCTGTACGGGCAGGCTTCCGGCATGGTGGAACCGATGGCAGCCGTGGTCGGCGCCGCAGCCACGCTGCTGATGCGACCGATCCTGCCTTATGCCCTGGCTTTCGCCGCCGGCGCGATGATCTATGTCGTTGCTGAGGAATTGATCCCCGAATCGAAACGCGAGGGACACTCCGATATTCCCACGCTGGGCGTGATGCTGGGTTTCGCGGTGATGATGCTGCTGGATGTGGCTTTAGGATAGAGAGAATATCCATAGAAAAAACCGGCGATAAGTCGCCGGTTTTTTTGATTCTGCTGTTACCTTGGTTCCCAGACCTGATAAAGCGCCAGGTTACCGGGTTTGCCATCCGAGTAAAACGATTCCTGCACACTGAATCCGGCTTCCTCAGCCAATTCAGTCAGACTTGCTTCAGAGAAGGTATGCACGTAACGCAGCCCCACCTGGTCGCTGGCGCGCCAATCCAGCAGGACGTCTCCCTCATCCACATCCGATGGGTCCAGGCCGACTTCCTGCCAGGGGATCACACGCTTGAGGAATCTGGGGCTGTTCTGCCATTGCCAGACAGAGACTGCCACCGTCCCACCGGAGCAACCAGGTGATGAAAGGCTTGCACAATCTGCTTGCGGAAATCGTTGTCAGGGAGGTGATGCAGGACCGCAAAGCTGACCAGAAAATCATAATGATCGAAAGGCAACTTTTCGACCCAACCTGGGTTGGCAAGGTCTGATTGCAGGAATGCGAAGTGCCCTTGCGAAGGAGAGCCTAAGGTCTGTCTGGCTGCCTGTAACAAGCCCTCACTCATATCCACGCCCAGATACTCGCCCTGAAAGCCGTCCCCGGCCAGGGCTCGCGCCAGTGTGCCGTTCCCGCAGCCGATATCGAGGATCGTCTCGGCTTTCAATAATCGCGGCAGTAATTTTCGCACACCCGGCTGTACCCGGCCACGGGTGACCGAAAAGGATGGGGCAAAGCGGTCATAGAATTCCTGGTTGATTTCGAGAAGGCGTTTCCGGATCTTGGGTTCCATGTCAAGTCAAAGTATAGAGCAAGTTGTTCTGCTGTGCAATTGTAAATCTTCTGTAACATCACGAAAGCCATAATTCACAAGACCCGCGCTTCTGGGTACAATTCAGGCGTATGAAAGCCGAGACCTGGAAGAAGAAACGCGAATATAGCCCCGAGGAATTGGCGCAGGCGCTTGAGATCCTCAAGGAACTCCGCCAGGGTGTTGCGCTTAACGTCGCTCAGCGGATGTATCCCATGCCTGACGGCGGGGGTTTCATCCCCAAGCATGCCCTGGTGCGGGTTTATCACCGGATGATTGAAGATGGTGACTGGGAAGAGGATGAAGCGCTGCTGCGCAAGATCCGAATGAAGCCCACTCGGACGCTTTCCGGCGTGACGACTGTGACCGTATTAACCCGTTATCACCCCTGCCCGGGGAACTGCATATTCTGTCCGCAGGAAGACCAGCTTCCGAAGAGCTACCTCAGTGAGGAACCCGGCGCAAAACGCGGTGTGGAAAATAATTTCGATCCCTATTTTCAGGTGCGCAATCGGATCAAGTCACTTGAAGCGGTGGGGCATCCTACAGACAAGATCGAACTCCTGATCCTGGGCGGCAGCTTCAGCTCCTATCCGAAGGATTACCAGGAATGGTTCGTGCGACGCTGCTTTGACGCGATGAATGAAGTCAACCAGGACGATGATCCGGGTTTTGAATCTCTGCCTCAGGCTCAGGAACGTAACGTTCATGGTAAGCACCGCAATGTTGGCCTGGTGGTCGAAACACGTCCCGACCTGGTAAATAAAGACGAACTGGCCTGGTATAGATATTTAGGTGTAACCAAGGTCCAGATGGGTGCGCAGAGCATGGACGACCGTATCCTCAAGATGAATCATCGCGGCCACAGCGTCCAGGATACACTTGATGCGACGGCCCTGCTGCGGGCAGGCGGCTTCAAGATCGTATTACATTGGATGCCCAATCTGTTGGGTGCGACACTCGAAACAGACCGGGAGGATTTCCAGCGGCTTTGGGGCGACGATGGACCCTGCCCGGATGAACTTAAAATCTACCCCTGTCAACTGCTGGAAAACACCGACCTTTACAACTACTGGCAGAAGGGTGAATATCATCCCTATTCAGAGATTGAATTAATGAACCTTATCGCTGATATAAAAACCACGGTCCCGCGATACTGTCGGATCAATCGGATCATCCGGGATATCCCCTCGACCTATGTTGTGGCTGGGAATAAGAATACAAGCCTGCGGCAGGACATCCAGCGAGAGATGGCACGGCGCGGCACAAAATGTGAGTGCATCCGCTGCCGGGAGGTGCGTCGGCAAGAGGTGACCGGAGGATCTGTGGCCCTTCACGACCTGGTATATCACCCCGATTAACGCTGAGGAGCATTTCCTCTCTTTTGATACGGTGGAAGATAACCTGGCGGGTTTCCTGCGTCTGTCACTGCCGGAAGATACCGGCGTGACCGGGATGGATGACCTGGCCGGCGCCGCAATCGTGAGAGAAGTGCATGTTTACGGGCAGTCGCTGGAGGTTGGTGAAGAACGGCAAGGCATCGCCCAGCACAGCGGCCTTGGCACCCGCCTGCTCGAAGAAGCGGCGCGGATTGCTCGTGAAAAGGGATTCGATCGACTGGCCGTGATCGCCGCCGTGGGGACTCGTGCATATTACGCCGGGCGGGGATTCGCAATGACTGAACACTATATGGTGAAAAGTATTTGAAACGAGAATAAGCGGCTGGTGTTATACTCACAGCCAGTGGAATAATCATAAGGAGTAATGATGTCAAACCAATACGATCCAATTACTGGTGAACTGCTGGAACCGCACAGCCTGGTGGAGTTGAGCGATCTTCAGATTGACGAAGTTTTCAAGACGGTCATGCGCCGGGTTTATCTCTGGATGGCGCTTGGCTTAATCGTGACGACCGGCGCTGCTTTGGCGACAGCAATGACCTCATTTGGCAACCTGATCTTCAGCAGCATTTATATCTTTTACGGGCTGATGTTTGGTGAATTGATCCTGGTGATGGTGTTGAGCGCGGGCATCCAGAAACTGCACCCGGCGTTGGCCGGCGTGATGTTCTTCGCTTATGCCGCGTTGAATGGGGTTACCCTTTCAGCTATTTTCCTCGTTTACCAGTTAGGCAGCATCGGGATGGCGTTTCTCGTCGCGGCCTGTTTGTTCGGTGCAATGAGCTTGATCGGGTATTCCACCAAGAAAGACCTTTCATCCTGGCGCAGTTTCCTGATGATGGGCCTGATCGGCTTGGTGATCGCTATGGTGGTTAACATTTTCCTGGCGAGTTCGGGACTGGATTGGATCATCTCGATCGTTGGCGTGCTGTTGTTCCTGGGGTTGACAATTTTCGACACTCAGCGGATCAAGCGAATGACGGTGCAGAGCATGCAGTTGGGTGATGAGGCTGTTGCGATGAAGATGGGCATCCTGGGCGCGTTGAAACTTTACCTGGATTTCATCAACATTTTCCTCTATCTGCTGCGGTTCTTCGGTCGCCGCCGCCGGTAAGTGGAGAACTTAATTGAATTAGAAGCTGTCATCTCGGTGACAGCTTTTTTTATTTTGCTTTAGTTTTTGTCATTGCGAGGCGATGCGCAGCACCAACGAAGCAATCTTCAAATTTCATTCTCTATGTGAATGAACCAATGATGGATATTTGTTATTAATCGCGATAGTAGAAGATTGCCACGTCGGCCTTTGGCCTCCTCGCAATGACAGGAATATTAAAACTGATACCTAATACCTGAGACCTAGTACCTAATAACTAATCCCCATTCCCCATTCACACCAAAAACGCAAACAAATGCAATATGACCGGCTGCAGCGCCACCGCGATCAGCCCCATCAGCGCGCCGACCAGCCAGCCGGCGACGACATCGGAGAAGTGATGCACACCCAGTGCCACCCGGGACAATCCGACCCAGGGCGCCCAAATTGCCAGAGCGAGGGCAAACCACGGCGGCCCGATGGCAATGCCCATCACGACCAGAGCGGCCGACCGGGCGGCATGCCCGGAGGGGAAGGAGTGTGGGTCGGTGATGCGGTAGACCTGGCCCCATTCGCCTTCAGGCCTGGGACGCCGGATGGTGAATTTGATGACAATCACGGCCGCAGCCATGATGACCAAACCAACGCCAAGAAAAACAGCTCGCTCCTGCCAGGCGGTCTCACTGAATAGCCAGACCAGGAAAAGAGCAGCCAGCCAGAACCAGGAATCACCGGAATGGGCGAAGATCTTCAGCAGCAATGAAAACCAACGGCGCTCTTCCGGCACTCGTAAGGCTTTTGAAACCCGCGCGTCAACAGTCAGCAGGTTCTTCAACCAATTCTTTCATGCACGACCTTCCAGGTCCTGCCGGAGGATTTCCAACTGGTGGGGTTTGTCGGCGTCCATCGCCATTTCAGGGTAGGGATTGACCAGTGCTTTCGCTTTCAAATTGAGTTTCCTGCAAACCTTGATCACGGCTTTATCCAGTGTGATTGCGTGAAGTGCGATCAGTGCGAGTGTATCCAGACCTAATAGCGCGGCCTGCCGAAGCGGCTGCTTGCGTGCTTCCGTCAGGCGTAACCAAATTGGCCGTTCCACGGTGAAGAGACGTCTGTCAATCACATTCAGATCCCCACCGCAAACAGCGATGTCTTTGAAGCGGACGTATGACCTTGCAGCTTCCGGGAACCTTGTCTTCCATGGCGCTCTGTTCAATCACATTGTAATAGATTAATCCTTCGGGGGATTGATTCACCTGGGCGACCAGCCAATCTATCATTTCCGGTCTGACCGCCGGGACGTCTGCCGAGGCGACGATCACCTTGTTCTGTTCGGGAAAAAGGTCGACCGCTCTAAGGACGCCCGCACGGATATTTTCAAACATGCCGCCTGAATCCGACAAAAAATCCAGGGGTTTGGAGGTATGCAGCCCTGAATCAGCCGTGAGTCCCATTACGGTGATACCTTCAACGACGTCGGAGGCTGTAAGGGCATCCATCACCCACTGAGCCATCGGTTTCCCATGGATAGGGATCAGGCTGCGGTGGCCGCCGGGCGCTGATGCAAAGAGCGGGTCTTCCGGGGAAAGCGTTCCGCCTGCAAGGACGACTGCATGCATCTTCATCAATTCAATTCCTGTAATTGGGGACGTAGTCCAATCGCATTGACCAGTTCAGACATCATCCCGAAATATTGCTTGTATTGGCGGTAATCCACCTTGGATTTGTAACCACTGGCGGCCAGGATTGCCGCTTCCATCATGTTCGTTCCGAATGAACGACCGTCATAAACCGGTGTGGTCGTCATTAGGTATTTGACCCCAGCGTCCCGGAAGAGTTTGACGTCTCGTTCAGTTGTGGTATTGGTGACGATCACTTTGCCTTCCAGTTTGTCCGGCATATAACGGGTGATATAGTGGCAGTCACCTGCAATAACCGATGCGTCTTGGAAAGCCCATTCGAACTTGGGTGTACGTTTTAGTTGATTTTCCCCTACAGGATAGATCCATTTGAAAGGCAACCGACTGAAGATCGGGATCAGCAGCGCAGCCAAAGTCTTGACGCCGCTTTCTTTATGGATCGGGAGGCGGACGCCAAGAGAGAACAAAGCGTCGCCAAAGGTGCAGTCATAACCCGCATCCACAAAGGCGTGCAGCAATCCGTAACGGTCGACGGCCGTCATCACCAATGCTTTCCGTCCGATCAGATCCAGGTAGTCGCTGATCTCTTCTTCCAGGATCTTGGCGACCCTCGCTTCAAGCGTATTTTTCAGTCCGCATCCATCCGCCACAGGCGTCTGGGTGACGTCCTGCACGAGAGGCAGGATCGAATATAAGGGATACCATTTATCATCCACAAAGAGTCCCAGGTCAGCCCCACCGACGCCGAAGGCATCCACCTGGCTATCCAGGTCACGGAACATGGCCCGGGCTGCTTTCATATCACCGTCCGTGCCGATCCTCTGGATGTGGACCTTTTCGTTCAGAAGGGTGATTTCCACCGATTTATCACGCTTCGACGAGCCAATGCTAACGCTGATTGCTTCTTTCATTGATAATTCCTTCGATAAAAATATAGCGGGTAGTATACCACAACGACGATTACCTGAAATTTGGATCAATTAATAGAAACACGGTCTATCCATGATGGATACGCCTCATATTTTAGTTATAATAAAGCGTTTGTTAAACTTAGAAGGAGTTCATCATTTTGACAAAGATTATTCCCGCCATTCTCTGGGATATGGATGGCACCATTATCGATACCAAAGCCAGCCACTTTTCCACCTGGGAGGCTGTGCTCAAGAAGCACGGCATCCGGTTGGACCCGGATGTTTTTGCCGCCAACTTTGGCCGCAATACCCGGTCGATCCTTCCTATCTTTCTGGGGTTTCACCCGGATCCCGAATTGATGGAACAGTTGATTGAAGAAAAAGCCGTCCTTTTCAGAGAAGAAGCCCCGCTTGTGTCCAGTTTGATCCCAGGTGTGGTGGATTGGTTATCAACCGCGAAAGCACGTGGCATCTCGCAAGCCATTGCATCTTCCGGTCCTCTGGAAAACATAGAGACCATGATGTCCAGTTTTGGATTAACCGAATATTTCGATCGCTTCGTTTCGGGCGCAGACCTGCCTGCCAAACCTGAACCGGATGTCTTCCTTGCGGCTGCCCGGGAACTCCAACGTAAACCCGACGAGTGCCTGGTGATCGAAGATTCGCTGCCCGGTGTGAAAGCTGCTGTGAATGCCGGCATGAAATGTCTTGCCGTGACGACAACCAATCCCCGCGAGATGTTGACCATCGCAGATATGGCAATCGACGATTTCACCCAGCCGCTGATGGGTATATTAGGTGAATTAGGTTTTAGCGTCGACTGATTTTATTTCCGTCCAATCTCATCTATAATTAAATCGATCCAGCCCACTCCTGATTCGGGAACCGGAAGCAGGTTTTAGGCGTTAATTAACTTGGGGCGAATGATTAGATTGTCAACGTGTGAGAAGGAGAGCTTAATGAACAGGCGAAATGCTCCCAAATTTTCAGGACGTTTCTTTCAAATATTATCCATCCTGGTGATCATCAGCAGTCTGCTGACCAGCTGCCGGCTGCCCTGGCAGGCGGCTCCAGCGGAATCAACCCCGACGCCTGAGGGCAGCGGGGCGAAAGCAGCCGGATACACCCGAACCTAATAAGGACCTCCCACCGGCACTTGTTGAGGTTTCGCCGCTGCCCGGCAGCGTCATCGGGTTGGCTGAACCCATCATGCTGACCTTCAACCAGGAGATGGACCAGGATTCCGTTGAAGGCGCCATCCGGTTTGACCCGGCAGTGGACGGTGGATTCACCTGGGAAGATTCGCGCACACTGGTTTTCACACCCGACCAGTCATTGGCGCCGGATACGACATTGGCTCCTGAGCATCAACACCAGCGCACAGGCCGGCAACCACGAAAACCTGCAAGACCCCATTGAAATCAATTACCAGACCACCGCGCGCCTGCAAGTCCTGCAGGCAGTCCCATCGGAGGGAACCGAAGATGTCGACCCCGAGAGTGCGGTCTTTGTCGCCTTCAATCAACCGGTCGTCGCATTAGGCCGGGAAGCGGATGCCGCACCGGCTTTCACCCTTTCGCCGGAAGTGCAAGGCACGGGACAGTGGCTGAATACCAGTACCTATATCTTTTACCCCTCGCCTTCGATGTCCGGGGGCGCGACCTATACCGTCCATATCAATGAAGAACTAGAGAGCACCGGCGGTGCCTCCCTCGATTTAACCCAGCAGACCGAATATCAATTCTCAACCACAGAACCTGAGGTATTGTCAATCCTGCCTTTGCCTGCAGAACGGCTCAGCCTCGATGGGCCATTGACGGTTAAATTCAACATCCGGATGGATGCGGAGAGCGTTGAGCAGAATTTCAGCCTGACGGCCCCGGAGGGCGAAGCCGTTCAGGGTAGTTTTGCGTGGGCCGAGGACCTCAAATCGTTTGATTTCACCCCGGAAGCGCTGCTTGAGCGCAGCTCTACCTACACGGTACGGATCAACCCGGGTGCTCAATCTTTCGGTGGCCTGGCCATCCAGTCCTCCGTCGAAGCGACTCGAACAACCTATCCTGCGTTCGCAGTCAGCGCCAGCACAGCGCCGGACTTCCAGAGTTATTACGCCAATTACGGCCAATATCGGATCACATTTACGACTCCCCTGAATAAGGACACTTACGAGGATTTCATCCAGATTTCGCCTGAGGTCAGTGTCGGCAACTTTTACCTTTCAGATAACGACACCACGGTGAACCTCTCAGGATACTTCAAACCGGAGACAAACTACACGATCACCCTCAAGCCGCAGCTTCAGGACCGCTGGGGCGGAGAGTTGGGGCAGGCGGCAACATACACTTTTACCACACCTCCCGCGCAGTCCAGCCTGACCGTCATCACCGGCGATAGTGGGATCGGCATGGTGTTTATCCCGGCGGAAGTATCCGAATTGGTGCTCCAGGGGACCAACGTCAGCACGATTAACCTGGAAATCGCACCGATTGGCATGGATGAAGTGGCGACCTTGTTGAATCCCCAGAACTACGACTATCGCCAAAGTTATCGCCCCGCTCAGGTTGAGACATATACACGCTCCGTCAATCTCACCCGGAATGAAAGCCAGATCATCACCCTGCCGCTGACCTACCAGGGCGGCTCGCTTGAACCGGGCGCCTATTATCTGGGCGTTTCCTCACCGGACATTTCAAGCGAGGCAATGAATCAAAGCCAGAAATTGTTCCTTATCGTCAGCGATAATCACATGACGATGAAGATCTCCCCGGAACAGGTATTTGTTTGGGTGACGAATTTATCCGACCTGGCTTCGTTGGCCGGTGTGCCGGTTTCCGTCTATACCACCGATGGCGATCTGCTGGCGAAGGGTGAGACGGACGCGAACGGTTTGTTCGTCAGCCCGATTGATGGCTATCCTGAACCCTATACCAGTTTCTACGCTGTGGCAGGTGAGCCCGGCAAAGATACATTTGCCTTCTCGGTTTCCTCATGGGGCTTGAATTACGCGCTCTATCAAATGGGGATCTCTCTGAACACCTATCCCCCGCAGTTGGATACTTATATTTACACGGACCGTCCGATTTATCGGCCGGGGACCACGATCTATTTCAAGGCCGTGATCTTTGGACGTGAGAACGGTCTGCCGGTGCAATCAGGGCTGGATTCGGTCGATGTGTCTGTTTCCGGCAATCCGGGTGTCTCCGGTTTACCGGTGACCCTATTTGAGGATACGCTAACGCTGGATGATTTCGGCACGGTGTCAGGGGAAGTCCTTATCCCGGAAGGATCAGCGCCGGGGTATTACCACATTGAAATCCGTAGTAATGACAAAGCAATCGGCGCGTTGTATTTCGACGTCGCTAATTACCGCAAACCTGAGATTGAAGTCTCGGTCGGATTGACGCCTCAGGAACTGCTCGCAGGGGAACCTCTGGGGGCAGCGGTCCAGGCGGATTATTATTTCGGCGTCCCTGTCTCCGGCCAAACCTTTGACTGGACCCTTTATCGGCATGAAACATGGTTCTCGCTGCCCGGTTACCGGGTCGGTCCATTAACGTCAAGCTGGCTGCTCCCGAGGGTGTTGGATTATTCCCCCTTGGGCACCACGGTCGCCAATGGTACCGGCACAACGGATGCCCAAGGACATGCCAGCCTGGAATTCAATGAGGTGGATATGGGCCTGGAGGATGTCCCAGCCGGGAGTACCCAGCAATTCAACCTGGAAGTGACCGTGACGGATGACAGCGGTTTCCCGGTCAGTTACCGCGATTCAGCTGTAGTCCATCCTGAAGATTTCTATATCGGCGTGCGTCCGGAAGCCTATTTTGGCGTTGCCGGGACCGCATTTGATTTCTCAGTCCTGACGGTGGATTGGGACCAACAACCGGTGGGAAATATTCCCCTTAAAGCAACCTTTGAAACGATCGAATGGGAAGCGGAAGAAACCGGCGACATGGAACAACCCTATCAATATGTCGCCAAGACGAGTTTCGTCGCCAGTGCCAGCGCCGTAAGCGGTGCTGACGGCAAGGCCCGGCTTTCCTTCACACCTGAGGATCCCGGTACCTATCAACTCACCTTGCGGAGTGGCAATGCCGTCACCCAAGTCGTGATCTGGGTGTCCGGATCGGGTGCAGCCGTTTGGCCGCGCCAATCAATGAACCAGATCGAGCTGACGCCGGATGCGGAATTGTATCAGCCGGGTCAGATCGCACAGGTTTTCTTCCCAAACCCATTCAACGGAGCCGTCAAGGCGCTGGTCACCGTTGAACGTGGCAAGGTGATAGATAGTCAAATTCTGGATGTGGATGGCTCCGGGCTGAGCGTCCAAATTCCATTGGATGATGAATTTATACCCAATGTTTACGTCTCGGTGCTGCTGCTAGGCAAGACAGAGAACGGCGATCCGGATTACCGGCAGGGGATCATTAACCTCCCCGTCGCACCGATCGAGAAGACACTTAATGTCGAGCTAACCCTTGACCCTGCCCTCGCGGCGCCAGGAGATCCGGTTGAAGCGATCTTAAAGATCACGGATGCATCCGGCGATCCCGTTCAAGGTGAATTCTCAGTAGCCGTGGTTGATAAGGCCGTGCTGGCCCTGGTCGAACCGAACAGCTCACCGATCCTTGATGACCTATACGGCGAACGGCCGCTTTCCGTACAAACCAGTTATTCCTTGAAAACCTATACAACCCAACTCGCACTCAACGCGATGGAATTGGGTCGCGGTGGCGGGGGTGATGACATGGAATCGCAGCCTTCCCTGCGAGAGGAATTCCCGGATACAGCCTTCTGGCAAGCCGATGTGGTCACCGGTGCGGACGGCACTGCAAAGCTCGAAATCCCCTTGCCGGATTTGCTGACCACCTGGGTGGTGGACGTACGCGGTTTGACGGACACTTACCAGGTGGGCCAGGCGGAGGGCGAGATCGTAACCCAAAAAGAGCTGATGATCCGCCCGGTCACGCCGAGATTCCTTGTGGCCGGCGATGAAGTGGAAATGGCCGCCATTGTACACAACAACACTTCGGAAGAACGCCAGGTGGATGTCGCATTGCAGACCTCTGGATTCAAACTTTCGGACTCAGCGGGACAAAGTCAGACTGTGACAATCCCGGCAATGGACAGCGTCCGCGTTGCCTGGTGGGGGACAGTGGACAGCGTCGATTCGGTTGCGTTGATCTTCCAGGCTCAATCCGGCGAGTTATCGGATGCAAGTAAACCCACTTGGGGTGACCTGTCTGTATTGACATATACCGTACCCAACACCTTCAGTACGTCCGGACAGTTAGCAGAAGAAGGCCAGCGGCTCGAATTGGTCAGCTTACCTTCTTCAGTGGATACCTCAGCCGGGGTGTTAACCGTTGAATTGACCCCTTCGCTGACTTCCACACTTATTGCTGGGTTGGAAGCAATGGAAAACCTTTCTTATAAAGACAGCATATCGATCCTGTCCCGCCTGATGGCGAACCTGACCGCCTGGCAGGCACTGACCGACCTGGGCGTGGAGTTGCCCCAACTGGAGGCTAATCTTGAAGACCTCGTGAACGAAGGTGTACGCCAATTATTGGACGCCCAACAATTCGATGGCGGGTGGTCCTGGTGGGCAGGTGCGGGTTCGTACCAACCGTCATCTGACGCTTTTATCACCGCTTATGTCCTTCTTGGCCTGGAGCAGGCCGCTGCTGCGGGTATTGAAATTGATGATTATTACCTTGAGAATGCAGTTGACTTCCTCTCGTCCTCACTTGAGCGGCCTTCTGAAATTGGGGTCGCCTGGCAGTTGGACCGGCTGGCTTTTGAGGCGTATGCCCTGCGTAACAGCGATGTTTCACTTTCAAACACAATCGACGGTTTGTACAACCGACGGTCGGAGCTAAGCCCCTGGGCGCAGTCTTTCTTGGCCTTGACCATCCACGATTCCGGTGGATCGTCAGAACGAGTGAACACATTGCTTTCCGATCTGGAAGCCAGCGCGATCCGTTCCGCAACCGGCGTACATTGGGAGAGCGAACGAGTCTCCTGGCTGCTGCCCGGGACACCGATCTTCAATACCTCTGTTGGCATCTACACACTGGCCAAGCTTGACCCGGCTTCCAGCAGCCTGCCGATGGCGCTGCGTTACCTGCTGGCGCACCGGAATGCCACGGGGATCTGGTCCTCAACGATGGAAAGTTCCTGGTCGTTAATGGCGATCACCGCCGCCCTGCAAGGCACGGGTGATACCCAGGCTGATTACGACTTCCAGGCATCGCTTAACGATGTCCTGATCGCAAAAGGTACCGCGGCGGGAGCTAACAATTCAAACCCTGTTGTTGCTACGACATCCGTCGCCGAATTGAATTCACTTTGGCCCAATGCCCTGTTGATCGAACGGGGTGAAGGAACGGGGACGCTTTATTATCGTGCGGACCTGCAGACCTATCAATCAGCTGCGACGGCAGATCCGATCAATAAAGGTATCAGCCTTTCGCGTCAATATTACCTGGCCGGCGATGGCTGTCCTGGTGCTGAAGATTGCACACCAATCGCTTCACTGGCTCTGCCGTCTGATGGCGCGACACCGCTTGTTACGGTTGCGATTAACCTTGTCATCCCCAATGATATGTACAACCTGATGATTGAAGATTACATCCCCTCCGGCACTGAAGTGTTGAACCAAAAGTTCCTGACCGCCCAAACCCTGACGGAAGCTGAATTGCCAACAACAGATCCACGGAACCCACTTTCGTCCGGTTGGGGCTGGTGGTATTTTAACCAACCCCAAATCTATGATGACCATTTGCTCTGGACGGCTAACTTTATTCCTGCCGGTACGTATACCCTGACCTATCAAATCCTGCCTTTCCAGCGAGGAACCTTCCAGGTCCTTCCTACACGTGCCTGGCAGTACTTCTTCCCGGAGGTACAGGGCACATCGGGCGGTGACCTGTTCACGATTGAGTGAGGTAGGGAATGGTGAATGGTGAATATGAAACAGGTATTAGGGATCAGGTAATAGGTATTCGGTATCCGGTATTGAGGGATGAATTGAAAGAAGATCGGGTCAAAAATTAAATCAATTGGCAAATCTTTAGAGACGTTGCATGCAACGTCTCTTCTTAACTCATGTAGGGGCCGACCTCTGTGTCGGCCCGATCTGCCATTCGTTCTGTTTTCGAAATTGATTTTTGGAAAATTAATCTTAAGCTGTGAAGTGCGGGATCAGGGCGATGATGGTGAACCCTGCCAGCACAATCAATGTGGCCAGGAAAATCTCACCGGGTTTCCGGATATCGATCACTTCAAAGAATGGCGGCTTACCGGTAATTTTTAGGATAGGGCCGGCTTTCCAGGCAAAGAAGATCCCACCTACGATCCCGCCGATATGGCCCATATTGTCCACGTGGAAACTTTGGATAAATCCTATCGATAGGTTGATCACCAGAATGAAAATCAGGTTGGTGATCATTTGCCGGGTCCGGATCGGACCGAACAGCTTGCGGTTTTCGAAAATGAAAATGCCTTCCGCAGCAAATAGCCCGAAAATTGCCGTTGAAGCCCCCAGAGAGGCAGCTGATGTCAGAACATAGGACAACACGTTCCCGGCGAAAGCGCCGAGGAAATAGAGGAGCAGGAACCGTCCGTGACCATAGAACCGCTCGAGTCTGCGTCCAATGATGTAGAGCGCGTACATATTAAATGCGATATGCAGCACGGATGAATGCAGGAAGACCGGGGTGATCAGACGCCAGACCTGGCCGTCCATGATTGCCTGATTGATCTTGCCGCCCAACAGGAAGGGGACATCCACACCTGTTGTGCTGATGTACATATACTGGATGATGTAAACGATGGTGGATAGCGCGATCAGGGTGAACGTTACGACCGGTTTCCGCTGCGGCATGTTCACCCGGATTGGATCATGCGGCAGTGCATTGGGTGGGGCCTGGGGTTGTTCGCTCATAACTGAACTCTGCGCGGGTGCACTCGGTGATGTTCAGCCTCAATGATGCTTTCAATCACATCCAATGTTCTATCCAGGTGGGATTGTTCGTTGATCACAATGTAATCGAAAATATCCAAGCTTTCGTATTCTTCTTTGGCTGTTGCAATCCGTATTGCAAGCTGCTCTTCTGATTCGCTGCGGCGGTCGTGCAGCCGCTGCAGCCATTCGTCTTTGGAGTTCGCGGTCAGGAAGATCATGATCGCTTCCGGACAGAGGTTGCGGACGGTCCGTGCACCCTGGAAATCAAGCCGCATCACCACGTCTTCCCCGCTGGCCAGCGCTTCGCGGACCTGTGATTTGGGAACGCCTTTAAAGTCGTTGTAGACCCAGGCGTATTCCAGGAACTCTCCCGCCTTGATCAACGCCTCAAATTTATCCTTGGAATAGAAGAAGTAATCCACTCCGTCCACCTCGTAATCGCGGGGCGGCCGGCTGGTGGCGGTGATCACAAAATGGAAGGGGAGTTGACGTTGCTTCATCCCGTCAACGACAGTGTCTTTACCAATCCCGGAAGGACCGGAGATGACGATCAGGAGGGGCGTTCGTTCGGGTTTTTTTAATTCAAAATCGATTTTGGTCATAGAGCTTTCTGGCGGGTTTGGATTTTAATTATTCAGATGATTTTAGACTCTGATTATAATGTATTTTAGGTGGGCGTTTTTTGTCCTTTTTTCCAGGATTCCCCATTAATTAGCATTTTGTCCAGTCAAAGTGAGCAGCTTATCAAACGAATCCACTTTGGCAATCGCCCTGAGGAAACCAGCCAAATCACTGAATTGGTCGCGGTAAGCCTGTACAGCCGGTCCAACCGGGTCTTCCCCGGAAGCACCGCCGCCCGGTGTATCATTATAAGCGCCGTAGAAGGCGAAATAAGCCTGGTTCAGTTTACGGATCGCATAGCCGTTTTCCCAAAAGACAAGCCTACGAGCTTCCATGTAGTCTTCCGCTTCCTGGATCTTTCCTTCAGCTAACAATTTGTCCACTTCCACCCGAGTGAGGCGCATTTCCGTACGGAAATCGAACGGTGCAGGTTCCGGAGCAGTATTTTTGGCAACGGTATCGGTTTCTGTTTCGGTCTGATCGGTTTCCTTTGGTAAGGCTTCGGGATAATACTTCGCCAGGATCAGATGCCCTAGTTCCTTCCCGGCAAGGGAAGCTGTGGTCTCATTGATCGTCCGCAGTTCAGGTGTGGTGTCGTAATTGATCCCAAGGGGGTGGAAAGTCAGGTAATTATGCACCCATTCATGTGCGATCACTTCCGTCAACCAGGCCAGGTCAGCGGTTTGCATGATCATCGTCGGGTAGGTGCCGATCCCCCCGATGGGGACGACGAGCGCGGACTGATCTGTTTCGAGCAGGACTTCATTTTCCAATTCGTCCATATCTTCAACCGTAATATCCGGAAGCAGGGAAATGCTCAGTGATTGCACGATCCGATCACGAGGGGAGACGATCAGTGAATGGGGAATTTCGCTGCTTTGATAAAGAGATGGCGGTGTGGTCTGGCCCAGGACGGTCAGCCCGATCTGGTTGATGATGTCCATCAATTGAGATTGCAGGATCGATTCGGCGACCGGCGCCATCATCGCCAGGGTGGACTCCGCGCTGTTCAGCATTTCCCGGGTTTCCTGGCTGGCAGCGTCAGGGTCTTTGATTTCCGGGTCAGAATAAGTCAGCAGGAGTTCAGAATTCAGGATCTGCACCTGCCGTACCTGTTCCAAAGTGTCTCTAACCCATTGGGATTGCTGTTCCGAAGTCATGAAGCGTTCAAAACTTAACCCCCAGCTTGAAAGTTTGCCGGCCAATGCGTCCACGGTCCAGGTGCCGAAGTCGAAAGCGATCGGCCGGGTGAGAGTCTCAATTTGGTTGAACATCCCACCCGCGGGCATGGTGGACCCCGCCGCGAGGAATAGGATAGCGCTAAAAAGGACCAAGCTTCGCAGGACGCGCCAGACCGTGCGAAGGCGTTTGACGGTTTTTTCCTTCCAGGACATGCAGGGATTTTAGCACATCTGAAATTGAAAAGTTAGTGGATCAGGAGCGGGAAGTAAATCGCGGATTGCTTGCTTTGCAGCAGGTCTGCCAGGTCCGCTCTGGTTTTGGCTAACGCTGCCGGAGAGTGCAGGAAAGCGGTGCGAGATCCGATCAGAGTCTCTGCCCAAGCGTCACTTTCGTTCACTTCACCGATCTCCGGGTCATGCCCGGTTATGAGCTTGAGGTAGGCGTAATCTTCCAGACCCTCTCTTAACAACTCGAGTCGGATAGAAGGGATCATCCGGTTGCTGGTCGGATCGCAGGGGTTGAATCCGAGCGTCTCGTCTTTTGGCGGATAGAACAGGAAACCGTCACCGTTGGCAAGATCATTCGAATAGGGATGAGTCCAGGGATCCGGGTCCCAGTCCACCGCCTGTGAATAGAAAAGCCCATCCACCCGGTCCAGCCAGGCCATCCAGGGCAGGATCCGAGCTTCCATTCCGGTCCTGTCAAGAATTGCAGGGTTGGGCAACGGTGGTGCATCGTAGGCGTCGAACGCCCACCAGACATGCTCGCCGGATTGCGTTTGTGCATTATGCGCTACCGTTACTTCGTAATCCGTGAGCGAAACCACCATGCCGTCCGGTTTTTCCTGGCCTTCAGGGAGAGGTATCAGGTGATAATCCGCCAGGGTGGAAGTCACGGCGCTGGTCAACGTATCATAACAGAGCTGCGGAATGCCATTCACGGTTCCGCCATAGGCTTCCAGGACAGTGTCCCAATCAAAACCAATTTCCAAAGGGAGCGTTGTGCTGGAAGGGAGGGAGAATTTCCAGACGTTGATCGTAAAGGGTACTCTTGCATCACCAATCGAAAGTGATCCGGAGTAGATACCCGGCATTGCATCTGAAGGGACTCTAACCCGGAACCAAAGTGGCTGGTTTTCAGAGGCGGGGAAATATACGGATAAACCCGACGTGATTGGGTAGAGTGGGTCCGGCCAAGCTGTAAGCCTGCCGAATGCATCGGAAAGCTGGGTCAATTCGACATAATCCACCCGGAAGATATCGATCTGATCTGCGGAGATGGTGTATTTGCCATTGACAAGGTCGCTGACGTTCACCACCAGGTTGGCATTCGAATCCGACTGAACAATGACCTGGAAGGCCTCCATTTCGCCCCGAGCCGCCTGAATCAGGAGCGGCTTTTGAGTTACCGGCATCGTTTGGCTTTTCAAAATCTTCTCTTCTATCGGGGCGTGCCAAATCGAGAGACCGACTGTTTCGGCGCCGGTGATTTGGTGGAAATACCCACCTGGTTCCGCTGTTCCTGCCGAAGCCAGACCAGGCTGCACATTCGTGATCGTTGTCTTCTCCGGGTCGGAATGACCGGTGTGATTGAGCGTGTCGAAGTAGATATAGTACCGGTCGATGCCAGGGTCCGCCATCCAGCGGATCTCGCCCGGACCATCCTGATCGACAAGGCGTATATCGTCCAGCCAGAGAGATAAACGATCATCAGGTTCGTAGGTTCCTGGGGCGTATCCGAGTGTGTTCACCTGAATAAAGAACCTAATACCCGTCAATTCGCCGTAGTCAGGTGTTGTGCAAGCGTTATAGGGGTTCAGTGCCAATCCGACGGTATTCCATTGATCCATGCGCATGGCGGGACCACCGGTTTTCTTGGGGTAGCAGCCGCCCAAACCCAATAGCTCCATCTGGAAAAGGTCTGGCGTTTGGTCAACAGCGCTCGCATTGACCTCAGGCCAAACTTGATAAGTCAGGGATTCGTAATCCGACCAATCTGTCAGTCCAATGTCGTTGAAATTATAGACAATGCCAGGTTCTGAATTGAGGTTATCGCTTATTGTAAATTCAGCCTTTATCGATGTGGATCCCTGGACATGGTGGTCGGAGTCCAGGCTGATCGAAACCTGGTCGTTATTTGTCCAATAGGTGTCCTGTGCCGCAGGATCGAGATTTAGTGATTCTCCGTCCATCAAAGTATTGCTGTAAGTTTCCTGGTAGGGAACAGGGTCACCCGGATTCCCATCAAGATATGGGATCACCCGTATGGATTGTAGATCCAGAACGGCATCAACCAGGCCGAGTTCGGAAAAATATTGCGAAAAATCCAGATTAACCCCGACAGCACCTGTACCGCTAACTTCCACCGGGACCCTGTAAGGCCAATCGTCATCCCACCAGGTATCGTCGGCTTCCGCATGAACCGGTTTAAAATTACCCATTGAAATTGTAATAATCACGCTGATTATGTACAGCCAGCTGAATAGACGGTGTTTCATATCCCCGACCTTTTACCAATGTGTCGTCTGTTAGATTAATTTTAGGTGAGAATCGGTTTTTTGAACAGGTTCAGGTCCGGTTTCCTCAGTCTTCCAGAATGATGTCCAGACTGTGCAGAAGAGCGATGGCTTCGGGCAGGGAGAACTTGGTCTTGTGCAGCGTGTTTTCAGCCGCGTTGATCTGGTAATTTTCGGCCCCGACGAAGTTTGCTTTGGTCAAATCACAGCCCACAAATCGGCTCATCTCCAGATCCGCGCCGTGGAAGTCCGCCTCCGTGAGATCGGCACCTTCGAAATCCAGGTGCCGTGCTTTGCAGTCCTTGAAGGATGTTCCCTTTAATTTCATTCCAATGAAGACGGAATGATCGAGCAAACATTTCTTAAAGTCCATGGGGTGCGTATGCAACAGACTTTTCATCATCCGGTCCGCATCGCTCCAGTTGATTCCCATCAACCGGCAGTCTGTAAATTGCACCTGAGAAAGATGTGAATAGGGCCATTTAGTCAGACTCAAGTCACACTTATCAAAAGTGCAGGATTTCAAATGTGCAGTTCCTGAAGACGGATTCGCTCAGGTCACAGCGTAAAAAATCACAGTCCTGAAAATGAAGCCTTTCAAAGATTAAATTTTGAGCTTCAAGATCGTTGAACTTTTGGTCTGAATAATCGTCCTGCGAAAATATCGTCATCGTTCCTCTTAGCAATTTAAACCCTGCATCGAACTCTTTAATCATAATTGAAAATATTGCGGCTGAGAGTGTATTTTGTATAAAATGAATACTGAAATATTCAAATCATTGAAAGGCGACAGCAATGGTCTCAAAGACTTCAAAAACACCGGTCTGGGTTAAAATCCTTGCCGGTTTATTGATCCTATTAGGTGTTTTTGCCGGTATGGGCAGCTTATTCTTATGGGGGCAGGGTTTCCTTTTCGCTTTTCCTAAAGGGGTGAAACTGGCTTCACCCATCGCTGACTTTTTCATCAATTTCCCTTTGTCGGTCATAGCTGGCCTTGGACTCTGGCGGATGAAGATGTTTGGTTTTATCGCCGCCCAATTTGTGGCGGGTTTTTATATTTACGCATCGGTGTTGATCTTTGTGGACATGTTTCAAGGCGCATTACCTTTGAGCCCGGAAATTTGGACGCCTCAGTTACTGGCTGTCGTTATTGCCCTGGTCCTGGTTTTCGGGCTTTGGCCGCTGCAAAAACAATTCAAGTGATCACTTTTACAAGGCGTTTATCTCCAAAATTTTGACCAATTAAGATAAAAATAGTAGTATTAATGTATCTGATATTTAATCACTAGTATTAAGGTGGTTGTGATGAAAACGGGCACATTTTTACTGTTATTGGCGGTTTTCTTACTTGGATTAACGGGCTGTACTTCTCAGCCATCTACGCCTGTAACTGAAGTGAACACGACAGATATTGTGCCCACTTCTACTGCCACACCACCACCTACGCAAGAGGCTCCAACCCCAACACCAACTGCAACCGCGACCCCTGAACCGCTCCAATCTCTCCAAATCCCACAATTTACGGTCAGCGATCCACAGGTAATCTACACACAGCCTCAACGTTACACCAAGGGATTGCGCTATTGGACGGATGGCAATATGGGTGTTATGCCTTCAGGGGATGGTAATTTTATATTTTTCGCCGCAAACGGGGCCAACACCGCTCGGACGACCGGACCTATGGACGACCCTGCACAGACCGTGTCTTATTACAATGGCGTGATCTCTGGGATGGATGATAAATACCCCTACAGCGCGGGAGGACCGGTTTATGTCGATCCGGAGAGCGATATGATGCTCCTCTTCTATCATGCCGAAGTTCACTTTGCAGACACCGCCACCCGTTTTTATAGCGATATTGGTATGGCTGTCTCTTACGATCAGGGTGAGACCTTCCAAAACCTGGGCATTATCCTTTCGCCGAATGCGGAACCGTCTTCGGATTACACAGCCGAGATTAAAGGCGGGACGTATGCGATCAAGGATGGCTGGGTTTATGTTTACTTTGGGGATGTCAATGCGCCGCAAGAATATATTAACCTGGCGGTCGCTCGTGCGCCGTTGGATGAAGTTGTGCAGGCTGCCAAGAATGGGACGGTGGCTGAATTCAAGAAATATTACCAGGGTGATTTCACCGAACCCGGCATCAATGGCCGGTCAAGCGAGTTGGAGGTTGGCAACCCTTTGAACCGCTGGATGAGCGTCACTTATAACACCTTCATCGACCGGTTCCTGATGGTGATTGCGGAAACAACCAATGACCAGCGGACGATCCTTTATCTGACCAGCTCGGAGGATGGGATCACATGGACGCCGCGTGCGCCTATCCAGGAACGGTCCGGTGAGTTGTTCTATCCATCAATCATTGATCCGGCAGGCGCGGCGAATACGACCGGTCAGGACTTTTATGTCTTCTACACTGCTGCCGCGTGGAATAACCGGTGGGCGACGGCTTCCCTGGAGCGTATCCAGATTTCATTGAGCGGCGATCTTGTCGAAGGTCCCAGTTCATGGGAGTTCAATACGCCTGACGATGTGGAAGGGTGGGTGCCGCTCAATCAGGTAGATTCAATGACGGTGGCGGATGGTGTTTGGACCATTGTCCCGACCGGCGCTGACCCATACCTGCTTTCCCCATATCTTGGATTGAGCACGGAAATTTATAAACATATGGAAATCAGGATGAAGACAGATATGGCAGGTGTGGGAGAATTTTTCTACACCGTCCAAACCCCCGGTCAGAGCAGCCAAACTTATTCGGTCCGGTTCGACTTGACAGGTGATGACCAATTCCACACCTACACCATTGACCTTTCCGAGGTGCCGACCTGGGCTGGTTATCTTTATCAGCTCCGGTTCGACCCGACCGATCAGTTCGCCACGACCGCGGTTGATTATATTCGATTGGTCCCTTAGGTTATTTATCGCCAGAAGAGATTGGTCAGATAGAAATAATCTGTTTCGATAAATAGATCTTCGGCAATAGGCGTTAATTTCTCTCCGGTCAGCAGATCGGTCTGGTAGATATTGATTTGATAAGCGCCATCTTCAGCCAGGTCAGTGAGGAAGAACAGGATTTGTTCACCGTCAGGCGACCAGGCAAAGCGTGGATTGAGTGAACCGCTGGCGCCGTCAACCTTATCAAAATTATAGAGGATTCCGGTTGAAAGGTCCCAAAGGTAGGTCTGAAGGCGGAGGGACTTCTCATAATATTCGCTGTAGACGTTATAAAGGAGAAGCAGACGGTCGTTATCCGGCGAGAAGGCATATGCCTCCACTTCCGGGTAAACCATGAAGCCGGGTTCATCGGGGAGATAAAGGACTTGCCGGCTGCTGATCCCGATTGCAGGTTCTTCTTCAACCAAATAGCTGATATGGAAATAGTTCTCCTGGGTCGCTGCAGCCGGGTTGAGGAAAGCCATGCGGCTGCCATCTGGGGAAAAGACAGGCTGCCGGACATCAGAAAGAGGCGCGACCTTTCCATCTGAATCAGCCGTGAAGACACCTTGTGAATTGCAGAAATCCTTGGAACTGCAGTTGCCGCTGCTGAAATACAGTGTTTCCGAGCTTTGGGATGGATACAAGGTGAAGGCGGTACCCTGATCGGTCTTGAGTGGGTTCTCGGAATCAAGATAAATGATTTCCCCATTTTCATCCCAATAGGCACCCTGCTGCCCCAGGTCGTAGAAAGTGCTGCTGACGGCGGTTATTTTGCTTGTTTCGAGATTGACCTCCATCAGATTGTTCTCGTAATTTACCAGCAATATTTCCCCATCAAAACTTGCATCCTGAAGGTCGTAACCTTCAGGCAGTATCTGAACCAGTTTCTTCGGTTTAACTTCATAGGCGTAAACGCCTTTGGCAGAAACGCTGCCGTCTTCCGATTGGGCTGTCCCGAAGAATACACAACCGTCTGCGCAATTTGGAACCTCAATCTCGGGATTAAACACGTCAACCGATTCGGCTGTAGGTGTGGGCGTCGGGTTGTTCACCTGAACAGTTTGCGTTTCATCGCCTGCGACTTTAGTCCAGACCGCATAAAGTGCCCGCAGCGCGAGGATATTCTTGAGGTTGTAACCAGCCTGGCTGAGATGGAATCCTTCCCGTTCTGGATCGATACCGTAGTTATCGAGGTATTGAGCGGCACGCCAGAAATTGACCACCGGTATCTGGTACTCATAGGCCAGGTTCACGATCACGGGATTGATGACGTGCTTTTCACCGCGCAGTTCGGATGAGTCGGCTTTTGTTAACAGGATCGGGACGGCGCCTTTTTCGATAACGGTTTCGATGATCTGCCGGAGATAGACTTCATAGCGCTCGATCGTGTCCGGGTCCAGCCAGGTTTCAAGAGTGATCAGGACGAAAGCCGGGTTATTCAGTCGGAATTCGCAGGTCAGGGGCGTCTCGCCTGGTTTGCATTTTTCGGGATCCGCCTGGAGTGCATTGAGGATTGAAGCCGCTGTGAAGCCGCCGCGGGCGGTCACCGACCAGCGTTTGAAGGAAGAATCGAAATAGTTGATCGCGTTCCAGAGGTAGCCCTCGCTTGAATCAGGTTCCAATTCTCCCCGGCTGAAAGGTCCCATGAAGACATAGGGGATCGATTGACAGTCGCCGATCACTGAGAAGCTGGCAGGGTCACGTCCCTGACGCTGACCGTCTTCATAAATTTCCAGTACGTGGTCACTGATCACTGGCTCGATCGGCGCATCCCGCCAATCTTCCAGAGTGGGTGCAGGTGTGAACTGTGTAACTACGGTCCCGGAGACGGGGACCTGTGTGGTTTCGTTTTCGGCGGTTGATGTAACGCCATTTTGGTTGCTGGTTGAATCGGTTGCATTCAGAGCTTCGGTTTGCGTGGGTGGAACCTCTGCAGTGTTAGGCGCGGCAGTAGGCGTGGAGACAGCCTGGCAACCTGTCGTGAAGAGGAACAGGGTCAGGATGATGATATTGATGATCAATCCGCGTGCCCCCGAATGGGCGTATTTCATATAGAGGCATCTCCTAAACAACGATGGTGTTCAGTTTGTTGTGTAGAGACATTTTACTTATCGCTTTTAGCGCTGTCAAACCAGGCTCGTCGTTCCATGTCAGCGGATCTCACTATATGCATTAGTTTGGAATACAATTCGTTTTATGGTTTAATTAACCGAACTTATTGCGTTAACAAATCAAAGTCATGAATTGAAACCAACATGGATCAAAAACCGATCGAAAATTCACAAATCAATGCCCCTAACGTGACTGCTTTGGTCAAAGAAGTCTTTGATATCCAGAGCATCACCGTCGGCGGCCCAAAACAAGGCTATCACTGGCGATTTGGCGGTCAGTTAACAACCGCTGATAGTGAAGGGGCTTACGACAAGCTGGCAAGGGCGATCAAGCCCCTGGGCTATCTGCCCCTGTTTCGGGTAGAGGATGGCCAGCAGGTGATTTTGATCGTCAACCAGCTTCCCGAACCCAAAAAGGGCCCGATCTGGGTCAATATCCTGCTTTTCGCCCTTACCGTCCTGAGCGTGCTGTTCACCGGTGCGGAGTTCGCTGATACGGGTGTGACGGCTCCTTTCCAGTTGAGTTTTTCCGATTTCCTGGCCTACTTACTTAAGGGATGGCCGTTTGCCGTTGGTTTGCTTGGCATCCTCTTGGCGCATGAATTCGGACATTATCTGGTGGGACGAGCACACGGCGAGAATGTGACCCTGCCATATTTCATTCCATTCCCTTTCTCCGCATTCGGCACGATGGGCGCGTTCATCAATATGAAGGAGATCCCCAAGAATCGTAAACACCTGATGGATATCGGTATGGCCGGCCCCTTGATCGGTTTTGTCGTCGCGATAGTCGTGCTTTTCATCGGCCTGAACCTGTCCAGCCTTGGCCCGATTGAAATCAACCTGCCTGAAGGTTACGTCCACTTTCTGGAAGGCAACTCAGTTCTTTATCTGCTGGCGAAATACATCACCTTCGGCAAGCTGCTGCCCCAGCCTGTAAGTTATGGGAACCTGAGCCCATTGCTTTATTGGCTGCGTTATTTCTTCACCGGTACGCCGGTGCCGTTTGGCGGCCTTGATGTGCAAATCCATCCCGTCGCCTGGGCAGGGTGGGCGGGTTTGTTTGTGACCGCCATGAACCTGATCCCTGCCGGTCAGTTGGATGGCGGGCATATCCTTTATGTTTTATTTGGCAGGAAAACGGCTCGTCGAGTCTTTCCCTTTATCCTGGTTGCGCTGGTTGCCCTCGGATTCTTCTGGAACGGCTGGTGGTTATGGGCTGCTCTGATCTTTTTCCTTGGCAGGCGGTATGCCGAACCACTTGACCAAATCACGCCCATTGACCGAAAGCGGAAATGGCTGGGTGTGCTGGCGTTGATCATCTTCCTCCTGATTTTTATCCCCGTTCCATTGGTGATCGTTCAATGAATAGAAACAATACCTACGGAAAAATAGATGCGATGCCGCGATGGCTGATTGTCTCATTGATTGTTGTCGTGGTTTTATCGGCATGCACACAAAACGGAGCAACACCCACAAGTGAAGTGAGCGAGGCAGTGACCGGGTCAGTGACCGCTGCACCGAGCATGACACCCACACCCAAAGCGACGCCGACTCAGGAAACGCCTATCCATCTCCAGGTTAACGGAGAGGATCTGGCTGGGATCGTTGTGCGTTTCGTGCATCCCTGGACGGGCAAGATGGCGGATACCCTGGCCTCCCTGGCGATGCAGTTTTCTCTTTCCAACGAATGGGATATTTGGGTGGAAACGGAAGCGCCGGGTGGAGATTCAGCCGTGCTTGAAACTCTTGAAACTAATGTCGTGAATGGCGACCTGCCGGGACTGGTGGTGAGTTATCCCTACCTGATGGACGCCCTGGATGGTAAATATTTCTCGGTGAACCTGACCGATTATTTCTATGATCCGGATTGGGGCATGGACGCGGACGCACAAGCGGATATCCCACCGGTCTTCCTGGCGCAGTACACTTCAGGTGGCCAACTCACCGCGCTGCCGGTTGCCCCACAGGCAACGGTACTTTTTTACAACCAGACCTGGGGACAGGAATTGGGTTTCAACGACCTGCCAACCGATGAGGCTGCTTTCCAGAACCAATCCTGTGAGGCTGTTTTCGATAATAATGCCGATAACGATGAAGAGAATGATGGGACGGGCGGCTGGTTGCTCAACTTCGATCCGGATGTGCTAGCTTCCTGGATCACAGCCTTCAACGGGGAACTTCCGGTGGATCGTGACCCGATTTTCAATACGGAAGCCGGTCAGGATGCGTTCGGCTATCTCAAGGCGGCGTACAATCAGGGCTGTTTCTGGATCGGCCGCCGACCAGAGCCATATTACTATTTCGCCAACCGCTACGCGCTGACCTATGCCGGGACCCTGGATCAGATCCCGGACCAGGCGAATTGGATGGTCACGGAAGGCAGCCAGGACACCTGGGCGGCGATGGGCTTCCCGGGGCCCGCCGGTGAGACGATGCTGGTGGATGGACCGGGGCTGATGCTGACGGCCGATACACCCCAGAACCAGATGGCTGCCTGGCTGTTCGCCCGTTATCTGCTTTCACCTGAGGCGCAGGTGAAACTGGCTGAAAGTGGATTTCTCACTACCGGTCAGGCGATCCGCAGTAGCCATGCTTTCGGACTTTTCAGCGCAATACCCGCAGTGGGCGCAGGCTGTGGCATTGATCGATAATGCCAAACCGGTGCCGATCTCCGCGGGGTGGGGGATTGGGCAGTGGGTGCTGCAGGATGCGACTTACCGGATGTTGCAAAGCGACCCGGACCAGATCGAGCCGATTTTACAGGACCTGGACAGCACAATCCGTGAACTGGAAGGGATGAATCCCTGATGGCGGAAAAACCGGAAGTCACAGTCTATACGGACGGCTCTTGTCAGGGCAATCCCGGCCCGGGCGGCTGGGGCGCGATCCTGCGCTTTGGCAACCATGAACGGGAACTTTCCGGAGGGGAGAAGGACACCACCAACAACCGGATGGAACTCCGGGCCGCGCTGGAAGCGCTGCGCACGCTGACGGAGCCTTGCATGGTAACCCTTTATACCGATTCGCAATACCTGAAGAAGGGGATCACGGAATGGCTGCCAGGCTGGAAACGTCGAAACTGGCGGCGTAAGGGCGGTAAACTGGCAAATGTTGACCTGTGGATGAAACTGGATGAAGAAATCTCACGGCATGAAATCCACTGGCGTTGGGTGCGCGGCCATGCCGGGCATCCGCTGAATGAGCGGGTGGATAAGCTGGCGAAAAAGGCGATCCGTAAGCTCTAGTATTTGGCATGAAAATTCGCAGTTATCAGCAATTTGTGCTCATATTTGGAAATTGATATACTGTTTAGCTATAAATAGGCGGAAATCAAAAAGGTGGCCGGATTGAACAAGACAAGAGACAAACACAAAGCCAATGAGAGGTTTTTTCGTGGTTTGCTGATTTTCGCCATTCTTTGTTTCGTGGTGGGTCTGCTGGCTTATGCCTATATGGGCTCGTTCATCCGATTAATTGGAGATGATTACTGCTATGCAGGAATCGAGAGGCACTATGGATTTTTCGGGGGACAAGTGCAGTCTTACTTCCGTGAAGTTCCTTATCATGGAGACCGGATCACCCTGACCCTGATTTCCTTCCTGATCTCACTGCTCCCACCGGCGGTTAACGGCTGGATACCTTTTCTCACAATTCTTCTTTTTTGCCTGGCAAATTATTTTCTGGCTCGTTCTATTGTCAGGTTTTCTCATAAACTTTTTCCCAGAATATTATTGCATCTTTTTCTCGGTTGTCCTGGCTTTCTTTACCTTCCTGCTGGCTCCGACCGTCAAGCAAAGTTTGTATTTCCGTTCGGCGATGCTGCCATCATTTGCTCCAATAATTCTGACGTTCTTACTGGCAGGATGGTTATTGCGGATTGATAAGGTCAAATGGTTCCACCTCTTGTTAATTTTCCTGAGTGCATTGCTCAATGCTGCCCTTTCTGAAAATGGCGCGGCGTTTCAGGCTGCAGCTTTGGGGTTGTTGTTGATCTATTTCATTTGGCATCATTTCAAGTTCAAGCATAAAGATGGGACTCACCTGATCCTGACAGCGATAGCCCTGGCCGGTACGGCTGCCGGCATCGTCGTAATGTGGCTGTCCCCGTCCATTACCGAACAATTAAGTGGGGTGGACCATTCAGTGATGAACGCACTTAAACTGAGCGTCACCCATACATTCGATAATTACCTGGGATATTTCAAAACCCACTATCTGGTTGTGGCGGTTTTGTTGTTGACTGGGGGATTGTTTGCAATCGTATTACGGATTGTTTTTAACAATGACAAAAATCCCGGTTCGAAATCAGGGTTAAAAAATATACTGATCATCCTATTGATTCAGGCAGCCAGCCTGGTTCTGGTCTTTTCCCTGATGCTGCCAAGCGCTTACACCCGCAGCGCTTTTCCCGACCCCAGGCACCTGATCGGTGCGGCTTTAGTGATGACTGCGAATGCCCTAATCACAGGCTTTTGTCTTGTGGAGGCATTCTCCAACCTATTCAAACAACAAGCTCACCGTTTTCGGCTTATTCTGGGATTTGGTTCTGCAATAGCGTTGATCCTCATCGGTGTGCTTTATCCTATCCGATATATCCCGCAAATTACCCGGGAAAGACTATTGTTCAAATACTGGTCGCAGCAATGGGAAAAACGAAACGGGGAGATTGTTACCGCAGCAGGTGTGGGCGAGAAAAGTCATTCATGTGATTCGCCTGGACCACATCATTGAGGATGTCGCTGAACTGGGACCCGATCCGACCACCAATTGGTACAACCAATGTGCCGCCCAGTATTACGGCATCGAAATATTCGCCGATCAACCAGGTTGGGAAGAAGGATTTAACACTTTCCTCGACTCCCGTCAATAACAATCATTTCAATTTCATTTCAATCCTATAATACTTGATTTATTTGGGGAAACACGCCTCTGTTTATACCTGCTTGACACCACAAAAGACTAAGATAGCAATATGACCGCTGCCGGCTTATTCGGTATTTAATCGTGCATTTACTGGTAGATCCATTATTTATCGGCAGCGGTCATTATATTGATCGTTTATAAACGATCATTAGAACGAAACAGACGGGGAATGCTCTTTCTTTATGGTTATGGAGGCAGGTATGAAAAAACACTGGATGATCGCTATCGCCGCAGCCCTATTGCTGACACTGGCATGGGTTGGTACAGTTCAAGCACAGGAAGATCCGGGTTATCCAGTCGAAACGGAAACGCCTACCGAGACCGCAACGGAGACCAAACCACCGACGGATACACCGACAGAAACCGAGGTTCCAACCGAGAACCCAACGGAAACGGAAACACCGCCTGCACCGGTTGACCCAACCGAGACGCCCAATCCAACAGTTGTTCCTACAGCCGAACCAACACCGACCCCCAACCAAAATAACCCGGTGTGTGATGGTTCTCGGATCCAACCAACCTTAGCCGGTTTGGCAAATCGTTTCGAAGTGCCTTATGAATCGCTGGTTGGCTATTTTTGCGTTGATCATTTAGGTATCGGTGAAATCGCTCTGGCATTGACCATGGCACAACATAGTAGTGAAGGTGTCGACCTCAATTCCGTTATTTCCATGCGTGTTGAGCAGGGGATGGGGTGGGGACAAATCTGGCAGAGCCTGGGGATGCAGGGGAACGGTAACGCAGACGGCGATGAGACCCTGAAAAAGAACCAGGACCGTAACAAGCATCAAGATCAAATCACCAACCAGGGTGATGACGATCAAATTACAAAATCAGGCGAATTATGCTGAACAAAAAGGAAAACCTTTGAATTCTCCGCAGGGATTGGAAAATAAAGAAGAAAAGGAAAACGGTAAACCGGATACGCCTCCCGGACAGGAAGGCAAGGACGACGACGGAAAACCTGGCAACGGTCCGAAACCCTGATCATAAGAAAAAATAATAAACCCCTTCCATATCTTTGGAAGGGGTTTTTTCGTTTCACTTGATTTTGCTTATTTATGGTTCGACCGGATATCCTGCCTGGATCCAGGCGTCCAAACCGCCCAGGATCGGATTGACACGGTTGAAACCATTCTGTAAGAGGATGAACGCCACCCGGGCGCTCGTGTTTTCAGCCGGTCAGGTGCAGTAGGTGATATACCAGGTACCGGGGTCGAGTTCACTCATCCGGTTTTCCAACTGGTCGAGCGGGATGTTGATTGACCCAGCGATGTGTTCCTGGTCATATTGTGTTGAACTGCGTGTATCGACGATCACAGCTTCGTGATCGGATTGCGCTTGATAGGCCTCCGCCGCGGTCACCCTGGGCACATCGTCCTGGCTGCTGGCGACCTCGGTTGGGTTAGCGATTTTGGTCTGGCGCAAGCTGTTTCCAATAATCAAACCAATGATACTCAGACCGATGACTGCAACGAACAAGATGATCGGGAGCAAGCCTCGCTTCTTCTTTTTCTGCATGTTACCGCCTTTCTCTTTCTTCTTTCCTATTGCTAAAGAACCATTATTTGAAACGCCGTAACCTCAAGCTGTTGGTTACAACGAAGACGCTGCTAAAGGACATTGCGCCGGCTGCCAGCATTGGGTTGAGGAAACCCATCGCGGCTGAAGGGATCAGGATCACGTTGTAAATGAAAGCCCAGAACAGGTTCTGTTTGATCGTCTTCAACGTACGGCGTGAGAGCGCAATCGCTTTCGGGACGCCGCGCAAATCACCGCTGATCAGGACGACCGGAGCGGAGGCCATTGCGACATCCGTGCCGGTGCCAATCGCGATCCCGATGTCAGCCTGGGCAAGCGCGGGGGCATCGTTGATACCGTCACCAACCATGGCAACAACTTCGCCCTGCGCCTGTAAGTCTTTGATCTTTGAAGCCTTATCACCGGGCAGCACCTCGGCCATCACCTGGTCGACTCCGACCTGTTTGGCGATCGCCTGGGCGGTACGCCGGTTATCACCGGTGACCATAGCCACCTTAAGTCCCATCTCGTGCAGGGAAGCGATGGCTTGCAAAGAACCATCTTTGACCGTATCAGCCACACCGATCACGCCGGACAATTTGTCATCTACGGCAACCAGGATCACGGTGTTGGCGGATTCTTCCAAATGGAGGATGGCATCGTCCAATGAGCCGGTATCGATTTGGCGTTCTGCCATCAAGCGCTTGTTACCGACTAAAACCTGATGACCGTCGACTTCGGCCTGGACGCCATGACCGGCAACTGCTTTGAACCCCAGCGGCTCACCGAGTTTCAACGATCTGGCGTTGGCTTCCGCCGTCAGGGCTTCACCCAGAGGGTGCTCGCTGCCTTTTTCGGCCGAAGCAGCCAGCCGGAGCAATTCGTTCTCACCTTGCGGGAAATTGTCCGTCACGATCTTGGTGACGGCGGGTTGCCCGCGGGTGATCGTGCCGGTCTTATCCAGTACGACGGTGGTGATCTGCCCGGCCCGTTCAAGGCTTTCACTCTTCTTAATCAGAATACCCAATTCCGCGCCTTTGCCGGTACCTACCATGACAGCTGTCGGAGTTGCCAGACCCATTGCGCAGGGGCAGGCGATGACCAATACCGCAACGGTATTGATCAGAGCGCGGGTGAAGAGACTGACGCCAGCATCCGCACCCAGTGGGATGAGGAAATACCAGACCAGGAAGGTGATTGCGGCAATCCCGATCACGACCGGGACGAAGATCGCTGAGATCTTGTCCGCCAGATTTTGGATAGGCGCTTTACTTGCCTGGGCTTGTTCGACCAGTTTGATGATTTGCGCCAATGCAGTTTCCTTGCCGATCCGAGTGGCTTCGAATTTCAGGAGACCCAGCTTGTTAATTGTGCCCCCGATGACTTCATCACCGGGTTTTTTCTCGACCGGTAATGATTCACCCGTCAGCATGGATTCATCCACGCTGGAGCGGCCGTCGACCACAGTGCCGTCCACCGGTATTTTCTCACCGGGATGGACCAGGACGAGGTCACCGACATCCACTTCGTCGACGTTGACCTCAATTTCCACGCCGTCACGCACCACGAAAGCTTTGCGGGGACGCAGGTCCATCAATTTTCGGATGGCGTCGCTGGCACCGCCTTTGGCTTTGGCTTCAAAGAATTTGCCTAATTTCACGAGGGTGATGATCGTGGCTGAAGTCTCGAAAAAGGCATGTCCGGGTATTAACCCGAGGGTGATCGGGATGGAATAGAAATAGGCTGCGGAGGAACCCAGTGCGACCAGAACGTCCATGTTGGCTGATCCGCTGCGAATGGATTTGAAGCCGTTGACGTAATAT
The DNA here is from genome assembly GCA_963748065.1 of uncultured Chloroflexia bacterium. Classification (GTDB taxonomy): domain Bacteria; phylum Chloroflexota; class Anaerolineae; order Anaerolineales; family Anaerolineaceae; genus Brevifilum. The sequence continues at coordinate 436,771 of CAVVHL010000005.1, read as the reverse complement.
TGCCAACCGACGTAGAACTGCACAGGGGTCGCCAATGCCCAAAGCACATAATTCAGCCAGGGGAGGCTGGCGATGGCAGTTGGCAGGAGGCCCATATCCCGTCCCATTGAGAGGATAAATAAGGGGATAGTGAAGATCAAACCAACGATCAGCAGCCTGCGCTGCTGGCGGATCTCTTTCCGGCGTGCATTGGCTTCAGCATCCTCGAGGTTCGAATCGTCTTCGATCACATTAAAACCAGCGCCTCGCAAGGTACGCCTGATTTCATTTTGGCTGACGATCGTGGGGACGCATTTAATGGCGACTTTTTCAGTCGCAAGGTTTGCGGAAGCTTCTATCACGCCTTCAATCCCGTTGACCACCTTTTCGATCCGCTTCACATCGGCGGCATCGGAGAGGTTCCTGATGCCCAGGGAAGCCTGTCCCAAGGCAACATCATAACCGGCGCGATGGACGCGCTCGATCAGATCGTCTAGATTAGCTTTGTTGGGATCATAGGTAACAGCCGCGCGCTCCGATGAGAGGTTGACGTTTGCGGTTTCGACGCCGTCCACCTTCTTCAGGTTCCGTTCGACCGTGGCGACACAGTTCGCACATGTCATCCCCAGGATGGGGAGGGTGACGTTTTTCTCTTCAGGCATAAAATTTCAGCTTTCGGCGGGGTAATTGATTTCCGCCAGGGTATCTCTCAATTCCTGTTCGGTTGCCGGGGCTTCAAATTCGACGGTGACCATTTTAGAGTTGAGGTCGGCATCAACGTTGGAGACGCCTTCGAGTTCGGAGAGTTCCATATTGATGGTGTGCGTGCAGTGATTGCAGTGGATATTTGGTACGGAAAAAGTTACGGTTTTCATTAGCAACTCCTATTGATACGAATATTTAGATTTACTTAAGTTCAATTCTTGTTAGCAGCATCGAATACTTCAGTGATCTCGGTGAGGACCCGCTGCTTTTCGGCAGGATCATCGCCCTGGATCGCGCCAAGTACACAGGAATTCAAGTGCCCATCCAGGATCCTGGCGCTAACCTTATTGAGTGCGGATTGCACAGCCTGGATCTGGCGGATGACGTCGATGCAATATTGATCTTCTTCCAGCATCCTCTGGATCCCGCGGATATGGCCTTCGATCGTCTTTAGGCGTTGGATATCACTGTTGTGGTCGTGTCCCATTGTCTGCTCCTTAAGCCCCCCACCCAGGGGGGTAGGGTTAATTCATATAAATATTACTTTATTTGTCATATTAAGTCAAGCTAGCTGCAGGTTGACGCGATTGCTGGAGAAGATCGATTAACGAAAAGATACCAGTATAATGAACGCTGACTTTTTATTGGAGAGAACAATGCGAAAACAACAACTCGGTTTTTTGCTGATGGCCATTTCCGCAATTGGATTGGGTATCGGCACCATCCTGATGAAATTATTACCCCTCCGGACGGATATGACGCCAGGGCATGTCGCCGTCTGGCGGTTCCTGATTGCCGCGCCGCTCATGTGGGTGATCACCTTATCACGAAAGAAGAAGTCGGGTGTGATTCCCGGTCATCCCTGGTGGCTATTGGGGCTGGGTGCGATTTACTCGCTGGCAAGCCTTTTGGCGCTGACTGCGCTGGACCGACTGCCTTCGTCCATTTACGTCATTCTTGTTTACGTGTACCCCTCTTTGGTGGTGATCTATTCGATGATCGTCAAGAAGCCTGTTCCGCATCTCTGGTGGCTGGGGCTGCCTATGACGTTGATTGGCCTGGCCCTGACCGTAATCCGGTTCGGTCAGCCTCTGGAATTCGACCTGATCGGTATTTTGCTCGCCCTCCTGAATGGCGTCACTATCGCAGTCTACATGTTGTTGAGTGAAGCAATATTCAAACGGGTTCAGGAGCGTCAGTTGGGGACGACCTGGGTCAATACCGGCGCAATGGTGATGGGGCTGCTGCTGATCTTCATTTTTGGCTTCAATATGCCGGATACGGTTGGTGGATGGACTTTACTGATCTCGTTAGGCATCTTCGGCACATTGGTCCCCATCCTGTTCATGAATATCGGGATTCAACTCCTCGGTGCTGCACGAAGTTCGGTCATTGTGACCTTGCAGCCGGTGGTGGCGATACTGATTTCGACAATCTTCCTTGGAGACATCCTGACCATTTCGCAGTGGATCGGCGGCGCATTGGTGATTGTCGCCATCGTCTTGCTGCAGCGCACCTCGAAACAGAAATCAGCTGCGGAAACAATTAAATAATGTCGATTTAGACGAAGCCCGTCCGCGTAAACCGCAGATGGTTGATCCTGTCGGTCGTCATCCAATCATTGATTGGCGCAAGCATGGTGCCGGTGCGGTATTTACAGACGGTGGCCGGTTTTCCGAGCCTGGCGATCATGGGTGTGGCGGATCTGCTGGCCTTTTCGGTGATGTCCTGGGTGATGATCCCGAAAATCAGGAAAAGTGATTTTCGTTCCTGGACCTTATGGATCATGGTTGGCATTGTCATACTCCGAACGATTACGCTGACTCTCGCCAACCGATTCACGGCGACTTATATTGTGCAGTTGATCAACCTTCTGGCGCCGTTCATGGTCATCCTGTTCGACCGGTTTATCAACCATACCCCACTGCCAAAGTTCACCCTCCCGGCGATCACCTTATCCCTGATCGGTGGTGGGATGATTGTATTCGGCGGCATTCAGGATATGCCGATGGCCACGTTATTGACTTCAACCGAAGGACTCGGCCTGGCGCTGGCATTGATCGGCACGGTAGGGATCGCCGCTTATATGGTCATCGTCAAACACGGCGAGCAGGTTGGATTGTCCTTTGAGGCTGTGTATATCTCCCAGGTCGGTACAACGACCATCATGATGACCGGGTTGAGCCTCAGCGTGGGTGAAAATTGGCGAGCATTCGGGAACCTGAACTGGCAGTCCGGACTCGCAATGGCTTTTATTGCCTTTGGTATGGAAATCGGTCTGAAAGTCGGGAATATTATCACGCTGAGGAAGCTGGGTGCCCCATTGATCAGCAGTATGTTGGCCCTCCGGCTTGTTGCGGCGATTTTCCTGGGCTGGTTCATTTTAGGTGAGCGGCCCGAATTACTTCTGCAGTGGATCGGTACCCTGGTTGTCGTGGTGACCATTTCCTGGTATCTTTCACGACAGACCGGGTTTGATTCTTAATCCAAATCGCATTGTAAATTTACAGAATACGGAGCAATTTTGACAGTTGAACAAAACAAGCCTTCGGTGAAACCAATCAGCCGGTTGATCTTATTGATGGGTTCGAATTTCGCTCTGATGGCGGGATCAAGCCTCTCGCCCGGCATTCCGGCAATGCAGTCCGAATTTGCGGATATCCCAGGGATTGTTTTTTGGGCATCCATGATCCTGACTCTGCCGGCCTTGTTTGTCGTGATCAGCGGCCCAATCGTTGGATTTTTCACCGACCGCTTCGGACGCAAACCGGTATTGGTGTCGTCGATTTTATTGACCGGCCTTAGCGGGAGTGCAGGAATTCTTTTACATTCATTGGTCCCGATCCTGATCACCAGAGCGCTGGTTGGGTTTGGTATCGCCGGTGCGATGACGGCCACGAACGCCTTGGCGGCTGATTATTTCAAGGATGATGCTCGGGCCAAATTTCTGGGTGACCTGGCTGCTTTCACGGGGCTGGGCGGCGTCGTCTTCCTTACATTGGGTGGTTTCCTGTCCGACTTGAATTGGCATTATTCTTTTCTATCTTACACACCTCTGTTGATCCTGTTCCCCCTGGCTCTCATCTTCATCCATGAACCGGAGGAAATCGCCGAACACGAATATGAAGCCCTCGAAACGAAACTGGAGATGAATCCGGAAATTTTTTACATCTTCTCAGCCATCGCGTTGAACCAGTTGGCTTTTGTCACTGTCCCGATCTATATCGCGATGTATCTCTTCTCATTGCTGGGGGTGGGTGCAACAGCGGTAGGGATCATTGGAGGTGTGTCCGGGGTATTTTCCTTTATCGGTGGAATGTTATACGGCGCCATCAGCAAGAAGATCCGCTATAAGGCTTTGAACACATGGATATTCTTGCTTTCCGGAGTCGCCTTTCTCGCCCTGGCGTTGGCGAAATCCTGGACGCTGATCGTCGTTGGCGAATTGGCCCTCGGTTTTGTCATGGGACTCCTGCCTTCCAACCTGACCACCTGGCTTTCCCATGAGGTAAAGCCCCTGGTGCGCGGCAGAGCGAACGGCATCTACGTGACCATGATGTTCCTGGGTAATTTCACAACTTCGCTGGTCTTCACGCCGCTCATCAGGACTCGCGGTCTGAGTTTTATTTATATTTTGAGTGCTGTAATTGTCACAGTAACCGGATTAGCCGGATTATTAGTAAGGAATAGAAAGCCAAGTGAGTAATTCATCTGTATCCCCAAACACCATGAAGAAAACAGCAGGGACCATGACCATAGTCGCATTGGTGCTGCTCAGCACGCTGGTCGTCATGTCCGGTGCAAGTCTCAGCGCATCTTTGCCCGCCATTGGGGACCACTTCTCGTCCGTGCCCAACGTGAGGTTCCTGGTACGCCTCCTGCAGACCATTCCTGCGCTGTTCATCGTTATTTCAGCACCGATCGCCGGTGTTCTGATTGACCGTAAAGGCAGGAAGCTCATTCTGATCCTGGGGACGATCCTGTTTGGCTTTTCAGGGACGGCGGGATTCTTTATCCGTTCGATCTGGGGTCTGCTGGTTAGCCGGGCTTTTCTCGGCGTTGGAGCTGCGATCATCTATACCGGTACGACCGCGTTGATCTCAGACTATTTCCATAAAGAAGAACGGGCGAAGTTCCTCGGCCTGCAATCCGGCATTATGGCATTCAGCGGGGTTGTTTTCCCGTTGTTAGGCGGCGTCCTGACGGACATCGGCTGGAATTTCACTTTCCTGTCTTATGCCGTTGCTTTTCTTTATCTGCCTTTGGCGATTATTTACATCTTTGAACCGGACAAATTCATTGCGGATGAAGACGAAACGGAAAAGAAGGTACACTGGCTGAAAATCGTTCCAACTTTGCCGCTGATGGTGATCTTTGGATTGACGTTTATTGGGCAGATCATCTTCTATATCACGCCGGTTCAGCTCTCGTTCTACCTGCGCGATATGAATATTACGTCCAACTTCATCATTTCGATCTTCGTCGCCTCGATCAGCCTCTCGATGAGCCTTTCCGGATTGGCTTACGGCTGGATTAAGAAGCGGCTTTCTTATCCCAAGATTGTCATCCCTGGGTTTTGGATTGGCTGCAATTGGGTACCTGATGACCGGCTTTTTCCAAATCCCATGGGTGGTTATCATCGGAGTCCTGATCGCTGGTTCCGGCCTCGGGTTGAATACCCCCAATTTTGTCACCTGGCTGGCAGCGCTTACTCCAGAATCGCTGCGCGGTCGGGTACTCGGGAGCCGGTTGACCTTCAATTTCCTGGGTCAGTTCCTTTCCCCGATCGTCGTCCAGCCCCTGATTGCGGTCAGCGGGATCCCTTCAGCCTATCTTGCGACCGGCGCGTTGGGTGGCCTGATCGCGTTCACCAGTCTGGCAGCAGGTGGATTCGCCAGGAAGAAGACCACTTCAGGTGAATGAGGTTGGTATAATGACTGCAAAGAGAAAGGATCATGATGGATAGAAAAGTAATTTTGGGCGGTATTGGCGGCGGGCTGGTCATTTTGGCTTTTGCCTTGTCGATCTTGTTGATCGTCAATAGTTTTTTTCCGAGTCTGATCGCCAATGGCAATAATCTGCTGGTCGGCATGATCCCTTTGCTGCTGGCGCCGATTGCCGGCGGCTTTCTGGCTGGGTTGATCGGACGGAGCAACCCGCTGCAGGCAGGTCTGATCGCCGGATTGCTGGCCAGCCTGGTAATTTTTATCGGATGGCTTATATTTGTTGGACTTTCGGTAGAGACGATCCTTTCCGGTTTGGTGATCGTTTTTCTGTGGGTGATCCTGGCAAGAGTATTCGCAGGGTTCGCCCAACCTCGATTAAAACCTTGAATTTCTAATAAAATTCTGACAAAAAAAGTGGAATTCTTACAAAAAAAAGACACACCAACAATAGAATAACAATTAGCAAGATGTGATTAGAAAGCTCATCTTCTTCTCCTTTTCTATTGAACAACACAACCCGGCATTCGCCGGGTTGTGTTGTTTAACGTATGATTTCAGGATGAAAGAACGATCTAACGCTGACCTCTGAAGGCGGGCACGGAAAGGATCACATTCCGACAGATGCGTTCGTCCTGCATCCGGCTGTAAAGCCGGGGGTCCAATTCGTCAGGCGTACTGGCCGTAGTAATGACGGTGGGCAGTTCCGCGTTGTAACGGTAATTGAAAAGCTGGTAGATCTTCTCTCGCGCCCAGGGTGTGGCCGATTGCGTTCCCAGGTCATCCAGGATCAACAGGCGTGACGTGCGGACTTCTTCGAACCGCCTGTCGAGGGAGATCGTGCTGTTGGGGCTGAAGGTTGCGCGGAGATGGTCCAACAGGTCGGGGACGCCGACCATCAGTGGTGGGAAACCCAGCGCAGCTTGATAATTGCCGATCGCCGCCGCCAAGTGGGTCTTGCCGGAACCGTATGGCCCGGTGAGCAGCAGCCATCCGCGAGGGTGTTCGGCGAAATCTCGGGCGGCCTCAAAGGCATCCTTGAGATCGCGGAGGTTATCCGCGGTGATCTTTTCGTTTTGCCGCAGGCTGAAATTACCGAAAGTCTGTTTGCTGTGCAGCGCCAGGGTGGAAAGCTCCGGGTGCCCGGTGTCGTCGGTGGGATTGCGGTAGTCCGGCGCCAGGATCTTCACGATGGTGACCAGGTTCGGGTCCTGCATCCGGGAGCGGATCCGCCCCTCAAAGTCATTGATCAGCATATTACTGGTGACCACGGTTGGGAGCTGGTTGATATAGCGGTGGTTCATGATCTGGAAGATCTTCTCCTGCGCCCAGGGCGTGGCGTTCTGGGTGCCGAAGTCGTCCAGGATCAACATTGGGATTTCACGGATCTCTTCAAACCGATCTTCGAAACTCATTGCGCTGCCGGAATAGGCATATCGCAACCAATCCAGCAAGTCCGGCACGGTCAGGAAGAGGGTGGAGACGCCGGCGTCGATGGCGTAATTGGCGATGGCCGCTGCCAGGTGTGTCTTCCCGCAGCCGTAACGTCCCATCAGCAGCAGCCAGCCTTCCCGATTCTCGGCGAAGTTCATAGCCTGGTTATAAGCGTTCTCGAGCGAATCCGCCTGGAGTTGACCCAGGCCGACCCGGCCGCGCTTTTCGAAATTCTCAAAGCGTAAATCTTTGAGGGCGTCCAGACTGCTCATCTTGAATAGCCTGGACCGGGCGGATTTATTGATCTCTTCCGCACGGCAGGAGCAAGGGACGATCTTCCCGAAATCCGGATGGTCGATCGGCAGGTCCTGACGCAGCCAGCCGATCCCGCCGCAGATGGGGCAGTTCGGGTCGCCGGGAAGCCGTACCTGGCGGATCGGTTCGCCGTTCGTTTGTGAGTCAGTCACGCCGCTGCCAGCTTTCTTTGTATCTTTCCGGATCTTGCGAATTGTCTCGTCTAGATTGCTCATTGCCACGTCCTTCTTTTTGCCAGCGAGATAGGATTGCCTGAACGTATTTCCAGTTGCGTGCATTCCGGGTCACCGCGATCCGGATTGCTTCCTCGATCCAATCCGCCGGATATTCCGCCTCATCCGCTTTGAGTACCTCGGCCATCATCGGTGTGATGGGGCCGATATTTGTTTCGTATAGCTTATAGATGTTCGCCGGTTCGGCTGTCAACAGGATTGCGGGCTGGGTTTTTCCAGTCTCGCGCCAGGTCCCGTTTTGGATAGCATCCACCGCCGCCCGTCCCTGAGGCGTGTTGATGAAATAGTAGGTTTCATCCATCCAGGAAAGTTCTGCCTTGATGACAGCGCCCAGACCTACCAATCCGTTCAGAGATTGCGTTAAATTTTCTTCACCGTTGACCATCTCGACCAGAGTTGGGTCGCCGGTCAGATCCTGGATGCGGAAATAATGAAACTTGTCCTGATCCTGGCCGAGATGCCAGAACATATACAGTATCAACTGCAGTTCGTGCCGGTTCTTGATCAGAGGCAGGAGCTCGGAGAAAAATGCCTGAGGCAGCCGGACCGGTTCCAGGTCGCTATCCTGAAATCCGCTAAAGGGTTTGTTCGTTTCGGGGGTCACAGCTCGTCTCCCTCTCAGCGGTCCATCTGAGGACCTTTGGCTGCGTTTTCAAACTTCGCCAGCTCGTTGATGAACACCAGGCCGATCCCGGCGTGGGTGGGGCCGTTACGGTGTTTCGCCACGATCATTTCCGCTTTGTTGCGTTCCTCCTCGTTTTCGCTGAGGGGGTCGCGGTGGATGAACATCACGATGTCAGCATCTTGTTCGAGCGATCCGGACTCACGCAGGTCGGAGAGTTGGGGCCGTTTGTCCGGTCGGTGTTCCACCGCACGGGAAAGCTGCGCGGCAGCCAGAACCGGGACATTCAATTCACGGGCGAGCACCTTCAGGTTGCGGGAAATATTGGAAACTTCCTGCACACGGTTATCCGTGCGACTGTCCCCCGTCATCAACTGGAGGTAATCCACAATGACAAGGTCGAGGCCGAATTCCAGATGCAGCCGGCGGCACTTGGTGCGCAGCGCAAGGGGTGTGATTGCAGGTGTATCGTCGAGGAAGATCATCGCCCGGTCATAAGATTCCAGCGATTGGAAAAAGACATCCCATTCATTGTCGTTCAATTTACCCGTCCGCAGCCGCTGGGTGTCGATGCGGGTGTCCATCGCGATCATACGCTGCAGGAGCTGTTCGTTGGACATCTCCATTGAGAACATCGCTACATGCTTTTTATGGATCAGAGCGGCGTTGCGCATGGTGCCCAGCAGGAAGCCGGTCTTGCCCATGCCAGGGCGTCCGGCGATGATCAGCAGGTCGGATTTTTGTAACCCACCCAGCAGATTATCGATGTCGATCAAGCCGGTGGGGACGCCGTAGATGTCGTCCGGCCGGCTGGCCAGCTCATCAATCCGGTCGTAGTAATCCCGCACCACTTCCTTGATCGGGACCAGGTCCCGCTTGATCCGCCTCTCGCTGACGTTGAAGATCGCTTTTTCAGCCTCATCCACGACGGTGTCGATGGTTTGGTCCTGGTGATAGGCCAGACGAGCGATTTCATTGGCTGCTTCCAGCATCCTGCGACGGATCGCGTTCTGCTCAATGATCCGGCCGTATGAATTGGCATGGAAGGCGTTTGGTGCACGGTTGACCAGCGAGATCAGATAGGCCTGACCGCCCACTTCGTCCAATTGCCCGCGATTTGCCAGCGTCTCGGTCAGAGTGACCAGGTCAATTGGTTGACGGGTTTCGCTCAGATGATGGAAGGCTTCCCAAACCCATTGGTTTCGGACGATGAAGAAATCTTCTGCATTGAGGAATTGTGCAACGTCCAGATAAACCTCAGCGTCAATCAACACCGCGCCGATCAACGCTTCTTCAGCCTCACGGTTGCTGGGGAGGGTCAGAGCTTCGGATAGGCTGTTATCGTTGAGGTTGAAATCATCACTCATGGATGGGACTCGATTTTGTTTATCAATTGGGTTTAAGGTTTACTACCATTATTGTATAAAAAACCGGGATTCAGTTTCAACTGAAACCTCCCGGTTATTATAACCTCTGTTGGTTTGAAATTAATCAGTCTTCGTCATCGGATTCGTCAGATTCGTCTTCCTGATCGTCGTCCAGATTTTCGATGTCGTAATTCTCGAGGAAATTCTCGAATACGCCCAGATCCTGAGCCTCGAAGTCAGACATTTCACCGGACTCCTCCAACTCGCCTTCGGAGATATCATCTTCCGGGATGATCCCTGCCTGGCGCATCACGTCCTCTGAGACGAGGACGGGGACCTGCGAGCGTGCAGCCAGGGCAAGTGCATCGGAGGGGCGGCAGTCCACCTGCTTGCGGATGCCCTCCACTTCCAGAATAAGGGTGCCGTAAAAAACATCGTCTGCAAGGGAAGTCACTTCGACCTGGATCAGACGAGCATTGAGCGAATTGATCAGGGTCTTCAATAGGTCGTGCGTTTGCGGCCTGGCAACCTGGATCTTCTGCAAAGCGATGGTTATGGCTTCGGCTTCATATAATCCGATCCAAATCGGTAAATAACGTTCCTGGTTTTTTTCTTTAAGAATAACGATCCGCTGCTGGTTGGTCAGGCTCACACGAACGCTGTCGATTTCGACCTCGATCATTCGAGACATAATGCACTCCTGAAAATAATGGATTGGTTTGATTCTAACACGGCGGTTAACAGGGTGCAACCGATTGAGCAAGAAGTTCATTGCGGTTTTTTAAGGTTTTCGTGTATAATCGAACCAGATTATAAAAGTGCTCTAGACATCTCGGTTCGATACTCATCGACGACTTCAATGTATAATAACCATTCCGGAGGTTAGGGTAGGATTTATCCGGAAAGGAAGGTTCCATTCTTTCCTTGAAGAAGAGGATTATGTTTTTCATTGACTTTTATCAGTTGAGAAACTTTTTGGTTGAGGAAATGTTAATAAGTTCAACAGGTTTGTAGAAGAGGCATCGTATTGCAGCAAGGTAGATCATTGGTCATATTATTAATTGAGGGCAGAAGAGGCGATCACGCGTCATTCTCCGAGGAACTTCAGGACAAAGGTTATGAAGTGTCGCTGGCACCCAACGGGAACGCCGGTTTGGAGATGATTGATGAAGTTGATCCCCATGTTGTCGTTATTGATGCAGCCTCCCTCCGGACCAGTGGTGTACGAATTTGCCAATCGTTTCGCAAGACGGATGACGAACTCCCCATTATCCTGATTGTTGATAAAAAAGTTTCTATTCCGGATGATATTGATGCCAACCTGGTGTTGAGGCTTCCCTTCACTGTCCAGAAACTGATCAATCGTCTCAAAGCGTATCAACATACTGATAAGAAATATGTTCTAACGGCTGGGCCGATTGAGTTGAATGTGCAAACACAACTTGTTACCTGTAACGGCCAGCAGACCAAGCTTACGCCCCGACTGGTGCGGATCCTTCAGATGTTGATTGAGAACAAGGGGAAGGTCGTTGAACGCGATCCGTTGTTTAAATCTGTCTGGGAAACCAATTACACAGGCGACACAAGGACTTTGGACGTACATATCAGTTGGTTGAGACAGGCAGTCGAAGAGGACCCGAGGCGTCCTCACATGATCCGGACCGTGCGAGGCGTGGGCTATATTCTCGACCTGTAAACAAACAAAATCCGTGTTCTTGATTAAACCCTTATGGGTTTTCTTTTTTAATCCGGCTTTACTTACCTCCCCGTTTGAGTAAAATTTAAGCAAGTCATACACAATAATGAAAAAGGGATTGAAATGAAATCGAAAAGAACAAAATATATCCTGATCACATGCGGCGTATTGCTGGTCATCGTCGTGATTTGCCTGGCATTGGTTGCTGTCAGTGGCATTGGAATCTCTCTCCTCTGGCCGTTCAGCCGTGCAACTGCCACGACCACGAGTACGGAAATAGTGACACAGGCTCAAACGGAAACTGAAACAACACTGCCGACTGTGGAGAGCAATTTCCCACCGGAGTTAATGGATTCCGTCACGAAGATCGAATCGCAGGTCAGCCAGATTCGCGGTTTGAACGCGACCGAACCTTTCGACCGTGAATTGATCTCGGAAACCGATCTCGAACAAATTGTGAAGGATGATTTCTTCGCCGATTACACCGATGAAGATGCTCGCAAAGACGTGATCGAGCTCTCCACGCTGGGCTTGCTGCCGACAGGTTTTAACCTGAAGCAGCTTTATACCGATCTCTACAGCGAACAGATCGCCGGTTTCTATGACGACGAGGTCAAGACCATGTACGTCGTCCAGGGCACCGGTTTCGGCGGATCGGAAAAATTGACCTATGCCCATGAATTTACGCATGTCCTGCAGGACCAGGTCTATGGATTTGATGACAAACTGGATATGAGTGAAGAAGCCTGCCAGGCGGATTCCGAGCGCTGCGCCGCTGTCCAGGCACTCGTTGAAGGTGATGCATCGCTGACCGAGGTGCTTTGGTTCCAGAGTTACGCGTCCCAACAGGATTATGAAGATTTGATGCAAGCCTATGATAATTATGAATTGCCTGTTCTGGACTCCGCACCGCCGTATATGTCCGCCGATTTATATTTCCCTTATGAAAAAGGCCAGACCTTCGTTCAACTGCTTTACAACAACGGGGGGTTTGATGAAGTGGATAGCGCATTCGAAAATCTGCCCGTTTCGACCGAACAGATCATGCACCCGGACCGTTACCCCAATGATGTACCTGTCACCGTATCTCTGCCGGACCTAACTGACCTGTTGGGCTCGGATTGGGAACAGTATGACCAGAATGTGATGGGTGAATGGTACACCTATCTGATCCTCAACAAATCCTATAACGAAGATTGGCAGCTCTCAGAATCCTATGCCAGCACGGCAGCGGAAGGGTGGGGTGGGGATGCTTATGCATTTTATCTGAACGACACTACAGGCCAGATCGTATTCGTGTTGGATACCACTTGGGACACGCAAGCTGATGCAGATGAATTCGCCAGCGCCTTTTCGAGTTATGCTGACCTGCGCTGGCAGGCCGCCAGCACGGACGTTGCCGGTTTGCCAACCTGGACCGGGATTGATGGAACGGTGGTCTTTATGCAGGATGGTGCTCAAACCCTTTGGCTGATCGCACCGGATGCTGCGACCGCACAATCGATTTTGACACAATTGCAATGATGGAGGCACGAATTGTTTCCGGTCAAATAGACCTTTCTCGTGTCAAAGGCTTGCTGTTCGATGTGGATGGCACGCTGAGCGATACGGACGATCATTGGGTGGACCGATTCGTGCGATTCCTGACCCCCGTTAGCTGGCTGTTCAGCGACCGAGATCCAAACCGATTTGCGCGGTGGGTGGTGATGTCGATTGAAACGCCGGCTAATTTTTTATATAGTCTGGCAGACAGGCTCGGGATTGACAAATTCCTGTTCAAGATATCAAACAACCTGCTGCGCAAACATCGGGCGAGAAAAAAGTCAAGCGATCGGTTTTGGATCATCGCGGGGATCAAAGAGATGCTTGCTCGCCTGGATGACCATTACCCCATGGCTGTGGTGAGCGCCAGGGACGAAGAGACGACGGATTTCTTTTTGAAATTATTCGACCTGGACCAATATTTTGACGCCATCGTGACCGGCTACACCTGTGACCACACCAAACCATTCCCGGATCCGGTCATTTATGCGGCTGAAGCTTTAGGGTTGCAGCCGGAAGATTGTCTGATGGTAGGCGATACGATTGTCGATATCCACGCCGGACGCCTGGCTGGAACGCAAACGGCAGCCGTGCTCTGTGGGTTTGGGCAGCAAAAAGAATTGGAACGAGCGGGCGCGGATATCGTACTGCAAAGCACGGTCGATTTGGAGAATTTATTGCTTGAATGAGGGAACAAATGGCATGGTGGAACAGGTGAAAGTCCAACCTCGGCGACGTGTTGTGCGGCGGATTGCGAAAGTTTTGGTTGATCTGATCATGCCGCTTGTCACAAACCCACAGATCATTGGCCGTGAAAACATACCGGACAGCGGCCCACTGCTGGTCGTGTGCAACCATTTCCACATCGCCGACCCGGTGATCGTTCTGGGTGTCTTACCCTGGCCGCCGGAATTTCTGGGTGATGCAGATATGCCCAACACCCCTAAGTCTGCTCGTTTCTTCCCTAATCTCTACGCCCCTTACAGGATTTCGCCCAATAAGCCAAATTACGAATCGCTGAAAGCAGGTGAGCGTGTTTTGAACCAGGGCGGTGTCCTGGGGATCTTTCCGGAAGGAACGCCAGAACCGGGTAAGACTGCGACCCGCCCAGCCAGGAGCTGCGCTTCTGGCGCTGCGCACCGGAGCACCGATCCTCCCCATGGGGTTGATCAGTGAGGATGATTGGGACGTCTTTGGTATCCCATGGCGTGAGGGACGGCGAATGGCACTGACGATGCGGATTGGAAAGGTTTTTGGTCCGCTGACCTGCGCGAATCCCCACCGTCCGAGCCATGCTGCACTGCAGGATGCATCCGACCGGATCATCTCAGAGATCGCCGCCCTATTGCCTCCCAAATATGGAGGTTCATTGTTAAAGTAATAGAATACGCCTAAAGAGAAGACCAAAGAATTCGATGAAAGACACATCATTGTCAGAACAATACCCATATCCTCGCTTCAGGCTGCGGCGGGGTATCCTCAAAGCCGGGATTGGTTTCTTCACGCATCTATTGGCGCGTTTCAACATCATCGGAAAGGAGAACTTCCCTTCCAAAGGACCGCTGATCGTGGTGGTCAATCATTTCCATTTCCTTGACGCAGCTATCCTCATCCTTGCGACACCCTGGCCGCTGGAATTCCTGGCTGATTTCCAGATGCCGAATGTGCCATTATCGCTCAAGATTTTCCCGGCGTTGTATGGCACCTTTGATGTCGCGCAGGGGACGGCAAACCTGGACGCCTTGCATGCTTCTGAGGCTGTTTTGGCGCAGAACGGCGTCCTGGGGATCTTCCCGGAGGGCCGGGTGCATCCTTCGCCGTTGAAACCCGCTTTACCCGGTGCGGCATTCCTGGCGCTGCGTACCGGTGTGCCGATCCTCCCGATCGGGATCTACAGCGATAATGATTGGGATATCTTTGGTACGATCCGGGAGACTCATAAACGGCTGCAGGTGACCTGCCAGGTCGGCGAGGTCTTTGGACCGTTGAAAACCGAAAACCCAAGACGGCCATCCCGGGAAGAGATCGACCGGGCAGGAGGTGAAATCATGCGCGCCATTGCCGCCTGTTTACCGCCTGAAATGCGGGGAGAATTTAAACCGGAGAGATGAAATCGTAACCATATCTGATATATTGGTTATAATATTTGGCATTGCCTGATGCACAAAGATGCAAGTGGGGCGGGCGTAACCTTATTAATTATTGTTGGAGTTGCCCCAGATGACAGAAAATAGTATCCAAGTTTATACTCGAAAATATCGCTGGCCGCGAAGGCGCTTCATCCGTGGTCTACTGGCAGTCACCGTTGATATCATTGCCGCCTTGCTGACTCGTTGGGAGGTCATCGGGAAGGAAAATATTCCCAAAGAGGGGCCCTTATTAATCGTTGGTAATCATTTTCACTTTCTGGATACGGTAGCCCCAATGCACAGCACACGTTGGCCTTTGGAATACATTGGTGATTTTGTGATGCCCAACGCGCCGACTTTGATGAAGATCTTTCCCAATGCCTGGCAGACATTAAGGATCGAACAGGGCACGCCAAATTTTGAAGCTCTGAACGCCTCTGAGGCGGTTCTATCGCAGAATGGCGTGCTGGTCATCTACCCTGAAGGTCACGTACACAGCGGCCCCCTAAACCCCGCATTGCCTGGCGCGGCCTTTATGGCGCTGCGTACGGGTGTACCGATCCTGCCGATGGGTACGATCTCTACTGATGATTGGAAATTGTTCAAGACCATCATCGATAAGAAACGTAGACTTCGGGTCCAGAACTCGGATTGGTAAGGTTTTTGGACCGCTGAAATCGAAAAATCCGGATCGACCCAGCCGCGAGGAGCTCAAAGAGGCGGGTCGGCAGATCATGACCCATATCGCTGCCCTCTTGCCCTCTGAATACCGGGGAGAATTCGATCCTGAAGCCGCTTGAGTCGGGTGAACTGATCATTCATGCAGACTGTTCAGATGACGCGGGCAGTCTGCTTTTTTAACTCGGGTCCTAATCTTATAATTTTTAGATATTTTCATCATAGAATGGATAAGATAGAATAAATTAAAAGGATTCATTATGGACTATAAGGATTATTATCAAACCCTGGGCGTCCAGAAGACCGCGAGCCAGGATGAAATTAAAAAGGCTTATCGGAAATTGGCCCGGAAGTACCACCCGGATGTCAATCCCGATGATCCTAATGCGGAAGAGAAATTTAAGGAAATCAACGAAGCTTATCAAGTACTGTCGGATAAAGATAAACGACAGAAATATGACCAGTTCGGCTCCCAATGGAAACAATACCAGCAGACCGGTGGGCGGCCAGAGGATTTCGATTGGTCACGTTGGTCCACGCAAGGCCAACCTGGCGGCGCGCAGTATCGCACAGTCAGCCAGGAGGATTTCGAGCAAATGTTTGGCGGCGGCCTGGGTGGTTTCTCAGATTTCTTCGAAACGCTGTTCGGCGGTATGGGAAGTCCCCGTACAGGAAGCCGGACAAGCTCCCGCGCACGTACACAGAACCTGCGCAAAGGTCAGGATATTGAGCATCCTGTCGAAATTTCCCTCTCAGAGGCGTTTTACGGCACCACCCGAGTATTGACCTATGAAAATGGGCGGAAGATTGAAGCCAAGATCCCAGCCGGCGTGAAGACCGGTTCCAAAGTACGGTTGAGCGGTCAGGGTGGGGAAGGTGCACGTGGGGCAGGGGACCTTTACCTCAAGGTGACGGTTTTGCCTGACCCGAAATTCAAGCGAGAAGGTGATGACCTGCGGATTGACCAGCCGGTGAATTTCTTCACAGCTTTGTTGGGTGGGGAAGTGCCTGTTTCGACGATCGATAAAACAGTGAAGCTGACCATCCCACCTGAGACGGATTCTGGTAAAACCTTCCGGCTGAAAGGTTTGGGTATGCCGAAGCTGGGCAGCCCAAAGAAGCACGGCGACCTCTATGCGACGGTTGAGGTACAGGTGCCGAAAAACCTGACGGCGGAACAAAAAGAGAAATTCGAAGAACTGCAGAAGTCAATTAAATAAAAATTCGCCCCGGATTTATCAATAATCCGGGGCTTTTTTGTTATTCCGCTTCCACTTTAAACTGCAAGGACCAGAGGTGGTGGTACAGCCCCTCATGCGCCATCAATTCCTCATGCGTCCCTTGTTCGACGATCCGTCCTTTTTCCAGGACCAGGATCCTGTCGGCATTCTTAATGGTTGACAGCCGATGGGCGATAACGAATGTTGTCCGGTTCTTCATCAGGACTTCCAGTGCTTTCTGGACCATCTGCTCCGAATCCGAATCGAGCGCGGAGGTCGCCTCATCCAGGATCAGGATGCGCGGGTCTTTCAAGAGTACCCGAGCAATGGCGATCCGCTGCCGCTGGCCGGTGGAAAGCTTCACGCCTCGCTCACCAAGTTCCGTGTCATACCCTTGAGGTAAGGCTTCAATGAATTCATTTGCATAAGCTGCTTTGGCGGCACGGATGATAGCTTCTCTCTTTGCATTAAGGTTACCGTATGCAATATTGGTTGCTGCGGTCCCGCCGAAGAGGAAGGTTTCCTGCGGCACCAGCCCGATTTGCGAGCGCAGGCTCTGCAAGGTAACATCGATGATCCGCTGGCCGTCGATTTCGATCCAGCCTTCAAGCGGATCAAAAAAGCGGGGAATGAGGTTGACCATTGTGGTTTTTCCAACCCCACTCGGGCCGACCAGGGCGATGACCTCAGAAGGCTTGACTTCAGTGTTGATGTTTTCCAGTACAAGGTCATCCGGTTCATACCCAAAACTGACGTTATGGAAAGTCACCTGACCAATGATTGGGGGCATTTCCTTGGCTTCTGCAGCTTGTTCCGGTTCTGATGGGGTCTGCATGATCTCAAAGATCCGGGCAGCCGCGCCGTTCGCCTCACGGATTTGGGTGTACACGCCTGCGAATTCACCCAGCGGCGCGGCTACCATGATCATATAAAAAAGGAATGCGACTAGCTCGCCGGGAGTGAGAGTCTTGTTCAAAACGAATTGCCCGCCAATCCACATGATACCCGTCACGGCGATAAACCCAAGCAGGCTGACCAGGGGGATGAAGGCAGCCCGCATTTTTGTACGGTCCATTGTGGTGTTGAAAGTTTTCTCGATCCGGTCCTTGAAACGTTTTTCTTCGAAGCGTTCCTGGGTGAAGGATTTAACGATACGGATGCCGGAAATGGATTCTTCCAGAGCGGAAATCGCGGATGCCAGTCGGTCCTGCACCAGCGTGGAAAGCTTTTCAACCCTGCGGCCGAATATGATTGCCAGGACAATGATCGGTGGGACGATCACGAAGATCAACAGCGTGAGCTGCCAGTTCATCACTGCCATCAGGGTGATGCCGCCGATGATGGTGATGGTCTGACGCAGCACGGCGATCGGCGTCTCGGTCAGCACCGCTTGCAGGGTGGTCACGTCGTTGGTGACCCGCGAGACGATCTCACCGACCCGGCTTTCCTTGAAGAACCGTAAAGGGAGGTAAAGTAAATGCTGCTGGATGGAGAGCCTCAGGTCTGCGATCACGCGCTGCCCGAGGAAAAGCAGCAGATAGTTTTGAGCGTAGCCGATCCCGGCCTGAAACACGAACAAACCAAAAAGGATCAACGTCATCCGGTTGAGATTCGTTTTGGAGTAAGTTACAAAAACGGAATCCACCAGGTAACGTGCTGCGTAGGGCATGGCCAGGCTGATCAAGCTCCAGATGGTGAGCGAAAAAGCTGCAAGAGCCATCTGTTTCCAGTATGGTGCGACGTATTTATACAATCTTTGTAATGGTTTCATATCATCCTTCTTAATTTTATAATAACATAGAAGGCTAAATCACAAAAAGCACAGAATTACACGGGACAATATCGGATATTGAAGGAACAGGACATGACCATCGTCGAAATTGTTTCATCGCAGGAGGCATTCGTTTCAAGCGCGGTAGATCACTTTATCGACCTCGCAAATAGAAATATCCGGGATAAGGGGCGATTCACCGTCGCGCTTTCTGGCGGGAATACACCAAGGCCGATCTATGCCGCCCTGGCCGACCCGGAGAACAGCAGCAAGGTGGATTGGTCTAAGGTGCACTTGTTTTGGGGGGATGAGCGCCCTGTGCCTCCCACAGACCCAAACTCGAACTTCAGAATGGTCAAGGATGCGCTGCTGGATCGGATTGATATTCCGGTGGATAACATTCACCGGGTGCATGCGGAAATGGATGTTCGGTTGGCAGCCTTTCAATATGAAGAAGAACTGCGGGAATGCTTTGAAGGTGAGTGGCCGGATTTTGACCTGGTATTCCTGGGGATGGGTGAGGATGGACACACCGCATCTCTTTTCCCGCATTCAGCCGGATTGAATGAGGGATTTCGCTGGTTCATCGCCAATTACGCGCCGGGACGTGAGACCTGGCGGCTGACGCTGACCGCGTAATGCGATCAATTCAGCAAAGTTTGTGCTGGTGCTGGTGAAAGGCGAGTCGAAGGCAGAAACAGTCAGGGAAGTCTTAACAGGACCGCAGGAACCGGAGACATATCCCATCCAACTAATTCAGCCAAAGGACGGTGAAATGGTCTGGCTGCTGGATGAGGCCGCAGCGAGTTTGCTGCCTGATGGTTGGGTTGCTCGTTAATCCCCGATCAGTCAGTGGAAGAGGGTAATTGGTAAAACTCAAAATAACAGGAATAGCCCAAATCCTCCAGGTTGGCAAGAAAAGCATCAATATCCGGTGGCTTGGTACCGAAGCCCAGTGTATAGGCAATGATATTGCCTTCCTGGAGTGACTGATAATTTTCCCCACCTGGCTGGTAAGCCGATTCATACAATCGTAGATGCTGACAGGGTTTCCCGGTCATGAAGTAGAAATATTCGCAATTGTTGGTAAGGAAACTCACCTGAGGTAGTTGGCTGATAAATTGATCGAGCTCAGCGCCACATTCAATCTTCCGATCGGTATAATTCCGAAATGTCAATGGGGGCTCTTTGATAAAATCAAACGTGTCGGTGTAATAAAACTGCAAACTGACCAGCAATACAAATACAATCATGAGCTTGTGGAAGAGAGCTGGCTTTTGCCAGTAATCGCTTAAAATTTTCCCCAATAGGATGAGTAAAATCAGTAACACCGGGATCATGTAACGCGAGAGGCCCGGTTCCGTCTGATTTGGAGTAAAGAGAATGGTGTTCAGGACGATCACGGCAATGTAAGCGGGGATTGCAATGATGAGTGCGATGATTGTTGGATCCCAGGAAGTCACTTTACTCAACTTATTCCTGAAGATGAGCCAGAAAGCAATCAGGAAGACGATCACGCCGAGGGTGATAAAAAGGGCATTGAATTGCTGGTAGTCATAATTAAAGAAATTTTTCCACTTGAACCAGCCAACGACTTCCCGGCCGATGATCTCCCAATATTCCTGTTTAAATACGGCAACAGTCAGGATCGCGTGATTCCGAGACCCTTCCGGCGACCAGGCTGTTTCGGATGAAGAAAGCGACCGGTTGGACAAAGGCGATAAATGCAAGCAGGAGAGCATCCCGAAGTCGGATGAGGAACTTGTTTTTTTGGAAAAGCAGGATTGCAAGGGCCAGGACGGGAATAAAGGCGATGCCTGCCAACCTGGTATTTGTGGCAATGCCTGCAACGAGGCCCACGATCAGAGCTTTCCAAAACGTCGGTTTTTTTAGATGCCATTGCAGCAAAATAAATGAGAGAAGGAGAAGCATCAGGAACAATGGTTCGCTCATGATCCAGGAATAGATCCCCAGGATGGATGGGGATAGAACGAAAAACAGTGCCATCCAAAATGAAGGTAGCGCTTTCCCGGTGGCCTTAAAACGAGCCAGCCCGATAGAACGACGGTGAGAATAAGCAATCCCGTGTTGAGATAACGAGCGAATGTTTCAACGCCGATCCCTAACCAGATGCCCGGAATCAAAGCCAGGGGATAAACCGGCGGGAATCCGGTTTGAACCACCGGGCTACCTTCGGCGACCTGGCGTATATAACCTTTCCCGGCGGCGATGTTTCGTGCGCCTTCCATATAATGGACGGAATCGCCGGAGATTCCCATTCCTGGCGCAGTCAGGTGAAGCTGAGCAAATGCGCTTGCCAGCGCGACCAGCAAAATCAGGATCCAAAAAGTCCAGCGGCTCTGGTTGAATTTCTTGAAGAATTCACCGATCTTTGAAAACGCTTGGCCTGCACGAATTGAGCAGGTCAGGTTCAGATCGTATTGAGATGACAGGAATTGAACCTGATGGTAAGCCAGCATGCCGGTTGCCGGCAGGAAAAAGAGCAGGAACCACCAAGGGATGAAATAAGGGAAACCGACATTGATCAACACCATCGCCAATATTAAACAAACCAGTGCATCAAGCCAGGCGGTCAATAATTGACGGTTCCAGGTCCAATTCAGGGATTTCCTGACCACACCAACTGCGATCCAGAGTGAAATAAGCATTAAGGAAGCCAGGCAAATAAAATCTGCAATTGGCAATAAAGCGCCGAGCACGGACCAGAAAAGGCTGGGTTTTCCCCAGGTATAACCAGGGAGACGGACGAGGATCCGTCCAGTCTGAGGATCGGTTTCCAGATATGATCCATCGATCTTTAGCTTGCCCTGATCAAGGACCGCCTGTGGATCCATCATGAATGTCCGACTGTCCCAGGTGATGTTCGCATTCCCTGAATCGGCAGTGAAGGATAGGGTCAGGCCGCCAGTCTGGCCGCGTTGATAATCCAGGACGTTTCCCGGAGAAAGGCGGAATCCGTTGACATCGAAAGTCGCGACTCCGTCGCTTGTTTCAAACTCATCCCGCGGGATCAGGTTGTCGTCCGGTGAAAATATTTCGACCAATTTTACATCCGTATCCAATGCTGAAATGGATAAGGTGTGTGTGGTTCGGAATGGAACATGATGGTATTGTGCGAGAACGAAGATAAGGATGGAAAGGAAAATCGCAATCGCAGCCAATGCCAGCTTTGTCTTCCTGGGTGATTGCCACGCCAGGTATCGTTTGGCGAGATGGTAAGCTAAAAGCGTGAAATTTAAACTGAAGGCGCCCATGACGATGATTTTTAACCAGAGCGGGACAATAAAAAGCAAGCCAATTCGGGTTGAAACGCCATAAGCCCAGAAAATACCAAGGAATAGGGTTATGAGCAGGAAAAATGGGTTGGGTTTTCGCTTCATTCAGATCTCTTTTCAAAAGTTTCTGGACTTGATTATTATATCTTAGCCAGTGATTTTTCAAGAACCTGTCAAAATAGGACTTACTTGACTGTCATAATTTGGGGCGTTATTATTCTGGTATGTATTTACGAGGTAGTAAATGGTCGATGAATAAACGTCGCCGGCGATCCAACCCCTGGTTGATCGCCTTTCTGGTGCTTGCCATCGGCTTTTTCGTTTATATAAACGTCTATGTAATCCCCACCGTCCCACCGCCATTTGTGCCGACGCCCACCCCGACGCGGAATCCACAATCTTTCGCGCAGGATGCCGATACCTACCTGGCAGAAGGGCGTATCAGCCTGGCAATGGAATCGTATACCTCTGCGATCAAAGCTGATCCTCAGAATGTGTCAAACTACCTGAGCCTGGCGAAACTGCAGTTATATGGCGGTGAATACGAAGCGGCTCGAGTTAACGCGGAGAACGCGCTATTGCTGGATCGCACAAAGCCCCAGGGTCTTGCACTGCTCGCCTGGGCGAAGGGTTTCATGGGCGAATACCTGGACGCGGAAGCGGATGTCAAATCTGCAATCGACATGGACCCCAATAACGCTTTTGCCCATGCCATCTATGCCTATATTCTTGGTTTGCGGATTGCTGATGACGTTGCTGATCTGGACACACTTGATATCGCCATCGACGAATCACAAAAAGCAATTGGACTGGATCCCAATCTGCTGGAAGCGCGCTGGGCCCGAGGTTACGTACTCGAAATTACCGGCAATTATGATGAGGCAATCCAGCAATTGGAAGCGGCAGTCGAAATCAATGACAATATTGCCGACCTGCACCTGGCCTTGGGTCGTAACTACATGGCTGTGGAAGAGGATGATCAGGCGGTGTTCGAATTTACCAAAGCCTATTCACTCAACCCCACTGATCCGCAGCCGAACTGGTATATTTCCCGGGTTTACGCTCGGATTGGTGAGTACGCCAAAGCAGTACAGTATGCTGAACAAGCTGCCAATGACGCCCCATCAGACCCTTACATGCAAGGTAACCTCGGCTCGATGTATTATCGGGACCTGCAGTATAACCGGGCGATTGACTCCCTTGAATTAGCCGTGCGTGGTGGTACGACTGCGGAAGGGGTGGTGGTCGAAGGCTTGCCACTTGACTATTCGATGTCTGTGATGGAATATTACAGCCGTTATGGTCTGGCTTTAGCCAGGGTTAACCGCTGCGGTGACGCAGTCCAGGTAGCCCAGGCAATGCTGCAGACCGTACCGGACGATGAAACCGCTGTCTATAATGCTGAAGAAATGATCAGGATCTGTCAGGAAAATCAGACCAATCCCCCAACCATAACACCGACGCCAGAGGAAGGCGCTACTGAAGCGGCTCCAACACCAACACTTACCCCGACGGAAGAAATGGGCGGATAGTCTTCTTCCCGCTGGAGCGGGTTTTTATGTACTTACACGGTAAAGAACCTACCTTTCGCAATACCAAACAAAGATCGAACGTTTACCGCATCCTGGTGCTGGTGGTTTTGATCGTGTTTTTTGGCGCGATCATTTCCGGGATTGCCAGGGGTGAAGTGCAGCCGCTGTTTATGCCGACGCCGACCCCAACTCGGACTACGAACTCTTTCGTGGTGGAAGGTGAAACCCACTTTGCGGCCGGGAACCTGGATGGGGCGATCGAGGCTTTTAAAAAAGCGTCTGATCTCGACCCGACCGACGCTGATGTCCTGGTCGAACTTGCCCGCATCCAGACTTATTCATCCAGTCTATTGACAACGGACGCTGAACGCACTCAACGTCTGCAGGATGCGCTTGACGCAATCAACAAAGCAAATGAAATTGCGCCGAATGATAGTGAAGTATTGGCTGTCCGAGCATTTGTGTTGGACTGGAATTCCAACCCGCTGTTGGTGGATGAGGCGACTTCCGAGGACCTGTTGAATGAAGCTGAGGCAGATGCCGTCCTTGCACTCCAATTGGATAATACCAATACATTGGCGCTGGCTTATTATGCGGAGATCCTGGTGGACCAGACCAAGTGGAACCAGGCACAGCAGTACATCCAGCAGGCTGTGGAACGTGACCCGACCCTGATGGACGTTCACCGTATCCTGGCCTACACCTATGAGACTCTGGGTGAATATAACCTGGCGATCCAGGAATATAAAAAAGCAGTGGACATCATGCCCAACCTGACCTTTCTTTATATCTCGATCGGCAGGATCTACCGCCACCTACAGCTTTATGAGCAAGCTCTGAGTTATTTCGCCACCGCTGCCAACCTGAACGAGCAGCTCGGGATCAAAGACCCGATCCCCTACCTCGCCATCGCCAATACGTATGCCCAGCAGGGTGAGTTTTACGTCGCGGCCCTCAACGTGCAGCAAGCGCTTTCTTTCACGCCTGCGAACCCCGATGTCTACGGCCAATTGGGCGTGATCTATCATAAATCTCGTAACTATGAGGGCGCCATCCCGGCATTTCAATGCGCCATTGATGGCTGTGATGCCGAACAAAGCTGCGAAGTACGCCAATGTAACCCGAATGTAGACCCCATGGTTTCGGTGGAGGGGTTGCCTTTGACAGGTAATACTTCGGTCTACTACTTCACTTACGGCTCAGTCCTTTCCGGTCTGCATCGTGAAGGGGATACCTACTGCGTCAAAGCGATGGAGATTTTCGCCCAGCTTCGTGCGCGTTACCCGGATGACACAACCATTATGAGCATTGTCAGAGCGGGTGAGGACATCTGCACTTATACGGAACCGACGGCGACGTCTGATGTTGAATCAGGTATTACCGAGACCGTGACGGAAACTGCCACGCCTACGCCCACGCCAACCCCAACAGATGAGACGACTCCCACACCGTAATTGCATGGGCGAGAATATAAAACTTTTGTAAGAATCGTTTCAAATTCCCTTGACGGACATTTTAAACACAGGTAAGATTGAATTGTTAGCACTCTTATCAATAGAGTGCTAAAAATGTGATGATTTTAGTAAATAAATCTCTAATACAACTGGAGGAACGAATGGCAATCTCAATTAAACCTTTGGGAAACCGACTTGTGGTTGAACCCATTGCGGAGGAAGAAATTACTGCTGGAGGCATCGTGCTTCCTGAAACCGCCAAAGAGAAACCGCAAAAAGGCACCGTCCTGGCTGCTGGTCCTGGCGAACGCAATGAAAAAGGTGACTATATGGCCCTCGAAGTCAAAGAAGGCGACACCGTCCTGTTTGCGAAATATTCAGGGACAGAGATCAAGTACGATGGCAAGAAACTTTTGATCCTGCGGGAAAGTGACGTTCTCGCAAAATTAAATGACTAATCGAAAGAAATCCAAGGAGTAATAAAGACAATGGCTAAACAACTTTTATTTTCTGAAGAAGCACGACGTGCACTGAAGGCCGGTATTGATGTTGTTGTGAAATCAGTCGCGACCACCCTCGGCCCGAAAGGCCGCAATGTCGCGTTGGATCGTAAATTCGGTTCACCCACCATCACACATGACGGTGTGACTGTTGCGAAAGAAATCGAATTGGAAGATCCCTTTGAGAATATGGGCGCGCAGCTTCTGAAAGAAGCTGCAACCAAGACCAACGACATCGCCGGTGACGGCACCACAACCTCAACCGTTTTGGCGCATGCGATTGTGACCGAAGGCCTGAAGAACCTGGCCGCCGGCGCCAACCCCATGCTGCTCAAACGCGGCATCGAATCCGCTGCCAAATCGGTTTCCGATGAGATCATCAGCCAGGCGATCGACATCACCACCAAGGAAGAAATCGCCAATGTGGCGACCATCTCCGCCCAGGATCGCGAGATCGGTGAATTGATCGCTGAAGTGATGGACAAAGTCGGCAAAGACGGCGTGATCACTGTTGAAGAATCCCGCGGCCTCGAATTTGAAACCGAATACGTTGAAGGTATGCAGTTCGATCGTGGTTATATTTCCCCATATTTCGTTACCGACACCGAGCATATGCAGGCTGAGATCGAAGAACCCTATATCCTCGTCCATGACAAGAAGATCTCCGCTGCAAGCGACATCGTTCCCCTGCTGGAGAAACTCGTCCAGGTCGGCAAACGTGAGCTGTTGATCATTGCTGAGGATATTGACGGCGAAGCGCTGGCAACCCTCGTGCTCAACAAACTGCGCGGTATGCTGAACGTTTTGGCTGTGAAAGCTCCCGGATTTGGTGATCGCCGTAAAGCGATGCTGCAGGATATCGCCATCCTCACCGGTGCAACCGTCATTTCCGAAGAAACCGGTCGCAAACTGGAAACAGTGACAATTGAAGACCTCGGTAAGGCAGAGAAGGTCGTGAGCGACAAAGATGACACGACCATCATTGGCGGTTCCGGTGACCCAGCCGCAATCAAGGGTCGGATCGAACAGATCCGGGTCGAAATTGAAAATACGACCTCAGACTATGACCGTGAGAAACTGCAAGAACGTCTTGCCAAGCTCTCCGGCGGCGTTGCCATCATTCGTGTTGGCGCAGCGACCGAAACCGAGCTCAAGGAAAAGAAACATCGTGTGGAAGATGCCCTGTCCGCAACCCGTGCTGCGGTTGAGGAAGGTATCGTCCCCGGCGGCGGTGTTGCACTGCTCAATGCCATGGCGGCGCTTGACGGCTTGAAGATGGAAAATGTTGATGCTCAAATCGGCGTCAAGATCGTCCACAATGCCCTCGAGATCCCGATGCGCAAAATCGCTGAGAATGCCGGCGAAGATGGTTCCGTCGTTGTCGAAAACGTTCGCCAGAAACAGGCTGCCGCGAAGAACAATAAGATCGGCTACAATGTCCTGACTGAAGAATACATCGACATGGTCGAAGGCGGCGTGATTGATCCCGCCAAGGTGACCCGCGGCGCTCTGGAAAATGCAGCCTCAATTGCTGCCATGATCCTGACCACCGAAGCTCTGATCACCGACATCCCCGAGAAAGAACCCCAAATGCCCGCCGGCGGCCCCGGCATGGGCGGTATGGGCGGCTTCTAAGCCTCGAATAAGTAAAAATAATAAAAGGCTGTTCCAATCGGAACAGCCTTTTTTATATATTGAGCTTGTTTCCATGCTTATCAGGTGCATTGAGCTTTTTGTGAACTGGAGAAAGATGTTGAGGATGAGACTGTCGCTGGTATAATGGACAACATGTTAACGACCAAAAACAATCTTCGCAATCTCATCATCGGGTTGATTTTGCTGGCTGGTTTTATGTCAGCCTGTTCGAAAAATAATACACCTACCGAAACGCTCATTCCAACGGATGCCGGACCAAGTGCAACACCGACATCTTCCGTTCCAACACCCACACCTGTCCCTGCAGCGGCCATCGTCAATGGCGAACGGCTGCCCCTGGCCTGGGTGGATAGTGAATTCCAGCGGTACCTGACCGCACAAGAAGCATTGGGTGAAACGGTAGAGGATCAAGCAGGCGCTCGGGATATTGTCCTAAACGATCTGATCGACCAGATGCTGCTGGCCCAGGGCGCGGCCGAAGCGGGTGCCACTGTGACCGATGAGCAAGTGCAATCAAGGATTGATGCACTGGCGGCCGAGGTTGATTTGGGAACCTGGATGGCACAATGGGGATATACCGATACAGATTTATTTGACATGATGAAGCTGCAAATCCTGGCTGCGGACCAGCGGGATAGAATCGTCGCTTCAATTCCTGAGACGATGGAACAGGTTGAGATACGGCAGGTTTTCGCCTACACTTCCGAAGGTGCGAAGAACGCCAAAGTCAGTCTTGATTCCGGTACGCCCTTTGAAGAGGTTGCATTTATCTATGATCCTATTGCCGGGGGCTACCTGGGTTGGGTCCCGCGAGGATATTTACTGGTTCCTGCAGTTGAAGAAGCTGCTTTCTCTCTGCCCATTGGCAGCTATTCGGATATCATCGAATCCGATGTGGGTTATCACATTGTGATGGTGCTGGACAAAGGCGATCATCTTCTGAGCAGTGATGCCAGGCTGACCCTTCAGCGCCAGGCATTGCTAAATTGGGTGACGGAACGACGCACAAGCAGCACGATTGAGATCGTGGGGAATTAGATGTCTTCTCAACCGCCTTCACGCCGTTCTCAAAGCCGCTATAACACCGGTAAGAATCTACCCAGTATGGCAACTCCGCGCCGACCGGAACCTCCCAAGAAAGTCGGTTTCGGCGGGGTCCTCTTCGTATTGCTGGTGTTGGCCGGGATCGTTTGGCTTTTGATGCTCATCTTTGGCTGGGGACCTTATAAATCCGAAGGAGGAACGGTTACACCGACCGCGACCGGGACCTTGTCCACCGCGACCCAGGAAATGGCAGTCGTTACTGAGACTGAAGCCCCGGCTGCAACCTTCACGCCGACCGAAGCGCCAACGGTGACACTGACACCTACCCTTGAGCCGCTGCCGTTCACCCTGTTTGGTGAAGCGGAAACCTGGAACAGTGACCTGCTGCGGCCGAATCTTGGCTGCGATTGGCTGGTGATCGCCGGGCAGGTTTGGGACCTGAAGGGTGAACCCGTCACCGGCCTGACCTTGCACCTCTACGGTGAATTAGCCGGATATACCATCGACCGATTCATGATCACCGGTTCAGCGACAACTTACGGTGAATCGGGATATGAATTTGCCCTGGAAGGAATGGTGGTGGACAGCACTTATTCGCTGTATATCCAGCTTGTCGATACTAACGGCTTGGCATTATCGCATCCTTATGCGATCCAAACCTATGAGGATTGCCAGCAGAACCTGATCCTGATCAATTTTAAACAAGTGCGCTGATCCAAATATTAATCAACCAAAAAAGACTTTCATCCTCTGGTGAAAGTCTTTTTTATATGAAATCGATTGACAATTTGAAACGATATTGGTATATTTAGTTCGATAGACGTGAAATCAAAATGAGGTATATAGAAATGGAAGAGCAATTAGATACACTTTTGACTTTTTTCAAAGCTCTGGCGGATGCCAACCGCCTGAAATTGATCGGTTTGTTGGCGCAAAAGGAATCGAGCGTGGAAGAACTGGCGGCAACTCTGGACGTCAGCCCGTCCACGGTTTCCCACCACTTATCGAAATTGGCTGAGATTGGGCTTGTCTCCGCCCGGGCGGATGGGTATTACAATATTTATCGCTTGGAAACTGACGAATTGGAGAAGATGTCTCACCAACTCCTGGCCAGGGATACCTTGCCGGAAGTGGCTAAGGATTTGGACCTGAAAGCGTATGACCGCGCAGTGCTCAAGGATTACCTGGCGGAAGACGGAACAATCGAAAAGCTGCCGACCAACCACCGAAAACTGGATGTGATATTGCAGTATATTGTTGAGAAATTTGAGTTTGACCGGATCTATACTGAGAAAGAGATCAATGCCGTCATCGGTGCACTCCATTCGGATATCTCCGGTTTACGGCGGGATCTGATCTCGGTGGGTTTATTGGACCGCGAACGGGACGGGTCAGCATATTGGCGGGTGGAGAAGGAAAAGTAACACTTATAGAATTGCTGGAAATATAGCATAACGACCCATTCTGGTTAAAAATCCCATCCTGCTTTCGGCATTTCCTTCGCCCTTGATTAGGGGAAGGAGTGCTCGCACTAGCAGAGCCAAACGATGGGGGTTAAATTTATATTTTTTGGTTAGGGCTTGAATTTCCTGAAGTGCCTAACTTCTCCTCGGTGAGATTTCCACATCCTCATCACCTGCCAACAAGCCCGTCAATGGTTGGGCCGGGACATCCAGGACCTTGCTGTTGGCGAAATATTCAAAATCGAACCCGGTCGGATCGCCGGCCTTTTTCCCGGGGATCGGCATCAAACGGGCGGTAAGCGGTTTATTGAGCCGCAGCGCCAGCGCGGCCAGATCCAGCAGGATCGCCTGGAGCTGTTCGATACTGGTCTCTCCCGGTAAGGGGAGGGTATCCAATCCCGTTCCGCAGACGGCGGAATAGAGCAGCAGGTCGGTGATCGTCAAAACGCCCTCTGCACCTCGCTGTGCCAGGGTGGAATCCTCCAGGAGCGGCAGCATCAGCCCGTTGAAACCGGTACGCTTGAATGTTGCCCGGTCAAGGGTATCCGTCAGAAAGGCTGCAGCAGCCAGACTGC
Organism: uncultured Chloroflexia bacterium; assembly: GCA_963748065.1. Lineage (GTDB taxonomy): Bacteria > Chloroflexota > Anaerolineae > Anaerolineales > Anaerolineaceae > Brevifilum. The sequence goes on along the minus strand of CAVVHL010000005.1, from coordinate 406,617 downwards.
CTGAGAGGCCTAATGCCGGTATGCCTAACAGCTCCAGAGCGTGTCCCAGGGATGTGTGTTCCCCGGGGAAGGGCGCCAGGGTGAAATCCAGGCCCTTAAAATCGAATTGATACGTTTCCGCGAGATAATCGCCTTTTTCCTCCAGCAGGTGAGCATGGCCTTGGACCACGTCGATCAACGCCGCACGGGCTTGAACCAGCGATTTGGCATTCTCAAAGACGTCCACCGCCAGATCGGCAGCTTCCATTGCCAGGGCGAATGCGGGTGTTTTACCCTCATGATAGGCTGCCGGGAAAAAAGGCGCCCAAGGAGGGACATTCGCCAACGCTGCAAAACGCAGGTTGGCAAAACCATTTTTCTCTAAAGGCGCAGCCTGGTGGATCACCTCCGCACAGGCACGCACGGCCGGCAAACTGACTTCGCCCGCAGGTGTGGTCAGGTGACCGCCAAGGAAAAGGTTGCCTGTTTTTGCGAGCATCTCCGGAATCGTCTGGTAGGATGGCAATTTTCCAGGTGAGGCCGGACCGAGTGAAACAAATTCGAAACCCTCACTATGCGCCAGGATTTCAAACTTACTCACAAAGTCCAGATAGTCATCCGGGAGCAGATATTCATGGAACGGCGGAGTCGCCAAACGAACGGTCTGGACCTCATATCCCGCATTTTGATAAACTTTTCGGGCATGTTGGGCGAAAATACCCGCTTTCTGCAGGACCAACTCGCTGATCGGCCAGCGGGGATGGATAAAAACGGTGATGGAACGAATGCGCATGTTATCCCTTCTTTGATGTATACCGCTGCCGGAGCACTTCTGCGATCAGAATGCCGCCGGCCATCGCTGCATTTAATGACTCAGCTCGACCTTCCATGGGGATGCTCACCCGGTCAGTTGCCAGGGCTTCGCCCATGGCGGAAGCCCCAAAGGCTTCACCGCCTAAAAGCAAGGCGCAGCGCTGGGTCAGGTCGGCATCCCAGATTGGGATTTCCGCATCAGCCGCAGCGAGGAAGACCGGTATATCCTTTACGAGTTGGTGGATCTCCTGCCAGGGGAGTGAGTGGATGGGGAGGTGGAAATGTGCACCCATCCCGGCGCGCACCACTTTGGGCGAGAAGGCATCCACGGTACCAGGCGCCAGGATCACGCCGTCCGCTCCGGCTGCTTCCGCTGTCCGCAAGAGAGTGCCCATATTTCCCGGGTCTCGAATTTGGTCAGCAATGATCAGAAAGTCCGGCTTCACGGGCAGTGGGATTGCACGGTGTTTGAGGACAGCCAAAACACCCTGTGGCGTTTCGGTGTCGCTGATCTCAGACATTAAATCTGGTGAGATCTCAAAGATTTCGCCTTGGTTCGCCTGCTGCAAGTTCGCAATCAAATCCCGACCTCGGTCGGAGAGGGTCTCATCGAAAAGAATGAATTCGATAGGCCATACCACGGCTGCCGCTTCTTCAATCAGGCGGACGCCCTCTGCCACGAAAGCATCTTCGGATTTGCGGTTGCGTGAACGCCCTTGCAGGGCGCGGACCAATTTGATTTTGCTATTGTTTTGAGAATTAATCATATAATATATCCTCAGCAATTATAATGATAATCCATTTACTATAACTGAATTATTCAAGGGAAAATAAGTAAATATCAGTTGCTTATAAAAATGAAGAATCATTTATCATGGCAAGGAGGGTTATATGAAAAAAGTTAAAAATTTTCTACTAAAGGTTCAATACCAGATAGACAATGCTTTTTCTCGTGGAACCCCGATATTAATCTTTTGGTTGGGGGTAATTTCACTATTTATTATGGTAACTGCTTCGATAATAATAGTAATTCTAAAAATCTCCATTGATTCTTCAGGCACTCCAGTTATCTTTGAGGTTTTCTGGCATAGCGTAATTTCAATGATTTCCCCTGGTGAAATTCAGGAAAACCAAAGTTGGGTATACAGGGTAATTATGCTTTTTGTTACATTAGGGGGAATATTTATCACGAGTACGTTGATAGGATTGATATCTTCTTCAATAAATCAGAAACTGGAATCTCTACAGCGGGGTCGTTCTACGGTATTTGAAGAGGGTCATATCGTTATTTTAGGTTCAAATGATCAAGTGTTTACAATAATCCATGAATTAATTGATGCGTATCAAAATAGTGCAAAGAGAAAATGTATTGTACTGATGGGTCAATTTGATAAAATCGAAATGGATAATAAAATTCATGAAATTTTTCCCAGAATTAAAAAAGTCAGAATAGTTATCAGAACTGGTAATCCAGTTGATCCATATGCACTTGACATATTAAATCTACAAAAAGCTAAAGCAATTATTATCCTTTCTCCTGACGTTGATGATCCCGATTCAGAGGTTATAAAGACTTGCCTGGCAATTCTAAAGAATAATAAGGCTTCTGCTGATAGGTTTCATATCATTGCAGAAATTCGAAATTCTGATAATAAAGATGTTGTAAAAGTGTTTGAAGAAAATGATATTGACTGGATCTTATCTGGTGAAATCATTTCGAAAATCACCGCACAGACATGTCGCCAATCAGGGTTGTCAATAATATATACAGATTTATTAGATTTTGCTGGTGATGAAATTCGTTTGTTCTCTTGCAAGGACTTGGTAGGAAATTCTTTTGGCAATGTTATCAATCTCTTTGAAATTAATTCAGTAATTGGTTTGGTTCCCTCTGGACAAAAACCTATATTAAATCCACCAATGAATACAAGATTTGCCGAAGGAGATCAGCTTTTATTACTCGCAGAAAATCAAGATAATATTTTCATAAATACATCAGGAATAACAATTGATGAGGGAATTATTGAAGGTTATCAATTAGAAGAAATTGAAGAACCTGAAGTATTTTTGTTTTTAGGGTGGAACTGGAAGCTTCCGAATATTATAAAAGAGTTAGATAACTATGTCCCAAAACATTCTCGGGTTGATATTTTTTATGATGAAAATCTTTGTAATGATAAATATCAACTATCGGAAAAACTATGTTAAAGTTTAAAGATTTCAATAAATAAGGGTGAGGTATCAAGAAGAAGTTTTCTTGATACGATTAAATTTGAGGAATATGATCACGTAATAATATTGTGTTATTCGGATTGCTTATCACCCCAAGAAGCGGATGCTCATTCATTAATTACATTACTTCATGTTAGAGATATTAGCATGAACAGAGAGAATTGTTCTTTTTCGATCACTAGTGAAATGATGAATACAAAGGATAAAATCCTTGCAGAAGTAACAAAACCAGATGATTTTATTATTAGTTCGAAAATAATAAGTCTTTTATTTTCCCAAATTGCTGAACAAAAGGATCTCTATGATGTTTTTATTGATATTCTTAATTCTGCAGGATGTGAAATTTATCTAAAACCTGCAAGTAGATATATCAAATTGAATGTGAAGACTAATTTTTATACAGTAATAGAATCTGCAAAAAGAAAAGGAGAAATTGCTATTGGTTATCGAAAAAATAATGAGCATTATTGTGCTGAAACAAATTTTGGAATTTATCTAAACCCAAAGAAGTCACAATTTGTTGAATTTGATGAAGAGGATAAAATAATCGTTATTTCAGAAGATTAGATAGTAAGGATTGTCGAAGGTTGGATGATTTGATTTTCGATTATTGGCCCCCTCAATTGTCTCTTTTACGATCACCGTTTTCATCCAGAGTCAGGTTGAAAACAACCTTTTTTCGGATGTTGTTGGGACTGATCCTGTCTAGCCGAGTTTAGATGATCTGGTTGCTGGAAAACTTGTTTATCATCTTATCAGCCAATGTTCAGACGGCAGCACTCGCTCTCGATGACGCCATCCGGGTGAATGATAAGGAATCCGTACTCCGGAACAAAATGGTTATAAGTGCAGGGGTAGGCTGCGCCGGGATTGAAATATAACTGGGTCCCGATCCAGCGTGCTACTTGATGATGCGTGTGACCGAAGATGATCACATCCGCGTCGGGGAAGTCGACGGATAAATGGTCATAATAGCGCTGGAAAACGTATCCCTTGGTCAGATAGGCCCATTTATCGACTATATAATGGGGGATTGAGCGGTGGCCATGCGCAAGGGCGATCCGGACGCCGTTGATGGTCACTTTCACAATTTTCGGTGAATGCATTTGGAGGAACCAATCCCAATTCCCCTGAACGACCGTCACAGGCGCGATCTCTTCCAGAGGTTCTAATGCTTGCCAGGAAGAGACATCACCGGCATGAAAGATCCGATCGACCTTTGACTCTCGGAAAGCAGTTAGAATCTCGTCTGGCAGGACTTTAACCCTGTCAGGGATATGCGTGTCGGCGATCACGCCAATCCTGACAGCCTTAGACGGTGAGGACATTCTGCCTTTCCTTCTCCAATGGGCGGAAATAGAACCAGGTCAGAGTTGATGCCAGGCCGTAGAGCAGCCCGGTGGCGATGAACAGTGGGGAGAAACCGAAGCGGGTCTGGACCAATCCGGAGATAAACAAACCGATCGTCTGTCCGGCCTGCCAGGACGTCATCCGGACGCTTGCAATCGTGCCCTGCTCATCCGGAGAACTGATCAACATGGCGAAGTTGTCCACCAATGGAGAGGACGATTGCATCAGCACATTCCGCAGGAACAGGCTGATCACGGCGATCCAGAGTATGGGAGAAAATCCCAGCGTGAACAGGAAGACCAGGCTGGCTCCCTGGGTTGCCACGGTGGGGATGATCCGGCTGTGCGTGACTCTGACCGTCCAGGGCGAGATGACGGTTCCCAGGAACACAAGTAGAGAGGAGAGGCTGAAGATCAACCCTAAAAGATTGTCGCTGACATCGAATTTCGTTCGCAGGAAGACGTTCAAATAGGGGATCAGAATCGCTGCACCGAGGCCGATTAAACCGTTGATGAGGCCCAAGCGGCGTGCAATAGGCTGCCTGATGATCTTGCGGAGCATTTCTTTCAAGGGGATTTGCCTCGCCGGTGTGTCGTTTTTGAGCCTTTCCTCACGGATCATGAGAATCGGGATCAGACTGGTGGCTGCAAACAAGATTCCGGCAGTGATGACCCACTGGTAGGCAGCCGAGGTACCTTGGGCGAGCCCCAACCAACGTTCCAGAAGCGATGGCATTTGTCCGGCGACCAGGTTCCCGATGGTCGAAGCGACCGTCATCAACCCGAAATTCAGGCTGAAGATCATCGCCTGGTTCTCGGGCACACTGGCAGACATGATAAAAGGGGATTGGGCTATCCGATAGAGGATGAAGCCCACGCCCTGCACCAGTCCGAAGAGGAAGATCAGCCAGGGACTACGCAGGTGGATTTCCAGCAGCATACCGGCAAACCCAATCACCAATCCGAGGATCATGCTGGTCCGGCGGCCGATCCGGTCGGAGAGCAATCCCAGCGGCAGCCCCAGGATGAGCGCGGCCAACGGCGTTGCGGAGAGGATCAGCCCCAGCATGTCGCTGTTGAAGCCCAGAGAAAGGATATAGAGATTGAAAAACAACTGCCATACACTGAATGAGAAGCCATAGAGCAGTGTGGAAGCCAGGAATAGTTTCGTGTTTCGATTGAATCTTAATCGCATTGGGTAATTCAGTTTCCCTTCCGGCCAAGCGGGATTGATTTTACCATGTTTGAGAGACGTGAAAAAACCGGGATGAAACGCATCCCGGTTTTGGTTTGGCTGACTGCTTCTTACTGATTCATTTCCTTACGATATGAGATAAAGGTCTTTTCTTCCTGATACCCCAGGCTCTTATAGAGCTGCAGAGCGCCATTGGGGTTCTCCGTATCGACGCCCAAGGCAACTCTGGTCATACCCAGTGCCTTGTGCATGTGCATGCTGCGAACGATCAGGGCTCGGGCAATCCCGCGCCGGCGCCAAGCACGACGGGTGGAAATGTTTTCGGTCCAGCCTAGCTTCTGGTTATATTTTTCATTCTCATCGTGGTTGATGTAATTCATAACGCTGCTGACGACCTCATTGCCATCCCAGGCAACCTGCCAGAGGTCCGGTTGGAAGAATTTTGAGGTCTTGTAAGATTCAAATTCATCCTCATCCGGCTCAGAAAAGCCCCAATGGTCACGGAAAGCTTCCACAGACGCCTCCCATATTTTCAGCGTGTCTTCCATCTTAACCGGCCTGGCTTCGATTCCTTCGGGTAGTTCCGCTTCCGGGATATCCTCCAGCGAACGTGACATCCGGAATCCATAACGGACGGGTTGATAACCCAATGATTCGAGCAGCTCATTCAATGCAGGCTTTGTTTTATCGCTGTCAGTCTGGAAGAAGCGTTTGCTGTCTTTCGGGTGCTCAGCCGCAATCTCCAGTAACCTCGCTTCACACCAATTCGTAATTGATCGCTCAATCCCTTTGTACCGCCATTCGGGCATGATCTTGGCGAAATGATAATAAATTCGGTGATTGGGGTTTTCTTCCTGAAACCATCCAAGTCGAGCGTATGCGACGGTTTTGCCGTCTACCTCGGCGAAGATCATATCCGTTTCCGGGTTCGAATTTGTCAGATGTTCATAATCGTGCTCAATATCCGAAACCTGGACAAAAAGATCTTCTTTATCGGCGATAGCTGCTTTGTTAATGATTGCAGCCATTTTCGGGTAATCTTCCTCTCCGGCAAATGTCCTGAACCGTAAATCTTCAATTTCAGGGCGTTCTTCTATTTGAATCGTTTGAGATTTCATTCCATTTCTCCTTGTACATACTTTTTATCAGCAGGGTGGGGTGATGTCCACCCCCACGAACCTCTGGCTTCGGAAAGCCTCAGACCGGTGCAAACCTCACTTTGCTTTGTTTTTCGGGAACAAATCCGGTCTGTGGTCATCCTTACTTTCGATCCGTTTCACCCACACCCTGCGCGTGAAAATTCTATTTCCTTGAACTTTTGCTATTCTTCTTCCGGGTGGTCGCCATTGGCGGCCGCCGCACGTTCCAGGTCCCGCTTGTTCAATTTGAACTTGAGAAAAGCCGGGACGACGGTGATCAGGGCGAAGATGGCCGTGATGTAGAACGGGGCTTCAGGTGCAATGTTCTTCCAAAGCAGTGACCCGATGGCCGGCGCGGGCAGCGAGAACACACCCAGGCTGGCGTGGATCAGGCCGAAGCCTGTCCCACGGAACTTCGCCGGTAAAGCCTTGCTGAGCAGGGACTGGTAGGCTGGGGACATCAAACCTACGCCAACCCCGAAGATCGCCCAGACGCTGGCATAACCGATGAAACTGTCAACTTTGATCAGCGTTACCATCGCCACGAACTCCAGAAAGAAGCCGATCGCAATGGCGTACCGTTCGCCGACCTTATCAGAGAACCAGCCGGCCGGGATGGTGGTGATCATCATGGCAATCCCGAAGAAGGATGCCAGCCAGCCGATCTGCTGGAGGCTCATCCCGCCGATCTCTTCAAGATAGACCGGCATAAGGTTGAAAGACATCGAGAATGCGATGTCGCGTACGCCGTCGGTCAGCAGCAGCCAGGTTAGTAAACCTCCGGCAATCGCCAGACCGAAAACCGTCTTGAAATTCACCTTGAGTGAATCAAAGCTCAGTTTGTCGCTGGTTTCTTTCTGCCTGCGTTTCCCAGCCACTTTCGCCAGGATCAGGCGGATGGTCGTCGCGCAGACATAAATACCTGCAGCGACGGTCAGCATTATCCTGAAGCCATAGGTATCGGCAAGCCAACCTGCCAAAGGTGGACCAATCACGGTCACCACGGTATAGATCGTGTCCGTGATCCCGTAGACCTTGCCGCGGTTTTCTTCGGCGGTCTCCTCGGCGATGAAAGCGCCGAAACTTGGCCCGATCAGGGAGCGGGTAAGTGAGTTCAGCGTCTCAGAGAGGTAGAGCCACTGCCAGGTCGGGACGAAGATTGGGCTGATGAAGGCGCCCAGGCCGATCAGGCTGCCGATGGCAACACTGCGCAGGCGTCCGATGGTATCGGACACCCAGCCGCCCAGCACCTGCAATACAAGTGGGACGATCTGTGAGACGGTGAAAAAGACGCCAATCTGTACGATGTCCGCTCCAAGGTACTTGAGATAGAGCGGCAGCATGGTGGCGTACATTTCAGAGGCGATATTGGCGAAAACCATTGCAATCATGAACACGATCAATGTGTTGGAAATGATACGTTTTGGTTTTGTCGCCGCTGTAGGCGTTATTTCGTTGGTTTCTATTGCTTCCATTTCTTTGTTTTCCATTTTTCAATCTTATTTCAGTGACAACTCTGGATGCTTCAGGTTGTCGTCAGGTCTTCACCCGGGCGAATTTCCAGATGATAGGTATTGTATTGGCGGGTGACGTGCATGCCGGCTTTTTCGTACAGCCGTGTAGCGTTTGTCAGGCTGGTGGCATCCACCACCAGGCCAACTCGCTTTTTCCCGCGTCGATAGAATTCCTTGAAAGCTGTCTGGAGCATCGCCGTACCTAGTCCCCGCCGGCGCCAGGGCCTGAGGACGCAAAGCCGGTCCACCCAGCCCATCTCCGGATCTTCGGTGATCTTGTTGGAGCACTGGCAGACTCCAGCGATCTGATCGCCGTCTTTAGCGAGGTACCAGATTGAAGGGTCGAAATCCTCATCATTGTCGATCATGGTGACGCCATTCTTCGAGGAGGTCATCAAGTGAGTGCTCGACATAGCCCCAATGATCAGCAAACCCTTCTTCCATCGCCGCTATGGCATCACGGAGTTCGGTTTCAAGGTCGATCGGCATGATTGTTAACCCTTCAGGGATGACAGGCTCTGGTGGAGCCTGATCCAGTTCGATCACCATCCGGTAGAAATTCCGGGTCAGCTTGTAGCCATAGGCTTCCAGCGCATTCTTTCGGCTGGTATCCTCTGTTTCACTACCCTGGCTGAGAATCACTCGAGCACCTTCGGGCGCGAGGGAGATCCGTGAACGGGCATAGTCCTCGGCCCAGGCTAACATTTCGCGGTAAAGATCATCATCCCAGGCGTCGGGATGAATTATGCCCCAGACGTACTTGGTGACATAAGGTTCATTGACATCCCAGAGATCGATATACCCAATGATATTGCCATCCCGGTCCTCGACTACCCGAGCCATTTCCTCGAGATCAACCTTGGGGTTGGTCCAATCGATCAACATTATATTCAACTGGCATTCATCAGCGCCGAACAGACGTCGTGAACGGGCGTTAAATCGATCCACAACAGCTTGAGCGTCATCCAGCGTAAAAGGGCGTAGTCTGGTTTCAATTTTTTCAGTAAGCATTTTCTTCTCCGTTTTCTTTCATTCTCATCAATTCTTGCTGATGAATATCCGGACACAATTTGGTTGATCTAAGTAGCGATGCAGGAATTCCGAAGTTTTCCGAATGATCTTGTTTTTTTGTTCAGCGTTCTCGTTCACCTGCGCTGCTTCTTGTTCTTGTGAATTTGAGCGTTCCTGCTCATTTTCAACGGAGGCTTCATCAATGAATGTGAAGTGGTACATCTCGTTCCTCCTTGAGGCAAACCGTCTCAGGGATTTGCCTGCTTTGCGACAACCTGTCGAAGGTTGTCTGCGGTGGGGTGGTTCAACAATCGGGCGGGGGTGTATTCAGCCCGGGGGCTCCGATTTGCAGGACGGCACTATCTGGATCCTGCGTATTCCCATTGTTTGGGTTCCAAATTGTTTCTGTCTGGTTGATCATTGCTTCTCTCTTCCTCTTCTATTGGGCGGCGTTTCCGATAAAGAAAAAGCCACGGGTTTTACTCGGGTCCCGTGGCGTTGTCGAATTTTGTTTATGATCGACAAAAAGATGTCTGGGTAAACAAAAAGCCACGGGGTTTGGAGTTCGCCCGTGGCCAGGTTACCGTTTTTAGGTAAGGCTAAATCAAGACAGGCGCACTCCGCGTAGGCACAAGCCCACCGATAGTATCGGCAGATTTGAGGCGGGGCATTTCATAAGCGAAAAAAGCGTTTGCCATGCGGATGCATTCCTTTCTTGTAAGATTCTGTCTAGTCAGCCTGGACATCAGGCGTTATTGTCAACAAACCGAGTTTATCATAAGCCTTACGACCGTGTCAAGCGAATTTCTATGATGTTGAAGACTTTTTAAGAAATCCTAAATAGATGACCAGGATTAAACCTAGTCCACTGACCAGGATGAGGCCTAAACCGACATTCTTCCCGTTGCTGAGAGTCCGCTGGAAGATCGAAGGCGGCGGGGTCGGGGTCTGGGTTGGTGCCGGCGTCCGGGTGGGGTAGGGCGTAAATGTGGCTCTCGGCTGGGTTGGGGTTGGGGTGCCCGGGTCCTCGGTCGGTGTGGGTGAAGGTGTTGCTGAGGGTTCAGTCGCTTTCTGGATCAACAGCGTCTGCCCTTCATAAACCTCGGTCGTCTCTTGACTCAGGCCGCTGTTGGTGAGGATATCTGCGATTGGAACCCCGTAAGCTTGCGAAATTGCCCATAATGTTTCACCGTATTTAACCTTGTGAATGATGATCCCATCCTCATTGGGCGTCACCGTGGTGACCGGTGAAATCGGGATGATGGTCTGCTGGGCTGCGACCGTGTCGCCTTCGCCGGTGTCGGGATTATCCGAAATGCTGCTTCCTTCCGGCACGACATTTAGGGTGTAATAGACGATATTATCTGCAATGGCGACACCTGCGCCAACCGTCCCACCGCTGTAGCCAACCATTGTTTCCCAGTGGACCCAATCGGACCAGACGGTGTAAATGCAGTATGAGACGGACATATTGGTACCCATCGCCACATTTTCCTTGATGCCGTAATCGAATGCCGTGGAACCGTCAGCCCGCGTGTGGGTCCAGGTGCCAAGTGAAGCCATGTAATCGCTGTGGGTCTGGGCAAAGCTCATCAGGTAAGAATCGACGCTATACGGGCTTAATCCCTGGCTTTCCCGCAGTGCGTTGACGCCATTGATCAGTTCGGATGCCGACCCGGCCTGGGCGTTCACCGGCTGGGCAAAAAGAATCAACAGTAAGGTCACCGTTAGTGTGGTGAAAAAAAGTCGTTTTAGTGCTTGTCGCATAATGGCATTATTATAGCGTGTTTGACTGAAAAACGGGAATTTCTCAAACCATACTATGGAAAGAGTGTTTATAATGGGATATGGGCTTTAAAATAAAGTGGAAAGGAAAAAAATGAAGAAACGAGGGTGGTTATTCCTGGTGATAGCCGTAGTTTTGCTGCTTTTTGGAGCGTGTAAACCGCAGCCGCCAATGACGCCGACGCCGAAAGACACCGAAACCCATACGCAGACGACGCCGAATGCGCCGAAAACCCAGACGGAAATCGTGATGACGTCCGAACCGGTGGTATCCCCTTCACCGACACCCAGAGAGGTTCTCTGGCAGGACGACTTCTCGGATGTCAACAGCGGCTGGGAACGCTATCACGAATTTGATGGCGTTTTGGATTATGTTGAACCGCAAGGCGTATATCAGATGCAAGTAGAGGCCGAAAACAACCTGTGGTGGGTCTATAAGGATGAGGCTTTACCGGATGTGGTTATGTCGGTGGATGCCTGGCAGGTGGGTGGGCCGGAAGGGTCTTTGTTTGGGTTGATGTGCCGGTATGATCACGAAACGAACCAGGGATTTGTATTCCTGATCAGCACGGAAGGTCAGGCAGGCGTCGGGTTGAGCGACCAGGGTTTCAAACCGCTGCGCGGCGGTGAATTGACGCATTTCGATGTCATCGAAACCGGCCTGGACGCGGTCAATACGATCGAAGCCGGCTGCGTGGGCGACACCCTGACGATGCGCGTGAACGGTGAGACATTGTTCAACCTGCCTGCAGGAGGTCCGAGGGGGGAGGACATCGGTCTGGCGGTCGCGACGGTGATGGGTCCAGGAACGAATGTTTTCTTTGACAACTTGACGATCTATCAACCCTGAATTTCGCGCTTAAATAGATGACAGGCATGAGAATGGGTGCCCATACCTGTCAAAACTATTTTATTATTTCTTTTTCGAGCTCATTCTGTTTTTTCCCGGTGTTTCGGGAAAATAACACAATATCATTATTGCAGGTTTTATAAATCGATAGGATAGGAAGAATTGCGGAAAAGGTTGACTAAAGACGGTCTGCGTTGGTCTCAGGTTGGTTGGCTTAATGTCCTTGACTAAATCAGCCAACATTCAGTAAGGTTGGATTGGTAAATATGGCGACAGCATACATTGGCACATCCGGTTGGCAATATCCTGATTTCAGTGCAAGGTTCTATCCGCAGGATCTGGCGAAAGTGGACCAGTTATCCTATTATGCCCGTCAATTCCCTTCTGTAGAAGTGAACAACACCTTTTATCATCTCCCGAAAATGAAAACGGTTGAAAATTGGGTCGCCAAAGTGCCTGAGGGATTTGTTTTCGCAGTCAAAGCGAGTCGCTATATTACCCACATGAAGAATTTACTAGATCCGGATGAATCCTTGCCCAAGTTCTTCGAGCGGATTGCTGGGTTCGGGGCATACTGTGGGCCGATCCTCTTTCAACTTCCGCCCAATTGGGACCTCGATCTCGAACGACTGGTTAATTTTCTACCTTATTTGCCAAAAGAGCATTGTTACACTTTTGAACTCCGGAATAAAACCTGGCTGACCGAGAAAGTCTATACTCTGCTCAGGCAATATGGGATCGCATTATGTCTCTATGAGATCAATTATCGTCAATCCCCAATCCTGACAACTGCAGATTTTGTCTACATCCGGCTGCACGGCCCGGGCCGTGCCTACGCGGACCCTTATGCACCATTAGAATTGGAGCGTTGGGCTGTGCGGATCAATCAGTGGTTGAATGATGGAAAAGACGTTTATTGTTATTTCGACAACACCTTGAATGGCTACGCCTGGGCAAATGCACAATCCTTATTGAAGTTAATCAATTCATAGCCTTCTTCTGTATGCGATTCGGCTGATGGAGAAGGCAATTAAGGTAAAATCAAGGGATAAAACCACACTGGAGGAAAGTCGAAGATGCTTGATATTAACCTGATCCGGGAAGAACCGGAAACCGTCCGAGAAGCATTGACTAAGCGCCAAATGGATCCCGAATATGTCGATCGGATCCTCTCTCTCGACGAGAAACGGCGGGAACTGATCGTTAATGTGGAAGAAATGCGTTCTGAAAGGAATGCCGTTTCCAAGGAAATTGGCCGGATGAAAGATAAGGACGAACGCCAGGCCAGGATCGAGGAAATGCGTGTTCTGGGCGATAAGATCGATTCCGTGGATGCCGAACTCAGTCAGGTTGATTCAAAGTTGTCTTCGATCATGGCGGAATTACCCAATATTCCCGATCCGGAAGTGCCGGTCGGTGTGGACGATAGTGATAATATCGTCCTGCGTACGGTCGGGGAGATCCCTGAATTTGATTTCGAACCCAAGCCGCATTGGGACCTGGGACCTGAACTGGGAATCATCGATTTCGACCGCGGCGTCAAACTGGCCGGTTCCCGTTTCTACGTCCTGAGCGGCCAGGGGGCAATGCTGCAGCGAGCCATCATTTACTGGATGGTAGGTTTGCATATTCAGCAGGGTTATCTTGAGAAATACCCGCCGTTCATGGTCCGCGAAGAGATCCTTTACGGCGCAGGGCAGCTTCCCAAATTCAAGGATAATCTCTACCGGGACGTTGAAGAAGACCTTTGGATGGTCCCGACGGCCGAAGTGCCGCTGACCGGGCTGCACATGGGTGAGATCCTTGAAGAAGCACAATTACCGCTGCATTACACTGCTTATACCGCCTGCTTCCGGCGCGAAAAGATGAGCGCGGGGCGGGACGTGCGCGGGATCAAACGCGGCCATCAGTTTGACAAAGTGGAGATGTATACCTACTGCAAGCCGGAAAACTCGGCTGCGGAACATGAGAAGATGCTCAAGGATGCCGAAGAGACTGTCGCCGCGCTGGGCCTGACCTATCGGGTCCTGCTGCAATCAACCGGCGACCTGAGCTTCGGATCGCATAAAACCTATGACCTGGAGGTCTGGGCGCCGGGCTGCGGTGAGTGGCTGGAGATTTCCTCGATCTCGAACATTGGCTCCTTCCAGGCTCGCCGGGCGGGGATCCGTTACCGGCCTGCGGAAGGCAAGGGGACGGAATTCGTCCACACTTTGAACGGCTCCGGGCTGGGCATGCCGCGCACTTTGATTGCCGTATTGGAGAATTACCAGCAGGCGGATGGGTCGGTCGTGGTCCCTGAGGTCTTGCGGCCTTTGATGAACGGGCTGGAAGTTATCCGGACGCAGTAATGTCGCTTTGGGCGGAAATTCCGCTGTTGATCGTCGTTATCCTGGGGATCCTGATCGGGTTCTTTGGCCTGATATTGGTTTTCTTTCCCGGTTTGACGGTGATCTGGGTATCTATCCTGATCTGGGGTATCGCCACACTTTTCAATCGCAGCGTCGGTCCTTGGACCTTCACCCTGACGATCGTCACCTTCCTTGTCATTACGATGTTGATGGCCTTAGGGAACATCATTGACAATATCCTCATGGCCGGCGGGGCACGGAACAAAGGCGCGTCCTGGTGGGCGATCGGGCTGAGCTGGCTGGCGATGATCGTGGTGAGCATCTGGCTGACGCCCCTGGGTGGGCTGGCGGCCGCGCTATTGATGCTGTTCATCGTTGAACTGATCCGAATTAGAGATTATAAGGCCGCGTTTCGGTCGACTTCCTCTATGGCGATGGGCTGTGGCTGGGCAGTGGGTGCACGGCTGGCGATTGCAGGTGTAATGATCGCGTTGTTCATCATGTGGTATTTTCTTCTATACAATTAGTCGTTGATTTTAACGAAAATAGACGCCCATATTCGGGCGTCTATTTGTTTGCAAAACGTAGATTTACTCGTTCGGAATGAGATTTTCCAGCATGAAGACCGAACGATCGCCAAGCCCTTCAGCCAGGAGCAGCAGATGGCTCATGGTTGCTTCCTCTTCCACCTGTTCCGTCACGTACCAGCGCAGGAAGTCCTGGGAGGCATAATCCTTTTCCTTGATGGCAATCGACATCAAGTCGTTGATCCTTCGGGTCACTTCCTTTTCCCAATTCAAAGCCATTTCAAAAGCATGTTTCACGCTTTCGAATTCGGTTTCAGCTTTGTCAATCGCCGGTACCTCAACGTCGCCTTCAACTTCCAGCAAATAATGGATGAATTTCATGGCGTGTTCGCGTTCTTCCTCGGATTGCTTGAAGAACATCCCGGAAAGGCGTAAAAGTCCCAGGCTGTTGAAATAGGCGGCCATGTTGATGTAAATGTTTGAAGCCAGCAGTTCATGACCGACTTGTTCGTTGATCGCGTAATTTAATTCTTTACTGATTTTCATGATTTTTCTTGTTCCTTTCAATAACTCATTTACTATATTATAACCTGCATTTTATATAAATTGTATAAAAAAAGTCGTATATTACCTTAAAAATGAATACGATTATTCCAATTCGCCACGTCGTGGTGTTCCGGGCACCAGGTCAGCGGCTTCACCGGAAAGATGATCGGTTGAAGCCCAGCGGATCAAACGACCCTTGGGTTGACCCTCCCGTTCTTCCAGATCGATTTCGGTTATCGATGCGTTATGGCTTTCCTGGTGGAATAAGTCGATGATATTCACACCCGGGCATAAATCGGGGAGGGTTAAAGTAAAGATCCCACCGTGACCGACGATGAGCAGGGCTTGGTCAGGATATGATCGCATCGCTCTCTGCATGCCGCGCCAATAACGATCCCAAAGCTGATGGTAATTTTCCCCGCCAGGAAATGCGGTTTCCGGATGACCTTCCACCCACGACCGGACCACATTTCGATAGCGGTCCCAGGTTTCCTCATTCGGGGGCATTTCTTCCAGTGCGCCGACGTTGAGTTCCCTGAAGTCCTCTTCAACAATGGGGGATAGCCCGAGGATTTCGCCGACGATTTGGGCGGTGCCCAGGGCTCGTTTGAGCGGAGAAGTGTAGATCGCCTGGATGGATTGCCCCATCAAGGCTTCCCCGGATTGGCGCGCCTGCAGGATGCCTTTATCGTTCAGGGGATAATCCGTCTTTTTGTATGAGAATTCCTTGGTCAGGTTGGCGCGGTTTTCGCCGTGACGGAGCAAAAAGATATGATTCATGGGTAGCTTCAGGAACGGGCTTGTCTGGCGAGGAAAAGGGCAATGGATCCTGCCACAGCAGCATTGAGGGAGTCTATTTGGCCCTGCATGGGCAGGCGCATTAGAAGGTCACATTTTTCTCTGACCAGGCGTCGCAGCCCGCTGCCTTCGTTACCGATCACCAACCCGATCCCACCTTTCAGGTTGATTTGAGAGGGCGTTTGAGCCTCCGGGCTGTCCTCCAGCCCAACCATCCAGCCCCCGGCTTCTTTGAGCCGGTCCATCGCCTGGGCGAGGTTATGCTGGGCGATATTGAGCAGTTCCGTTGCACCGGATGAAGCGTTGACCACCGCGGGCGTCACAGAAGCGGCACGGGCCAACGGCAGGACTACGCCGTGGACGCCGAAGGCTTCCGCAGTGCGCAGCAGGGTGCCGAGGTTCTGGGGATCCTGGATCAGGTCCAGAAGGAGCACAAAAACCGGCTCCTGCAGGGTCTCTGCCCGGTGGATGATGGTTTCCAGATCAACATAAGGATAACCCCCGGTCTCCAGAGCGAGGCCCTGATGATGGGGGTCGATACCGTCTAAATTAGATCGTTTGACAAATTCAACCGGGATTTGCCGGGCATGGGCCAGATCGATGATCTCTGCCAGGCGACCCTGCGGTTTGGCGCCCTGGGCGATCCAAAGCCGGCTGGACTGGCGGCGTTTTGAACGCAGGACTTCAAACGCCGGGTTACGCCCGGTGATCCATTCGCTCACGCGTTACTCCCAATGCCAGGTGGAGCCCTGTGGGGAATCTTCGATTACGACGCCCAATTCCGCAAGTTCATCCCGAACCTGGTCAGCCATTTGGTAATTTTTGTTCTGGCGCAGTTCCTGGCGGAGCCCCACCAGCAGGTCAATGAAAGCATCCGCGCTGGTGGCGGCTGTCTCTCGGCCCTTTAATTCCAGGCCAAGCACTCCTGTCAATGCTTTGAAGGTCTCCTGGGCAGGGGCTAATTGTTCATCTGTGGCGTTCTCTGACCGGGCCTGATTAATAACCCGAACCAGGTCGAAGATCTGCCCGAGTGCGCCGGCGGTATTGAAATCGTCATTCATCGCAGTATTGAAACCGGTTTTCGTGGTTTCAACCTGTTCGGCAATTTTTTCTAGGATCTCCTGCGACGCGCCGGATGCATCCGGCGAAGCGGGTTTAAGCGCAGAAAGTAAGCGGTCGAGCGCACGTTCATTCGCTTCAACAACTTTGCTATTAAACGTGAGCGGACTGCGGTAGTTTGAGCTGAGTACGATCAAACGCATCACATCACCGGGATGCTCGCTGATAAAGTCATTGATCGATACCAGGTTTCCTAATGATTTGGACATCTTTTCGCCCTTAAGCTGGAGCATACCATTGTGCATCCAGTAACGGGCAAAGGGTTCACCTGTGATCGCTTCGGTTTGGGCGATCTCGTTCTCATGATGGGGGAAGATCAGGTCATTCCCGCCGCCGTGAATGTCGATCTGCATCCCAAGGTGATCGAGGTTCATCGCGGAGCACTCGATGTGCCAGCCGGGACGTCCCGGCCCCCAGGGGCTTTCCCAGGCAGGTTCACCGGGTTTGGCCGATTTCCAAACGGCAAAATCCATCGGATTTTCCTTACGGTCGTCCACCCGGATGCGTGCACCGGCGTTCATGTCTTCCAGTTTGCGGCCGGAGAGCTTGCCGTAATCCTTGTCATTTTCCACCCGGAAATAGACGTCACCGTCCGCCACATAAGCGGAATCGTTTTCCAATAAACGGGTGACCATATCGATGATTTGGGGGATCTCATTGGTCGCACGAGGATTTTCAGTCGCCGGTAGGATGTTAAGGTCGGCGAGGTTCTTTTTAAACTCGTTGATATATTTTTCGGCCAGTTCATGTGGGTCTTCGCCCAGAGCGTTTGCTCGTGCGATGATCTTATCATCCACATCGGTGTAGTTCATCACATAATGCACGTCGTATCCGAGATGCATCAGGTAACGCCGGACGATATCGAAGACCAGCGCGGACATGGCATGACCGACATGCGCGCTGTCATAAACGGTCGGACCGCAGACGTACATCCGAACCTTGTTTTTTTCAATGGTTTCAAATTCGGATTTGTCGCGGGTCAGGGTGTTGTAAACTCGTAAGGGCATGATTAAAGCACTCCCAGAAATTTATTATTTAATTTTTACTCGTTGTCAGGTTTGGCAAAGATCATCCGACCAGCTGCCGTTTGCAGGACCTTCGTGACGGTAATCGGGACGGTCTTACCGATGAATTTGTGACCATTTTCGACCACAACCATCGTTCCATCTTCCATATACCCGACGCCCTGACCGTATTCTTTGCCTTCCTGGATGACCTTCATTTCGAGTGTCTCGCCGGGCAGCAGGATCGCTTTAACGGCATTAGCGAGTTCATTGATGTTGAGGATGGAAACGCCCTGCAGTTCGGCCACACGGTTCAGGTTGTAGTCATTTGTGAGGATTGGACAGCTCAATTGACGGGCAAGCACGATCAGGCGCTCGTCCACTTCCCGTACGCCCTCCACGTCGATATCGGAGATCGTGACAGGAATTTTAGGATCTTTTTGCAGCTCCGAGAGCACTTCCATACCCCGGCGGCCGCGCTGGCGGCGCAAATTGTCCGCGGAGTCACTCACATATTGCAGTTCATTCAGCACGAAACGGGGGATCAGCAAACGCCCCGGGATAAATCCCGTGCGAGCGATGTCGGCGATTCGGCCGTCAATGATGGCGCTGGTGTCAACCAGGATCTTGCGGTTGTCCTGTAAGCCGCTCTCTTCAGATTTCCCTCTGACTTCAGCACCCTTTTTTGAGAGCGTGCTGAAAACGCTGTGCAAATCCTTCTGGCGGGCGACGAACAAGGCGATTCCCAGATATCCGAAAAGCAATACGGCGATGAACGGGAGAATGCTGCCAAGGGGGTCCGGCAGCAGCGAGATGGGGTAAGCCAGCAGAGCAGCAGCAATCAGGCCTGCAAGCAAGCCGAATAATCCGTAAATGAGGGATTGAGCGGAGACTTTGCTCAATTGTTTACGGATAGCAGTGATTGGTTTGATTGAAATCCAAGGTGCAATTAAAAATCCCAAAAACCCGACCAATAATGCGATAACAACTTGGTAAACCACCATCGGGATTTGGTTCGAGGTCCATAATTCCTGGATAAGAAGGCCTAAGGGTTGACCCAAAAAAACGCCAATAATTCCAAAAATCAATAGTCCGATAATACGGACGATAAGGTCAATAGACATATATAACTCCTTTTAATGTGCAAATAATAGAAATAATACCTAATAAAATAATAGCATGCACCCTACCTTTAGTCAATTTATTATTGTAAGAAAAATATAAATTTTTATCAAACTAAAATTACAACCCGGCTGTAATTGCTACTTATAATGTATTTGATTAAATTTTATATGACTCAATGATTTGGTTTTGATTTTTTGAGGCCCCTCAGAAATATGCTTTGATTTTTTAGTCCCTCTAAAAATTATCCTTTGATTTTTTGAGGCTCTCTCTACTATAATTGTAACCAGCCTGGATTAAGAATTGCTTTAGTTGGGATTTTATCGAATATAAGGTGATCATGGATCTTCAGCCGGATGTGATATTACACGAGCGATATAAGATTATTAAGAAACTGGGCCAGGGCGGTATGGGCGCGGTGTATCTTGCCTGGGACCAGACTCTGGAAACGAATGTGGCGGTAAAGAGTAATTTTAATCCCGCGCCGGAAAGCGTCAGTCAATTCCTGAAAGAGGCGCAACTCCTGGCGAAATTGAAACACCAGAACCTGCCGCGTGTGACCGATTACTTCGTGATCGAAAAAGAGCAGTTCCTGGTGATGGATTACGTTCCCGGGGATGACCTGGGCAAACGCCTCAAGGAAGAGGGGGCGCAGAAACTGGAAGATGTCCTGCGTTGGTCCGCGCAGCTCAGTTCCGCGCTGGCGTATATGCACAGCCAGAACCCACCTGTGATCCATCGGGACATCAAGCCTGCCAATATTAAACTGACGCCTGAAGGCGATGCGATCCTGGTTGATTTCGGGATCGCCAAAGTGGACAAAATCCAGGCGCAAACCGCCACCGGGGCTGCCGGATATACACCCGGATATGCGCCGCCTGAGCAATACGGCCAGGGACGCACAGGCCCGTATTCCGATCAGTTTTCCCTGGCAGCCACGGTTTATGCACTGTTGACCCGCGCCAAACCTGCTGACAGCATCCAACGGGTGTTGGGCAAAGCAGCTTTGGTTCCAATTGAGGAAATGGACCCGGATGTTCCGCCTAATGTCGCCGATGCGATCCTGAAAGCGATGTCACTGCAAACAACGGAGCGGTTCGATTCGGTATTCGATTTCCAGAAAGCGTTGGAAGATCCGGATTATCGGCTGGATACTAAGACACGTGATTCGATTACGTCAATGGTGACCCAGCGCGCTGCCGGACCCACACAGATGAACAGTCAACCGCTTGAACGGACTGTGGCAGGAACAGCGGTCAAAAAGAAGCGTAAAAGCCTTTGGATCATTCTCGGCATCGTCGGCGGATTAGGTGTTATTTGCCTGATCGCAGCCGCCCTGATGCTTTTTGTCTTTCCGCAAAGCCCGATCTATCTATTGAGTGAAAAGGGACCAACCCCGACATCGACGATGACCATCACACCGACTGAAGCTGTCCAGCAGGTGACGCAAGAGACTGATGTTGTCATCATTCCACCGGAAATGACGGCCGAAAAACCTTCCGAAACGCCAACCCTGGAACCCACCCCTACCGAAAAGCCCGAACTGGTGGGTGGCAGCGGGATGATTGCCTTTGCTTCGGACCGCGGCGAGGACGGAATCGTCCAGATCTGGACGATGAGGGTTGTGCGCGATGCTCAGGGTGAAGTCCAACCCGAAGCGCTGACTCAATTGACCTTCGATGAAGGCGATAAGGATCAGCCGGTCTGGTCGCCGGATGGGTCGCAGATCGCTTATGTTGCACCAGGGGGCGGTAATAATGGATTGGATATCTGGGTGATGAACGCGGACGGAAGCAACCAGGTGGATCTGACCCAGAAAGCGGGAGATGAGTTCGACCCGGCCTGGATGCCGGATGGATCGCTGATCGCATTCACGCACCACCTGCGGGATGCAGGCAGCACGCCGATCTACGCCCTGACCTGGATCAAACCGGACGGCTCAGACCGGACCCGGCTCAGTACGGATTTCGTGGAGTGGGACCCCACTTTTTCACCGGACGGCCAATATATGCTTTATGTGATTTCAGCTTCATCACACGATTATCTGTATTTCCGGTCTGCTGTGGATGATTTTGCCACACCTCGCGGCTTTGATCTGCGGGCTTTGTTTGGCGAGTTCGGCCAGGTCTCCGACCCGGCCTGGGCGCCGGTGGGAAACCAATTCGCATATACACGGCATGATGGTTCGGGAGAGACGATCGTGTTGGTGACCTATGTACAAATGCTGCCTAACGGTATGAGTCAACCCAAGGAATACCCCCTGACGGATTCCGGGCAGGATACCGATCCAGATTGGTCGCCGGATGTGCATTGGCTGGCGTTCACCTCAACCCGGGATGGAAATACGGAAGTCTATCTGATGCCTACAACGGGACGTCCACAGATCAACCTCACGATGAGCGATGGTGTCGACCGCTCTCCGGATTGGTTGCCTTTGCCTTGAGAGATCACCAATTCAGTAAACAAAAAATCCCCATCCGGGGATTTTTCCATTTTTACTTATAGCTTCTGTGCTAAGGGAGTTCAACCGAATCGACGATCCCGATGATCACCGAGATCACACAGGCATCCGGATTGTTCAAGACTTGCCTTGCGCCGTTGCCTTCGCGATTGACGAGAACGGTATCGCCGATCCCTGCATGGGTGTTATCCAGAGCGATGAAATCACCGTCAACGTTTTCGTCCCCGGTCACCAATGGCTGAACAACCAGCAAACGCCGGCCTTTATAATCCGGGTGACTGATCGTCGTTACCACAGTGCCAACAACTTTTCCGATAATCATAATTTCCGATTAGGTGAACCTCGTCTCACCTGATGGCAGGTGAAAGATGAAATCCTCGTCAGGTTTGATCTCCAATTCGTCCACGATCCCAACCAGAGCCAGGTCAACCGGGACAAATTTGACATCGCGCATCGCCAGGGCTGCTTCACGGGAGCGGACCATCACACAAAGGTCACCGATCCCCGCTTCGACCACGTCGGCAGCTACCTGCATTGCGCCGACCGGTTCCAGATTCTTGTTGAGGGGTTGAACGACCAGTAAATTGATCCCTTCCGTACCGGGATATTTGATCGTGCAGACCGCTGTGCCGTGAACGCGACCGAAGAGCACCGTTACTCGATCCCGACGTTATTTAGAACACGGGTGATGATCGTTTCCAACAGCGTATCATCGATCTGGTCACCGAGTTTGGCTTTGACGGCGCTGCGGATACGTTGGCGCAGGTCAGATTGCTTTGGCGTGCTATCCGAATCACAACAGGTCCTGGATTCCTCTGCCGGTTTGGTCGGTTCCGATAGATAGGGACGGACCGGCGCAGAAGGGGGGAGCGAATTTGGCTGGACCAGTTTAACGCCCAATCGTTCCGCTTTTTCAAAGGCCAGCTCTGTCAGCACGACATCATCGCTCAGGGTGAGGGATAACTGTCCGCGAGCCGCCATATCTTCAATATCACGTTCCGTATAGAATTGTTTGGCCATAAATTTCTCCTAACAATCTGGATTGACCCAATCTGGATTGACCCAATCTGGATTGACCTTATCCTGGAATGCCGTCAAGTGCATCAAGCGCACTGATCGCGGCGTTCTTGGCTGTGACGATCTCGGATTCGCTGCCTGAAAGCCACATCCGGCCAAAACGACCGACAGAAGAGACATGGACGATCTTGATGTTGGCTTTCTTCTCGGCTTCGTTACAGGCGTAATTGATATAAGCTGCCGGAGCGCATTCCAACACAAGCATGGTCTCGCCGGGGACCAGGATGCTGCCGCGCCGGAACCGGTTGAGCAGTTGCGCCTGGTAGGAATCGACCCGGGTGATCACCTGACTGGAGACGACCTGGGGCTTGATCCGATCTTCCTTCTTGAGACCCAAGCGGTCCAAAACGACCTGGCCGGCTTCCTTGACGGCGGCCTGGTTGAGCGAGTGGACTTCGAACATACCGAATTCGCGTTCGACGATCTGAGCGCCGGGTTTGGCTTCTGTCGCCTTAACGGCGATATCCACGACACGGAAGACTTCATTACCGGGCGCCATCTCCACGTAAAGTGAGGCCATGCCTTCTACCGGCAGGTCACCCTGGGTCACCGTACCGATGAAAGCGGAATACTGCGCCTGCATCCTGTCAATAAAACAATAACATCGTAATGAAAATCCTTCTGCCATGTTATCTCCTTCCAATAACGTTAATTAATGCCTTGGTCATCGTTCAGTGCGATTCCAACGGGGGTCACAAAGAGCGGGTGGGGAGCGATCCGGGTTGGAACACCTGTGACCCGTTCAATGACCGGTGCGATGCCCGGGAAGAGGGGCGTACCCCCGACCAGGACGATCGAGCTGACGTTGAAGCCACGGATGTGCCTTTCGACGATCGTACCCACTTTCTCCAGCACCGGGGTGATGATGGGGAAAAGCCGGCCCTGTTCTTCAGGTACTTTTTTCAAGGCTTCCGCCTCTTCAAAGCTGAGGTTCGATGCCCCTGCGATCACCAGCGATAGATGGGTCCCGCCGGTAGCTTCATCGGCCGTGTAGACGACTTCGCCGTTCTCGACCACTGCGATCCCGGTTGTACCACCGCCGATGTCGACGATAGCACCGTCTTTCAACCCGAGGACATTGTTGGCCGCAGTAGGCTCGTCGATCAATTCCGGGCAATCCATCCCGGCAGCCTGGACGACGTTCGCCGTCGCCCGGACTTCCACGAGGGGCACGCCGGGCGGGTAGCCGCTGGCTGCATGGGTCAACGTTCTGCCCAGTCGCGCCTCCACCCTTCTTTTCATCTCACGAAGGATATCGACGGCGCCGATGAAATCAACGACCAGTCCATCCCGAACGACCTGGGTAAATCGATACTCCCCGGCGATCGGGATGCCGCTGGCATCCAGAACGGCCAGGACGGTGTAGGCTGTCCCGAGGTCCACCCCGACTCGCAAACCGCCCTTCACGGGCGAGGATTCCTGCGGCGTGCTGCCGTTATCATACGGCAGGATCACCGCTTCCGCGCGTTCGAGGATGTCCTCCGGGGCCAATCCCGCAGCGTTGAGGCTTGGTCCGGTCAATGGCTGAGCCAGTCTTATTTCTTATCTTCTGCGCTGCGACCACCCATGCTGCCCTTGGTGTTCTTGGGCAGGATCATTTCGACTTCTTCAGCCGGCCTTGGGATCACATGGACCGAAATCAGATCACCGACTCGTTTGGCAGCAGCGGCGCCGGCATCTGTAGCTGCTTTGACAGCGCCTACATCACCGCGCACCATGACGGTCACAAAACCGCCGCCAACGTACTCGGACCCGATCAGGACCACGTTTGCGGATTTGACCATGGCATCGGCGGCTTCGATCGCGCCAACCAGACCTTTGGTCTCAACCATACCCAGTGCAATTAATTTTGTATCTAAAGCCATTGTGTTCAATCCTTTCTAAAGACAAAAATGTGACTTCATCAGAGATTCAGAATATCTTCAACTGCGCTCCGGACAGCCTGTTCGATCTGCTGAACGGATGGTCCCGGGTCGGGTTGACCGGGTACCATCGCTGCCGCCGGAGGCGGGGATAATTCATAAGCTAAACGTTTGACGTTGAATAAATGTCGGGTGGTGATATTGTCACCCGTGATCGAGCCGCCAACACCGCCTGCGCCTAACGTCAGAGAGGGCATCACACCGGTAGTCAGACCGATTGCGCCTAAGGTGCCCATCGTGTTGACCATGATGCGGAAAACAGGTTTCTCCAGACCGAATGCCATGATGACATCCTGATCTGTGGCATGGATGATCAGGCTGTGTCCGCGTCCGCCAAACTGGATCAACTTGATGCAGCGTTCGCAACCGGCTTCCCAACCTTCTTCCTCATACCAACCGAGAACGGTGGTCAGTTTCTCTCTTGACAGTGCTTCATCATGACCGGTCTTTGTCAACGGCGTGACAAGGATCCGAGTGCCTTTGGGAATATCGAAACCGGCCAGACCGGCTAAATACTCAGCCGACCGGCCGACGGTTGCTGTGTTCATGCT
This sequence comes from uncultured Chloroflexia bacterium, assembly GCA_963748065.1. Classification (GTDB taxonomy): domain Bacteria; phylum Chloroflexota; class Anaerolineae; order Anaerolineales; family Anaerolineaceae; genus Brevifilum. The sequence goes on along the minus strand of CAVVHL010000005.1, from coordinate 381,272 downwards.
GCCATCCGGGTGGAACAGCAGGTTTCGCAGCAGGTTGGTCTCGTGTTCGGTGGTGAAGTAAGCGCCTTGCTGCTGCATCAAGGTGCGGAGCTGATCGGCGATAGGTTTATCGGCGACCACGGATTGTTCGGTGGCGCAGATCGTTGAATAATCGAAAGCTTTACTGGCAACGATATACCGGGCGGCCTTTTCGATATCCGCGGATCGGTCCACATAGGCGGGGACATTCCCAGGACCGACGCCAAAAGCGGGTTTGCCGGTAGAGTGGGCGGCTCGGACCATCGGCGTACCGCCGGTGGCCAGGATCAGCGCCACATACTTATGGCGCATCAAAGCCTGGGTACCATCCAGGCTGATTTTCTGCATGCAGGAGATCAATCCGGGAGGTGCACCATTGGCTTCCGCCGCCTGGGCCATGATCCTGGCCGCTTCATAAGAACATTTGGCGGCTGCCGGGTGCGGAGCGACCACAATCGCATCCCGTGCTTTGACAGAGATCAGGATCTTGTAAATCACAGTAGATGTAGGGTTGGTGCTGGGCGTAAGTGCGGCAATGACACCTGCCGGCCAGGCGATCTCATAAATGCGTTTTTCAACATCATGCCCGATCACGCCGACCGTTTTCTCATCCTTAATGGATTCCCAAACGTTCCGGGCAGCAAATTGGTTTTTCAGTTTTTTATGTTCGGAAACCCCATAGCCGGTCTCTTCATGCGCCATGATTCCCAATCGTTCGGAAGCAGCCAGGGCTGCGGCGGACATTGCCGCGCAGACCTTATCCACCTGTTCCTGGGAAGCATTCGCCCAAACCTTCCAGGCTTCGAAAGCTCCGGAGGCCAGGTCGCGCGCTTCTTGAATCGATTGCAGATCCTTATCGAATGCCGGCATAAGGTTTACCCTTTCGAGAAGGTTTCCTTTCCATCCACTTCAAGTGAATCGATCATCGCCATGATCACCGCGTCAATCGGACGGTCTTTGGTGATCGTGGTCTGCCGGGCGCTGGAGCCGCTGGCCGTCAGGACCAGGTCGCCAACACCGGCATTGACCGTGTCAACCGCGACGAAAGGTTTCCCGATTGGTTCACCTTTTTCATCGGTCTGGCGGACGATCAATAACTTTCGTCCGGTAATTTTCTCATCTTTTATGGTTGAAACAGTGGTGCCGATCACTTTGGCAATCAACATGGTTCATACTCCAATTAATAAGACTTGGCAGGTGCGCCGGAGTTGGGAGCCGGTTTGGTCTCAGACTGGTCGGCCCGGATGATCTTGATCCCGGCGCTGGCGCCGATGCGAGTTGCACCGGCTGCAATCAACTGCTCGGCTTCTTCGTGGGTGTGGATCCCGCCGGCGGCTTTAACGCCCAGGTCGGGACCGACCGCTTTGCGCATCAGAGCGACATCGTGGACGGTCGCACCGCCGCTGGAGAATCCGGTCGAGGTCTTGACGAAGTCCGCACCGGCTTCTTTGGCAAGCAGACTGGCGATGACCTTCTCATCGTCGGTCAGCAGGGCGGTCTCAATGATGACTTTGATCAGGGCGCCGGCAGCATGGGCGACCTTGACGACTTCGTGGATGTCTTTGGCAACCAATTCCGTATCGCCCGCTTTGAGCGCGCCGATATTGATCACCATATCGATCTCGGTTGCACCGTTTTCCAGGGCGTTTTTGGTCTCAAAGACTTTCACTTCGGTGGAGGTCGCACCCAGGGGGAAGCCGATCACTGTGCAAACCTTGACGTCCGAGTTGCGCAGCAAGTCCGCGCAGAGCTTGACGTTGGTGGGATTCACACAGACCGAAGCAAAGTGATATTTCTTGGCTTCAAAGCAGAGCTGGGCGATCTTGTCGGCGGTCGCATCCGGTTTGAGCAGGGTATGGTCGATCATCCGCGCCAGGGACTTGTCGTCCGGGATGACACCGACAGTGGAGGTGAGACGTTCCGCACCGGCGCTGATCACGTGCCCGGCGTTATCGAAGCAGGTTTTGACCTGCAGGCCATCGGAAACGTCCAATACGCAGTTCGCACCGGTGGCGTTCAGTTTATTCTCATCCTGTTCGATCATCGCCAGGAGGACTTCACGGGTGATGATCTCAACCAATGATTCCACAGTTTTCATATCCGGGTTCATGATGCCTTCCTATCTTTCAGATAGTTTTCTTCAATCGCCATGATCTTGTCGACGCGGCGCGCGTGACGTCCGCCGCCGAACGCCGTCGATAACCAGGTGTCTACAATTAGCTTTGCAAGATTAATGCCTATCAGGCCTGCGCCGAGCGTGAGGACATTGGCGTTGTTATGTTCGCGGCTGTTCACCGCGGTGGCGTAGTCATAGCACAGGGCAGCCCGAATTCCAGGCACCTTGTTGGCCGCCATGCAGGATCCAATCCCCGCGCCGTCAATGATGATGCCGCGCCATGCTCGCCCGTTGGCGACCAGCTTGGCCACCGAAAGGGCGATATCGGGATAATCCACCGAATCTTTGGTGTTCGTCCCACAGTCCGTAACGCTGTAGCCTTTTTCCGTCAGGTGTTTCTTGAGGATTTCTTTCAGGTCCACGCCGCCATGGTCCGTGCCAATTGCGACCACGCCCTGAATTGACTCAGATGAAGAAGAGCCGCCCGCGTTTGCACTATGTTCAGGCGTCGGTGAAGGCGTTTTCATTGTGTTTTTAACGACACGATCTACGATTTCGTGGATTTCATGGTCTGAAAGGCTGTTTTTCATCCAATTCACTCCAAGTTTTCCGGTTCAGGTTTCCGAAAATGATACTTGTTTAGTAAGACTAATAAAAATTATAACATTTTCTATCTGACATCCATATTCAGGATCGGATTGGTCAATTGTAAGACAATTGATTACTCCTAAATTATATCCTGAGTTGGTTTAAGTCCCAAGACCAAATTTTTGGGACAAAATACAGACACCTTGGTCACTCGATGATGTCTGTTTGGATTGTGCTACTCGATTCTATTTTCAATCCTGCGGTCAGCGTTGGTTGTTAATGATGAGATGCGCTGAAATTAAGCCATGGGCGGCGGGTTCAGTGGTGGATTATTCTCAGCCGGTTTTATCATGGGTTGGATAGGCGTACCGGCTTCCGGGTTGAGCAGCAGGCTCAACTGGGCAAGGGCATGTGTGTCAAAAGAACGGTGACCGCACATATCGCAAATCCAGGCCGGGAAGTTGGGTACGGTGATCAGGTCGTTCCCCAGCCAGGTCATTAAGGTTGCGGTTCGCAGCTTTTTTATGCCACCCTGGCAGTTCATACATGGTTGCGTCTTGTTGGTTTCGGTCATGATCTTCTCTTTATTGGGCAGCCTGAACGACGTTTGGCCGGCTCAGGATCGTGATTTGGTCGAGCGGCCAATAGATCAGCAGCGCTTTACCGACCACGGAATCTTCAGGGACGAACCCCCAAAGGTGTGAATCGCTGGAATTGTTGCGGTTATCACCCAAAACGAATAATTGTCCTTCGGGTACTTCCCAGGTGCCGCTGTAGTTTGGCGCATCGGCAATATAAGGCTCGTAAAGCGCCTGTCCGTTCACATAAACAACACCATCGGAGACTGTGATGGTATCGCCGGGGGTCCCGATCAACCGTTTGATGTAATCTTCATCGGCAACGCCTGGCGCATGGAAAATGATGATATCTCCAGTATGCGGACTCCCTAGCTTATATGCAACCCGATTAACCAGCAGGAATTCTCCCGGCTGCAGGGTGGGTTTCATGCTCACGTTTTCCACCCGGACACGTGCAGAAACAGCATTGATCGCCAGGAATAAAACCAATGCCAGGAGGATCGTTTCCACAGTGTCGATAATAAAGCCAACACAAGAGGATTGCTTGGATCCTCTCCGGGATTCAGATGGTTCTATTTCGGGAGTTTGTTCAGATTGATTGTCTTCGACCATTATATTTATTGCGATTTTATCGTCAATGAGGAAAAAACCTCAATCATGATAATTTGATTATATCTTATCTTATCTACCGAAATACCTAATCGTTCCGTCGTTTCAAAACCAATCGAATGGGTGTCCCGATGAAGGGATAATCCTTACGGATTTGGTTTTCGAGGTAACGCAAGTAGCTGAAATGAGCCAATTCCGGGTTGTTGACATAAAGCATGAAGGTGGGTGGGTCGCTGCGTACTTGCGTACCGTAATAGATGCGAAGAGAGCGGCCTGTTTTTGAAGGTGCAGGGTGCATGTCCTGGGCGCGCTGGATGATCTTGTTGATCTGCGATGTGGAGAGCCGGACCAGCCGTTCTTCCTGCACCTGAAGCGCTAAAGGCAGCACCTGGTCCACCCGTTTGCCGGTCAGAGCGCTGATGAAGATCATTGGTACGTAATCCATGAAGTTCAACTCTTCCCGGATGTGGGCCGTATAGCTGTTAATCGTGAAGGTATCTTTTTCGATCAGGTCCCATTTATTGACAGCGACGAGGGCGCTCTTCCAGGCGTCTTTGATATACCCGGCGATATGGGTATCCTGGGAGGTAATGCTGGTGGTTGCGTCAATCACCAGGATGGAGACGTCCGCTCTTTCGATGGCCTTCATGCTGCGAACCACCGAATATTTTTCCACACCAGGGATAACCTTGCCCCGACGACGGATACCGGCTGTGTCGATCAGTGTGATCGGCATGCCGTTATATTCCATTTTGGTGTCGATGGCATCACGAGTGGTCCCCGGGATTTCACTGACAATCGCACGTTCCTCACCGACGATCTTATTTAACAGGCTGGACTTCCCGGCGTTCGGCTTACCGACGATGGCGATCTTGACCGAATTATCTTCCTCTTCATCTTCGCCGATCGATTCGATGTGACGGATGACCTCATCCAGCAGGTCACCGGTGCCTGTACCGTGCAGCGCGGAGATGGCATAAGGATCGCCCATCCCCAATTCGTAGAATTCAGCGACGATCTGGCGGATCTTGGAACTTTCGGCTTTGTTCACGACCAGAATGATTGGTGGTTTGAATTCGCCATCCACCTTCCGCTGCTTTCGCCGGAGGATGTCGGCGATCTCATGGTCGGCGGCGGTGACGCCCGTCTGGCCGTCCACGATGAAAAGGATCAGGTCGGATTCCTGGATAGCTAATTCGGCTTGTTCCCGGATCTGGCGGATGAAGTCCTTGGAGCCGATCGAGAGCGGTGTCTGGTTGCGGGTCTGGACGGGGTCGATACCGCCGGTGTCCATCACATAAAAGTAATGCCCGCTCCAATCGGCTTCGGAGAGAAGCCGGTCGCGAGTGGTGCCGGGTACGTCATCCACGATCGCCAGACGTTCACCGGTCAGGCGGTTGAAGAGCGTACTTTTACCAACATTGGGACGACCCACCAGGGCCACAACAGGCTTTGTCATAGGCAGTGATTATACCTTATTACATATTGAATAATTCAGAGTGCAGGAATGGTGCCGATAGGACAATATCCCTTGATTAATATGGGTAATAACAGCAGCCTATCTTCAACTGACGCTTTATGGATGAATATTTTTTCGGCCGCGGAATTACTTAAAGTATTAGAAAGGTCGCCACAAAGGGCGGCCCGATACCTAATCGTTTTTCAGTTTTTAGGCGTTTGGAAACGAATCAGTTGATCGTGACTTCCAGCGTGTTTGGCTGGATGGCATCCACCGTGAGATCGGAATTCTCGAGCATAACTTCGGGAGCCAATTGATAGGTGCCCGGTCCGCGGTCGGTGAGGTCGATGACGACCACGATGGTTGTCGGATCCAACTGTTCAAGCAGATAGAGCGGGCCTGAGAGGTAGACATCCACGCTTTCCGGAGAAACGGTTGCGTTCAATCCCTGACCCAACCCCTGGAACTGGACGGGGATGTCGGAGAAGCTCAGGCTGGATTCGATCGGCTCGATCCCGATCTGGACGGTCACATTCTGGCTGCCGACGACAATGATCCCTTCCGGCAGGTTTAGAGCAACGCTGACCTCGATATTCTCGTTGGCGCCGTTCAGGTTGATCGGGGTCGTATCGACAGAACCAGAGATGGTATCCACCAGGGTCGGATCGGAGGAGAAGACTGTTACTGTTGGCGGGAGGGCGAAGATGTTCGTTAACCGGTATCCGGCCGCGATCTGGCCGCTGGTCACGATCTTGACCACGACGGTGCGGTAACCGCCACGCTGGTTGACCGGGATCGTCACCTGAGTTGAACTCGGGCTAACGGAAACGCTTTGGATCACATTACCTTCAACATCATAGGCTTTGATGTCGGATGTACGCAGGATGTTCTCGGAGACATCCTGAACGTCCACTTCAACGGCGACATCGGAGATCGCCTCGACCAGTGACTGCGGTCCCGTGACCGTTGCGGTTTCAGTGTTCAGAACCGGGGTCTGGAGTTCAAATCCGATTGCAGGACTGCCGATCGTGTGGACGTTGATCGGGAAGTTTTGCGAGACGACCGATTCTAGTTTGACGAAGATTGAAGAGGGGTTGATCCGTACCACTTCAACCGGAGATAGGTCAATGTTGACCTGCGGTGTCAGGGTGTGCACGCCGGCTTCCAGGCCGGAAAGATCTAAGGTCACATCGATCAGATTGCTATCGTTCTGCAGCTGGTCGAGGATTGAGGTTGGGGCTCGGAGCGTGAGCGTGATGTCTTCGTTGATGTCATTTACGGCCATCAAGTTGGGATCGAGGCCGATAATATCCATTGCATAGGCTTGGGGAAAAGTGCGGGTATCCGTCGGGTCGGCCTGAGTGACGGCGAATATCCAGACCGCAATTGCGAATACCAATGCTGTTAGCAGGCTCGGAAGGCTCTTGACGAAGTTACGAATAAACTTCACCGGTCACCCCCTTGCCGTGGATTCCTACCTTCAGGTTTGAACAAGCCGAGGAACCGCGCCAGGATGCCGTTGTCACCGGCAAACTCGGTCGGCTGGAAGAAGGCATAAAGGGTGTTCTGCAGCCGTTCCATATTCAGGCGGCGGATCATCCGTCCGCTGTGGGCGATGGAAATGCTGCCGGTCTCTTCGGAAACGACCACGGCAATCGCATCGCTGACTTCGGAGATACCGAGAGCGGCCCGGTGGCGCAGACCCATCGTGCGGTCGGGCGTGCGGTTGAGAACGCCGCTGGCTGAAAGGGGCATCACGCAGGAAGCCGCCACGATCCGGCTGTCGACGATGATCACCGCGCCGTCGTGCAGGGGGGTGTTGGGATAAAAGATTTGAAGGAGCAGCTCGGGTGTTACTTTGGAATTCAGCGTGACACCGGTTTCGGCATATTCGCCAAGACCCTGCATTCGCTGCAGAACGATCAAGGCACCGTGGTGGCGTTCGGAGAGCCGGCTGCAGGCTTGAATGACCGCATCGAGGGTTTCCTTGAACTGCTGTTCGGAGGAGGAGCGGGAACGGGTCAGGAATGAGACATTCCCCGCCCGGCCGACGCGTTCCAATGCCCGACGGATTTCAGGGGCAAAGATGACCGGGATGGCGAAGACCATCGCAGGCAGAATTGTACTGATCAGCCAGGAGAATGCAGGTAAGTTCACCAGGGAGGTAAGTAACCCCAGCAAGACAACGATGAAAAAGACGCCCCGCAATAACACCAGCGCCTCAGTATCGCGCAAAAGGATCAGCAGCGCGTAGAAGATCGCGGTGACGAGGACGATGTCGAGGACATCCGCCCAGCCGATCCGCTGAATGAGGAAGAAGATGTCATTAAAGAATTGCGTCATTTAGGTAAAACCTACAACTTTTATCCGAAGCCCAGAGGTTGGGCGATCGGTTTGATCCACATCGGTCGGTCTTTCTTGGTTGTTTGCCTTTCCATTGCCTGCTGCCAGGCTGGAAATCCCATTTCCGAGGCTTTACGCTGTTCAAAGCCGAATTTTTCGGGATGAATGTCTTCTGGAAGGATTTCCAGAAGGGTGTCCGGCAGGATCAGGAGCTCATCCTGGTGTATCAGAGCAGTGGTTTGCCAGGCTTCAAAAAAGGCACCAAATTCCAGCGACTTTCCATCTTTAGCGATCACCTTTTCTAAGGTGTTAGTAAAATTCCAATCGCCTGTGATCAAAAATGCCTGGATTTCATCACTTTTTTCTAGGATCGGGACTTGTTTGAAAGCCAGAGTCTCATAGAGGTTGTTAAGTCTATGGTCGGTATTTGACCGCCAGAAAGCTTCCAACGTCCTTGTCCGGCATCACGCCTGCCGGTGAGACCAGGGTGTCGTTTTTAAGGCTGATATTAATGTACGGTTCGACCGATGTGATGTTTGATTGAATTGTATCATTAAGCGCCTGACGGACTTGCTGCCAGGTTTGTTGGAATGGCCCTTCCGTATTAATAACCACATCTGCCCGTTTTCGTTTCTCCGATTGAGGCGGTTGAGCCGCGATCCTTTGACGCGCAGTTTCTTCGGTCATATTTCTGGTTTGCAAGAGCCGTTCCAATTGGAACATGGGGGAAGCCTGGCTGACCCAGACGGTATTACACAGATCGATCAGAGGAGATTCGAATAATTTGATCGCTTCAATCACGATCAGAGGTAAATCGGAGCGTTCGATGCGCTCACGGATAGCTTCAGTCACAGCCGGATGCGTCAGGCTTTCCAAAATAGCAAGCTGTTCAGGGTCCTGGAAGACGATTTGACCGAGTTTCTTTCGGTCAATTTCGCCGGATGGGGTCAGGATATTTTTACCGAAAACATCAATCACAGGTTGAAAGGCCTTGCCGCCGGGATACAGTGTGCGATGGGCGATGATATCCGCATCCAACCCGAGTGCACCGTGGTTGACCAGCATGCGCCGGACGACGCTTTTCCCCGTCGCAATATTTCCTGTAAGTCCGATTATGTTCCTGGTCATTGCCATGCTTTTTCTGATCCCAAGCTGTAGTATACCTCAATTGATTTTCAGCTTTTTGCCGGGTGCTATAATTTAAATATGTTCCTCAACCCTCTTGAGAAAACCGCTCAAACAAAATGTGGATTGACCAATGAGAACCCGATCCTGGTCGGCGTTTCCGGCGGCGCAGACAGCCTGGCGTTGATGCATGGACTGCACCGTCTGGGTTATCCGCTGGTGATCGCTCACCTCGACCATGCCTTACGAGCAGAATCTGCGGCGGATGCGGTTTTCGTTCGACAAAAAGCCGAGAGCCTGGGGCTGACTTTTATTGAGAAACGGGTGGACGTGGGCGCATTCGCTGAATCGGAGCACTTTTCCATTGAAGAAGCCGCCCGGACTGTGCGATATCGCTTCCTGTTTTCAACTGCTCGTGATTTAGGTGCTCAAGCGGTAGCTGTAGCGCACCACGCGGATGACCAGGTGGAGACGGTCCTGATGCACTTCCTGCGCGGGGCGGCGCTTTCCGGCCTGTCGGGGATGAAATATCGTTCGGTAATGCCGGTTTGGGATGACGAAATCCCGCTGGTTCGGCCGCTTTTGGACCTTTGGCGAGAAGATATTGAGGCGTATTTATCCGAGATCGGCTGGCAGGCGCGTGAGGATTTGACCAACCGCGATACCACTTATTTCCGTAACAGTCTGCGCCATGAGTTGATCCCCGAATTGGAAGGGTATAACCCGCAATTCAAGGAAGTGCTCTGGCGGATGGCGAATGTTCTCGGAGAAGAGGATCGCTATCTGACCGATCTGGCAGAGCAAGCCTGGGAATCCTGCCTGATCGTGCGAACGCAAGAACGGGTAGACCTTGATCGGGAAGTTTTCCTGTCTCTGGATAAAGCGCTCCAACGGCGGTTGTTACGTAAAGCGCTTGGCCTGCTGCGACCTGACTTACGGGATATGGGTTTTGAGGTCGTTGAACGCGGCCTGGCATTTGTGGAAACGCCTTCGGAATCTGGTGAGATCGACCTGGTTTCGCAGTTGAACCTTGGGGTCATTAAAGATTCGGTTGATCATCAAAACCTGGCAGGCGGATTGGCCGGAATTTACCGAGCCGCTGCTGCCGTCAGCCGAATTTGAAATTGAACTTACCCCCGGGAAACCGGTTTTACTGAAACACGGTTGGCAGATTCTGATTAGCTCAGTTCAAGCGGCGCCGGAGGATGCTGTTGACAAAGCTCAGGCATTGCCGGAATATGAGGTTTGGTTGGATGCAGATAAGGTTGTCCTGCCGCTGGTGGTCCGGGCGCGAGAGCGGGGTCAGCGCTGGATGCCGTTGGGGATGGCAGGCCATTCTCAGAAACTGAGCGATTTCTTCGTCAATCAAAAAGTACCTGCGCACCTACGGGACCGCTGGCCGCTGGTCTGCGATCAGGAACAGGTTGTCTGGGTTCCACCACTGCAGCCGGCCGAGGGGTCAAAAATCACGGCTCAAACGAAAAATATCCTTCACCTGCGATTGCAACGGAAAATTGCATAGATAATCATCGCTTTGAATTATTTCTAATCCCCTGGCAAATAATTGATAATATTTCCGGAGCGCGGACTTTAGTCCGCTTGATATTACTCAATTATGAATAAATAAATATTCTATCTAAAAACCACCACATTTTCTTTTCGGAAAATTCATGAATATGGGTTTTTAAAACAATTGATTAATATTTTTAACTGCAATATTCTCTGAAATATAAAAGGGGAAAATAGTTAGATAGATGGATGTTTCTTCTATTGAATATCAAAAATGCGGACTAAAGTCCGCGCTCCTGTACATGGAAATCATTGGTACTAGATACAAGTAATATGAATACGTCTCATAATAATATAAAAAAGCCGCCTGTTATGGCGGCTAAATTATTTATATTGTTTATCTATTCTGAATTGTCTTCCTCTTCATCCTGAATATCGAATCCCTGATCAAGCGCAAGTTTACGCAGTTTACGGCGCACTTCACGGAATTGGATCTTGGAAACGCCTAGCTTCTGGCGGATCTTGTCCGGTTCTACGCCATCCATCAGGTCCATCAGGGCCGATGTCCAGCGCAGCATATCGAAGGAGATCCGATTTTCGAACCCACCGGCTTCCGTGATGTCTTCCAGGATATATTCCAACCGCCGCGCGGTCCAGGGGAAGAGCCGCTCTTCCGGCTGGTACTGGTCGACGTATTCGTTGAACGCATCCACCCATTCTTTGGACAGGTTCAATTTGCGTTCCTTATATCGATAACGGGGATTGGTGTAGCGAATGAAGACATAAGCGTTTTCGGGGTCTTCCACGGAAAGATGGTTCAATCCGATGCTCTGGCATTCGCCCTTCTTAACCGCCGTTTCCAGCAGGAGTTTTAGCAAAACGTATGGCCTGGCGTCCGGCTCATCCGACTCACGGAATGCGTTCGCAGTCTCCAGCGCAGCCTGGACTTCCTGATGGGTCATGACGGTCGGCAGGGGGCTGGTGACAGAGTGCTGGACCAAATTTTCAGCCGGGTCCACCAGGAGAACACCGCTGTTTTGCAGCCAGCGGAAAAAACTCTTGACGGATGTGATCCGACGGGCGAGGCTTTTCGGGCTGCAGGGAACGCCGCGGTCGTTTTCCAGCCAGTTGGAAAAATCTTGCAGGTCTTTGAGCGTGATCTCGCCGAGGGTCTGATCGGGCGGCAGGAATTCGTCCAGCAGCTTAAGGTCGGCTACGAACGCCTTGATCGTGTAGGGTGATCGCCCCTGATCATTCAAATAAAACTTCCAGGCCTGGATCGCAGGTTGGAGCAGTGATCTTTCTGTCAGATGGGCGGGTGTACCTTGTTGTTCTGCCGGTTGATTTGTCATAGGACCTCTTGGTGTAAAGAATTCGTGTAGTCAATGATTTATTTTTAGTTTAAACCAATCCGATGCACTTGTCAATTATTTCATCCATCATAACTGTTGCCGGGCTTCAAGTATAAAAAACCCCCAACCATTTAGTTGGGGGTTGTGTTTTACTGTTCAAAAAGGTCAAGTTACTCGAGGCTCAATGCTTCGATCATCAGGGATTGGATTGCATCGTAATCGGGGATAAGCACCTGCGCACCGGCAGAGGTGACCCAATCGTAGGCGTAGTTGTAATTCACCACATAATTACGTATGTCGCCGTTCTCGTTGATTTTACTGGCGAAAGGCAGTAACCCAATGATGTCCGTCACGCCGACGTCTGTTTTGACGTAATTGATATAAGCATTATAAAGTTCGGGTGCTCGGACAAGCGCGTCCAGGCTGACCAGACGGTGGAAGATCCCCTCACCGACCTCCTGTGCCCGCCGGGCACGGTCGATGTCGCTGGTGGAGTAGCGAGAACGGGCGTACCAGAGCGCGACCTCGCCGTTCATGTGCACCCAACCGGGGCCGGCGCTGCAGTAGCCGCTGGCGTTGATCCAGGTGGCGCAGGTGTCGGATAGGTTCTGAGCCGCGTAAACATCGATCCCACCCAGGTCGTTGATCACGTTCTTGAAACCGTTGAAGTCCACCAAAACATAGTGGTCCGGGCGGATACCGAAATTCGTTTCAAAGGTGTCAGCCAGCAATTCAAAGCCGCCGTATTGGAATGCGGTATTGATCCGGTTGTTGCCCCAGCCAGGGATGCTGACGAAGAGGTCCCGGGGGAAGGAGATGATGCTGACATATTCATCCCGCGGGTTGATCGACACCCACATGATCACATCGGTGCGGAAACCGCCGTCATTCGGGCGGATGTCGGAACCGAGCAGGAGGATGTTGATCTGACCCTCTGGCTTCTCAAGTATGTCTTCAGTCGGCACAGGTGTACTAGCCGGGTCTGTGTTAGGCGGCTGCTCCGTCGGGACCACGGCTTCTCCACCCTGTTCCGGCTGGAAAGGGGTGGCGGTCGGGGTGGCGTTGAGCACGCGTTGGGTGGCAACCGTTGAGGAATTAGCCGAGGCAGGTTTGACGCTGGCGATGAATCCGCTTATCAGTATGAAACCCAGTCCACAGATCAGGGTCAACAGTATAACCACTGCAATCACCTCAAAAGGCTTAGGTGGATTGCGCCGTCGCCGACGCCGATCTACCGGGGCTGGCTGGCGGCGGTTGTTGTTGGTTGGGTTCGTTCGGATCGATCTTGTCGTTTGTGAGTGCATGATATTAATCCATATCGTTTCTTTTTAGCGGGAAGACATCAGACTCATCCTCTGAATTATAGTCTATTGCCTCGTTTTTAGTCGATGATGCGTATCGGAAGCTGGACGCGGAAGGTTGTTGATTCATTTTTTCTGCTCCGCAGCCAGATCTTGCCATTCATCACCCGGATTGCACGAATGGCATTACGGATGGCGGGTAAATCTCCGATCCCGGGGATGGATTCCTGTCCGGCGGAGAACAAAGCCGTTTGTTCCGCTTCCGATAGACCTTCGCCGTGATCGGTGATCTCGGCAATCAGCATCCCGGTTTCCATGGAGAGAGTCTGGCTCAGTTCGATCTCTTCACCCGGTTCTGAAGCTGCGATGGCGTTTTCCAGCAATCCTTGCAGTACAGTCTGAAGCAGTTCAGGATCGGTCCTGATCATCTGACGTCCATCTGGATTGACGATCTCCAATTCGATGTTCGCTTGCTGCAGTTTGGATGCCACTTGCAGACGGACATTGGCTGCCACAAAATCCAGACTGATGATCTGGTTGTCAAAGGACAACCGGGTCGGTCCGGTCTGTCCAGCCTGGTTCTCAAGGTGCTTGACGCGGGCGTTCGCTCGGGTAAGCGCCGTGCGAATATGGTCCCGCTCATCAGTTAATTGACGGATTTCCGCCTGCAATTGTTCCAACTGCCTGACGATCTCTCGCTGATCGGGGAAGTGTCCCTGGGCGACTTCGATTTCCTGTTGGAGTGCTTCCATTTGTTTGACAAATTCCAATTTCTCGATTTGGTATTTAGCTTTGAGCTGTTTTACCGTGGATTGTAAAACTTCCAGGTCCTGCTCTTTCTCAGCCAGCATTTCTCTCAGATGGTCCGTATTCCGCTGCATTTGGTCGATGGCTTCGATACGCTGATCGAGTGCCTCATGCAAAACTTCCACCCGGTCTGGTCCGAAAACCACCTGGGTGAGGGTTTCTTTTAACCTCGTCCAACAACCGGAGCGTCTCAGCTCCCCATCGTTTGCTGGTGTAGGGTGACAGCAGGATCACGCCGCCAAGCGTCGGTCCATCCGGGAAGTTCAACGGGTAGGCAAGCAGGCTGCCGATCCGGTGGTATTTGAGCAGCAGGGTGAAGGTGTCAGCATCTCGGAGGTCGGAGCGAGTCTCAGTCAGGTTCAGAACCCGACGATCTCCCCAGGCATCCATGATATGGAGCAGTTGCTCCTGCTGTAAGGTTGCGCCGGGGAGGAATAATTCCCGGATCAGGTCATAACCGGCGATGAGTTTGACCGTTTCGCCATCGTCCGGGAGTTCGACCAGGTAACAGATATCCGCGACCACGCTCAGGCTGAGCGCTTTGAGGACGGCCTTGGCTTTATCTAAATGGTTCTCCTGCAAATTGATCTTCAACAGCAGGTCCACAAGTTCCGGTTTTGTATCAACGGGTTTACCGTTACCTGCTTCCTCATCAAGCGTGAACAGCTGCGGTGTTTCGGATTTTTCAGGGGCAAAACGGGCGACTAAAACCAGCAGCCAGGGCAGGCTGACTGCTTCAGTCAACCGGATCAGCCCCATCAAGCCCAGTTCACCGTCGATGATAAAGACCTGCAAACCGAGTCCGACGCCCAGGGCCAAAAGGATGAGCAATCCGATAACCCATTTATTCGGACGGCGGAAGATCAGCAGGGTGATTCCAGATAGGATCAGCAGCAGATTGCCCAACTGCCAGAGCAGATTGAGTTTCGTACTGGCGGTCACCCCGATCTGTGAATTGATGATGGTCAGCACCACAGATACGGCGACCAGAAACAACACACCGAGGCTGAGCAGCACGGCCAGCCCGGTGGGAATGAATTTCTTTTCCTCTTCAAAAAAGATCCAACTCACCCAGATCAGAGTCAGCGCAAGCGTGAGGTGCTCGATGAGCCCCATGGAGTTACTCGTCAGGGAGAGCTCTTTCAGATAGACCGCACTGAACACCATTTGCAGTAATTGGATCGCCAGCAGAAGGCTGGCACCGGTGAGCACATGTCGAACTCGCCGGGCATCCGCGAACCGGTTGAGGTTCCGGATTGCCAGGCCGACAAGCAGCATTAAGGACAACCCGGCGACCAGATTCGTGGTCAGCGCGCCGGGTGCGGTGCTGAAAATGTCAGAGAGTTCGGTTAAATAAATGCCCATAGCAGTCAATTCTTGACGGTAAAACCGTCAATTTCTATGGGAATTTAATGCAAGTTGTATTCCAATCTTGAAAATTTAAATTTGCCCTGCGTTAGGGCGTGATTTCCACGACCACGCCGTCTTCCGCCCAATTGTAAAGGTCTTCAGCGGCTGCCAGATCGAGGATGATGCAGCCATAGGAAGCGGGAGACCCCAGCGTGCTGGCCCACAGGCGCTGACCGCTGGATAGCAGCGGCAGGCCATGGATGCCGTTCATGAAACCAGGCCAGGCTTCATAAATGCCCAGAAAATGGGGCATGTAAAGGTCCCAATTGGAGGCATAAGCGTTGATTTCGTGAGTCTGGATCTGGAAGATGCCGGCCATGGTAGGCGAACTCGAAATCCCGGTGCTGACGACATAGCTGTTACGCACCTCACCGTTCTCATAAACGGTCATGTGCTGGCTGCTGATGTCGATCACGATCCGTTTGTTCGGGATCACCGGCAATACTAACAAATCATTTTTTGAGGGGATCACCAGGTTCATCCCGGCTTCGAGGTTGTCGGTGGTCAAGCCTTCGTTAGCGTCCATAATACGCCACATCGGCATGCCGAGTTTCAACGAGATGGACCAGAGGCTTTCACCCGAACTCACACGATAACTTGTCGGGGCGTGCCGGATGATGGCAATAGGGGAGTCGCCGTTTTGCCAATCCTCTGCCACTTCGCTTGGCGCGACGTTGATCTCAAGGGATTGATCGCTGTTGATCTCCGCTTCCCAGGCATTCACCAGCGGGGTGACGAACTCGGTATCGATAGTGAACCCGATCGCATTCGTCTCGGGATCAACCGTCACCCAGCCTTGTTTGACCTCGGCTGGGACCGACCAGGTATAGCGATCATCCGTGATCGGGTCGTAAGCGGTGAAGGTCAGGTCTTTCGATACCACCTCTTCAATGTCAGCGAGAAGCGGCGTCAGGTCGGTGATTGCAGGAGGCTGGTCCACCATTTGCAGGGTTACGGATTGCGTAAGATAAATGTTGAAGGCGTCAGCGTAAAGCGCATTGAGCGTGGCGTCGATATCGACGCTTTGTCCGGCGGTACCCGGCAGGGCGACCCAGGCACCGTCCTGGTAAGCGACGGATGCTTCAACCGGCGGGATGGCCAAATTGGCAGCCAGAGTATTCAGGGTTTGGCGCGCAAGATCCTCGTCGAAATACATCACCGGCAGCACCATTTGAGGCTCACCGAACAGTGCCGAAGTGATCTCTTCGAGCGGTGTGGAATCCCGTCCGATGGCGAAAGCAGCGTCGGCCGTAGCGACCGGGTCGACCCAATAGCCGAGGTCCTGGGGTGCGACGATGTAGGCATAATTCGGATCGGTTGGGTGACTGAGGGTGATCAAGCGAGCGTGGTTCCAGTAGGAATCGATCCATTCGACCGTGTCATCATAGGACTTCAATCCGACGGATTGATCGAAAACAACCACCCCGGGAAGGTTCAAATGAAATGCCTGAAAGAGGATGATCGTCCCGCTGACCAGGATGAGTGGGATCAGCACAATCAGCGCGGCCAACATAACCCAGAGCGCGGGGCGTGCGTGCCTGACACGAGGCTCTGGTGAAATGCTTGGGTGGGATTGCGCAGGATAATTTCGCATAGAATCAACGTTTTGCATCGTTTTCCTTGTTTTTGATTATATCTCTCACTGCCATAGACGTCCTTCCGGATCGAATTGTTCCCGGAAAAGGGCTGAGCCTAAACTGCGGTGCATCCTCCATGCCAACCTAATAAATAAGTACGTTCTTGTTATAATGAACCCAGAAAGCGAGCAAGTGTTGCACAGTAAGTCTTGCTGAACAAAGGAAAAAGGACGTTTTAATGATCTGGCAAGCATTCTTCTGGTATTTCCTGCTGATCCTGCTGGGATGGCTGACTTTCCCGCTGACATTTCGCCTGTTCAGGCGCTTACCCGGTCGCGGGTATACCCTCAGCCGAATCCTGGGTTTGCTGCTCTGGGGATTTGGGTTTTGGCTGCTGACCAACCTCGGCTTGCTTCAAAACCTGCCGGGCGGGATCTTGTTTGGACTTGGCGCTTTGGTTGCGGTCAGCGTGTGGGCGGGGTGGGGCCATTGGCGGGAAATTTGGGATTGGGTCAAAACAAATTGGCGCCTGATCCTGGCTGCCGAACTGGTTTTCCTGATTGCATTTGGTTTCATGGCCTTCGTGCGCAGCGCTAACCCGGATGCGACCGGTACGGAAAAACCGATGGAGCTGGCCTTTATCAATGCCATTATGCATTCGGAGACTTTCCCGCCGCACGACCCCTGGCTCTCGGGCTATGCCATTTCTTATTACCATTTTGGGTATATCCTGGCTGCGATGCTT
Organism: uncultured Chloroflexia bacterium; assembly: GCA_963748065.1. Taxonomy (GTDB): domain Bacteria; phylum Chloroflexota; class Anaerolineae; order Anaerolineales; family Anaerolineaceae; genus Brevifilum. The sequence goes on along the minus strand of CAVVHL010000005.1, from coordinate 363,735 downwards.
GCCAAAGTGACGTCAACCAGCGGCGGTGTGGCTTTTAACCTGATGCTTACTTCAGTATTCGCGATGAGTGCTACCGGCGCATATGGGGTCCTTTATAATCTGCTCTCCACCTTTGGAAAACAACCAAAGAAATCCCATTCAATTGGGTGGGCCTTATTTGGTCCGATTTTCCTGCTTTTTGTTAGCAACCTTGAAGGGGTGCTGGAAATGCTCCACCAGGCGGGCATCGGCTGGGATTTGGGATCAGGCACTTCCCGGTTCTGGCAGTGGATCAATATCGAAGCCCTGTTGAACCCACCGATCAAACCCTATACACTGATCCCCCAACGGTTTTGGTGGTGGTGGCAAGCCTCACGGGTTGTGCAGGATATCGACCTGACCGGGGTGGTAAGCGGGCTTTCACCGATCGATGAATTCCCGGCTTTTTCCTTCGTACTGGGTGACCTTCATCCGCACGTCCTGGTGATGCCGTTCGTGATGCTCATCATCGGGCTGGCTTTCAACATCTTCCGGGGAGCGATGGATTCGGATAAGAAAGTGTGGGGGATTCGAGTTCCTTTTCGGTGGGATTTGTTCTTTGTCTCTGCGATTCTGGTTGGTGGGATTGTCTTCTTAAATACCTGGGACCTGCCGGTTTATTTCAGCCTGCTGGTCGGTGCGTTCCTTATCCGCCAGGTATTGCGGAAAGGCTGGTCCTGGTCTCGGCTTGGTGAGGTGCTCACCCTGGCGATTCCCTTGGGTATTGTCTCGTTTATTCTATACTTGCCGTTCCTGATCAGTTTCCAATCTCAGGCCGGGGGAATCCTCCCGAACGTCTATTACCCCACTCGCGGACTGTATCTCTGGATCATGTTCGGCACGCTTTTCATCCCGATTTTCCTATTCTTTGGCTGGCTGATGCGGAAGCGGATCAAAGCGGATTGGGGCTGGAGTGGGATCATCATTGGCGGACTGGTGGCTCTCCTGGGCGCGATGGCCCTCAGCCTTGCGCTTGGCGTTGCCCGGACGGAATTCGGCCAGCAGTTGATCGCCGCGCAGGGGTTCAGTTCTGCAAGCGAGCTGTTGGGTGCCGCCCTGGTGCAGCGGTTGACTTACGGCGTTCACATTGATCACACTGGTTGCACTGCTGGTCACCGGATTGGCATTCCTGATCGGCCAGATGCAGAAATCCGATGAAGGAGAACGAATCGGGATCCAACCCGATCGGGTTTGTTCTGCTGATGATCGTGTTGGGTGGATTGATGGTGCTCGCGCCTGAATTCGTCTATCTGCGGGATAACTTTGGCACCCGAATGAACACGGTCTTCAAGTTCTATTATCAGGCCTGGATGTTATGGTCGCTGGCTGCAGCCTTTGCGGCGGTGGTCTTGATCAGAAAAGGATCCTGGTTCTCCCGGATCATAATCGTGCTGTTCATCCTGTTGGGATTGGTTTATCCGGTGTTCGCATATCCTAAGAAGACCAATAATTTCAAGGCCGATGACGGATATACGCTGGACGCGAGTGCCTATATGCAGCGCAATCAGCCAGATGAAGCGAACGCGATCGACTGGCTGTCACAGCAGCCGGCCGGTACTGTGGCAGAAGCAATCGGTGGGCAATATTCATCTTATGCCCGGGTTTCGACTCTTTCCGGACAGCCGACGGTATTGGGCTGGCCCGGCCATGAAGGTCAATGGCGCGGCGGGTATACCGAAGTGGGGAACCGGGAAGCGGATATCCGCACGTTGTATGAAGCGGCGGATTGGCAGACTGCCCTGGATATCATCCAACGTTATAACATCCGTTATATCTATATCGGCTCGTTAGAATTGAATACTTATGCCGTCAATCCCTTCAAGTTCGAACAGAACCTCGAAGTCGGATTTGAGGGAGCCAATGTCCAGATATTTGTTGTGCCCGATACCTTGTTGAAATAATGGAAGCCGGGTATCGATTGTGGTAGGATTTTGATACTAATTTTGATCGTCAATTTTTAAAATGTGAAAGGTGAACCGCATCTATGGTACGAACACGATTCGCACCCAGCCCAACCGGCTACATGCACATCGGCAATTTAAGGACCGCACTTTATGCCTACCTGACCGCGCGCCGCAACAATGGCGTTTTTATTCTGCGGATTGAAGATACCGACCAGGAACGCAACATTCCAGAATCGGTGCAGGCCATTTACAACAGTCTGGCGATGGCCGGGCTCGATTATGACGAAGGCCCTGATAAGGACGGTGGTTATGGGCCGTACGTCCAGTCGGAGCGGCTGCCGATCTACCAGGAACATGCTCAGCGGTTATTGGAAATGGGCGCCGCATACCGGTGTTTTTGCAAGAAAGCGGATCAGGAAGAAGATGAAGATTTACCGACCCGGCGTGACCCTTGCCGGCTCTTGAGCCCGATGGAGATCGAGGAGAAACTGGCGAACGGCGAATCCTTTGTGATCCGCCAGCGAATCCCTGATGAAGGCAGTACGACCTTTGTGGATCATGTATACGGCGAGATCACGATCGAAAACTCGCAGTTGGATGACCAGGTGCTGCTCAAATCCGATGGATTCCCAACCTATAACTTTGCCAACGTGGTGGATGACCATCTGATGGCGATCACCCATGTGATGCGCGGGCAGGAATACCTTTCTTCCACGCCGAAATACAACCTGCTTTATGAGAATTTTGGCTGGGAGATCCCTGAATACGTGCATTTGCCGCTGATCGTTAAAGAGGACGGCAGCAAGTTCAGCAAGCGGTTGGGCGATCCCTCCTTTGAAGACCTGGTCAAGATGGGTTATCTGCCGTCGGCGATCGTCAACTATATCGCCCTGCTCGGGTGGAGCCCTGGGAATGACCAGGAGTTCTTCACCCTGGCTGAGTTGGAAAAGGTCTTCTCAATCGACCGGATCAATAAATCCAGTGCGGGATTTTCATTCGATAAACTGACCTGGTTGAACGGCGAGCATATCCGGGCGCTGTCCCTGGATGCCTTCCATGAACTGGCAAAAGCCTATTATCCGCCGGCCTTGGACCGCTATGACACGCGCAAGATCAGCGAATTATTGCAAGTCCGGACGGAGAAGTTGACCGATATTCCCGAGATGGTTTCGTTCTTCGTAGAAGTGCCGGATTATGATGTCGCGCTCTACGACGCATCAGAAATCCAAATCAACCCTGGACTCCAGCCTGGCTGTTCTGAAAGGTGCGCTGCCGCTGCTGGAGGATGTCAAGACCTTCAGTAATGACAGCCTGTTCCTCACCTTGAAGAATTTCGGTAAGGAGCACGGTTTCAAGACCGGGACCGTGATGTGGCCCATCCGGACGGCTTTGTCCGGCGTGCCGACCACACCTGGCGGCGCGACCGCCCTGGCAGAGGTTTTAGGCCGGGAGGAGACCGTCAAACGGATCAAAGCCGGGATTGAGAAATTAGAATCGTAGTTCAAATAAATAGTTAAAAATTAAACTTCCCGGCATTTCGATTTGCCGGGAAGTTTTTTATCCTTATTTATTTCGATTTAATTTTGATTTTCAATATCCGTTTGTTGCTTTCCCTCTGACTTTTCCAAATCCGTTCGTTTCTTTTTCCATTGTTTGATAAAGACATAGCCTGCCGGAATTACGAATACGATGATCACAATCCCAATTGCAGCAAAAAACTGCCACGATGTTGGTTTTTTAATGGCTTCCCCCAAAAAAGCCAAAGCAAATGAACCGGGAATGGTGCCAATGAGCGTACCTAAAATGAAAGCCGGTACCTTGACCTTCGTCAGTCCTGCGATGTAGTTTTGAATTTCCCAGGGAAGAACGGGGATTAGGCGCATCAATAGAATGAAAACCAAACCATCCTGACCTTCGGATTTCTCATAAGCTTTCTGCAATTGGCTTTTCTTGATTTTTCCTGAGACCCATTGCTGACCTAATGATCTTGCGAAATAAAACGGAATGAAACTTGAAATAATTTGAGAGAAGATCACCAGAAGGGTTCCGTGGAAAGTTCCGAATAATAATCCGGCTGAACCGGCCATAAATGGGCTCAGGAATGGAATTAGAGAACTGACAATATAAAGCAGCACCATTGCAATTGGCGCCCAAACGCCAAAGCCTTTGATAAATTTCTCCAGGTTATCGACGGTCAATTTGTTATATTGGCTGTAGAAATACCAGGCGGTCAGACCAAAGAACGCAAGGACCAACACGAGAAGTATTATTTGCAGAAATTTATTTTTCTTTTTCAATTTTCGCTCTTATTTTCATTTTAAATCGTCAGATTATTGCTCTCCCGATTAATCTTCGGGAATACCGTTCAGGTATAAATATTAGACTTATGGAAAAGCATCGATATGTTTGAGAAGCGCTTTTAGATCTGATTTATATCCCGAATTAATTTTACCTAATGGGACCCAGTATTAATCAAACCGAAATGGTGAATCATTTTTATAGATTTATCATCATTAACAATATTAAAATTTATCTTAGCTGATTTTGACGGGCAACTTGAATTAACAGATGTTTATTGCCTGGCAAACTTCGCCAATGTCAAACAGTATTAATAGGCGTTATTCTGATGATGGGGAAATGTCTAGAAGAACCGGTAATCCCAATCCCTCGCGGTAACTGAATTCCAATCGAATTCCGGATCGGCCAGGTTTGTATCTAGGCCGCTGACATCCGTTCCGAGGGCGTTGAAAATCGCTGTTCCCCCGTGGCGGTTATTGATCAGCAGCGCACCGGCCAGTTTGCCATTCACAACCCTGATCTTCCGGAAGCTGCGCTCACCCTCAAATCTAAAGTCCTCCCCCTCACCGTGCGGATCGCCGATATAACTATAGAGTTCGTTGAAAATATAAGAACAGTTGAAGAAGCCTTTCTTATGAAAAGGTCGTTCTCCCGCCCGCCATCGATGCACCCGCGGCGCGCCCTTGTGCGGAACATTCGCGCCAAACCCGGGTGGTGTTCCAACGATCAGCATTAGGATCATAGGTCTCCACGCAGTCGCCGCAGGCGTAGATGTCCGGCAGGTTGGTCCGCCCGGAGGCGTCCACCCGGATGCCCTTGCCGACTTCCAGACCGGGAATTTCGGGAAAATCCGGTGTGATACCGACGGATTGGACCAGCAGGTCAAATTTCAGTTTGGCACCGCTCTTTAGCGTCGCCGTCCCGCTGCTGACACTTTCAATCGTATCGTTCAGGAAGACCTGATAACCGCCGTCCTTGATAATGCCCTCCAGCCATTTCGCCGTTGGCGCATCCAATAGCGGCCGCCCAACCTGCCCCATGTATTCAACGATGCTCACACCGGGGATATCCATCCGCTGCAGCCCACCCGCCAGTTCCAGACCCAATACGCCGCCCCCAACGATCAGCACTTTCACATCCGGGTGCAGCAGCGACTTGATCCGGCTGGCATCGGCCATATTTCGGTAGGTGATGATCTCCGCCGGGTCCATCCCTTTCACCGGGATGGTGTTGGAATGTGCGCCGGTGGCGATGCATAAAGCATCATAAGTCATCTTATGACCATCTTCAAATAAAAGCTGCTTTTGATCAGGGCCTACTTTCGATACCACCCCGGTAATCTGCTTGATACCCATCTCATCGTAGAATACCGGTGTCCGGGCCAGGATGTTTTCATCCGTTAATTCTCCCGTGATCCATTCTGTCAGGGAAGAGCGGTAATAATAGGGGTTCGGTTCATTGCCGATCAGCGTGATCTGCGCCTCCGGGTCGGTCCGGCGTGCTTCCTCCGCAGCCGAGACCCCGGCGATGCCGTTGCCGATGATGACCAGATGTTTGGGCGCCATATCATTCCGCCTCCTTCCGGTCGTGTCGCGACTTCCGCCGCAACCATCATTTCCCATAAAGTCACGTCAGCCGCTTCAAAGGGCTTATTGAAAGATTCCCAACAGGTCACGCACTCCACAGCCATCGCCTTTCCGCCCGCTTTGGAGAGGTCATTCAGTTTTTGTCGGTGAAGCTCTTCATTCAGCTTGTCATTGACATGGATGTTGTAATAGGCGCAGCACAGGCAATCTTCCGGAGTTTCATAAAGCTCCACCCGGTCGGCCATCAAATCGAGCAGTTCCCGCGCCGGGTTGGGCTTGCCAACTTTCTTGCTGATATGGCAGGAATCATGGATGCCGATCGGCTCGGAGAATTTGCGCCAATGGAGCGCATCCGCATGGCGCAGCAGCCACATCGGTGTGGTCAATGCTTCCCATTTTGCACCGGTTTTCTTCTTCAAGCGCAGCAGTGCAACATAGCATTCCGCACAGCCCGTGACAATGGTCTTTGGATTGGCCTGTTCAATCAATTCAGCCTAAATACTCAATCATCTGCTGGCCGTAGCCGGTATTGCCCATCAGATACTGCGGCCATCCGCAGCAGGATTTCAACCCGGCCAGCACTTCGTAATCCAGCCCGATGCGGTCAGCCAGTTTGAGGGTCGCTTCCGGTGCATGAGAGGGACTGAATACATAACAGCCAAAATAGAACAGGAGGTCCTTTTGGTCCAGCCTGGGTTTGTCGATGTATTTCCCCAGCCGCCCATTCAGGACTCGCGCGACGATGTCGTAAAGGTCAAGGAACCAGAACCGATCCTGGCGGCCTTTGAGCAGGCTGTAATATTTCCATTCCCGAGGTGTTTCCGGCAGCATGTTCTTGAGCGCCAGCACCATATGGTCTCGCTGTACGGCAGCCGGACAGGCGAGGGTGCAGTCGCCGCATTGGATGCATTCCGTGACGAAGGTCTTGACCCGGTCGGTCCACTGGCCGGAAACCAGTACCAAATCCAATTCACGCTGGTCAATGCCCAACCGATTAACGGGGCATACCTTCATGCACTCGTTTGCGCCAATGCAGTTTTCCAGTCCGAAATCGACGATCCGTTTCAGGCTGGCGTCATAAGCGTCACTCTCCCATTTCATCTTGCCTATCGCTTTCTACTTCTAATTCTGTCGTTTCGTTTTTAGCGTTGCGTTTATTGACCCTGCTCTTGATGAAAATATATCCGGCAGGGATCAGGAAAGCGACGACGTTGGCGCCGATTGCAGCGTAGAACTGCCAGGAAGTCGGATCCGTGATCGAATTGCCCAGGAAAGCGAGCGAGAATGAGCCGGGGATGATGCCCAGCAGGGTCCCGAAGATGAAAGCGGGGATCTTGACCTTGGTCAGCCCGGCGATGTAATTCTGGATTTCCCAGGGGAGCACCGGGATGAGCCGCATCAGGAGAATGAACAGGAAACCGCCCTGCCCTTCGGATTTCCTATAAGCATCCTGAAGCTGTCCTTTCTTGAGGCGCTTTTCCACCCAATCCCGACCCAGCGAACGTGATAAATAGAAGGGGATGAAGCCTGAAAAGGTCGCAGAAAACATTGCCAGCAGGGTGTCCGGGAAGGTTCCAAAGAGCAATCCGGCTGCGGCTGAGATGAAGGTGCTCATCAGCGGGATGGGTGAACTGACGGTATATAACAGTACGAAAGCCAATGGTGCCCAAACGCCGAAATCATTGATGAAATCGCGGACATTTTCAACAGTTAATTTCATGTACTTTCCGAAAAAGTACCAGGCTGTCAACCCAAAGAAAATCAAGATAACAACGAAAAGCATGATTTGCAGAAGGTTATTCTTTTTCTTTTCCATGATTGAACCCTTACCTTTCTTCCGGTTCTATGGGCTTTTTTCTAATAATTGCTGCTGCCATTGGCGCAGATCTTCCAGAAAATCGATGTCGTGCAGGGTTGGCAGGAAACCAGGCAGCAATCCTTTTGAGGTGATATTTGAGATCGTATCGGCCAATACGGTGTTTGAACTCCAGAGGATATCCTTAAAAACATTCACGCCCGGAGATTGCATGCCGATCAGATAATAGCCGCCGTCCTGAGCCGGTCCGATAGCGACGGTGTCCTCATCGATCAGGTCAAAGGCTTGCTGGATGATCTCCCAGTGAAGTCCGGGAATATCGGAGCCGATCACGACAGCTTTATTCACGCCATGTTCGAAGGCGGTCTGAAACTCGTGCCACATTCTGGCGCCGATGTCTCCTCTGGATTGATGGACGACTTCCAACTCCGGGAAGGCTTCTTCAAAGATTGGGATGCCGTGAGCAGCTTCCAAAGTGAGTGTGATCAAGGTGTCGTCGTCTCGTTCGGATAGCAAGGTGAATAATGTTTCATAGACCAGACGGGTGTAAACGCCGCGGGCGACTTCCGTGCCAAGAGATTTACCCAGGCGGGATTTCACCTGAGATAAGAATGGGTTTCTTGCCATTACGATTAATTGATGGGTCATCCCATTTCCTCACGGGAAGATCGATAAGACCGGGTAATTTGTTCCGGCGTCGCACCGAAGTAGAGATATCGGAACATCCGCCACATGTTGCCCAAAATCTGTTTGAAGACGCCTTTTTCCAGCATTCGCCGGCTGTCGGTGATGACCCGGCTTTGGATGCGGGTTACTTTGCCTAATCTTGCCATCCCCCGCGCCAATTCAACGTCTTCCATCAAAACAATTTCCGGAAAACCTCCCATTCGGTCAAACCCATTTCGGGTGATAAACATTGCCTGGTCCCCATACATATATCGCCAGTTGTTGGGAAGCCTGACCTTGTTCATCCACTTGAGCGGCCCCTCTTCCGGTTCCAAGCGGGATTGGAAAGCCCCGCCGATCACTTCCGGCTGCTCCAGCGCTTCCAGGACTGCTTCCCGCCATCCGGAGGGTAAGCGCGTGTCCGCATGACAGAAGACCAATATCTCACCGGTGGATTCGCGAGCGCCTGCATTCATCTGATGGGCACGATTGGCTTTTGTTTCAATCACGTTAATTCCATCAGGGACCCTGTTCAAGGTGTCATCGGCGCTGCCACCATCAACCACAAAGATCTCCACCTGTCCGGTGGAATAGCCGCTGCGGGCTGCCTGGATGCTGTTAGCAATATTCGTTTCTTCATTGAGAGCGGGGATGATTACGGATATTTTCGGTTCGGGCGGCAGTGTTTTTCGCATAGTTGAATCTATTTCAAATAATACCAATCAAGAAATGGATGAGTTCAATTGATCGATTGTAAAGACGTCTGACAATTATTCTCATCTTATAATTTTCTCATCAGAAAATCAAATATGTGTGGAAAGTAAAAAATAAAAGGACACCAGGGTCAAATTGGTGTCCTTTGGTTAATTTATCCTTTCTGGTTGTTATTTATCAAGAACGTTCTCTGCGTAATGATCCATCGCTTGCTTCAGGAAATCGGCCAGATCAGGTGCGAACCGATCATAGAATGCTCGGAATTCCTGGTTGCTAGTATACATTTCACCCAGACCGCGGAACATTTCCGCATCAACAGGATAGAAATGCTCCAGCCAGGCATGCTGCCGGGCGGCCAGGGTTTGCACCTCGGTGTCTCCCGGATCTCGATCCATAAGCTTTGCCAGTTCTTCCGCGATGGCGCTGCCTTCCTCTTTAACGCCTGCCCACTTGCTTTTGCTTAGTTTGCGGACATTCCAATCCGCCAGGGCGACCATCTCCGGATCATAAGTTTGCTTCACTTCCTTTTTATAACGTTCAATTGTATCTTTATCGAAACCTTCATAGAGTTCCTGATCTGTCAGGGGCATTTGATCCTCCTCCTGTAAATTTTGAATGGTCTTTTCAATTGTGGACTGCAGCTTCTCCAGCCGTTCAATCCGCAAACCCAGATGACGATAGTGTTGGTTTAAGAGTTCTATCCGGTTCATGGTGGGGTCATCCAGGAATTTTTTGGATCTCTTTCAAAGGGAAATCCAATTCACGGAAGAAAAGAATTTGCTGCAGGCGTAACAGGTCCGAATGGCGGTAGATCCGGTAATCGTTCTCCGGGTCACGCTCTTCGGGCTGGAGCAGGCCAATCTGGTCATAGTGATGCAGCGTCCGGACGCTGACCCCGGCCAGCTTTGCCAGATCTCCTATGGTATAGGTCTTTTCACTTTCGCGCGTCAGCATAAGGGGAGTATACACCCTGACGTTACGTTAAGGTCAAGCGGGAAATAGAAATTGGTCAGGCGTTCATGTAAGGATCAAACAGCTCCCGTACAAAGATCGGGTCCACGTACATTGCCAGTTTCTTGAAGGTGTCCGGATTCTTTAACAGGTGGTCACCGCGCTGGTACTGCACCCAGGCCATCGCACACCAGGAGACACCCCGCAAGCAGTTGAAGGGGTCCCGCAGGCGGGTGCGTTCCTCGATCGTGTCCCGCAGATGATCGTCATGAAGCGCATTTTTATACGCAGCCATCATTTGCTCCCGGTCAACGGTAGAAAGACGGCAGTCGGTTTTCCACAGGGTGGTGGTCGGCACCCTGAAGTGCGAGAGGTCCTGGGAGGGGTCCCCCCAGAGCGGCTTCTCCCAATCCACCAGGTGAATGGTGTCACGTTTCCTGTCGACGATCCAGTTGCTGTTATTGACCTCGGTGTTGATGATGCAGTTCCAGGGGTCCCGGAGGAAATACGCTTCCTTCTGACGTGCTTCATTTGCCCAGGCGATGACCTCCCGCAGGTAGCTTTTCAGCGGCTCTTGGGCGAGGTCGGAATCGAAATAGACCTGCAGCATCCGCGCGCAGCGATCGTAGGTCAGTGAAAGCGGGCGCTCTTCACGGATCAGGTGGATTTTCTCTTCCGGAACGGCGAGCTGGTGGTAGCGCGCCATCAATTGCGCGGCCGGGGCCAGGTCACGGTGGTAGTCCAGCCGTTCACCTCGTAGGTACTGCCATACCCAGCACACCGAACGGCAGGAACTCAAAACTATCATCGAGGAAGTACGGCTCGGGGGTCACGCCGGTCGGTTCCAGCAGAGCCAGGGTGTTGTATTCGTATCTGATCTGTTCTTCATTGGTCAGCCCGATTTGTGAACCGGAATTGACCCGCAGCACCCAGGTCACCTCATCCTGAGTTACCAGGAAATTCATGTTGTATTCCCCCTGGGCAAGTGCGGTCACATTAAAGTCATCTTCAGGCTGCCAGCCGGGGATGCCGGTTGGGCGCGCCTGGTGAAGGTAATGGATAGCCTGGGGTAAAAAGGATTGGATCGATAGATCGGGCATGCATTCTCCGGATTGATTAGGTTTTGAAATTATAGCAGGAAGAAAAACCTTTTATCGTGTAGGAGATGGTTATAATAAAAAAGGATCTTCTTGATTTCATCGCAGACTATCCATCGAAAAAGTGTTTTGAAAATGAGACCAGGCTACGGGAGGGCTGTATGTCTGACCAAAAGCAGAACCAATACCCGGTTTTTGTGATGTGCGGGCGAGACCTTGTACGTCGGAAATTGATGGAAGCGAAAGATCCTGAGGGGAAATATAAATCAAAAGCATTGCTGCCTTTTCTTGGAAAACATCTGATTGAGTGGCAGTTGGAAGCGCTGCATCAATCGCCCTACGTTGAAAGGCTCTATCTTCTGGGGCTGTCACCTGACGATATCTCGCTGGATTTCCCGGTCGATTACGTACCCGTTGAAACCGTCTCAGATGTGTCTGAAAAATTCGGCGCAGGCCTGGATTACCTTGAATCGAAGGGGAAAAGCCCGAGTCTGGTCGTGATCAGTTCATGCGATTCTCCCGGGATAAAAACGACAGACATCAATCGCTATTTTGAAGCCCTGGAGGAAAACCAGGGAGCTGAGTTTGTCGTCTCGCTGGTCCCGGATGAAGTGATCGAAGCGGCGTTCCCCGGGTCGGGGCGGGTTGTGGCGCATTTTCGGGATGGCGATGTCTTTCCCGGTGAACTTTATGCTCTCAGCCCGCGCATGATCCGTCTGCAGCAGAAAATGATCGCCGATTTCAACCACCGCCGTCGAAAGATCAACCGGCAGAAGCGTCGCATTTCGATGGGACCGATCCTGCGGCTGGTCGCCCGTCATCCCCAAACCTGGCTCCTCCTGATCAAGTATGGTTTGGGTCTGGCGACAGTGGCGAACGCTGAGGAGGCCGTCGGGGCGGCGTTTGGATGCAGGACCAAAGGCGTCCTGATCCCGGATGCCGGTTTCGGGATGGATATGGATCTACCGCAGGATTATGACCGGCTGCTTGATTACGTCCAAAGAACAAAACTAACCTAATCTTTCAATGAGGCCAGGATCGCTTCATGCAGGATTCCACCGGATATGAAGCTTTGCAGTTCCGCCGCTGTATCGATCCGGGCGGTCGTCTCGAAGACGACATCACCCCCATCAGGACGATGAGCTTTTACCTGGCAAGTCCCTTGGGGGCTAAGTTCCCCAATCCCTGTGATGTCATAAACTTCGTCACCTGTCAGACCGAGTGATTTGGCGTTCTGCCCATGCGTAAATTCCAGGGGCAGGATCCCCATACCGACCAGGTTGGAACGGTGGATGCGTTCGAAGGATTCGGCGATCACCGCGCGCACACCCAGCAAGAGCGGCCCTTTGGCGGCCCAATCCCGACTGGAACCGGTCCCGTATTCCTTCCCGGCGATCACGATCAGCGGCGTTTTCCGTTCATGGTAGATCTGTGACGCCTCGAAGATCGTCATGGTCCCGCCTTCCGGCAAGAGACGGGTGAAGCCGCCCTCGGTACCGGGCGCGAGTTTATTCCGCAGCCGGATATTGGCGAAGGTGCCGCGTGCCATCACCCGGTCGTTGCCGCGCCGTGTGCCATAGGTGTTGAAATCCTTGGGCAGGACGTTCAAGCCGGCGAGATATTGCCCGGCGGGGCTTTGGGACGAGAAGGTCCCGGCGGGGGAGATATGGTCGGTTGTGATCGAATCGCCCAACAGCGCTAAAACCCGCGCCTGGTGAATATCCGCCAGCGTTTGTTCCCCATCCGTCATTGAAAGCGACTCGAAATAAGGCGGTTCTTTGATATAGGTCGAGTCTCGGGTCCCACTTGAACAAGGTTGAAGGTTCATCGGATGTGACGCTCTGCCAGTGTTCGTCGCCCTCGAAGATATCCGCATAGATCTGGCTGTAGAGTTTGGGCTGGACGGTGTTCATAAGCGCCTGCACTTCTTCCTTGGAGGGGGCCAGGTCGCTGAAATATACGGGCTGGCCTTCTGCATCGAAGCCCAATGGATCGCTGGCCAGGTCGATATCCACTGTACCGGCAAGTGCATATGCAACCACCAGGGGTGGGGCTGCCAGGTAATTGGCGCGGGTGAGAGCGTGGATCCGTCCTTCAAAGTTGCGATTGCCGGAGGAGATGCTGGCCGTGACCAGGTTCGATCCCTGCACAGCTTCGGTAACCTCCGGCGCGAGCGGGCCGGAATTGCCAATGCAGCTTCCGCAGCCGTACCCGACCAGGTCGAAACCGAGTTCGGATAGTGGTTCCAGCAGACCGGCGCTTTTCAGATAAGCCGTTACGACCCGTGAGCCGGGCATCAGAGAGCACTTGACGGTAGGGTTCACCCGTAGACCGCGGGCAAGGGCTTTTTTTGCCAGCAATCCGGCGCTCAGCATTACAGTCGGGTTGGACGTATTGGTGCAGGAGGTGATAGCCGCGATCAGCAGCGCACCGTTATTGAGGGAGATGGTTTCACCGTCGATGGTGACCTCGATCTGTTGGTCGAGTGCGTCACCTTCCAATCCAAAACCGCCTTTCTCACGGGGACTTCGTCAACCGCTGGCGGAAGGGCGCTTTCAGGTTCATTGCCGAAACCCGGTCATTGGGGCGGAAAGGCCCGGCCAGGCTGGGTTGGATTTCGGAAAGGTTCACCCGGATCACTTTTGTGAACTGCGGCTGCGGCGTGTCTGCATCACGGAATAAGCCCTGCGCTTTACAGTAGGTCTCGACTCGCTTGATAAGCTCGGGGCTGCGGCCGGTCAGCCGCAAGTAGTCCAGTGTGTGGACATCGACCGGGAAGTAGGTGACGGTGGTGCCGCTTTCCGGGGACATATTGGAGATCATCGCCCGGTCAGGGATGGAGATGGTGTTCAATCCCGCGCCGCAGGCTTCGACGAATTTACCGACCACACCTTCCTGCCGCAGACGTTCGACGATCGAAAGGGTCAGGTCGGTGGGTGTGACGCCTTCGGAGAGCTGCCCGGTGAGTTCCAGGCCGATCACGTCCGGCAAAGGGACCTCGAGCGGCTTGCCCAACATGGCGGCGATCGCTTCAATCCCGCCTACGCCCCAGCCCAACACGCCCAGGCCGTTGATCATCGGCGTGTGCGAATCGGTGCCGACGAGGGTGTCCGGGAAATCCATCTCTACCCCGTTTTGCACCCGGTGAGTCACCACACTGGCCAGATTTTCCAGGTTCACCTGGTGGCAAATGCCCTTGCCGGGTGGCACCACCCTGAAGTTATCGAAGGCATCCTGCGCCCAGCGCAGGAGCTGGTAACGCTCACGATTGCGTTCGTATTCGCGCTCGATGTTGCGGTTGAAAGCGTCCGGCGTGTTGGTGAAGTCGACCTGTACGGAATGGTCCACGACCAGATCCACAGGGATCTTTGGGCGCGATCCTGGCCGGGTCGCCGCCCAACCGGGCGAAAGCGCTGCGCATAGCCGCCAGGTCCACCACCAGCGGTACGCCCGTCAGGTCCTGGAGCAGGACCCGGGCAGGGTAGAACGGGATGGCTGGCCGGTTCTCGCCTTGCGGCTGCCAATTCAGAATGGCGTCCACGGCCTGTTGGGCTTCTCATCCTGCTCGCTGTGGCGGAGTGCGTTTTCCAGCAGGATGCGCAGAGAAAAGGGGAGCCGGGCTAATTTCTCGCCGGCGATTTCCGGCAAGCTGATCGTCTTTTGGGATTCGGTTTTGTTTGTTTGTGTTGTCATACCTGTGTCTCCGATGGGGTTACTTTGAAACGGCGGCTTGCATTTGGTGGATGACAGCCTGTCCGAATTCGGTGGTGGAAAGAATGGTCGCATCCGGCATCAGGCGCTGGAAATCGAAAGTGACCGTCTTTGCCTTGACGGCGGCCATGATACCCTGTTCGACCAGGTCTGCGGCTTCCGTCCAGCCGATGTGCCTGAGCAGCATCTGGCCGGATAGGATCAGCGAGCAGGGATTGGCGATATTCTGCCCGGCGATGGTCGGGGCGGTGCCGTGGGTGGATTCAAAAAGCGCGACCTGGGTCTCGTAGTTGAAATTCGCGCCGGGTGCGATCCCCAGCCCACCGACTTGGGCCGTGAGTGCGTCGGAGAGGTAATCGCCGTTCAGGTTCATGGTGGCGATCACGTCGAAGCTTTCCGGGCGGGTGAGGGCGCGTTCGAAGGCGGCGTCGGTGATCACGTCATCGATATACAGCTTGCCTTTCGCAAGGGCTTCTTCCCTTTCCTTCTCGGCAGCCTCCGAGCCGTGTTCGGCTTTGGTCTGTTTGAAGGCTTTCTCGGTATAGACCTGATCTGTAAATTCTCTTTCAGCGAGGGCGTACCCCCAGTTCATGAAGGCCCCTTCGGTGAACTTCATGATGTTACCCTTGTGCACCAGGCTCACCTGCCTGCGGCTGTGCGCCAGTGCATAACGGATAGCTGCCCGAACCAGGCGCTCGCTGCCTTCCCGTGAGATCGGTTTGATGCTGAAAGCGGCAGTCTCGGGGAAGCGGACCCGGGCAATATCTTCCGGGCTGGCGGAAGCCAGCCAGGCTTCGAACTGCGCAGCGAGCGCGCTGCCCTGCTGGAACTCGATCCCGGCATAGAGGTCTTCGGTATTTTCCCGGAAGACGACCATATCCACCTGTTCCGGATGGCAGACCGGCGTGGGTACGCCGGGGATCCAGCGCACCGGCCGGACACAAGCATAGAGGTCGAGCGCATGCCGCAGGGTCACGTTCAACGAGCGAAAACCGCTGCCCACCGGCGTGGTCAAAGGTCCTTTGATCCCGACCCGATAATCGGCGAAGGCTTGCAGGGTTTCATCCGGGAGGAGTGACCCAACCTGGGCCAGGGCTTTTTCCCCGGCAGGCACCTCCATCCAACCCAGGCGGCGGGAATTGCCGTAGGCGAGGTTCACCGCGGCATCCAACACGGGCCGGGCGGCCGACCAGATATCCGCGCCAACCCCGTCACCCTCAATGAAGGGGATGATGGGAATGGGGGGAACGGTCAACTCACCGTCTTCCAGTGTGATGGCTTTTGCTTGGGGTGGGATTTGAAAGAATTCGGTCATTGTTTTGCTCCTGAAGGCGGGCTGCTGCGTGCAGTGTTCGGGGGTAAATATATCAATGCTAACAAACGGTTAACGCCCGTATTTCTGCATTGACAAAACTTCAAGCCCAACTTTATAATCATGATAACATCTAATTATGGGACACTGTCCCGTATAATGGGACACTTAGAAAACTTATGACCAAACCTGCCAGCACCCTGACCCACGCCATCGAATTGATGGATTGCTTCTCCAAGGACGAACCCTACCTTGGGGTGCGGGAAGCCGCGCGGATGACCGGCATCCCCTCCAGCACGGCCGGGCGGGTATTGGCTTCATTAAAGAGATCGGGCTGCTGGTGCAGGACATGGAAACCCGGCAGTACGCCCTGGCGGGTAAGGTGTTGGCCTGGGCGGAAGTCTACACCGCTACGGTTGACGTGCGCCGGGTGGCGCTGCCTTTCATTTACGACCTGCAGCGACTGACCGGTGAGACGATCAGCCTTTACATCCTGGAAGGCACCGAACGGGTCTGTGTCGAACGGCTGGAAAGTGAGCAGAATGTGCGGATGGTCGCCAGGGTGGGGCGCTACCTGCCGCTGCATGCCGGTTCGGCTGGTAAGCTCTTCCTGGCCTATATGACGGAGGAGCAGCGGGAATCTGTTTTGGAAAATGAGCCGCGCAAGGTCTTCACGCCGATGACCATCATTGACGCGGATGAACTCCGTAAGCAATGCAGCCTGATCCGAGAGCAAGGGTATGCCCTCAGCCACGGCGAGTGGACGGCGGATGCCTCCGGCGTGGCTGCACCGATATTCAACCAGCGCGGCCAGATGATCTCTGCGCTGACCGTCTCCGGCCCAACCCAACGCTTCACCCCGGATAAGGTTGAAAAATTCGCCAACAACTGCAAGAGGACAGCCTTACAAATTTCACGCTTATTGGGGTACACCCCCTCGCAGAATAAAAAGGGCGTTCAGCCTGGGCGGCCACGATAGCCGCCAATCCTGACTCACTGAGCCCTGACCTGCAGCAATAAGAGAAGCGAGGAGAATTTATGAATAAGCGTTCCGAACAAGTTCGTTCACCACACCTGAAAACCCATCTCACCCCATCCTTTGAAGAGCGGATTGCCGCCCAGCTCCCGGCCTGGCGCGAACGCGTGCAGGGCATCATCAAGCAGCACGGCGACAAACCGATCGGTGAGATCACGGTTGCCAAAGCTTATGGCGGCATGCGCGGCCTTTTCGCCCTGGTCACGGAGATCTCGCACGTCGACCCGCTGATGGGGCTGCTGATCCGCGGCTACACGGTGGATGAACTGATCGAAAAGCTGCCCCGGCACGAGGGGATGGCCATGCCGCTGCTGGGCGGTCTGTATTACCTGCTGCTGGTGGATCAGTTCCCGACCCTGGAAGACGCCCTGGCTGTGGAAGAGATGTGGCGCGCCCGGCAGGGATTGCCCGGCTATGTGATCGACATGCTCAAGGCGATGCCTGCAAATACGCACCCGATGACGCTTTTCTCACAGGCGATCCTCGCCATGCAGCCCGAATCACAGGCGGCCAAAGCTTATCACGAAGGGATTGACCGAGCGGAATACTGGCGGCCGATGCTGGAAGACGCCCTGACGATCACGGCCAACCTGCCGACCCTGGCTGCGACGATCTACAATCTGAAATACCGCGGCGGTGCGGAAGCTTCGCCCGATCCGACCCTCGATTGGAGCGCGAACTTTGCCCACATGGTCGGCAAAGGGGACGACCCGGAATACCAGGAACTCTGCCGCTTGTTTATGACCCTGCATTCCGACCAGGAAAATGGGAACGCCTGCGCGCACACCTCGCACCTGGTCAGTTCGACCCTTTCCGATTTGTACCTCTCATCCTCTGCGGGGATGAACGCCCTGGCCGGGCCGCTGCATGGGCTCGCCAGCCAGGAAACCTTGCGCTGGCTGCTGGCGCTTCAGGCGCATTACGGCGGCCTGCCCAGCCACGACCAATTACGAGAATTCGCCCTGGAAACGTTGGGGCAGGGGATGGTGATCCCCGGTTATGGGCACGGCGTGCTGCGCCGGACGGATACCCGCTTCACCGCTCAGTATCGTTTCGCTGAGACCTACCTGCCGGACGACCCGCTTTTCCAACTCGTCAAGCGGGTGTACGAGGTCATGCCGGAGGTGCTGACCGGTTTGGGCAAGATCAAGAATCCTTACCCGAACGTGGACGCGATCAGCGGCGCGCTGCAGCACCATTACGGCATCGAGACCGAATTCTGCACGGTGCTGTTCGGGGCCAGCAGGCTGTTGGGGCTGACCTCGCATGCCGTCTGGGCCCGGGCTCTCGGCCTGCCGATCGAGCGGCCGCGTTCGCTGACCACCGAACTGGTTGAAGAGATGTTCACCACGGATTTGAACGTGAGCGCTGAGAAGGTATCGACATTTGCTTCGGAAGTTTGAGACAGAAGCGTTGACTGTTACCGGACTCTTATTCATTTTCTGACAAACCCCATCCCCAGCCCTTCCCCTCATGAGGGGAAGGGTGCCGAAGGGCGGAAAGGGTCGGAAAGAGACAAAAAATTAGAGAGATTAATTGAGACGATATGCTTGATATCTATAAGAAGATACGTAAACTTCTTTTTTACTAGTCTTGGGTGTCCACAGAAGGATGCCCCTACAGAAAGTTGCAAGAAAAACTCTTGATTGTTTACCCAAGCTTAACAATCGGATGTATCGGAATCGGTGCATTCAGGACTAGAATGGAACGAATAGGTCAAAAAATATCAGAAGGATAAGATGCAAAACCGAGACTGGAAACGCTACAACCCACCCAAAGAACTCGCCGCAATCCTGAAAGCCAACCCCGATGTGACGGTTATCAGCACCACGGATGAACTGCTCGAACGCGCCTGCGGCGCACCGAACAGCAAAACTTTCGAGGTGTCCTATGACGTGCCGGGGTTGAGCAAGATCATTGACGCCAGTGTGGTACGCGTCCGCAACGGGATCGCCGCAAACTATCCTTCGGCTTATATGCGCCGGCGGGACCCGGACGCCATGTTGATCGGTGATGACGGACCGACCGACCACATGCGATTCGAAGAGGTCTATCAATACCCCTTCGCCGAACTTCGCCAGCGTACCTTTGACTGGCTGTCTGAAAACCCGCTGATCATCTATGCTTACGTGACCGGTAAAAAGGGCCTCGGACAGGATGCCCTGGTGGTGGCGCCGGCCAACGCGGCTTTCTTCGGCTTTGGGATGGCCCTGCTGCAGGGGATCACGGCTTATGAAGATGTGGGTAAGGACTTCAAACCTGCTTCGGTGATCTATGTTGCGCCGACCTTCCGCTATACCGACCTCGACGGCAAGCAGGTGGTGGTGCATTACCGCCAGCCCGGCATGCACGAGGTCTTTTCCTACTGCCTCTACCCCGGCCCCAGCGCCAAGAAAGCGGCTTACAGCATCCTGCTGAACCAGGGCGAACAGGAGGGCTGGGTCACCGCGCACTGCTCGACCGTGAAGGTGGTGACACCCTATGACAACGAGGTGACCTTCATGCACGAAGGCGCCAGCGGCGCGGGCAAGAGCGAGATGCTCGAATATCCGCACCGAGAAGACGACGGCCGGATGCTCTACGGTGTGAACCTGGTGACGGGCGAGCGGCGCCTGCACGAGCAGCCCCGCACCTGCAGCCTGCACCCGGTGACGGACGATATGGCGCTCTGCCACCCCTCGCTGCAGCATAACGGCAAGCTGGCCGTGATGGACGCCGAGGACGCCTGGTTCGTGCGCACCAACCACATCCGCCACTACGGCACCGACCTGAACCTGGAACGGCTGACAGCCGAATCGCCGAAACCGCTGCTGTTCCTGAACATCAACGCCGCACCGGACGGGATCGCCATGATCTGGGACCACATCATGGATGGACCGGGCAAACCCTGCCCGAACCCAAGGGTCGTGATCCCGCGCGAGATCATCCCCAACGTGGTGAACGACGCGGTGGATGTGGATATCCGCTCCTTCGGCATCCGCACCCCTCCCTGCACAGCCGACAACCCCACCTATGGGATCGTGGGCTTCTTCCACATTTTGCCCCCGGCGCTGGCCTGGCTCTGGCGGCTGACCGCACCGCGCGGCTTCGACAACCCCAGCATCGTGGACACCGGCGGACTGTCGAGCGAGGGCGTGGGCTCCTATTGGGCCTTCGCCACCGGCAAGCGCACCGTGCACGCCAACTATTTGCTGGAGCAGTTCACCGGCTCCCCGCATACGCAGTTATGTCCTGACGCCCAACCAGCACGTCGGCGCCTGGAAGGTGGGCTTCATGCCCCAATGGCTGATGCGCGAATACCTGGCCCGCCGCGGCCATGCCCGCTTCTCAGAGGAAAACCTGCGCGAGGCACGCTGCGCGCTGCTGGGCCAATATCCACACCAGATCCAGATCGAAGGGCGCCTGCTCTCACGCTGGTTCTTCGCCGTGGACACCCAGCCGGAAGTGGGCGAGGATGCCTACGACCAGGGCGCGGAACTGCTGTACGACTTCTTCCACCGGATCCTGCGCCAGTACGACACGGACGACCTGACGCCTCTGGGCCGCGAGATCATCCAGTGCTGCCTGGACCGGGGCAGCCTGGCGGATTATAAGAGTCTGATTGCGTTTGAGGAGGAAGAGGCCTGTTAGCGCGAACGCGTTATTGAAACTAATTCCGATAAAGGAAATAGTAAACAGCCGCCCGGAGAGCGTTTTGTCAACCGGGCGGCTGTTTTGTGATCTGTGAGGAATGCTGTTCTATGAGGGCAGTGCATTCGATGTAGCCCTATGTTTCGGGGTCGTTTTATAAATCAATGTTGCAATGCCTATCGCAAACAGCATCCCCCAGGCGTTGAACTGTGCGTTTGGGAGCCCGTTTTCCTTGCGAGTGGTGATGATGTATAAGACGGTGGGGATGTTTACCACGAAGTTGTTCCAGGAAAAGATATGGAACTAGCCTTATCAGCTGGGCCGGACGTCTGTGGGTGGCTTGAGGGAAAAATCAATCTTTATATTGCCCTCCTCTGAAGATGACTAAAAAGCGATGTATTTATTTTATAAGCGAAGAGGAATTATAAACAGATAACAAGGGAGATGCAATGTATCGACCTTACTAGATAAGGCTGATTTTTCTGTCTTGGGCCCGCCTTGCGTTATTCGTTATTTTGTAAGATAATGTCCACTGATAAAACCCCGCCAGATCAACCATGAGGAGGGTCATTGATCAAAGTAAAAGAAATCTCACTCGCTGATACAAACAGAATTTATAAATATAAGGAATCATCGCCTTATGACATCGCCTTTAATATTAAAGGTTTTGATTATGGATGGATCTTGAATGCCAGGACCTGGCATGAGGGTGACCGTGTGGCGGATGTGGGCGGCGCATATTCGGATTTCCCTCATTTCCTCCAGAGTCACTTTGGGTGTGAAACCTGGGTCGTCGATGACTTCGGGATGAGCGAGGATGACGATTTTTGGCAACGGGCCAAATCGCCCCAGGAATTTATCGACCAGCACCCGGAAATCCATTATGTGCTTGAACGTGTGGGCGATCCCGCGGCTTCAACCCTCCCAGCCGGCTATTTTGATGTGGTCTATTCCGCTTCTGCCCTCGAGCATGTCCCTTCCGAACTCACCCCTGCAGTCTGGTCGCATATGTTTGATTTACTGAAGCCGGGCGGCGAACTGATCCATGCGATCGATGTGCTATTCCCCTCTAATGGCGGCATGTCCAAGATGGTCCAGGCGGATCTATTTGATAAGCTGTCCTGGTTGTTCCCGGAGAGCTTCAAGTTGAAGCATTTCCTGGCGACCCCAGCCACCTACACGCGCATCGCATTGAAGACTCTGGGCGTTGGCTCGCATGTTTCGATGAAACCGTTGAATATCTGGCGGATGTGCCTTGATCCTGAGATTGTGACCGAGCCGATCGAGTTCGGTTGGAACCGGATTGTCAAGGACCACATGACCGATTACCGTCACCATCGCTTTGGTTCATTGTTATTACATTTTGTCAAAGAATGATATTTCTGAAAGTTTGAAAATTTACTTTTTCCCCTTACGCCGCCGGTGTTCTTCCGGCGGTTTGTTTTGCCCGGTGATCACTTCTTTCTGCTTCTGCTTGGCAGCGGGGTTCTTCTCCACGAACAACTTCTCGCCGGTGAAGGGGTCTTTGCCGGTGTGGTACATCACGCTGGCGTAGGTGGAGGGTGTGGGGGTGAAGACCTGCACCTGCTCGGGCAGGATCCCCAACTGCTGCCCGGCGAACTTCTTGAGTTCCTGCATGTCTCCCATCGTACAGCCTGGGTAGGCGGCGATCAGGTAATAGCTGAGGTATTGCTTGCGCTTCACGTCCGTGCCCAACGCGTCGAAGCGTTCCTTGAAGGCCAGCAGTTTGCCTGTGTCCGGTTTGCGCATCCGCGCCAGCACGTCCGGTTGGCTGTGTTCGGGTGCGACCCGGAGTTGGCCGGAGACATGATGCCGGACCAGCTCGCGCAGGTAGGCTTCGCCGTGGGCTTCGTCGGAGAGGATCAGGTCGTAACGCAGGCCGGAGCCGACGAAGACCTTCTTGACGCCCTTGATCTGGCGCAGTTTCCGCATCAGATCGGTTTGCTTTTGATGGTCCACGGGCAGCGTCGGGCAGGTCTCGGGGTAGATGCAGCTTTTATCCAGGCAGGGTCCCTTGCGCAGCTTGACCGGGCACTCGAAGCCGTACATGTTGGCGGTCGGCGCACTGAGGTCGGTGATGAAGCCGGTGAAGTCCGGCAGGTGGGTGATGGCTTTCGCCTCTGCAATGATCGATTCTTCGCTGCGCCAGTTCACCGTGCGGCCTTCGTGGACGGCGATCGCGCAGAAGTTGCACTCGCCGTAGCAGCCGCGGTGGGTTGGGATCGAGAAGCGGACCGTCTCCAATGCCTTGACCGGTCCCTGCTTGGCGTAATAGGGGTGCTGGTCGCGCTCGTAGTCCAGTCCGTAGACGTGGTCAAGTTCTTCCTGGGACAGGTGCGGATAGGGCGGGTTCTGGATCAGGTAACGATCACCGTGCAGCTGTGCCAGACCTTTGGCGTTTCGGGGATCATTGTTACGGTAAAAGATGTGGAACATCTCAATGAAGGCATCGTCATTTTCACTGACTGTTTCATAAGAGGGGAGTTCCAGATAGCCTTCCGGGACCGTCTTGCCGATGTAGGCCAGGCCGCGGATGCCGGTGGGATCCTCACCCTTATCGAGCGCGGCAGCCAGCTCGGTGACCGCGCCCTCGGCCATGCCATAGAGCAGGTAGTCGGCCTTGGCGTCAAAGAGCGCCGAACGGCGGACTTTATCGGTCCAGAAGTCGTAATGGGCGACCCGCCGCAGGCTGGCTTCAATCCCGCCCAGCACGATCGGCACGGTGTTTTTGAAATAGCGCCGGATCAGGTTGGCATAGACCAGGGTGGCGCGGTTGGGGCGTTTGGTGTTACGCCCACCGGGGGTGTAGTCGTCGGCACGGCGCGGCCGTCCGGTGGCGGTGTAGTTGGCGACCATTGAGTCGATGCTCCCGGCGCTCACGCCCCAGAATAGGCGTGGTTCGCCCAGGCGGGTGATGTCCGTGGGGGATTGGATGTCGGGCTGAGCGATGATGCCGACCTTGTAACCGGCGTCCAGCAGGACCTTGCCGATCACGGCCACGCCGATGAAGGGTGAGTCGATGTAGGAATCACCTGTGATCAGGATCACGTCAAGCTGGTCCCAACCGAGTTTATCCAATTCCGCTTTGGTGGTGGGTAAAAACATGCGATGATTGTACCTTTAAGGGAGGGAATGGTGAATGGGTGTTAGGAACTAGGAATTAGGAATGAGTTATTAGGATTCCTGTAAGGACAATCGGATGCCGAAAATATCTGAGAAAAAACCATTTTGATGAAAAATTCTGTCATTGCGAGTGAGCACCCGGAGGGTGCGACGAAGCAATCTTCGATATTCATTAGTCAGAACCTTGAATTTATCATAGTGGAATGCCATTTTTACTATAAGCAGGGTGGATCGCTGACCCACAGTGATGTGATAAGGATCTACCCCATCCCGCCTTCGGCACCCTTCCCTGAAGCGAAGCGGAATACTCGGAGTTAAGCGAAGGGTACAAAGCAAAGGGAAGGGTGACTGCGATAGCAGTGGGGAAGGGGTTATGACGAAATGGTAAATAATAAAATAATATTTATTACAAGGCGAAGACCTATGAAAATCTATGGGGTGGGGTATCTGCTGGGGCGTAAACTATGGATAATCTAGACAAGAAACGGAGTAACTACAATGAGACGCTTTTACCATCACCCCCATCACTTTCACCGCTTCCACCGTGGTTGGCGGCGACCATTCTTTCGCCCGCGACCCGGACGGCTGCTTGGGTTGGTTGGGCTGGCTGCGCTGGGTTACACTTTACTGGAAAAGCATCAGCGTGAGCAATCCCGCCAATCGGGTTACGTGAACGTGGACCCGAACCAGGAGTGGTAATAGAATAGCTAAAAAAAGCCTCCCGAAATTCGGGAGGCTTTTCCGTAATACCTAAGATTCATTCCCCAATTATCTTGATCAAGACGCGTTTTCGTCTGCGGCCGTCAAATTCGAAGTAGAAGATCTGCTCCCAGGGACCGAAATCCAGCCGGCCTTTGGTGACCGCAACCACCACCTCCCGGCCCATCACCTGGCGCTTGAGGTGGGCGTCAGCGTTATCTTCACCGGTGCGATTGTGGCGATATTGGCTGACAGGTTCGTGCGGGGCTAGTTCCTCTAACCAGTCGTCATAGTCCTGATGGAGGCCGGATTCGTCGTCATTGATGAACACAGACGCCGTGATGTGCATAGCGTTCACCAGGCAAAGCCCTTCCTGAATGCTGCTGTCGTTGAGCGCTTCCCGCACCTGGGAGGTGATATTGACCAACCCGCGCCTGGCGGGGATATCGAACCAAAGTTCTTTTCGGTAACTTTTCATCCACTTCCTTTACGATTGGTTGTGTTTTAATCCTACCTGCAAAGTCAAAACCTTACCGGTCGATCTTGAAAGAGGCCATCATCTGATCCAACATGGACAGGTTAGGTGTGAAATTAGCCGGAACCTGATCGTTGAGCCAGTGAACTGTATCGTTTATATAAGTATCCCAATTATCCTGGAAGGTTTGCCAGTCACCCATTTCGGTGGATCCATCATAAGGCAGGTTGACGTTCGTAATGGGCAGCACGGCGCTGATGTAATATCGACCGTCGTTGGTGAGGCCCTGGTAAGTGTAGATCATGTTCTGGTTGTCGACGGGATAGATCGCCTGGCCGTACATGGTCAGGAAGCGCACGCCGGAGCCGTTTTGGAAATCAAAATAGCCTACCTTGGTTGAGAACATCTGAGCTGCGGGCCACATTGGCAGGAAGGGCAGGTCGCTTAGCGCACCGCCGGGCGGGCGGTTAGCGATAGTCCACTGCAAATTGTCGATGATATCCGAGGCAGAAGAACTGATCGCCCGGTACTCATCCACTGGATACACGTTGATCAAGGGCGTATGGAAGTGGTCGGCGATGGCATAGCCACCAAAGCTGAATTCATAATAGGTTGGGTAAGTATCTCCCGGCATATAATCTTCGCCCATATTCTGACCGGGAATCGTTGCAGGATAAACATTGGCGGTGATGTTGGGATCGAAGGAGAAGCTGATCCCCTCGTAGTTCACGTCCGGGGCTGGGGGCTGCTCTTCCTGTGGTGGTGGGTTTACAACAACCTCTTCCGTCGGTGGTTCCTGCTGGCCCATATTGTCAAGCGCAGCCTGTGTTTGCTGCAGGGCGACCCGGGTCTGCTCAAGGGCCAGACTTTCCTGGTCATTGTTCGACCCTCCCAAGTCCACTACACATGCCAGTGAAGTGAGCAAGAGGACGAGCATAGCGGCCAGGAAGAAAAATAACGGTTTTCTGGGTTTGTATTTGGAATTCATTTCTTCTCCTTATTCCTCGTTGAATGCTTTCCTTCTATTTTATAATAAAACAGGGTAAGAGTATTTCGAAATATGGAAATTGTTTTATCTTCATATGAATTCAGATTTTGTTACAATGAAATTTATCAATGGATCAACTCTAAAACCAAAGGATGGGCATCATGCTGATCAAAGATTTAGGTAACGGGGAATGGCGTTTACGTGCCGTGGGTGAAGCGGATTGGATCCCTGCAAAAGTGCCGGGAGAGGTTCATGTCGCACTTGATGGATGCCGGGCGCATCCCCGATCCGTTCATTGCCGACAACGAGCTTCAGGTGATGTGGGTCGCGGAGACTGATTGGGAATATGAGGGTGTACTCGATGTCCCGCAAACCATGCTGGAAGAAGACCGAGTCATCCTTCATTTTGACGGACTCGATACCCTGGCGGAAGTGCATCTCAACAGCCAGTTACTTGGCAAGACGGATAACGCTTTCCGGGTTTATGAATGGGATGTGAAAGACCTGCTGGTAGATGGTGAAAACAAGCTATCAATTATTTTCCGTTCGCCGGTCAATTACGTTAAAGCGCTCCAGGAGGAAACCCCGTTGCCTTCTCCCGAGCAGTCAATCCAGGGCGGTCCATATCTACGAAAGGCACCCTGCCAATGGGGCTGGGACTGGGGTCCGATGCTGCCTCCGATTGGGATCTGGAAAGACGCCCGGTTGGAAGCGTATTCCACGGCTAAACTCGGGCCTGTCCATCTGACGCAGGAGCACCAATTCAGCGGTTCGGTGGTCGTGAATGCCAGAGTTGAGATTGAGCATTGGGACAACCAACCGTTGCAGATTTGTCTGACGCTTCAGGACTCGCAAAGAAAAAACCTTTGCGACGACATGCAAAGTCGTTGATGGTGCGGCGTTGGCTTCCATTGAAATCACGGAACCGGAGCTTTGGTGGCCGAATGGCTACGGTGAGCAAGCTTTATATCAGGCGAAGGTCTCTCTCGGTACGGAAGACGAAGAATTGCTGGATGAACAGCAGTTCCAAATCGGGCTGCGGACGCTGGAGCTCGTGCAGGAACCGGATGAGTTTGGGGAGAGCTTCACCTTTGTGGTCAATGGCGTCCCGATCTTCGCCAAAGGTGCCAACTGGATCCCGGCGGACAGCTTCCCAACTCGGATCACCCGGGAGATGCTCGACCGGTTGTTGGGTGATGCCGCTATGGCCCATCACAATATGATCCGCGTTTGGGGCGGCGGTTTTTATGAGAGCGAGGATTTTTACGATCTTTGCGACCAATATGGCATTTTGGTCTGGCAGGATTTCCTTTTCTCCTGCAGTATTTATCCGTTGGGCGATCAGGCATTTCTAGAGAACCTGCAGCATGAGGTGACCGATAATGTCCGCAGGCTGCGGCATCGGGCAAGCCTGGCGCTGTGGTGCGGCAACAACGAAATGGACTGGGGATGGGAAGCCTGGGGCTGGAGTCAGGAACAATGGCTGCCTTACCGGGATGCTTATAAAACCTTCTTCTATGAAATGCTGCCGACCTGGGTTTCGGAACTCGATCCTGATACGGCCTACTGGTACACTTCGCCTTCGTCCGGGACGCCGTTTGAGAACGCCAACGGGATGGATCGTGGTGATGCGCATTACTGGGAGGTCTGGCACGGCGCCAAGCCTTTTACTTCTTACCGTGAGCAATTTCCCCGGTATATGAGTGAATTCGGCTTCCAATCGCTTGCGCCGTTGAAGACCATTCAATTCTTCACCGATGAAAGTCACTGGAACCTGACCGATTACATCATCGAACATCATCAACGCAACCAGTGGGCAAGCGCGCTGTTTATGGGACAGATGGCATTGTATTACCGGATGCCGGTCGATTTCCCATCACTGGTCTATATGACGATGGTTCTGCAATCGGAGGGTATCCGTTACGGGGTGGAACACTGGCGGCGGAATCGACACCGGGTCAGCGGGACGCTTTACTGGCAGTTGAATGACTGCTGGCCGGTCGCATCATGGTCGAGCATTGATTATTTTGGCCGCTGGAAAGCGCTGCATTATGCCAGCCGGAAATTCTACGCGCCGCTGCTATTGTCGATCGAAGACAATGAACAGACCGCTGAAATGAAAGTCCATCTGACCAGTGACCTGATGGAACCCTGGACGGGAGAGGTGCACTGGCGGTTGATGCGGATAGATGGAGAAGTGCTGGAAGCAGGAGAAATGGAAGCGACTGTCGATCCGCTCTCTTCAATGATGGTTGCTGAAAAGAACTTTGGAAACCTCACACTACCTGAAAAACGTGAAACCGTCTTCGTTGCTGAACTGGTTCAGGATGGACAGGTTTTTGCCACCCAGGTCGCGACTTTTGTGCGCAATAAACATCTGCAGCTCGTCAACCCGCAGTTGAAAGCCTATTTGTTGGAAGGTAATGGTGATACTGCTACGATAGAACTGGTTTGCAGTTCCCTGGCGCGCTATGTGGAACTATCGCTGGACGACGCTGATGTGATCTTCAGCGATAACTACTTCGATGTGATCCCGGGAGAGACGCTCAGGGTCACTTGTCCGCTGCCGGAGGGCTGGACGATTGATGACCTCGGTAAATCGCTGACGGTCTTCTCGCTTTATGATAGCTTTGGAGATTGATCTGTGAATTCGGCATTCATTATCAAAAATTAATCACATCATGGGATACTAGTCTGGATGAAACCTGATTTTATTGAGCATCCAATTTTTATCTGCGGTCACCCGAAAGCCGGCACCAGCCTGATCACTGCTTTATTGGATGGGCACCCATTGGTCGTCGCGTATCCTGAAGAAACCATGTTCTTCAGGCGATTTATACCGGCAATAGAGGGTAAAAGCGAAGATGAACGAATATCATTAGTGGATCAATTATTGATTCATATCTTCGAATGGAATCAAGAGTCACCGCCGCCGCATCAGAAGGATTATCCAGATCGGGATTACAGCGATATTGATTTTGAAACCATACGAAAGACATATCGCAATGAATTATCCTCGGGAGAGCCAAAAGAGTATCTGAATGCTGCAATCCTTTCTTTTGGCAAAGTCTCCGGGCTGTTGACAGATGAATCTCGGTTTTGGGTGGAGAAGACCCCTTATAATGAGTTCTACGCTGCCCAAATATTCGACAATTGGCCAGATGCACACTGCATCCATATCGTCCGAGACCCTCGGGATAATTTTATTTCTTACCAACGCAAACAACAAGATTGGACTGCCAAAGTCTTTGCCTGGAGCTGGGTTCGTTCAACACAGGCTGGCCTGAAAAACCTGAAAGAATTTGGTAAAGCTCATTATCTCTTGCTCCGATTTGAAGATCTCCTTCAAGACCCTGAAGCTGTGACCCAGCAAATCGCTGACTTTCTCGGAATCCCCTGGCATGAAGTTCTATTAACGCCTACACGTGCTGGTGATTCCTGGCGGGGTAATTCGATGTTCGATGATAAATTCCAGAGCATCAGCACTGATCCCATTGGACGATGGAAGAATTTGATCTCCCAATTTGAACTCGCTGAAGTGCAAGCGATTGCTGGGAAAACGATGCGGGAAATGGCATATGAACTCGCACCAGTTGATAAAGATCAATTGACACTGTCTGAAATACTCAGGTTACTTCGGGATCGAGCTGCAGCCCGATTGAAAGGTTCATAAATCGAGTTTGGGAATATCAGCTTCTATAACCGCCTTAAATTCCTCATTCGATTTAATGACATTACTCAGGTTGCCATTCCGGATGGATGTGATAGAATGAGACGGTTTGGTTCTCAAGAGAAGGAACATGAATTCGTATGGCAAAAGATGCAGAATTATTGATTTCACCTTACGGTGGGAAACTCGTTGACCTGCTGGTTAAGGGTGAAGAGCGGGAAGACCTACTTAAACTGGCCGGGACCTACCCGGATATTCGGATGACACCTCGTCAAAACCATGACCTGGAACTGTTGGCTGTTGGCGCGTTCTCTCCCCTAGATCGTTTTATGGGACAGGATGATTACGAATCCGTCCTCAATGATATGCGTTTGGCGGATGGCACCGTTTGGCCGATCCCGATCACGTTGACGATCTCCAAGGAAGACTTACCCGATGAAGGCGATTGGGTGACCCTGCGCGATGTGCATAACCAGATCATGGCTGTCATGAAGCTGGATGAGGTTTTCCGGTTCAACTGGCAGGAAGAAGCCGAAAAAGTCTATGGCACCACTGACCTCAAACATCCGATCGTGTCCGAAATGGCGGGATGGGGAGACCTTTGCATCTCCGGCGAATTGAAAGTGCTCAACCTCCCTGTCTACGATGACTTCGTCGAATTACGCCTGACACCTGCCGAGACTCGTGCCCGCCTGGAAGAGATGGGCAATGCCAATGTGGTCGCTTTCCAGACCCGAAACCCGATGCACCGCGTGCATGAAGAACTCACCAAACGCGCTGAAGCGCAAATTGGTGGCAGCTTACTGATCCAACCCGTGGTCGGGATGACGAAACCCGGCGATGTGGATCATTACACCCGTGTCCGTATTTACAAAGCTCTCGTTGAGAATTATTACGATGACAATACGCTCCTGAGCCTGCTTCCCCTGGCGATGCGCATGGGCGGTCCGCGTGAGGCCGTCTGGCATGCCATTATCCGCCGGAACTACGGCGTCAATCACTTCATCGTCGGCCGTGACCATGCCGGCCCGGGCAAGGACAGCGAAGGCAAACCTTTCTATGGCCCTTATGATGCTCAGGAACTACTAACAAGTGTTGAAAAAGAAGTCGGCGTCAAAATGGTGCCGTTCGAACTGGTGGTTTACCTGCCGGAAGAGGACCGTTATGAACTGGCGTCACAGGTGCCGGAAGGTGCGAAGGTCGCCACGATCTCCGGGACGCAGGTACGTGATGACTATCTCGCCAAGGGAATCCCCTTGCCGGAATGGTTCACCCGCCCTGAAACCGCTCAAATCCTGCTGGAGGCACACCCCCCGCGTTACAAACAGGGTTTCTGCATCTGGTTCACCGGTCTGAGCGGTGCGGGTAAATCGACCATTGCCAAACGATTGATCAACATGTTGGCTGAATATGGCCGCAATCCCACCGTTCTGGACGGCGATGTGGTCCGAACACACCTTTCCAAAGGCCTGGGTTTCAGTAAGGAAGACCGGGACACCAACATCCTGCGGATCAGTTTCGTAGGCGGCGAGATCGTCCGGCATCACGGTACCGTGGTTTGCGCGGCGATCAGCCCCTACCGCCAGGCTCGACGGGAAGCTCGCAAGATGTTCCCTGATGACCACTTCATCGAGGTCTTTGTCGATACGCCGCTGGAAGTCTGCGAACAACGCGACATCAAAGGTCTATATGCCAAAGCTCGCGCCGGTGAGATCAAGGGCTTTACCGGGATTGACGATCCCTACGAAGCGCCGATCGAGCCTGAGATTCACCTTAATACGGTGGGCGTCACCCCTCAGGAAAATGCCCGTCAGATCATCGATTATTTGATCGAGGTTGGTTTGATCCAGGAATTCAAGAATGGAAATGGGAAGTGAGACCCCAGGTATTAGGGATTAGGTAGTTGGAATTAGGAAGAATTTGAGGACTGCTCTGGTAACAGGGCAGTCTTTTTATTTATTCGTCGCGGCCAATCCTTGTAGGAATTGCTTTTGCGCGAGGAAGTAAACCAAGATCACCGGCAGGGAAATGACCAGAGAGGCAGCCATCAGATAGGCCCAATTGACCTCGTAACTGCCGCGGAAGAAGGACAACCCCAGCATCAGCGTGTATTTGCGTTGATCGTGGAGGAAGATCAACGGCGCGAGGAAGTCATTCCAGGCGTATTGGAAGGTGAAGATCGCCACGGTTGCCAGGGCGGGGCGCGCCAAAGGCAGCACGACATGCCACAAGATTTGAAAAACACCCGCGCCGTCCATCACCGCAGCGTCCTCGAGATCCTTTGGGATCTGACGAAAGGTTTGACGCAGCAGGAAAATATAGAAGGGTTGGCCGAAGAAGGCCGGCAGGATCAGCGGAAGGAAGGAGTTGATCCATCCCAGGCGGGAGAAAATGATGAACAGCGGCACCATCGTCACCGGATAGGGGAGCATCAGGGTCGCCAGCATCAGCAAGAAGAAGAAATGACTGCCGGGGGCTTTTAGCCGTGCAAAACCGTAGGCGATCAAAGAGCAGGACAGCAGGTGGCCGATGATGGTGAAGGTGGCAATGAAGAGCGTGTTTAGCGCGAACCGTCCGAAGGGCAGTGCCGTGAGTGCATTCTTAAAGTTGGACCACTGCGGTTCAGCCGGCCACCAGATCGGTGGCGTCGCGAAGACGGCGTAAGAAGGCTTTAGGGCGGAGGACAGCATCCAGAATACCGGCAGCAGGAAAAGAATTGCAACCAGGGTCCAGATAAGATAGCGGAAGGCTTTTCCCCACCCTTTTGGCTGGCGGACATAGGAACCTTGCAGTTCAGACATCTGCTTCCTCACCGAGGTAAAAGACCCAGAACCGCTGGCTGCGAACCAGGAAGATCGTCCCGATCAGGATCACAATAAACAGCACCCAGGCCAAAGCGGAAGCGTAGCCCATATTTCGATATTCGAAAGCTTGTCTGTAGATATAAAGCACCAGGAATAAGGTGGAATCAAGCGGTCCGCCGTTCGTTGCGACGAAGGCGTTGGTGAAGGTCTGGAAAGTGCTGATCACGCTCAGGATCAAGTTGAAGAACAAGATTGGAGAGATCAGCGGCAGGGTGATATGCCAGAAGCGCGCCCACTTGTCAGCGCCGTCGATTGCCGCGGCTTCATAAACTTCGTCCGGGATGGTGACCAATCCGCCCAGGAAGATCACCATTGACCGTCCCCAACCCCAAAAAGACATCACAATCAAGGCCGGTAAGGACCAATTCGGATCCAATAACCAGCGTGGACCGGTGATACCGACCAGCTTAAGTAGCTGATTGACCAGGCCGACATCCGGGTTGAGCAGCCACATCCAGACCACGACGAAAGCGACGCCTGAGAACACAACCGGCAGATAATAGATCGTACGAAAGACCTTCACGCCGGGCATTCTGGGGCGGACCAGCAACGCCAGTGCCAAACCACCCGCCAGGTCCAGAGGGACGTAAGCCAGCGTGTAAACCCCGGTGACTTTCGAGAGATTGCCAGAACTTGGGGTCGGCGATCATGCGTTCATAATTTGCCAGGCCGCGCCATTCCGGCGTGGAAAGCAAGTCCCAATTGGTGAAGCTGGCATAGAGCGAAAACAAGAGCGGCAGGAGTGTGAAAGCGAGGAATCCAACCAACCAGGGTGCAATCGTCAGATAAAAAGCGATTGTGTCGCGGCGTGTGAAGTGAGTTGAACTTGGCTTTTTCATATTATTCGTCTGTCGTATGCTGTCTCTTCTCAGTTTATATTTCTGCCTGGAAAATGAAATTCAGATAATTATAGAGACGTTGCATGCAACGTCTCTACGGGAATCACACGATTTGCCAGATGAATAGATAAACAGCTATTTATTCGCCAGCAGCGCATCCAGGGAGGTCTGTGCTTCCTGAGCAGCCTGTGTCATCAAGGCCCCGATATCTGCGTTTTGGGTCAGGATAGCTGCTTCAAGAGCGGATCGCAGCGCAGGGTCGGCAGTCTCGTTCCAGTAATTTGTAAATGTATATGCTCTTGGGACGAGATGTTCGAGTTCTCCGATCCAGACACCTTCGATCGGGTCTTTTGACATCCCGGAAGAATCAGCAACGGAGCGGACAGCGGGAAGCGCCCAATCTTTCCAGACCTCCGCACCGGGTGCGCCGGCATAGAAAGTCAGGAAATTGGTTGCTGTTTTAGGATGGGCCGAGGTGGTGGAAACCCCGAAGCCACCCCAGAAAAGTACATTGGCCCGTTCCACATCCTGTGGGGGTGGGGCGACGCCTAAATCGATATTGGGATTATCCATCAAGCTGGCTTGAGGCCAACGTCCAAAGACATACATCGCAGCTTTACCATTGGCGAATTCTGTATTGCCACCGCCAAATGCATTCAAATCTGCGGGAGGTGGAGCCACCCGGTATTTATTGTAGAGGTCGGCGTAAAATGTGACCGCGTGGACGACGGCGTCTGAATCCATATATCCGACAAATTCTTTGCCATCTTCGCTGATCAACTGGCCGCCGGCAGCCGCAACCCAGTATTCAAATCCTGTGGTCCAGGTCGCAGGGAGCTGGATACCCCATATATCCGGCGCGTTGTCCCCATCAAGATCCTGGGTGAGCTCCAGCGCGATATCCAGCATATCATTCCAGGTCCAACCATCTTTGGGATAGTCTATCCCGGCATCATCGAAGATGGTTTTATTGTAATAAACGGCGACCGGCGAATAATCCTTCGGGAGGAGGTATTGAACGCCGTCGATCTGGCCGGGTCCCAAAAGGCCTGGCAGGTAAATGGATGGATCGAAATCCGCAGGCAGATAATCATCCAATGGGATAAAGGCGTCTTGTTCAACAAAGGAAGGTACAGCATCGTCGCCGACCTGCATGACATCCGGTGCAGCCCCTGCTGAGAGCTGGGTCAGCAGCCGGGTGTAGTAATCACGCCCGGCAACCGCTTCAAGTTGAACCAATACGTCGGGATTCTCATCTTCATAAAGGGCAATAATATCCTGATGTGGTGTCAGCCCTTCACCGCTGTCACCCGTGCCCACGCGCAGGACAATGGTCCCTTCTTCAGTGGCTGTCGGATTTGCCGATGATTGAGGCTGGCAAGCCGCAAGGATAAAAATGATTAGAATTAGAAGAACCAATGATTTATGGAAGCTCTTCATGATCTCTTCTCCTGTTCTGATTATATGAAACGAAGAAAACTAATTGAATTTTACAAATTCCTTATGTCATCATTACTATTTTAGAATTATTTTCTTGTGTTGACAAGCGACTGTACAGCTTTGGCTATTTTATTAAAAGGTCATCCGGGGTTTGAGAACTGAAAAAAGACCTATTTCAGCCGTAATTTCTTACGTAAGATCGGGAATAAGATTGCCAGGTAGACGAGTGTGATTGCAAAAGTCAGCCCGCAGGCAGCCCAGAAACCAACCGGTGTGGAAGCCGAGGTGACAAAGATGTTCTCAAATGTAACGAACATCCAGTAGTTGGGGAAAGGGTAGAAAAGGAACTGCCATTTATCCGAAACAAAGATGGAAATGATCGGCAGGGTTGTGTAGATCATAATGACGAACTTCATCAAGGCGAGCATCTGAAGCTGCGAATTGGATAATCCACCCAGCAGGAATCCCATCAGGATCGCCATGCCGGCGGAAGCGAAGAACCCGATCAGCACCTGTCCCCAGGGGACGTTGATACCTGCGATGATCATGACGCTGATCACGGTCATCAACAATCCCGCCAGGGCCGCGAAGATAGCTCGTGCTAACATCATCTCGATCATTTTGAGCGGTGAGACGGCCCAAGCGCGAATCATGCCGCTTTCCTTGTCCTGAACCATATTAAAGGATTCCAGCACCGCCCCCAACATAATGGCAGAAATGATGACAAAGATCAGACCATATTCTGTGAATAGGGGCGCTTTCGGGTTGGTGGTGACTTGAAATGAGGCGGTTTCATTCAGGTGTGATCGCCTGGGACAAGACGATTTGCGTCAGGAGTTCGCCTTCCTGTTCGTTACCCTGCAAGATGATTTCATATTGGCCGTTCTCCCAAAATATCCCCGGGACGTCATCATTCTTCTCGACCCGGTTAATCAGGGCTGCGCGGTCCGAAACGACGATGATCTTACCGTAGTCGGCGAGATTTTCCTGGATGGCTTGCGGCATGTCCCGGTTGACGGCAAATCGCAAAGTGACCGATTCGAAAGAGGGGGCAAGCAGACGCACGGCCACGGCCATGATGACCGGCGCAAGGAAAATATAGAAAAGGACGTTGTCACGCAGGATATTGCTCCAATCCTGTTTGAGGAGAGTAATGATGCGTTTCATGGTTAGCGTCCTGCTTTCATCAATTTTCGATCCACCAGGATATAGCTGACGGCGAAGGCGACGACCAGGGCGATCAGACCGATGAGATAAGTCTGATTGATGGCAGCCCGGCTGCCGATCCCAAACAGGATATCGCGGAACCCGAAGATGATCCGATAGGTCGGGATCCAGGTGATGAATCCGGGCGAGAACATCGGCATCGCGTAGGAAAGCGTGGGGAGCATGGCGACGATCAGCAGCAATGCCCCGGCGAAAAACCATTCGGAGATATTGGTGAAAAAGACCGCGATCGCCAGACCGAGCAGGGTCATCAAAGCGCTGCTTAAGAGGATCAGGATACTCAACTGCAGATAATTGACTGAAAATCCAAAGGCGATCAGAGAAACTGTCAAGCCGTAAATAAGCGAAATGCCCGCATAAAGGATAACCTTCGAGAGGATGAAAACCAACGTCCCACCAGGGCTGACCCGGTAGGCACGCAGTGAGCCTTCCTGTTTGCCCTGGAAGATCAGCACCGCGCCGATCAGGAAACCCAGTAGGATCACTTCGAAGGTCATGAAGATTGGGATCATGTTCTTGTTCAAAGGGATGGGTTCCGAACCTGGCATGAGCGTGGTCACCTTAGCGTCAACAGGGGTGTAATTGCCCTGTATCATCTTAACGAACATGTCCAGGGAGGCTTTCAGCAAGTTGATATTCTCTTGGGGAATATCACCCTGGACGATGATCTTGAAATCGGGGGTTTGCAAATCGCCGTTGAAAATGATCCCAATTGCTTTCTGACTGTTATTCAGGATTTCATTAAGCGCCGTCTCGGATTGGACAATCGACTCATTTGGAAGGCCGGATTGTTGGAGGAAGGTCGTGAATGGCCCATTACCACTTTGGTCGTAGAAATATTCAGCGGGTTGATTATCCACCTGCGCCGGCAAAGCGAAAACCAGGATCAGAATTATGGCTGCCATTGCCAGGATCACATAGATATGACCGCTGCGGAAAGTCAGCAGGAAATCCTGAGCGATAGCGTTAGCTAATTTCTTGATCATGCCAGTCTCCGCCCGGTCAGTTTCAGGAAAATCTCTTCCAGAGTTGCTTCCTGGGTATGGATGGTCTGGATTTGCTTGTTTTGTACCAACTCGGTAAAGGCTTGTTTCTCCGCGGGATTGTCGAGGGAGAAACTGGCTGTATGGAAGTCTTCACTATTCCCATATTCCACCTGGACGGCGTTTTGACCGTATTTTAATTTCAGGTTGCGAGGCGTGTCCATCGCCACCAGTTTGCCGTCATTAATGAAAGCCACCCGGTCGCAAAGTTCATCAGCAGTGAACATATTATGGGTGGTCAGGAAGATCGTCGCACCCCGATCGATCTGCTGATGGATCACATCTTTGATCATGGCCGCCGTGCCGGGATCCAAGCCGGCTGTGGGTTCATCAAGAAAGAGGATCTCCGGGCGGTTGATGAGCGAACGCGCGAAGTTCAGACGCTGCTTCATCCCGCGAGAGTATTTCCCTGCCCGTTGGTAGGCGGCGTCGGCAATCCCGACCATGTTGAGGACATTCATCGGGTCGTCGGTGGGAACGTCGAACAGCCCGGCAAAGTACTTCAGGTTTTCATAACCGGTCAGTTTTTCATAGATATAGGGAAGCTCGAAAGAAACACCCAGCTGATTGAAAAAGGACCTGCCTAATTTGTTGACAGGCGTGCCATCCACCAATACCTCACCTTGTTGGAGAGGCAGTAAACCGGTGATGATACCCTGAGTTGTACTTTTCCCGGCACCACTTGGACCCAGGAAGCCAAATATTTCGCCTTTTTCGATGGTGAAAGTGATATCTTCAACGGCATTCGTTTCCGCTCCGGCGTAACGGTGGGTCAGGTGCTTAATTTCAATCATGGTGTGCCTCAACTTGGTTAACAGCAAGAGAATTGACAACAATCCTCGATTATACTCATTATCTAAATTTGCTGAAAACCGTGTTTGAGGATCGAGATCAGATTATCGAGCATTTGCTGTGCTTCTCGGATCTTTGAATATCTCATCGAACTCGCGGTTGTCCGAGCGATAGCCCCATACGTTCAACGAAATAACGGCCGAACTGGTAATAAATCGACTCTAAAAAGAAGGCAGCCATGTCAGTATCAGTCCAG
Organism: uncultured Chloroflexia bacterium; assembly: GCA_963748065.1. Taxonomy (GTDB): domain Bacteria; phylum Chloroflexota; class Anaerolineae; order Anaerolineales; family Anaerolineaceae; genus Brevifilum. The sequence goes on along the minus strand of CAVVHL010000005.1, from coordinate 325,559 downwards.
GGGCTGATCTCCCCGCTGTGGATACCCTGGGTGAGGAGCTGCTTGAAAAACTGAGTTGGGCCGCGCCGCCGCAGTTCTTCGGCCATTTTGGGGAAAGGAATTTCATCAACGAAAGCCCGATACGCCACTTGCGCTAATCCCGGCTCACGCAATTCGAAATATACGGCGGACTGGAACAACCAGCGGACATAGGCGAACAAATCCGCATCCGGGTCCGGCGCGGGCAGGTTCTTGGCGAGGTTGAGTTTCTGCTCCGACCCCAGCTCGACCAGATAATGATAAAGGTCCTGCTTGTCCTCGAAATATTGATAGAAACTTCCTTTGGCGATCCCAACTTCCCGCACGATATTTGAAATTGAAGCCACATCATAGGGGTTTCGGGCGAATTCGTCGATCGCGATCGACAAGAAACGGTTTCGTTTTTGTTCGGGAAGATTGAAAAAGGTCGCTTTTGGCATGATATTCAGGCTTAATTGTACACGGATAATGTTTACTAATCACATCTGTGCTGAAATATACACTCAATCCTCAAGGTGTTACGGAGCCAGCTTGGTTTTGATGGCTTCAATGACCGCGTCGTACGAAGCGGGTAATTCCAAAGGTGGGTTGGCATACCTACTGGACACCTCTTCAAGTCCATGCTGGTGATACTGTACCTTGAATTCTGAGAATTTCAACCCGTGGGCGGTGGAGACGACGACCACTCGCTCATCTTTCTGTATCACGCCTTTTTCGAGCAGTTTGATCAACGCACCAAGGGCGACACCGGTATGCGGACAGCAGTAAAGTCCGGTGCGGTCTGCCCGCGCGGCCGCGTTTGCCAGTTCGTCCTCGCTCACCTGCTCAACCACGCCATCGAAGGCTTTCAGGATGCGTACGGCGCGTTCGTAACTGACCGGGTTACCGATCTGGATCGCACTGGCAAGCGTCTTTTTCGCTTGCACCGGTTGAAAATCCCGGTAGTCCTTCTTAAAGCTGAGATATAAAGGGTTGGCGTTAGCAGCCTGTGCGCAGGCGATCCGCGGCAGATGGTCGATCAATCCCAACGCTTTCATCATCAACAGCCCTTTACCTAATGCGCTGACATTGCCCAGGTTCCCGGCCGGGAGGACGATCCAATCCGGGACCTGCCAATCAAGCTGCTGGACGATCTCAATGCCGACCGTTTTTTGGCCCTCGATCCGGAGCGAGTTCATTGAATTCGCCAGATAAATGGTTGGGTCCTCGGTCAGTTCCTGGACGATCTTCATACATCCGTCGAAATCCGTGTCCAGTGAAAGCACGGTTGCCCCGTTGGCGATGGGCTGGATGAGCTGGGCTGTGGAGACCTTTGCCCGCGGCAGGAGGATGACGGCTGGGATTTGCGCGGCGGCAGCATAGGCCGACAACGCGGCCGAGGTGTCACCGGTGGAGGCGCAGGCAACGGCATGGATCGGTTTCCCTTCCGCGATCATTTGTTTGACGACGGAAACCAGGACGGTCATGCCAAGGTCTTTAAATGAACCGGTATGGCTGTTACCGCACAACTTCACCCACAGGTCAGGGAGGCCGATCTGCTGGCCTAAAAGATGCGCGTTGAAGAGGTTGGTGTTGCCTTCATACATTGAGACGATGTTCTCGTCCCGGACCAAAGGGGCGACCCACTCCTTCTTGCCCCAGACCCCGCTGCCGTAAGGGAACGTTTTTGAATGGGTCCGCTGATCGAAGAGCTGCTTCCATTCCTCAGCGCTGTGGTCTTTCAGGGCCTCAATATCATGTTCAACTTCCAGCAGACCTTCGCAATCCTTGCAGCGATAGATGACATCGAAAATGGAATAACGTTCCGCGGGGTCGTGGATGCATTCATACCAGCAGTTGTAAGCCATTAGTCTTCTCCTATCACGTGGGTCATCGTCTGGTGGATGGGTAGAACATCCTTGAGATTTCATGTTCTCAGGGGGCAGCACGGCTTCGTCCGGTTTATCGGAAAGCCCAAACAGGAGCGCACCCTGTGCCTTCCAGCGATTGGCCAGATCCCGGATTTCACCGGTGATCACGATTTCTTCGGCGAGGATTTGTTCGATGGGTGCATCATCGGGCAGGTGTCCCATGTGCTGGACCGTGCGTTTGAACTCATTATAGCGGAAGGTCTTGAAGGGGGTCGGGTCGCCGGACTTGACACGGTCAAAGACATTCCGATGAATCTCACCGACTTTCGAAGGCAACTGCTGGACCTTTTCATCGACGTAGGAGAGGAAATCCATAAAGTCAAAGCTGTCCTTACTTCGTACATTTTGAATGAGATCTGCCTGGGTAATCAGCCCGCTGCTGACGATCAGGCCGATATAGACCAGGTAGTCCTGGTTGTCGGCAGTGAAAGAGTGGAACTCGACCTGATTGAATGCGTTATATGCGCTTCGAAAAACCTCGGGATTGTATTCAGATCCTAAGGCATTTGAGAGTGTGTCGTCAGCCGCTTCCAGTCGCTTGGCGTCAATAGATCCATCATTGCGGCCGCGTGCACCCAGGATGGTCTTATCCAAATCGAAAAGCACGGCGGTTTGTTCGTCGATCAGGAAGTCTTTCTTCATGGAGGTAGGATTCAAACTCCTTCCAAGGCACGCCAACGAGTGGCGATGAACATTGTTTCCGAGTTGACTTGTTCGACCTCAATCTTCATACGGCCCCGGTCGATCCGCGCCGATGAAGATGATCCCATCCCAACCTGATGCTTTACAAATATTCAAAAACGCCTGGCCGTCATTCATGCGGGTATCGCCGATATAGATCAGTCGTTTGAGAGGTACGCCAGGTTGGCGTAAATCTTGAGCTGCCCGCACCATTTCGGCGAGGACTTTCCCATATTCAGGCGTGGATTTTCGCGGTATGAATCCTTGGAGAAACCCCAGTTTTTTACGCAAGTCAGGCAGGCCCGGGAGTCGGGGGTCATAAGGGACCAAATTGCGGAAGACGATCTGGTCGCCCAAAAACTCGCTGACGGTTGATCGACCGAAATGACCTCATGCGAGATACCCTCCGGCGACCAGTAATTCCGCATTCAATAGCGCGCCGCCGGCCGCCCCTCGGATGGCGTTATGGATGACCGAAACCAGTTTGATGTCGAAGACCGGGCATTCCCGGACGCGGCCGACCGTGCAGACCATCCCATCCTGGGTGTCGCGGTCACGGCGGGGCTGCGGCCGGTCCGGTTCGTCGCGGACGATGATCGGTCTGGGCGGTGCGCTGGGCAAATCCCAGGCAATTTCCGGGCCGCGATAATTCCTGAGGACCTCGATGGCTGCTTCAGGTGAGGGCTTACGCTCAAACTCAATGGACAGACAAACCGTATGCCCATACAGGATGGGGCCGCGGTTGGCCTGCGCGCTGATCTGTAATTTTGCGGGAACGCGCTCATTCCCCGATAAATGACCTAAAAGTAATTGGCTTTCGCTCTCGATTTTTTCCTCTTCACCTTTGATATAGGGAACCAGGTTATCGGACATATCCATGAAAGATAGGCCCGGATAGCCGGCGCCGGAGACGGCCTGGAAGCTGGTGGCGAGGGCGCGCGTGATCTTGAAGGCTTCATCCAAAGGCTTGAGCGGCATGACGGCGCCAGTGGTCGTGCAGTTCGGACTCGTCACGAGCAAACCTTTCCAGCCACGTTTCGCTCCCTGCCACTCGACCATTTTGATGTGGTCGCCATTAACTTCCGGAATGATCAGAGGAACATCGGGGTCCTGACGGAATGCGGACGCGTTCGAACAAACGATTTGACCAGCTTCAGCAAGTGCTGGTTCAATTTCACGCGCCACCCGGGATGGCAGCGCTGAAAAGCAGAGGCGCGCTGGAAGGTCCGGTTTGAGCGGTTGGACGATTTGATCCAAAACCGCTTCGGGCGGGTCGCCTTCAAGCACCCAATTACAGGCCTCACGATAGGTCATGCCTGCGCTGCGGTCGGACCCGACCAGTGAAGTAATCTCGAACCAGGGGTGGTCCTGCAAGAGTTGGATAAAACGCTGTCCGACAATGCCGGTCGCGCCCAGTATGGCAACAGGGATTTTACTCATGGTTCACTTCCTTTTTCGGTTTCGATAACATCGTGATGGATTTGACGGACAGCTCTGTCGGCGTCTTCCGCTGCGACGACCATGGAAATGCTGAATTCGGAAGAGCCTTGCGCGATGGCGACGACATTGATCCCTGCTCGACCAAGTGCGCCGAAAATCCGGGCGGACACACCGGGCGTTTCACGCATCCCGGCGCCGATCACGGATAAAATGACCAAATTATCCACCGCCCAAACCCGGTCGATATCCTTACGGAATAATTCAAGAGCCATTTCTTCCTGCAATGCCTCGATAACGGACTGCGAATTCTCGGTTGGGATGACAAAACAGATGGATTGCTCAGAGGAAGACTGTGAGATCATCAAAACGCTGGTGTCTTGATGGGCAACGGCAGTGAAGGTCCGCGCGGCGATGCCCGGGACGCCCAGCATGCCCCTCCCGGCCACGGTGATGATGCTCAGGTCTCGGATCGTCGTGATCGCGGTGATCTTGCCGGGGATGGATGGCGGGTCCTGACTGATCCGGGTGCCGGGTGAAGCGGGATTGAAGGTGTTCTTGACCCACAGCGGGATGTTACGCTCGACGATCGGACGAATGGTTTTGGGGTGCAGGACCTTCGCACCAAAATAAGCCATCTCCCCGACTTCATTGAATGAAAGCTCGGGAATGACCTGTGCATCCGGCACGATGCGGGGATCAGCCGATAGGACACCGTCGACATCGGTCCAGGTCCAAACTTCATCGGCATCCAGGGCGTCTCCCAGGATGGCGGCTGTGTAATCACTGCCGCCGCGTCCAAGCGTAATGGTGACCCCTTGTTCGGTCGCGGCGATAAAGCCGGTGACGACTGCGATGTTGCCTTGGGCCAGTAAGGGCACCAAATTCCGGGTGACATTTTCCCGAGTGCTTTCCATGATCGGATGGGCGTTTTGGAAGCTGCTGTCTGTAACGATGAGTTGGGTGGCATCAATCGGTTGACACTTGAGACCTTTTTGCCTCAACAATCCCGAAAAGATCTGTGCGCTGATCCTTTCACCGAAGGAATAAATAGCGTCAAGGCCGCGGGGCGTGACCTCGCCCAAGACGTAGGCGCTGGCGCAGATGTTGGTTAAATCCTGGAAAAGCCTTTCAACCACCTCGATCAGGGGTTGCCTTTCGTTTGGGTCAACGATCAAACCCTCGATGGTTTGCAGATGTTTGATGTGAAGCTCGTCTATCAGTTGGGCGTAGGTGTCTTGGTCTCCCTGAGCGATAGCCTGTGCGCATTGTAAAAGCGTGTTGGTCACGCCGCTCATTGCCGAAACGACGATGACCAGGTTGATCCCAGCGCTCGGATTGCGCTTTAACAATGTCCGCAGCCTGATTGAGAGCTGATATGCTCCCGACGGAGGTGCCGCCAAATTTCATAACCAATGTTCTCATTTAATTACGCCTTCCAATAATGACTTTCCTATGCTTGATCATATCTCGAATGCGTGTAAAAGCAGATGTAGGGGGACAGAGTCAGAATAAACTAACTTCTGACCTGGAAGTTCCCCCTTGATCTGGCGAGGACCAAAAGGGGATCAGCCGGTAGTCGTACCGGTGATGGTCGTTGTCGTAGTGGGATGAGAAAAGGTGATTTCCTTATGGCGGCGAGGCGCGGCACCTGTCAGATGGTTGGGAATCCACCTAAAAAAGTGTTCGGATTGGTGTAGGAAGCTGATCATAAGGAACTCAATTGACAAAACGCTAAAAAGATGAGCAAATCGAATCAGAAAACGATTTTTCCAATTCTATCACCATTTTTACGATTCTCATTTTTCGAAAAGCAATTATTGTAAGTTTGATTACAATGTTCAATGACTTATCTCGGCATCATGTACTTACCCCGATGTTCTATTGTAAAATTAGGCCTAAGAAACCCTCCTGTTCTTAGATTAAGGATGGACCATGACTAGCTCAAGCCGAAACGCCGAACCGCCTGAAACCATCAACCAAATTCATTTATGGCCTGGCATCCCTGGGAACCTCGACGATTTCCAGTATCTTTGCCGCCTTATTGCCCATCTTTTACCAGGATTACCTGGGGCTATCCTCGAAATGGATTGGGATTGCCTCGGTGATCTATGCCGTGTGGAATGCGTTGAATGACCCGATCTTCGGTTTCATCACCGATAACACGCGCTCCCGGTTGGGACGGCGCATCCCTTACATGCGTTTCACCGCGCCGTTCCTGGCGCTGACCTTCATCCTGGTCTGGTTCGCGCCGCAAGGCGCGGGGGAGATCTCGCAGTTTTGGTGGATGCTGGTGACGATGATCCTTTATGACACCGCCTATACGATCATCGGCCTGGTCTACGGCGCGCTGGTGCCGGAACTGTCTGAATCAGATGTCGAACGCAACCAGCTCTCCATTTCCTCTGCCATCTTCGGCATGGTCGGGTATATCTTCGGCTTCCTACTGCCGGACCTCTTCCGGCCGCGGCCTGGCAATATGAATGCATCACTGATGAGTTTGCAGCTTTCGATGGTGGCCGTGGGCATTATCGGCGCTTTTTTGATCATCCTGACAACGTATAAGGTAAAAGAGCGGCGGGAATTTGCAGTTGTGGACCGGAAATTGAAATTCTGGGAATCACTGGGGTTCACCCTGACAAATAAAGCTTTTTGGATCTTCGTTTCGATGAACTTCCTGGCGACATTTCATGATGTCGATATCCACTGGGTCAATCTTTTATCTGGCGGATTATGTGAGCCAGACCAGTACGATGGTCTTGCTGATCTATCTCTTTGTGCCCTTGTCGCTGGGGATCCCGCTGGCGAATTTGGCGGTAAAAAAGATGGGCTTGGTAACCTCGCAGATCATTTACCTGGTGATCAGCGGGATCGGGCTGGCGTCGATCGGCTTCGTGCCAAAACCGTTGATCGTGGTCAGCCTGATCGTAGCCGGATTGGGTCTTTCCGGCCAGCAGACCATCACCTATAACATCCTGGGTCTGGTGATCGATGAAGACGAACTGCGGACCGGCACCCGCCGGGAAGGTTCCTATTTTGGCGCGAACGCCCTGCTGACCAAACCGGCCCAATCCCTGGCGCTGTTCCTGACAGCCTTCATCCTGGAGCAAAGCGGTTTCATCACCCGGGCAATGAACAACGGGGTAATATCCTTGAACCAGCCTGCTGCTGCTTTGTTTGGCATCCGCTCGATCGTGGGGTTGATCCCCGGTGTGGCGATGATCATCGGCGCAGTTATCATGCTGTTCTTCCCGATCAAGGGTAAACGGTTGGTCCAGCTTAAAGAAAAGATCATGGTTTTGCATGCAGAGAAGAAAGCTAAATTTGAAGAAATTGAAGCTGCTGCAAAAGGAGAGTAAGCTGTTTTCTTGTTGAATTGGAGACGATGAGTTGAAAGATGAACTTACCTGAAGACCGGCGCAAGCGAATAGGGGAGATCAGCAGGGTCTTCCTGAAACTGGGATTTACTGCTATTGGCGGTCCGGCTGCGTCGATCGCCATGATGCGGCAGGAGACGGTCGTCAAGCGTAAGTGGCTCAGCGAGGAGGAATTCCTCGATTACTGGGGGATATCCAACCTGGTGCCGGGGCCGAACGCCACGGAACTGGCTATCCATATCGGTTACAAACACGCCGGCTGGCCCGGATTGATCGCCGCCGGTTTGAGTTACATCCTCCCGGCGATGGGGATCGTGCTGGTCCTGGCCTGGGCCTATGTCCAGTTCGGCACGCTGCCGGCCCTGGATGGCGTGCTTTACGGCGTCAAGCCGGTGGTCGTGGCGATCCTGGCCTGGGCGCTGGTCGGCATGCTGCGTCCGCGGGTGAAACAGTGGGTCGGGCTGCTGGTCGCTGCCGGCGTATTGGCAGCTTATCTGTTTGGCGTCAGTCCTTTGGTGCTGCTGCTGGCCGGGGGCGGCGTGATGTGGCTTGTGAACGTGATCCGGGATAAAGCGCGCATCACCACCCACAGTATTGGGATTTTTGCCAGCCCTGTTCTGGCCGCTCAGGCAGGCCGCGGCTCAAGCGCCATACAACCTGCTGCGTCTGTTCTGGGTCTTCCTCAAAGCCGGGTCGTTGATGTACGGCAGCGGCTACGTCCTGCTGGCCTTCATCCAGAATGACCTGGTGGACCGGCTGGGTTGGCTGACCCAGAACCAACTGGTCGATGCGATCGCGGTGGGGCAGGTGACACCCGGACCGCTTTCGACCACTGCGACTTTCGTCGGTTACCTGACGGGCGGCGTACCGGGCGCATTACTGGCAACCCTGGCAATGTTCCTGCCGGGGTTCATTTTCGTCGCGATCACGCATCCCTGGCTGAATAAACTGCGCGGTTCGGCGGCGGGAGCAGCTTGCTGAACGGGGTCAACTTCGCCGCGTTGGGATTGCTGGCCGGGGTGACTTTTGAAGTCGCGCGAACGGCGCTGGTGGACCCGGTCACGATCGGGGTGGGGGTGATTGCACTTCGCGCTGCTGGTGCTGTTCGATTTGGGCGCGCCCTGGCTGATCCTGGGTGGCGCGCTGGTGGGAATTGTCAGGACGTTTCTCTGAATCGTTTAGTTAGTAAATAGAATAAGAATTAGCTGGCTTTGTTCTGATTAGCGGATGCATTTTTCAATTTTTGCTGCAAAAATGCACCCCGTTTTGTTCTTTCGAAGCCGGAATATTGGTTTCCCCAATCCCACTCTCGGACACGACGGGCCAGCCTGCCGGCGGCTTTAGCTGCCCGAATCTTTGCATCTTCCGGGAAAACGGATGATGCAAAGCACTCTGCCAAATCTTCGCTGGCATTGAAGTTGCGGTCCGAGCCGCAGGGCGGCGGTGCGTCACCGGGGTGATACCAGAGCGCCTGCCAGTCGATGCGTTTCTTGACGCCGAATTTCTTTAGGATGCGTTCGAGCCATTTCTCAAATCGTCGCAGGCTGCGTTTCAGCCACTCCCACCTGCCGGCGCGCAGCGCTGCCCGCAGCTCTCGCTCGGGTGCGCGGCCCCAGGCATTGCTCCAGCGGTGACCGAGCTCGTGCGCCAGGGTCCAATCGCTCCAGTCCGCGTCGAGATAAATATCCTTCCCGAGGGTCCGTCCGACCCGGCCGGGGAGTCCGCTGTGATGGAAAACGGTGGGTTGCCTGTTGAACTGGTCGGGAGTTGTTCGTCCGGAAAGCGTTTCAAGGCGCTCAAAGACTGCCAGGATACGACCTGTTTCATCCGCGGTCCATTCCCCGTCGAGGATCACCTGCCGGTCTTTTAGTTTATTTTGTGCGGGGGAGAGGTTGATATTCTCTTGCATCGTTTTTTCCCTTTTGGTGCGTTCAGTGTATCATAGATGTGTCCACCCGATCAACGCAAGGAGCAGCGATGGAATCACCTCAATTCACACCCGTCCCGGAGTTGAACATCATTCTCGAACAACTCGTGACAGGTGTCCGGGGAGTCCTGGATGAAAAGATGATTGGCGCTTATCTGGGTGGGTCCTACGCGCACGGCGGCTGGCACGCTTATAGTGATGTGGATTTTGATTTTGTCATCCAGGGAAAGCTAACGCCGGATGAACGCGAGAAGTTGAAAGTTGTGCATGCGCGGATTTTCGCTATCGATAACTATTACGCTCGACATCTGGAAGGGGCTTATTTCCCAAGCGATATCCTGGCAGACCTGGACCGGACGGACGAGCCTTTGTGGTATCTCGATAACGGCAGTCTGAACTTCGAGCAGTCCACCCACGACAATACCCTGGTCAACCGCTGGGTGCTGCGGAATAAGGGCGTGGTGTTGGCCGGGCCGAAGCCGGATACACTGATCCCACCAATCCCGGAGGAACGCTTGAAGGCGGAGGTACGCCGAACGATGCGGACCTGGGGCGGCGAGATCCTGGATGGGACGTTCCAAATCCGTAACCGCTTTTCGCAGGTGTTCGTCGTGCAGATGTACTGCCGGATGCTGCACAGTCTGGCAACAGGTGAGATCGGTGGAAAACCCGCCGGTGCGGCCTGGGCTGTGGACACGCTGGACCCGGAATGGACTCCGCTCATTGAAGACGCGATGTCCGCCCGGGAGAACCAGTACGCGAAGATTTATATCCCGGCGGACCCGGAAAAAGTCGCCCGGACGATCGATTTCGTTTGTTATGCACTTGCCGCAGCCGGATCCGAGCGCTGACGGTTGAGTATAATTAAAACATCGGAATACGAATCTTGAAAGAAGGAATTGATGGCAGATAAAGTTGGGATCCTGACGGCTGGAAGCGATTGCCCTGGATTGAACGCCACAATACGCGGGTTTGGTAAAGCGGCTCGTAATACTTACGGTATGGAACTTATCGGGTTCAAAGATGGTTTCCGCGGGCTGGTGTTTAACCACACAGTCGACCTGGGTGGTGATGCGCTTTCCAACATTCTCACCGCCGGCGGCACGATCCTCGGCACCAGCCGTGAAGTACCGGCAGCAATCGAAAAGGACGGCAAGGTTGTGAACCTTACCGATTACGCCGTGGATGTCTACCACGAGAACGAGCTTAATGCGCTGGTTTGCATCGGCGGGCAGGAAACGCAGCAAGCCGCGCTGAATCTGAAACAAGCCGGCCTGAACGTGCTCACACTGCCGAAATCGGCCGATAATGACGTCGCGATGACGGATACCACGATCGGGTTTGATACTGCCACGGATATCGCCACCGAGGCCATCGACCGGCTGCACAGCACGGCCAACAGCAATCACCGGATCATCATTGTGGAGATCATGGGCCGGGAGGTCGGCTGGCTGACGCTGGGGGCGGGGATCGCTGCCGGTGCGGACGTGATCCTGATCCCGGAGATCCCGTACAACATTGACAAGATCTCGAAGGCGATCATGGAGCGCAACCAGGCCGGGAAGATGTTCAGCATCATCGCCGTAGCCGAAGGGGCGACCTCTTCGGAGTTGGTGGCGTTCTTTGAGCGCTCGATCAAGCTCGACCGCCAGACGCATGGCGACCACGACGACGAAAACATTGGACAGAAACTGGAAGACCTGAAACGGAAATACGGCGGGCAGACCCTGCTGCTGGCCAATCGGCTGGAAGAAGCGACCGGTTTGGAGAGCCGGATCACGATCCTGGGCTATTTGCTGCGCGGCGGTACCCCTTCCGCCGGTGACCGGGTGCTGGCAACCCAGCTCGGAACCCTGGCAGCCGACATGATCGATGAAGGTAAATTCGGATATATGGTCGGTTTCCGGAATGGCAGCGCAGCGTGCATCCCCCTGGAAGAGGTGGCAGGCAAGGAAAAGAAAATCCCTCTTGACCATCCCTGGATCAAGAGTGCAAGGCACGTTGGGACGGTTTTAGGGGATTAAGATCGCAAGTTCACTTTATTCCAATATTGAAATAATGATAAATTCCCGGGATGTTTAAAAACCCGGGAATCTTCTTTACAATCTGAAATTATGTTGCCTTTCAATCCTGGGGATTATACAACCCGCGTAATTTCCGGCAGCGGTCCAACTCGTCCAATAGGTCGGTATTATCCGAGATTTGATTGATGCTTCCCAGGCGCTGCGGTAACGCGCGGACATCCGGATCGTTGATCCCCTCCAGGAGTGCGTCAACGATTTCACCGGATGGGGGTACCAGGAACGGGCGGTTGTGGAAATAATCCACTTTCACCGCGATTTCCTTCGTTAAATTCAACCGATTGTGTTCTTCCACCATCCGGAGGTAGGCTTGGGTCAGGTTGTTTTCCCGCGTTTCCCAGGTTTGGCTGTTCAGCACCGCATTGAAAATGGGGATTAATACCGCGGCGATCTCCAACTGCTTGAAAGCGGACCCAAACCATTTCCAATAAGGGGCATATTCCCGTGACATCAGGAAGGCCAGATTGATCAGGTCGGTGATCAGGCGTCCAGCCAGCAGGCGAGAACCGAGCTCGTCATCGACGAACCCGGTCCGGCCCAGGAAAGGCGCTTCCTGGTCGATGCGCTGCCACTGGTTCGCCAGCAGATAGCGCCAGAGGTTCTCCGGATACCAGTGGAATCGCTCACGGATTTCCGTCAGATTGCCCAAGCCGTCATAGTAGATTCGGCCCGAACGGACGGTCCGCAGCCTTTGCTGCGGGATCGTCAGCCAATCAGCCGGTGTCATCGGTTGAGTGATGTCCACCCCAAGGGTCTCAAGGAAAAATTTTTGGGGGGTGGTGATCGTGACCATGTGGTGGATCGGGTAGCTTTCTTTACGTTCAATCCGACCGCCATCCGATAGGGGTTCACCGAAATGAGTCGGGATCCCATGCACTTCGAAAGGCAGGTTATTGGCGAAGAATGCATCCAACTCGTCATACAGCCTTTTGAAATCCTGATCGTTGAGGAAAAGGGTCAGCTTCGGTCCCCAGCCGTGGTCCATTGACATGGGCGTGTCGAAACCGAGGACGTCCGAACCCCACTCCAACCTGGCAGCCGAATAGCTCAGATTGGGAAAATTCGCTGCTAATAAAGGCTGAATTGCCTCTCTGAAAAAATATTCACTTAGTTTCAGACCCGGAATGAATTCCATCACACTCACCTTGATATTTTTCAGTTCTGATTTGAATTATATCGAAAAATCGTGCTCAAGATTTATGACGAATTATATCAGGTCGAATACAACGCTTTTTCAACCCACTGACATGGATTCTAACCTGATGCAACGGTCTCTATCTCAGTAATTAAGTAGGATAAAGTCGAAAGAAGGTTCAAAGAAAAAATATGAATGGATTAATTGTCTTTACAAGAATTGTTGTGATGATGCTTATTTGTTTGGGCGGTCTGATCGCGGTGCGTAGGTTCGGGAAGCCCAGGCAAGCGGCGCGAGTACGTGTTGAGGTCCCAAGAGATCGCCGGAACGACTGATCTGAAATTAATTACATTAATTGTGTAATAATAAGGAGGTCGTATGCCCTACCAAAAAATTGAAGAACTGCCAAAGAGCGTCAGAGATCATCTGCCGGAGCATGCCCAGGCTATTTATAAGGAAGCCTACAACCATGCCTGGGATGAATATGCTGATCCGAAGGACCGACGCGATGGCGAATCCAGGGAGGCTGTTGCTTCCCAGGTCGCCTGGGCAGCGGTCAAGAAATCCTACGAGAAGGATGAAAGCACCGGCAACTGGCATAAAAAATAGAATTCAATTATTTTATAATAAAGGATAACAATATGACTCTTTTACATTGGGCCTTGGTCGCCTTTGTGGTCGCCATCGTCGCAGCAGTCTTCGGTTTCGGCGGTATTGCCAGAGGCGCAGCCAGGATTGCCAGATTTTTATTTGGTCTGTTCCTGGTCATCGCTATCGTCTTTTTACTCTTCCATCTTTTATGATGTTTTACGAGTAAGTTGGAAAAACCGTACAATCTTGTACGGTTTTTTTGTTTAATACCTTGCTTCACATCTGGTTCTCAATCATCTATAATTCAGATTGCAAAGAAAGGCTGACAATGAAAGTGTTCATCTTAGGGGGCACAGGCTTCCTGGGCTATTATGCAACTCAGGAACTATTAAGTCGTGGTCACCAGGTGCGTACGTTGGCCCTGCCGCCTGCACCGCCGGAAGGGCTGCTGCCGCCGGAGGTGTCTGTGTCTATCGGAGATTTCAACGCGCTCTCCGATCAGGAGGTCATCGCGCTGTTTGAAGGATGTGACGGTGTGGTTTTCGCTGCGGGCGCGGATGATCGGGTGACGCCTAAAGCGCCAGCGAGTGAGTTTTTTTATCATGCGAACGTCGTCTCAGCACAGCGCTTCTTCCGCCTGGCGCGGGCAGCGGGAGTCCGGCGGGGAGTGCTGCTCAGTTCCTATTTTGCCCATTTCGCCCGAATTTGGCCGGAGATGAAGCTGGCCGAACACCACCCCTATATCCGAAGCCGCCTGGAACAGGAAGATGCTGTCCTAGCCGCTTCCGGTGACGGGCTGGAAGTGATGATCCTCGAACTCCCTTATATCTTTGGACAGATGCCGGGAAGAATCCCGATTTGGAAGCCATTGGTGGATTACGTGCATTGGCCGCTGCCATGGGTGTTTTATCCAAAAGGCGGTTCAGCCATGGTCAGTGTTGAGCATGTCGCCGAGGCGATTGCCGGTGCGCTGGAGCAGGGTGAGGGCCAAACGCGCTACCTGATCGGTGATGAGAACCTGACCTGGCAGGAATTCCTGACCCGGTTGGCATCAGCCGCTGGATGGCGAAAGAAGGTGATATCCTTGCCAACCTGGATCGTCCGGATTGGGTTATTTGGCGTCCAAATCCTGCATAAACTACAGGGTCGGGAAGGCGGCTTGGATCCGGTCTCATTTATTGACTTACAAACACGCAACACTTTTTTTGATCCGATCCCGGCTCAGATTGCTTTGGGTTTCTCAGGCGGCGGGCTGGACCCGGCTTTCAAGGAGACGGTAAAGGCTTGCGGTTATGCGATAAAATCAGGGTGAGTTTCAAAAATGAAATTTTTGACGAAATTATTTGATCTACGCGGTTTGAAAGCCTGGCCTCTCGCCATTGCAATGTTCGTTAACTTGCTCCTGACAGCAGCGCTCTTTATGGGTACCGCTCAATGGATCAACCGGCAGGGCGGCGCGACGGATGGTGCGGACGTCATCCTGATGTTGGGCGAATTCCTGGTATGCGGTTTAGTGGGGTTTGGGATGGCTTATTTCGTCAAAGACAAACGAGGCCTGAGCTACGCGGTTTGGGGCGGGTTGGCCTCCTTTGTCCTGGTAATCATTATGACCTACCGCTCAGGGATCCTGGCTCTGCTGGTCGCATTGACCGGACTTTTAGGCGCATACAACGGCGGCATGATGGGTGCCCGTGCAAATATAAAACGGAAATAATAATTTCTCAATAAAAATTAATCAATCACTTCAAAAAGGATAGGATATGGCCCTCACACTCGAATGGCGACACCGGATCATGGCCTGGCGGCATGAACTCTCGCAGCACCTTTACCAGCCTTTGGGACCCGTAGCCCTGGAAGCGGCTTATACCATGGAACAGTTTTCCCTGGATGAAGCGCTTTCGAAGCTCTCCTTTGAACCCGTGCAGCCCGGTACCCCCTGGGGTGCGAAATGGGAATATGGCTGGTTCAGAGGGGAGTTCACGATCCCGGAAGCGGCCCAGGGCCAGATGATCGCATTGATGCTGGATGTCGGCCGAGAGCCGACGATGATCATTGAGATCATTGATGACAAGATGACGCCTTTGCTGGATGAGACAGTCGCAGAAGCCGTGGTCTACATCAACGGGCAATATGCCGGCGCGGTGGATAACAAACACAAGGTCATTTACGTGACCGATTCCGCCCAGGCCGGTGAGACCTATTCCGTTGTGTTGGAGGCCTATGCCGGTCACGGGCCGCGAGAGTGGCATGCCGGGCCGACCCCGCCGGACCGGGAGACGGTGCCGGAACCTCCCGCGCAGCAGTGTAAAGTGGGGCAGAGCCATTTCGGGATCTGGATGGAGCTGGCTTACCAGTTGATGATAGATGTGGAAACGCTCTGGGACCTGCGCGAACATATCGATCCAGAATCGCTGCGGTTGATGGAAATTGACGAGGGCTTGAAGGATTTCTCCCTGATCGTTAATTTTGAGACTTCGATTTGCCCGAAATGCTAGCCAGCCTGCAGGCGGCGCGTGAGCGTTTGCGGCCGCTTCTGGAAAAACACAACGGCGACACCACCCCGGAAATGGTCGGGTTCGGACATGCGCATATCGATGTGGCCTGGCTCTGGCCGCTGGCTGAGACGGAGCGGAAATGCGCCCGGACATTCAGCACCCAGCTCGCCCTGATGAAGCGCTACCCGGAGTATAAATTCCTACAGAGCCAGCCGCACCTCTACATGATGGTGAAACGCCACTACCCTGACCTTTACCGGCAAATCCTGGCGGCTGCGGAACGCGGGCAGTGGATCGCAGACGGCGCAGCCTGGGTCGAACCGGATACGAACATCAGCGGCGGTGAGAGCCTGGTCCGCCAGTTGATCCACGGGAAGCGGTTCTTCATGGAGGAATTCGGCGTGGACAGCAGGTTGCTCTGGCTGCCGGATGTCTTTGGTTATTCCGGTGCGCTGCCGCAGATCATGCGCGGCTGCGAGGTTGAATACTTCTCGACGCAAAAGATCTTGTGGGCCTATAACGGCGGCGAGCAGTTCCCTTATAATACCTTCATCTGGGAAGGGATCGACGGGTCTGAGGTCAAAGCCCATTTTCACAATGATTACAACAGCGAAACGAACCCCGCCGTCGTGATCAAACGCTGGCGGGAACGCGTTCAGAAAGACGGCTTTTCGAAACGGCTATATCCCTTTGGCTGGGGGGATGGTGGCGGTGGGCCGACCCGGGAACACCTGGAATATATCCGGCGGGAGGCCGATCTGGAAGGTGTACCAAAATTCCGGATGGCGCCGCCGATGGATTTCTTCCTTGAGCAGGATGAGGAAGGCTGGCCGGAAGCCCGTTATGTGGGCGAACTCTACTTCCAGGCACACCGCGGTACTTATACATCGCAAGCCCGCACCAAAGCCCTGATGCGGCGCAGTGAATTCGCGCTGCGAGAAGCGGAACTCTGGGGCGCCGCAGCACAGATGTTGACAGGGTTTGATTTCCCTTACGCAGAATGGGATGAAGCCTGGAAGATGGTCCTGCTCAACCAGTTCCATGATGTTTTGCCCGGTTCCTCGATCCATCGGGTTTATGAGGAAGCGGAAGCGCAGCTCGCCAATGTGGTATCGGATGCGGAAACGATCGCTAAGGACGCCGAAGAAACCCTGGTTTCTGATGCGGACGGATTGACGGTCTTCAATTCGCTTTCCTGGCCGCGTAAGGCGGTGATCGCCTTACCGGATGGCTGGTGGGGTCTGAACGGGAGCGATGGGCACCCCGTACCGACCCAATTGGTTGGTGAGAAGGCTTACGCTGAAGTCACAACACCTGCCTGTGGTTGGGCGGGTTTCAAGCCTGGCGAACCTGAAATACAAGAAAATATGATTTCTGTAACAACGAATTCGATGGAAAACGAATTTTTAAGATTGAAATTCAACGAATTCGGAGAAATTACCAGTATTTTCGATAAAATAAATCATAAAGAACTGGCGATTGGGCTATGTAACCGTATGCGGATGTATCAGGATATCCCCAGTGCGTTCGATGCCTGGGATATCGACAGCATGTATAAACACACACCGGTTGATCTGCCCGATCAGGCTGAGATCGAGGTGATGGCGGAAGGTCCGTTGTTTGGCCAACTGAAGATCACACGCAAGCTGCATGATTCCGAGATGACCCAAACCATCACTCTGGCGCGGGATTCGCGTGAGGTGGAATTCCATACCGTGATCGACTGGCAGGAACGCCACAAGCTGCTGAAAGTGGATTTCCCTGTGGACTTCCACGTCCAGGACGCCTTGCACGAGATCCAATTCGGGCATATTGCACGGCCGACACATCGCTCCCGCCAGATCGACCAGGACCGCTTTGAGGTCTGCAACCAGAAATGGACGGCGCTGGTGGAACCGGACCGGGGTTTTGCGATCCTGAACGATTCCAAATATGGGGTGGATGTCCTTGAGAAAGGCATCAACCTGACGCTGTTGAAATCCGCCCTTGCGCCGGACATGACCGCCGATCGGGGTCGGCAGGAATTTACCTATGCCTTTTACACCTGGAACACACCCTTCATCGAGAGCGACCTGGTGCAAAAGGGCTATGAACTCAATGCGCCGGTACAGCTGCAGGAAGGCTTTGCTGAGGCACGTTCACTCTTCCAAGTGAGTTCTCTTAATGTTGTTCTTGAGACTGTGAAACCGGCGGAAGAACCCGGATCGGGAGATATCGTGCTGCGCCTGTATAAATCGATGGGAAACTTCACCCGTGCGACGGTTTCAACTTCACTACCCTTCAAATATGCCTATCGAACGAACATGCTGGAAAAACCGCTGGAAACTCTGGATTTTGCCGATGGGAGTCTGGCATTGGAATTCCATCCCTTCGAGATCAAGACCCTCCGGCTGCGAATGGATGAGCCTCTGGAAGTGGTGAATTAAAAAAGACGCCGGTGTTTATGGATAACCCGGCGATGTGGTTTCAATCGGCTGGCTTCTCAGACGGCGGTGCGGAGATGCTTTTCCCCTCCTGATACCCCGTTCCGATAGGCTGGCCGATTTTATAATAGCGATTGTCCAACGCGTAGATCAGGGGGTCCAACACCGTCAGATCGGCCAGGCGCTGTTTGCCGTCTTGCTCGATGAAGCAGGATTCGTCCACGTAGGTTTGCAGAACGGAACCAACAAAGATATTGCGGTGCTCGAGGGTGAAATGTTTGACGACCTTGCAGGCCAGGTTCACCGGGCATTCCTCGATCAAGGGCAAGGTCGGCAGTGTTTCAGGGTCGTAGAAGATCGAGAACAACTCAGCCTTGTTGACTTTGCTGCCGCTGGCGACCCCGCAGAAATCCGCTTCAGCCATCAGTTTAGTGGAGGGGAAATTCAGGCTGTATTCACCCGTCTGGGAAATACCCAATCGGGTATGCGATTTTTCACCGAGTGAGACGAAGACATAGGGCGGCTTGATGCCCATAATACCCACATCGCCGACTTCCGTGAAGTTGGGCTTGCCATCTACCACGCGCGCCGACCAGGGCGATAGGGATGGGATAAATTAAGGGGATTGGACCGAGTTGTTTTTTCGCCATCATTCGTTTGCCGGCCAGTATGGTCCATAGGTAAGCTGCGCTTTGAACCATTCAATCAATTCAGAGCTGGCGATAATCTTGGCCTGCCAATCGGGCAGGGCGAAGAAATCATGGAAACGCCCGGTGGTGACCGCATCGAGGGTATGCGGCCGTTGGTCTTCGGGATAATCGAAGAAATTGTCGACTGAGAAAAGATAGGTGTTTGGTAAGACTTGGCGTGCCTTGACCTGTGTTTTCTTGACCACTGCCGCAGTCAGCGCGGCCTGATGCATGAAGATGGCGTAAGCCTGGTCTTCCTGATAGAAGGTTTTGAACTCGGGCAGGTTATAGGTTTCCTGGAAATAGGTCGCCCAAGTCTGCAGCAGTTTATGCTCCGGTCGAACCACCAGCAATCCCGCATTGACGTAAAGATGAATTTGCTTTCGATCGATCGCCGTCGTGATGGGCGGGAAGTCATCTTCGTGGAGTTGGTAATGCGCCATCACCGTCTGCCAGAACGGTGGGATAGGTTGGCTGAGTGGTGCACCGATATTGATGATATCCGTTGGCCGGAAAGCGACTGCGATATCGGTGTCAAGGTTGAAATCATAAGGCGCCTGATGGATAAACCCGGTGCGGTCGTGCCAGGCAAGGATGGCGTTTTCTTTGGCGGCTCGTTCCTCGGCAACTGCACTTGCCACAGCCTTGGCGGCAAAGGGGAACTTTCTAAAATCCGGATCGATCAGGAAGGGGATGATCTCAACATTCAATTCCCGCAAGGCTTCCAGTGCCGGCCCCTGTAAAGGCTGCTGCTCGGGAACCATGATCCAGATCGGCAGGTTGGCATAATCACCGCCGAAGGTTCGCAGGCTTTTCGCCAGAATAAGCGCCTGCACCTCATATTTCCGGGCGGCAAGAAAGCCCATAACGATTTTCTTTTGGGATGTCATGTTCGGGTTCCTCCTTGAATTATGAAACATGTAAATCAAGTATAAAATAATTCGGGGAATCCGTCTCCCTACTTAGGAGTCGTTTAACACAGCTAATAACCCCGGCGAGTTCCAGCCGGGGTTTATCCAAATCTTAACGACAGTTAATCCGAGTAACCGGGTGTGTCGTCCAAGAGGCGTTTCTCGCCTTCCAGCGCTCGAATATGAGAGACTTCCTGGGTGACTTCGATGCAGCCGCGGTATTGCTTGTCCGAATCCCGCAGGGCGAAATAACGGATGTTCACGAAGGCTTCACCCATCTGGATCCAAAATTCTGCAACATCGCGTTTGCCGGAACGGAAATCATCGAGGATGATCTGCACCCGATGAACGCTCTGTGGGGGATGGCACTTGGTGACCGCCCGGCCGATGATCGCAGGGGAGCGGTCGAAGATCCGGTCTCGGCCCTGTGAAAAGTAGCGCACTTGGTCGTGCTCATCAACAAAAGTGATATCCACCGGCAGGTGGGTCAGCATAAGGTTGATCTGTTCCAGGCTCAAAACGCCTGTGTCGAGTGAGAGTAAATCTTCCATATCAATGCCTTCCTTTTTCTCGTTGTGGGTTGTATCATTGGCTTTATTCATTTCCGGTTTCCAATCACTCTGGGGTGAGACATTGAAATAACCGATTTCATCTTCCTGTTTTCGGATCTCACCCCATTCCTCTTCGGAGAGCCGAGCCAACGCTTCGGGGAACAGGATTTTTTCCTCTTTGTAGATCATTTCACGGATAGCTTCGGCCATCTTTACAAACATACGGGCAGCCGCATCCTGGTCGGGATCGTCTCCATTGACCAATCCGGTAAATTGCTTGATTTGTTCGCGGATTTCATTATGGACACCCCACATCACCGTGGATGGGCCTTCAAACCCTTTTTTCTCAAGATAGGGGAAGAGCAGATTTTCTTTTCGTGAATAGTGCTTTTCGATGCTTTTCAGGTTTTCCGTCTGCTTACGCAGGGAAGCCAATGCACCTGGTTTCTGATCGTCCCAATCATTGATCGCATCCGCCATTGATTCCAGGAGACGCATCGTGACTTCATTTTCCATTTGGAAAGTGAATACCGGATGCCCGGGCAAAGATTCCGGGGCCGGCTCCCCATCCAGCGACCCACGGAAGACGGCGACATGTAAGTCACACAGGCGCTGGATCTCGCTCACGGAGACACCTTCCGCGATCATCGCACGTTCGGCTTCAGCGATATCTCCAGCGGTGGCGCCTTTGATGGCCTCACCAAATTTTTCCTGGAGATCTTCCACGGTTTCTCCGGCATGCAGCCGCTTGATGACTTCTTTTAGGGCTTGTTTTCGTTTACTGACGTTATCAATATATTCACTCATAATTAACTCCAGACGGATTGTTGGTAATGATTTAGGATGGATTAGCCCAGCGAAAGGTGAGCGGTGCTCGAATCGCGCCGGTGGGACAAAGCGACTCACAGTCCGTACAATACGTACAGGTAATCGGTTGGCGGAAGGCAGGACCTTGCGCTTCCATCACCAGGGCCTTCTCGGGGCATTCGCTGACGCATTTACCGCAGCGGTCGCATAATGCTGAATTGATTTGAGGAAGTTCTTGTCCGGACATGGTCGCTCCTTATCTTGTATCTGAATAAATATTACCAAATTTATCCAATATACAATACGACTTAAGTCGCATTGTCCGGTTTATGGTTAAAAGAATTTATTTAGGAAAATCAGTCTTCCGGAGGAAGTTCAGCGGCTTTGATCAGACCTGGTTTGTCAACCAGGATGATCTCAGACCGGTCGTGGTGGATCAATCCTGAGCGGTCAAATTCACGTAAGGTCCTGCCGACGATGTCACGGGTCGTGCCGATCTGGGCAGCGATCTCATCCTGTGTCCAGCCGTTTGACTCCTTGCCTAAATCGGCGAGGTGCAGAATGAAACGCGCCAACCTGACGCTTACCGGATAAAGAGAAAGCTCCGCGATCTTATCCGTCATCTGCGAAACTCGGCTCGCCAGTGATCGCAGCAGGGCTGCTGAGAAATCCGGATACTGGGTGATCAGGGCATCGAAGTCGGCAGCCGATAATACCAGGACCTCCGTCTGTGAGATCGCTTCAACAGAAGCCTGGTTCAAGCGGGGCTTAACGAGCAGGGAGATCACATTCACCGGCATAGGGTCGTGCAGCCTGGCGATGACCTGGACCCGACCCTCTGTATTCATCTTCAGAACGCGTAATACACCATGTTGGATGAAATAACAATGTTCAGCTGGTTCGCCTTCCATAATCAGGATCTGACCGGGAACCAACTTATATGGATAAAGCCGCGTCTTGATTGCCTGGCGGGTTTCAGGCGCCAGTTTTGCAAACAGGGGAAAATGTTCAAGGTTGATCTCGGTCATGATTCCAAGCGAAAAATCGTGTTTGATATTCATTTTACCCGGGAGAACACGTTTATAATATTGGCAGGGACCTTACCAAGGAAAGGAAATCGGAAAGATGGCTCTAAACACTCACCAGGAAGAAATTGATTCACTTTTAGCCCAAATGACATTGACGGAAAAGGTTGCGTTGCTCTCGGGCAGGAATGCCTGGTTCACCGTGCCGATCGAGCGGCTGGATATTCCCTCCATTGCCATGACGGACGGGCCGCATGGCGTACGTACTGGCGGGCATGGACAGGACCGGATCGTCGGTACTGCCACTGCCTATCCGACCGGCGTCTCGATGGCATCGACCTGGGACCCGGATTTGATCGAACGCGTAGGGGAAGCTCTCGGCGAGGAGACTCGCCATCTGGGTTGCCATATCCTGTTAGGACCTTGTGTGAACATCGTCCGTTCGCCATTGGGTGGGCGGAACTTTGAGACCTATTCCGAGGATCCATACCTGGCCGGCCAGATTGGGCTCGCTTATGTTCAGGGGCTGCAGCGTAAAGGTGTGGGCGCTTCCGTCAAACATTTTGCCGCTAACAATCAGGAATACGAACGCCATCGGGGCAACTCGGTGGTGGATGAGCGCACGCTGCGGGAGATTTACCTGCCGGCTTTTGAGACGATCGTCAAGGAAGCGCAGCCCTGGACAGTGATGTGTTCGTATAACCGTATCAATGGGACTTATGCCAGCCGTAATGAATATCTGCTGCGGAAGATCCTCAAAGAGGAATGGGGCTTTGAAGGCGTGGTCGTCTCCGATTGGGGTGCGGTGCATGATATTTTCGAACCCGTCGCTGCAGGCCTCGACCTGGAGATGCCCGGTCCGACGCGTTATTTCGGACATTTACTCGAATCTGCAGTCCATAACTGGCAGGTGGATGAGAAGCTGGTGGATGAAGCCGTCCGGCGGATGCTGCTTATGTTGTTCCGAGCTGGTGTTATGGGTGAGGGGGATTCACCTACCGGCAGTGGTGACACAACGGAGCATCGTGCGCTTGCCAGAGAGGTCGCAGCCGGTTCGATGGTTCTTCTGAAGAATGAGAGCGGTGTGCTGCCATTGAAAGCTGACAAGATCAACACCCTGGCTGTGATTGGCTTGAACGCCGCACACATGATCAGCGGTGGGGGCAGCTCGAGGGTGGACCCGCATCATTGGGTGACGCCGCTGGCTGGACTCCGGTCGAAGTTGGCCGATCAGGTCGAGATCCGGTATGAACCCGGCTATGATAATCAGGTCCGGCCAAAGGTGGTCGAAAAGTCCTGCTTCACCCATCCGGATGGGGTCTCAAAAGGACTTTTGGGTGAGTATTTCAACAACCTCGATGGTTCCGGTGAACCGGCGGTCACCCGGGTGGATGCCAATGTCGACGCCTGGTTCGGCGCCGGCGGCCCTGCGCCTTCCGTGATCGACCCGCACCACTTCTGCATCCATTGGTCCGGGACCTTCACTGCGCCGGAATCGGGCGATACCGAATTCTTTATCAATAATACCGGCACAGCCCGAGTATGGCTGGATGGCGAGCTGGTGCTTGAGAATAACGTCGGCCCGAAAACGACGGCGTCAATTGACGTTTCGAAGTTGGGAGACCAGGCAATCATTCACCTGGAGAAGGGGAAGCAGTATGATTTCAAGGCGGAATACATCAGCGGTGAAAACAACGGGTTTGCGTTGGTGCACTTCTCATACAAAATTCCGCTGGCTGTTTCCGGTGACCCGGTTGAACGGGCTGTCGAGGTGGCAAAGGAAAGTGATGCGGCGATCGTTGTTGTCGGACTTTCCGATCTCTATGAGAGCGAAGGTGGCGACCGGCCTGATATGAACCTCCCGGGCAGACAGACAGAGCTGATCCGGGCGGTGGCCGCGGTCAACCCGAAAACGGTGGTGGTGGTCAATGCCGGCGCGCCGGTGGCGATGCCCTGGGTGGACGATGTAAAGGCCGTCCTGTTGGCCTATTATCCCGGACAGGAAGGCGGCAGCGCATTAGCGGACATCCTCTTCGGTGAAGTCAACCCCTCCGGTAAATTGACGGTGAGCTTCCCGAAGCGCCTGGAAGATAATCCGGCCTTCGGGCACACTCCCGGATGGAAGGATGTCCATTATGGCGAAGGGATTTTTGTGGGCTATCGCTATTACGATACCAAGCAGGTTGAGCCTTTATTCCCCTTCGGTCATGGACTGAGTTATACACGGTTTGAATACCGGGATCTTAATGTGCCTGTTGAGGTTCATCCCGGCGATACATTTGAGGTCTCAGTCACCATTCGGAATACCGGCGAAATGGCAGGGAAAGAAGTCGTCCAGCTCTACATCAAAGATGTGGAGTCCACACTTGAACGCCCTGAGAAAGAGTTGAAGCGGTTTGCGAAGGTTGATCTACAGCCGGGTGAGGAAAAGACGATCACGTTTGAGTTGGACCAGCGCGCACTTTCGTATTACGATCCGCATCAGGCTTCCTGGGTCGCTGAGGAAGGTGTCTTTGAGGTGCTGGTCGGCGCCAGTTCGCGAGACATCCGTTTAAGTGAAGTGTTTGAGTTCAAAGGGATAGGATAAAGACGAGCTAATTTAATGAAATGAAAATAGCCTTCTCTAAAAAGAGAAGGCTATTTATTTAAACTCTCAATTATCAAATTGAGGTGATCCATTCCCGGATCTTCGCATCCATCTCGTCACGGACCCGGATGGTCTCAGCCAGGATTTCCTCGTCGGTACCGGTGAAAGACGCGGGATCATCAAATTCCCAGTTCAACAGTTTCCCCGGTACTGGGAAAGTCGTTGGACAATCGAGTTCATCCCGACTGCAGACGATGATCACATAACCAAAGTATTCCTGACCGATATATTGCTTGACGTCCGTGGAGGGATGATTACTGATGTCGATGCCCATCTCCGCCATAGCCTCAACCACGGCCGGCATGATGGGCTGCGGGTTGAAACCGGCGGATCGGATTTCAAACCGGTTTCCGGCACGGAACTTCAATAGCGCTTCCGCCATTTGACTGCGAGCTTTATTATGTTTACAAAGGAAAAGCACCCGAATCTTTTTATCTGCCATATTCAACCTCTCATCCAATGGGTTCTATTCCCATTGTAGAGGCATTCGCAGGTTGTTCTCGGAATGTTAGCAGAACCTTTACCCGCTCTTGACATTGGCTTAAAACGCTCCGGGGATCACCAGCGAGCGTTATGGTCTTCCGCCCATCCGATCGCATTTTCGATCTGGATCGGTTCGCCCTCGTCCGTCTTTAGTGTGCCTGAAAAACGACCGATCATTTGGTGGACTTCGGAGCGAATGACCAGGGCGTCAGTTTTGGCTGTGCGTTCAAAGAACGGTGTGAAGGTCAGGTCTACCCGGTCTGTAACGGATGTGGAGAGATGCCAGGGAGCCATAAAATTCGTCGAGTCGTAATCGAAGACCATGTCCTCGCTGAGCTTGAGCAGTTTCCCATCAATGCAGAGGCCGTTCTCGTTCATGCCTGTACCGTCCGTCCATCCGGCGCCGAGGTTGACGCCGACCGTGCGGCCATCCATCAGACGGGTTGAAAAACTGGACCAGTTCCAGAAACACTCGAAAGGCCAGATCCCGCGGCCGAAATCGAGGCAGGCGAAGGTGTTGGAACGGTCGAAAGTGATCTGTTCCTCGCCCCACTCGATCACGCCTTCTGCGGGTAGCGTGTTTTGTTTGCTGGTGAACTGAAAGCGTTTTTCTGACCAGGGAATCACAACATTCAATGATTCATGGTTCTCTGGATACTCAACCTGCAGGTCCACCTGCAGCGGCTTACCATCAAAATCCGGGCAGCTCACCTTAAGCTGAACGCCGCGTTCGTTCTGCAGCATCGCGATTGGCATCGCCGGGTCATTGTAGACCACATCCGCGTCAACGACTGGTGGGAGGTTGATCCCCGAAGCAAAAGGTTTGAGCAGCGTCTTTTCAGCGAAAGCTTTGGTGTCGAAATCGAGCATGTAGATGAAAGGTAGGCCCAGGTAATCGACATCGGAGAGCGTGACTGAAAAGAGGTGAGTGGGGCTGACAACGGCCCAATAATTCCAACGCTTCTTGCGCGGCCAATGACCTTTAAGGTTGCAGCGGTGCAACGGCTGGCGGCTCCAACCGACTGCGTCGGGATTCAAATTGCCTCGGGAGTCACAGAGATTCACGGGTTGAGTCAATTCGGGTTCCTGGTATTCAGTTTTCAAGGGTCACTCCTGAGATTTAATAAAATCCGGTCCAGGCGCCCAGGGGCGCTGGTTGATGGTTTCGAATGGTTTGAGCTTGAAATCAAGTTTGCTTTCGGCGTCTGCGACCATTTCGTCGAAGGCGTCCTCCAGCGGTGCGTTGGTGCCCCGAATCTGGGCTATCACATCTGCTGCCCACTGGATATATTCTCGTCGGCGGTTGAGGTCCCAATCCTTGGGCGGCGAATTGAGAATATCGCGGCAGTTGACCAGTTTATCCCCCAATTTGATCAATTTTGCAGGCAGCGATATGTTGCCGGCGTGAATTATCTGCAGCCGTTTCCGTTCAATTTTTTCCAGGCTTTTATTGTCCGTCACCTCTTTCACGATTGAGAGGACTTCTTCACCGAATTGGTCCCGAATTTCTTCGGGTGTGGTTGGCGTGTCTTCGATCGTATCGTGCAGGATAGCCGCGACCAGGGTACGCGTGTCGTGGATGCCGCCGATCTCCCAAATCACTTTCGCAACGGTTAACGGGTGGGTGACATACGGCGATCCTTCCAAATCCTTGCGGATTTGATTCTGGTGCTTGTCCGCTGCAAAGATTGCCGCTTCAAGGATCTGATTGACTTTTACCCCATCCGACATATTATTTCCTTAGGTTGAATTGCCTGGTATTTATAAAAGAGGTGCAGCCTGGGCTGCACCTTTGTCGTAGAAATTGTAAATTAATCCTTCAATCGGATTTCGATGATCGCGCCGTTCGCCACCTTGCGCATCTCGATTTGCTGGTTCTGGCCTTTGACCATGTGGCTGAGCTGCCGGTGGCCGTAAGTGCGGGGGTCAAAACCGGGATCGATCCGGCGAAGCGCCGTGCCGACTTCTGAAAGTCGGGTCCAGCCATCATCGTCCGGTCCGACCATATCCATCGCCTGGCTGATCATGTCCATCAACTCACGTTCCTGAGCGCTCATATGATTGGACTTGCGTTGGCCGCTGCCACCGTTGCGGCTCCTGCTTTTGAGGTTCTCGGTGTAAATGAATACATTGCAGGCGCTTACGAAGGCACGAGGGGTGCTTTTTCGCCCGATCCCAACCACCAACAGGCCGCTCTCCCTGATCCGGGTTGCCAGGCGAGTGTAGTCGCTGTCGCTGGAAACCAGGCAGAACCCATCGACCTGATGGGAATGCAGGATATCCATTGCGTCAATGATCATCGCGCTGTCCGTGGCGTTCTTGCCGACCGTGTAACGGAACTGCTGGATGGGCTGGAAGGCGTGGATATTGAGAATATCCTTCCAGGAGCTCATATTTGGCGTGGTCCAATCGCCGTAGACCCGGCGAATGGTCGCGTTGCCATATTTCCCTGATTCGACCAAAATTTCCTCAATTAAGGTTGCCTGGGCATTATCCCCATCAATGAGGATGGCGATTCGTCGATCGATATCTTCAATACTATCTTGTGGTAATGAGTTGTTTCTTGCCATGGTTGAATTATACCTGTTCTCTCAGGCCCAGACGGTTTTTCGTCTGAACCTAAAATTCTATTAAATAATAATTATCCTATGTTCTATTGTACAACTTCATGATCTCAGCCGGCGGTCTGTTTCGTTTCAAGAAGATCCACCATCAGGCGCATGGGCTGATCGATATGTGTGAAGAAAGCTTTATAACCCGCACAAAGGTGGTTGAGACCGTTTACATCCCTGTTTTTGGGGCAACCGCCATTACAAAGGAAGCGGACTTCACACGCTAAGCAGACTTCTGGAAGCGCGGTGTGTTTAGTCTCACCAAAATGGAATTGTGTCTCAGAATCGACCATATCTGAAAGGGGTATTTCCGTGATATTTCCCAGATAATGCACCGGGTCGACGAAATGGTCGCAGCTGTAAAGGTCGCCGTTGTGCTCCAAAACGAGGGCGCGGCCGCAGGTCTCCGAAAAAATGCATAATCCTGCCGATTGGCCGGCGTAAATTCCCAGCGCGACATCGAAATGCTGGATGAACACTTTCCCGACATCCCGGTGAACCCATTCGTCGAAAATGCTTATCAGGAAATTCCCATAAGAATCGCCATCCACAGATAACGATGTCAGGGTTTCGGTCTCCCGACCATCCTGATCCAACTCCCGCTGCAGAATTGGGATGAACTGGATGAATGCTGCGCCGACTCGATCCCGAAGGAATTGGTAAACTTCCAGCGGATGGTGGACGTTAGCTTGATGGACACTGCAAAGCACGTTGAAGTCCACCTCCTGCTGCTGCAATAAATCCAAGCCCCGCATGACGGCATCGTACTGCTCACGCCCGGCTCGATCGTGCCGAAAAGTGTTGTGAAATTCCGGTGGGCCATCCAAACTCAGGCCGATCAGGAAGTTGTTCTCTTTGAAGAACCGGCACCAGGCGGGGTTGAGTTGGGTGCCGTTGGTCTGAAGTGTGTTTGTGACCTGCACACCGGGCGGCGCGAATTCTTTTTGAAGTCGGACGGCTTCTTCATAGAAGTCCAGACCCATCAAAGTGGGTTCACCACCTTGCCAGGTGAAGTTCACTGCCTTGCCCGGCTGAGAGGCAAACATCTGGCGAGTGTATTCGGTCAGCAGCTCACCGGACATCCTGAATTCAGATTGCGGGTAAAGATTGGCTTTTGGGAGGTAGTAGCAGTAATCACAAGCCAGGTTGCAGACCGGGCCGCGAGGTTTCACCATGATATGGAAAGGGGATTTCGCCTTCGTCACGGCCTTAATCTTATCATAGCAATCAACGGGGGTGATGGAAAGGAAGACATGTGGAATGAAAAGAGAGGCGAGCATAAGACGCCTCTCTTGAATTTGTACTATTTATTCAGTTGTTACCAGTGTCGATTTTTCGCGTAGTATTGCTGGTGGTAGTCCTCAGCTTCATAAAAGTCGCCAGCGGGGACGATTTCGGTCACGATAGCGTGGCGGAACTTCTCCGAGGCGTTCAATTCGTTCTTGACCTTCTCGGCGATCTCGCGCTGTTCCTCATTCTGATAAAAGATAGCCGAGCGATATTGACTGCCGACATCCGGGCCTTGCCGGTCCGGCGTTGTGGGGTTATGCAATTCGAAGAACTGCCGGACCAGTTGTTCGTAACTGATCTTCTCAGGGTCAAAGGTCACCTTGACGGCTTCGGCGTGCCCCGTGGTGTTGGTACACACCAGACGGTAGGTGGGATTTTCCACTTCACCGCCGGTATACCCGACAACAGTATCCACCACACCGGTGGTCTTCCGCAGTTTATCTTCAACTCCCCAGAAACATCCTGCTGCAAATATTGCTGTTTGAGTCTTCATGAGCGTTTCTCCTGTTCCTTCTCGGGTTCGAATTTTAATGAAACCGAATTGATACAATAGCGTTTACCGGTTGGGGCGGGGCCGTCATTGAACACATGCCCCAGGTGGGCGTCACAGCGAGCGCAGGCTATTTCCGTGCGGTGCATGCCAAAACTGTTATCCTGATGATATTCGATGTGGTCTTCAGCTATCGGCTGGAAGAAACTTGGCCAACCGGTGCCTGAGATGAACTTATGGTTGGAAGAAAACAGCGGCAGGCCGCAGCAGACGCAATAATAAGTGCCATCCTGCTTGTTGTCGAAAAAAGTGCCACAGAAGGGTGTTTCAGTGCCTTTCCGGCGGGTGACCTCGTATTGTTCCTCAGTAAGTTGTGCTCGCCATTCCGCATCGGTTTTTTGGATCTTTTCAACCATTTCGACCTCCTTTATCGACTTTTGTCAGAATGATATTACCATAAATGGGATAAAAATTATATAATTAGTGGAAATATCTAATAAATTATTGACAATCCTTTATTTTGGGTTGTTCGTGCGAAGTAACCCGATGTAATCTATTAAATTAACCTTCTGTTAATGAGCCTGATGGTTTATATAATTGACATACATAAGTTTACGTTTATAATCGACACATGCCTATTCAAAGGGGTTTCGTAGAATAAACAGTTGCTCTGGAGATTTTTTTCATTATCCGATTCATTCCAATCTTTAAATTCTTTACTGAGGAGGTAAGGATGAAAAAAGTTTTAGTTTTTACGAGCCTGGTGATTTTGCTCCTGGTCTCTGCTGCTCCTGCGAGCGCGGCCTCGAACAACAAATCGCTGGGAATCAACGTGCTGCTCAACACCGAGATCACCGATGAGATCCTGGCAACCTTGGGCGGCTTCGGTAAAGTCAACGACTTGCTCCCTGCGATCAATGGGCTGACGATGAAGGTCAAAGTGGGAGACCTGGCTGAAGTCCAGGCTCTTCCCTTTGTAGCAGCCGCGAATCCGGATGCTGAGCGGAAAGGCGCACCGATTGACACAGTGAGTGCAACTGACTTTAGTGATGGAATTTCAACGTGGGACTTAGATGCCATTAACGTTGTACGATGTTCGGATCTTGACAATCGGCAGGTGCCCTTTGATGGTGACAGGCGTCTATGTCGCTGTATTAGATACCGGATTAGTGGATGCCTGGCGTCAATTCTTCCCTGAGGAAAGGATTGCAACGGAATATGCTATTTCGTTTGGCGGTGGCGGTGGAGATAACGCAACCGTTTCTGAACAGCCCAATAAATGGGAGCATGACCAGGATTCTCATGGCACCCATGTGACCAGTTCGATCCTGGGTTACAGCTTACGGGGAACGCCCGTTAATGGTGTTGCGCCGATGGCAACGGTCATCCCGGTGAAAGTCCTGAACCAAAACGGTTCCGGCTGGTCTTCCGTCATTGCCCGAGGAATTGAATATGTTGCTGAATTGAAGGCAGGTCCGCTATCCGATTACCCAGTAGTGATTAATATGTCTTTGGGTGGACCAGCCCTCGATGCAATGGAAAAAGCCGCTATTGATGATGCGATTGCAAAAGGTGTGATCGTCGTAGCTTCTGCTGGCAATGAAGGGGAAGCTGGGATGGGCTATCCCGGCGCTTATGCACCTGTAATTTCTGTTGCAGCTTCCGGTTGGATCGGTGAGTGGTATCCGCCTGCCGGTGGTTCATGGTGGTATATCCGTTAATGTCGCTGATCCGACCTACATCCGGCGAATTTCTACATTACAGATTTTTCCAGCCGTGAATTGGATGGGCAGGATTTGGATGTCGCCGCTCCGGGTTCCTGGATTGTTGGACCCTATATGGTTAACAGCGGTCAAATCAGTTACTATTTCCTCGGTGGTACTTCTATGGCCAGTCCCCATGTTGCCGGCCTGGTAGCCTTGATGGCCCAGCAAAGACCCCGACCTGACAGCACCTGAGGCTGAATTAACCCTCGAAAGTTCGGCGATTTCTCGCTATGCCCCCAGGATGTGTATATGATCCATATGATGGTGTAACAGTGATCTGCTGGGAAGATGATGCAACCGGTGCAGGTCTTGTCGATGCACAGGGTGCTTTGGATTGCTGCCCTAACTTAGTTCAATTCTGAAATAAACGGCTGGCTTGGTCTAAAGCCGTTATAAAACAACAAAAATGCCGGAGATTGAATAATCTCCGGCATTTTACTACAGCCTAAATCCGCAAGCTCTGAGGATGGTCAGGGCAATCAGCATGTGCCCAACCTCGGTGGGGTGAACACGGTCAGATGTCCAGTATGCTCCTTGGCTTGGAAAGCATCGCCCAATCGAACGCCGGCTGCAGGTGGATCACCGGCAGGGCGAATTCCTCGCCCAATTGGTCAACCGCAGCCTGATAAAGTTCCAGTTTTTTCTTGAAAGGATCATCGGGATCTTTCTCGGCCAGGAACGGCGAGACCAGCCGGATCTCTGCCTGGGTATTGGTTTTTGCGCCGGTAAGACACTGGCGATAAATGTGTTCAAAATCCTGCAAAGGAACCGCTTCACTGCGATCGAACTCAAAAAAACGCCAGACGTCATTGATGCCGATATAGATGAACAACCAATCCGGATTGATCTCAAGGACATCCTGTTTCCAGCGCGCTTTCAATTCCAACGTCCGATCGCCATTGATGCCTTTATTGATGATCTTCAAATCCAGCTCGGGATAATTCGCCTGGAGCAGGCTATGGATATCCCTGACGTAGCCATTTCCAAGAGGTTCGCTTTCCGGTTCACGCCGGTTGCTGTCGGTGATGCTGTCACCGATAAATTCAATGGTTTGTTTGGGCTTGAATATCAGGGTCATGCTGACTCCTTTTTCGATTGCCAAATTTCTTTCAGTTTATGAGCAGCCATTTTTGGTCCACGGTCAAATGTGAAGACGTCTTTGTAATTATAACCACCCATGCGGGTGATCCCCTGAGAGATTTTAAAATCACACATATTCCAGACGTGCTCGCCAATGACAAGGGGCTTGGAGCGGAACACTTCAATACATGCTGCGATGAGGTCCTTTGAGGATGTAAAATCGATCCTCAAGAATGGGGACGAACACGACGCATAAT
This sequence comes from uncultured Chloroflexia bacterium, assembly GCA_963748065.1. GTDB lineage: Bacteria > Chloroflexota > Anaerolineae > Anaerolineales > Anaerolineaceae > Brevifilum. Next base: position 292,876 of record CAVVHL010000005.1, on the reverse strand, counting down.
CTTTGAATTTACATAAGATAGCCAGGGCGCCATTCCGGCGCCTTTTTTTATCGGCAGATAATGACATTCATCACGTTGACACAAATTGGTGATTAACGTAATATATGCAAAGAATAATATATATTATTTTGTGAATATTATGAATTACGAAACCAAAGCTGGGATTTTCCAAATGCTCTCTCATCCCGTCCGACTGCAGATCCTGGATGAACTGCGGCGACGGGAGGCTTGCGTGTGCCACCTGCAGACGGTCACTGGCCGGCCGCAAGCCTATATCTCTCAGCAGCTCCGAACGCTGCGGGAAGCGGACCTGGTGCGGGATGAAAAAGATGGACAGAACGTGTACTACCACCTGCGGGATGAAGGTGTCCGAGAACTGCTGAATGACGCCTTGGGCACAGCGGGTGATCCGGTTCGTCTGGCGAACTGCAGTTGTCCTTTCTGCTCCGGGAGCTGATCTTTTTTTATGATGATATATGCAAAAAACCTTATATATTTGGAGCTACTTTGAACTTCGCTGAAACATTACTGAACTTATTGCAATCTGGTCTGGGTGGATTGGCTGCTTACCTGGCAGCGCACGTGCTGTTATGCCTCCTGCCGGCCTTCTTCATCGCAGGCGCTTTAGCCGCGCTGATGCCAAAAGAAGCGATCACTCGTTACCTTGGGAAAGACGCGCCAAAATGGATTTCCTATCCGGCGTCAGCGCTGGGCGGGTTCCTGCTGGCGGTCTGCTCGTGCACGATCTTGCCGCTTTTTGCCAGTATTTATAAGAAGGGGGCTGGAATTGGTCCGGCGGTGACCTTCCTGTTTGTCGGTCCCGCGGTGAACATCCTGGCGATTTCCTTTACAGGTGTCCAGATCGGGATGGACATCGCCCTGGCGCGGGTCGTGCTCTCGCTGGTCTTCGGGATCCTGATCGGGCTGGTGATGGCCTGGCTGTTTCGCAAGGATGACATCGAACATGCGCAGGAAGCAGCTCAAAGCCAGATTTTTGCAGCCAAAGCGACCGTTCCGACAAAAACGGTGGTTTTCTTTATGTTATTGTTGGGTATTCTGATCGCAGGGACGCTGCAGGTCGGAATCCTGCGAAATGTATTCGCTTCTTTCAATATCCCGGGCAGTTGGGCGACCAACCTGCAAGCCTGGCTGGACCGTTTGATCCCACCGGATCCCTCTTTGGGGATCGAGGGCGTATCCGTTCAGGGGTTGATCCTGATTGGGCTGTTGGTGATGATTGCGCTGTCCTCGTTGAAAGGTTTCAAGAATATCGTTGACGGGTTCACCCCCTGGACTTACGTCACGCTTGGATTGATCACGCTGACCCTGGTGGTTGCTTCAATCCCGGTTTCGGTTACAGATGATGGGTTGACGATGGGCTTTACCGGTCGGTTGATTTCGGAAGTGCTCCTGATTGGTGCTATCTGGGTATTGAGTGCGAAAGCCTTCAGCGCCAATGAACGGCAGGAGTGGCTTTGGGAGACCTGGCGGTTTGTCAAGCAGATCATCCCACTGCTGCTGGTTGGTGTGTTTGTCGCATCCATTGCACGAGCGCTGATCCCGCCGGTCTGGATCCAGACGATCGCCGGTCGCAATACACTTTGGGCGAACCTGGCTGCGGTCTTGTTCGGCGTCTTCATGTATTTTCCCACGCTGGTGGAAGTGCCGATCGCGCAGACTTTCCTATCGCTGGGAATGCACCGGGGACCACTGCTGGCTTACCTGCTGGCGGACCCTGAATTAAGCTTACAATCGATCCTGATCACGAATTCGGTGATTGGGAAGAAAAAGACAGCCGTTTATGTGTCGATGGTGACGGTATTCAGCACCCTAGCCGGCTTGATTTTTGGCTGGTTCATTAAATAATTCTCAAGGAGAAAACAAAATGGAGATCAAGATTTTAGGCGGTGGTTGCCCTAAATGTGAACGGTTGGAAGCCCTGGCCCGAGAAATGGCTGATGAGCTGGGGATTTCCGCTCAGTTCACTAAAGTGAAATCGATGCCGGAGATCATGGCCTATGACGTCATGTCCACCCCGGCGCTGGTCATCAATGAAAAGGTGATGTGCTTTGGACGAATCCCGGAAAAAGCGGAAGTCCGGGAATGGCTGGAAGCTGCAGCCGAGTAATTGAATAGGAAATGAACAAGAAACTGCTCATACCAAATGAGCAGTTTCTTGCTTAAGAGAGCGGTTCTTCCACACTGAGATCGCTTTCCTCAGGGATTTCCTCCAGCACGGGGTTCTTCGGTGGCGATTCCTTCACCAATAAAATGAAAAGCAGCGCTGCCAGCCAGCGTCCAATCGCAGAGGCAATCGCCACACCTTTAAATTGAATGATTGTGATCAGATAAGATCCCAGCGCTGCACCTGCAGCCAGCGACAGTGTAACGACGATTTGATAGAGAGCGGAAAACCTGGCACGTTGTTCCTGGGGTGTTTGCACGAGCAGGATATTGAAACTTACCAGGTTATAGGCTCCCCAGACTATCCCGGCAACGGTTTGGATCAGGATCACTTCCCAGGTTTTATGGATCAAAAGTCCCCAAATGAGCGGCAAGGCAGGAATGAGGAACAGGAAGATGATCGATACTTTCCGATTACCCCATCGGTCAGCTAGCACACCGGTCCGGCGTTGGACGACCAGATTGGCGATGCTGTTGCCCACCGTGGCGAGTCCGATCGAAGCCGCCGTCATCCCAATAGTTTCCACCATATAGACATTAAAGAATGGTCCGGCGATATTGATCGAGAAATTCCAGACAGCCGTGAAAACACAGAAGAGGATGAATTGTTTTTGACCGTACAGGGAGGAGACGATCAGCCGCAGGGAACTTGGAGTCGGCTGAAGGGTGCCGTCTTCCTTGCTGTGATCCTTTAGCCTGCCGAAGAACGACATGGAGGCCACACCCAGCAGGACGGCCAGGATGAAAGCAAGCTGATAACCCAGCGGCGACCCGATCCAGGTGATAGCCTGACCGATCACCAGGGCGGTGATGATACCCGAAACGCCCATGATGAAGTTACGAGAACCGAAGTAGCGTCCACGCCCTTCCAAAGGGACGATGTCGCCGGTCAATGCTATCCAGCCGGGGTAACCGAAGTTGTTAAAGGTTTCTCTGAGCAATGCAAACCCCAGGATCACCCAGACCAATCCTGAGGTTGGCACGAATACCATCGGCACGAGTGCCATCAACAGCACCATCAGGCGGCTCCCGGAAGCAGCCAAAAGCGTGGTTCGTTTACGTTCGCCGGTACGCTCAACCAACATCGCCGCCGGCAGCAGCAGGAGAGCCGCAGTCAGGTTGCTGAAGGAGCTTAATAACCCGATCTGCTGCCCGGTTGCACCCAAATCCAGCAGGTAGATCGAGATATAGGTCAGGATGATCTTGTCGCTGGCGGCTGCAAATAAGCCATCGAAGAAGAACAGGGTCAGGTTATGCCGGCGAGATTCCGGCAGTGCGGCGGCCCATTGGCCGCCCCAGGTGAACCGGCTGAAGTGGCGCGTAAAGCGTGACCATTGAAAACGAAGTTTGCGAAATTTCATGCCACCCTTCGTCAAATTTTCAAATACTCAGGCATATCCAGCACGAAGATCGTTGCCGCGTGCCGGTTCGGATCGGAGAAGGTGCATTTTTCTCTGAGCAGCGCAATAACGCCATCCACCTGTTCTGGTTCAAGTGCAGTGAATAAGGTTACATTTCCCTGACGGAGAAATCCACCCGTACTGGTCATCCGGGTAACGCCCAAACCTTGCTGAACAAGCGCTTCAATAATCCGGTCGCTGTCTTTATCCTGTATGATGATGGATATGAGTTTCATCGGTCGTTTTCACACCTGTTCAAAATGCTCAACACCTAGCGCATACAGGGTCGCGCCGCCTTCCTGAGTTTCAAGCACAGGGAGGTTGCTGATTTCACCCATCGCGCGCATCTGGATTGGGACATATTTACGATAGGGCAGGCAGTATTTCCGCACCAACCCGTTCAGGATTTCCAGGCGGTTGTGATTGAGCCCTAAAAGCAGACAGACGGACGGTTCGTGGAAGAGGTTGTTGGTGCTGTCGATGATGGTGAAATAAAAATGCTGCTTATTGAGGTGCGCCATCAACTTCTTTGATTGTGAATTGGAAACAACAAGCAGGACCAGCAGATCAATCTCAAGATCGGGCATCGGGAACACTCCACGAATGAATGTTGATTACTGCTTCCATTTTACAATAAATTGGGAATAGTGAATGGGGAAAGAAGAATTGGGAGTAGCAGACGGGGAATTGTTACCACTGCAGTGAAATGAACAACTCGGCTAGACCATGATAAAATCCAAGAAAATATACAATTATGAATAGGTGAAAATGAATAAAGATTCCAATAAGACGATAATGGTGATCGCACTGATTTCTATTTTCCTCTGCGGCTGTCCTGGCGTGGGGTTGTTCATCCCCGGTGTGAATGCTCTGGTTAATGCTTTTCTAAATGCGGATATTAACGGAACTGCCTGGGATGCCTTCGGCTCGGGGCTGCTTGATGGCGGGTATATGATTTGCCTGGCAGGTCTACTCATTCCAATCCCGATTATTTTATTGATCGTCGCACTGGTAAGAAAATCGAAGAAAAAAGCGTTGGAAAAGCTTGAACCAACCGGTGTGTCCAAAGATGAGCCGTTGCCTCCAACGAGTTGAACAAAAAATCCCGACCAATCGGTCGGGATTTTATATCTCTTAAGTTCTACTCTTCCGGTTTGCCATCCCCGATCCCGCGGGGAACCCACTTCTCGGCATTTTCCCGGAGGCGGTGCATCCCGCCGCCGCGATTGTGGAGTATGTCGAACCCTTCCGGCTTGAGGAACATCTCCTCACCTTCCAGCAATCCGAATACACCGCTTTGTCCGGGTTCAATGGCTTCATCCTTGAACGGTGCGACCAATGCAGGATCGATTGGTTCGTAATCCGTCGGTTCTTCGTAGGTGGTGATATACCCTTCATAATTACGGAGCACAACTTTATGGTCGGAATAGCTCAGGAGATAGTTGGGATTCAAGGGGATTTTCCCTCCGCCGCCAGGAGCGTCAACAACATAGGTCGGGACGGCAAAGCCGGAGGTGTGTCCGCGCAGGGCTTCAATGATCTCGATCCCTTTTCCAACCGGTGTCCGGAAGTGCCCCGCACCATGCACAAGGTCACACTGATAAAGGTAATAGGGACGGACACGGATGCTGACCAGGTCATGCACCAGCTTGCGCTGAATATACGGGTCGTCATTCACACCGGCCAGCAGTACGGACTGGTTCCCAAGTGGGATACCTGCCCGGGTCAGTTTATCGCAAGCTTCGGCAAGTTCAGCCGTGATCTCGTTGGGGTGGTTGACGTGGATGTTGAGCCAGAGTGGGTGGAACTTTTGCAGCATGTCAGTGAGGTCATCGGTGATCCGCTGCGGCATAAACACCGGGACACGGGAACCGATCCGGACGACCTCGATATGTGGAATCTCACGTAAAGCGGTTAGCAGCCGCTCCAACACACGGGGTGCCAGGGTAAGTGGATCGCCGCCTGAAAGTAGTACGTCACGGACCTGAGGCGTATTACGCAGGTAATCCAATTGAGCTTCAAAATCTTTGGAGGAAAAGGTCTGTGAAGGGTCTCCCACGATCCGGGACCGGGTGCAGTAACGGCAGTAGCTGGCGCATTGGGTGGTCACCAGCATCAGGACCCGATCGGGGTACCGGTGCACCAAGCCGGGCACGGGGGAATGAGCGTCTTCCGCCAGTGAATCACCCATCTCGCCGGTAAAATTTGTGATTTCATTTGCAGTGGGGATGATCTGTTTACGGATCGGGTCGAGTGGATTGTCAGGATCGATCAGGGAGGCGAAATAAGGGGTGATGTCTACCCGGAACAAACCGGGTTGGCCGAGCGCCTTTTTTTCGCTGTCGGTCAGCGTGAGGATCTGTTCAAAATCTTCAATGGAATTCAGGCGATGACTGAGCTGCCAGCGCCAGTCATTCCATTTCTCATCAGGAATGTCGGCAAAAGCCGGCGCACGTTTTGAGGGGAAAATTGCCATTAATAAATCTCCTTTTGGTGAGGATGTGCGCCAATTCTATCAGATTTAGCCATCAAGGGTCAATGACCATCTTCCTCGTTTTATGTATGGAAGTTCAATCCGGATCGACCTCAATGGTATGCAGCTCATCAAAGAAGTAACTGCGGTCGTCTTCTTCCGCGATCTCTGCACCGGCATCCTGGGCCAGGGTATAGTATTTCGCCGTTTCAACAACATCACCTTCCAGATGGCACGCTCTGGCCATCGCTTCGTAAGCGAAGGCCAGGTCGAAGTCGTTCAAATCGTTTTCAAGGGTGACCTGCAGGCAGCGTTCCGCATGGTAAAGGCAGGGTTCCGCTCGCCCGAGCAGGGCGTAAACCCGACTGATTTGCCATTCCCCCCGGGCGATATTGAGTGCCGTGCCGGCGATCTCCCAATGGTAACGGGAGGCGTGTGCCGCATTGATCATCCGATCGGTCTCAGCCTGGGTCCGGTCCTTTTTGTCCATCAAGTCCCAGGTCAGGTTAAAAAGTTCAATGGCGAGCTGCTTATGGATTTCTTTTTCCATTTATTTCACTCCATATTCGAGAAGGATCACTCATTGAACATCGCGCCGACGCTGGTGCCCTCGTTGGCTCGTTTGATGACCTCGCCCAACAGCTTACTGATAGAAAGAATAACCAGGCGATCTCCGAAGAAAGCCATTTTCTCGGGAGAAACCGGCACCGTATTGGTCGTCACAAATTTTTCAACCGGCAATTCGCCCAGTCTTTCGGCCGCGTTCTTGGAAAGGATCGGGTGGACGAAGATCATGTATATTTTCCGCGCGCCATGGCTTTTTAGAATTTCCACGGCATGCACCATTGACCCGCCGGTGTTGACCTCATCATCGACCAGGATCACATCCCGATCTTTGACTTCACCGATGACGGTCATGGACTTAGGATTCTTCGATATCCAGGGTCCTTTTCTTCTCGATGAAGGCGAGGCCGGTATTGAGCAGGTCGGCGTACACCCGGCCCTTTTTGGCGAAGCCCAGGTCGGCTGTGACCACGACCGGGTCATGAAGTTTTGGCGCCAGGTCAATCAGGTAGTCCTTGAGGATGTGGAATCCCCGCAGGACATCGCCGGGGATTGAGAAGAAGCCCTGGATTTGTCCTGCATGCAGGTCAAAGGTCATATAGCGGTCTGCTCCGGCGACCTGGATCATATCCGCCGTCAGACGGGCCGTGATCGGGACGCGGGGCATATCCTTTTTGTCCGAACGACCATAGCATAAATAAGGAACCACAGCCGTGATCCGCCCGGCGGAATTGAGCTTAAGCGTTTGGATCAGGATCAGAAGCTCCATCAGGTTACGATGTACCGGCGAGGTTGTTGACTGGATCACATAGCAATCCTGTCCGCGCACGCTGTTATGCAGCCGGACGAAAAGGTTCTCGTTTGGGAATTCGACAATATCGCGGCCGCAGAGATCAGTATGCAGATAATCGGCGATCTCTTGAGACAGTTCAGGTGATGCCGTACCTGCAAATAACTTTATATTTCCATAAAGCAAATCGTGCTGCGTGTTATTAACCATATAAAATTCGTCCTTTTCAACTAATAGAACCGCCGGGATTTATCTTATTCCATTCTTCACGCAGGACACTCATAAAATGCACATCATAATAGCGGCCATGCTGGAAATGGGCTTCCCGGAATTTCCCTTCGTAAATGAATCCGGCTTTTTCATATGCACGGATCCCCCGTTTGTTCTTATCGTAGACCCTGAGCCAGATCCGATGCAGGTTCAGGCTGTTGAAACCATGATCGAGTAAGAGTTGCATCGTTTCCGTGCCATATCCCTGATTCCAATGCGACTTTTCCCCGATCATGATGCCTAATTCAGCGGACCGATTGCGCAAATTCAGGTTGTGGAACTGGCAGGTCCCGATTGAAAGGTATCCATCTGGTTTGTTCTCGTCTTTGATGTCAATAACCATCACGTGTTCAGCGGGTGGATTCTTGATCATCATTTCATACCACATCTCTTCTTCAAATTGAGACATGGGATAGACCAGCATCAGGTGTTCGGTCACCTCAGGATCGTTGACCCATTTCAAGAATAGGCCGATATCCGATTTTTCAGCTGCCCTGAGGCGGATCCTCTCACCAAATAAATGCGGCATAACACACTATCCTTCCTGCGACATTGAATAATTCTTACGGTGAAAGACGAGTGGGGCCGCGGAAGATGTATACCGCGTCCCGAATGTTGGGAAGATCCAGAAGGATCATCAGGAACCGACTGAGTCCAAACCCGAAACCGCCGTGCGGCGGTGTTCCGTAGCGGAAGAAGTTCAGGTAATCCTGGATAGGATCCAATGTGAGACCTTTCTGAAGAGCCTGATTCTTTAAGACCTCATAGCGATGTTCCCGTTGTGCGCCGGTGGCGACTTCCAGGCCTTTCCCTAAAAGATCGAAACTGCGGGTAATATCTGATCCCTCTTCATAGAGCATGTGATAGAAGGGGCGAGCGTCGAACGGCCAATCCGTAACGAAGACGTAATCATGCCCTTCTTTTTCCTTGAAATAGTTCCCGATCGCCCGTTCCGCACCCGGATCGAGGTCGTGTTTCTTTTCAGGGGGAAGTTTATAACCTTCTTCTTTTAATAATTTATGCGCGTCCGCCATCGTGATGCGAGGGAAGGGCACACTCGGTATTTTAAGGTCAACGTCAAAGGTTTCCTTGACGGCATCATAGTGTTTTTCGATCACTTTTTCGTATGTATACGCCAGCCAGCGTTCCATGAAAGCCATCACGTCTTCATGTGAATTGACCCAGGACATTTCCATATCCACACCGGTAAATTCGGTCATATGACGAGAGGTGAAGGAGGGGTCCGCACGGAAGACAGGCCCGATCTCAAAGACATTTTCATAACCAGCGGACATCGCCATCTGTTTGTAGAACTGCGGTGATTGCGCCAGGTAGGCGGTCGATTCAAAGTAAGGCAGGGTGAAGAGTTCCGCGCCGCTCTCGCTGGGTGCGCCGACGATCTTTGGTGAATGCATTTCAATGAAGTTGTGTTCCAGCCAATAGTCACGCATGGCTTGTTCAGCCGTTGTTTGAACCTCGAAGATCAGCCGGTTGACATCACGGCGGAGGTCCAGATAACGCCAATCAAGACGGTAATCCTGATCGGGGAGGTATTCACCGAAAGGCTCGAACGGCAGGGGAATTTCCGCTGCGCCTTCGACCTGCAGGTCTTCCAATTGGATTTCGATGCCGCCCAGTTTAACGACGTCGTTCTCGACGACTTTCCCGGTGAGAGAAACCGCCGATTCGGTCCCGATCGTTGAAATCTTTTCAGCCAGTTCCGGGTTACCCTTTTTCCAGTGTGCTACCTGCACCAGACCGGTGCGGTCGCGGATGATAAGGAATTGCATATTCTTCTGGTCGCGAAGCGTATGCAGCCATCCTTTGATCAATACTTCTTCATCAATATGCTCGGGTAGGTCTTTAATCAGCGTGCGTTCCATAATGTCCTTCTCCTAAATTTTCGATAATATCATAATAACTTATTTTATTAGCTTTACCTAGATTTTCTCAAATTAAACGCTTCAATGCGTCCAATGGACTGATCTTTCGAGCAATCAGATCCTCAAGGACAGATATGTATTGCTGTTGGTCCAATTTTCCACGCCAGCTTTGAAGCAGCGAATCCTTGATCAGGCTTTCCAGGTCTTTCTCCAGTCGATAGGCTTCTTTCACCTGCCAGAGGCCGGTTTCATTGAGAAAGTTTCGGTGCGCGATGATTGCTGACGCGAGCTCTTCAACACCCTTGCCTTCCGTTGCGGTGACCATTTGTACAGGCGTTTGCCAATGTTGTTGATCAGGGGTGTTTTGCGTTCTATTTTGTTGGTCCAAACGGAGATGTTTACCCGCAGGTGGTAGGCTTCCGGTGCCTTGCGCCATTTCAAGCATCACCTGAAGTGCCCGGGCTGTGTTCTGCGAGCCGGGTCGGTCGGATTTATTCACAACCAGGATATCGGCGATTTCAAGGATGCCGGCTTTAATGGCTTGGATGTCATCGCCCAGGCCCGGCGCTTCAACGACCAGGACGGTGTGGGCAAGCTGTGCAATTTCCACTTCGCCCTGACCGGCGCCGACAGTCTCAATGAAGATCAGGTCGAATCCTGCAGCATCCAGCAGGGTAGCGAAGGCAGCCGTGCTGTGAGCCAGGCCGCCCAACGCGCCGCGAGAAGCCATGGACCGGATGAAAATACCTCGATCACCGGCCAGGTCCTGCATACGGATGCGATCACCCAGCAGTGCACCGCCCGTAAAAGGGCTGGTGGGGTCTACGGCGATAATGGCGATTTTTGGTTGGGGTGTGTTATTAATCTTCTGACGAAAAAATTTTGCAAGTTGGTTGACCAGGGTGCTTTTTCCGGTGCCTGGTGCGCCGGTCACGCCGACCAGATGTGCCTGGCCGGTGTGGGGAAAAACGGCGGAGAGCACAGACTGTCCTTCCGAATCGTTGTTCTCCACCGCAGTTAATGCGCGGGAGAGCGTGAGTCGGTCTCCCTGGCGGATGGCTTCCGGGTCGAGTTGCGGCATATTATTCGGTTTGGGGTTGGAAGGCGCTGCGAATATCTTCTACCACGGCTTGCGTATTGGTCCCCGGACCGTAAACGGCATAGACTCCCTTATTCAGTAATTCCGGGATGTCGTCTTCAGGGATGATGCCGCCGACAAAGACTTTGACATCCGACATCCCATTGGCGGCAAGTTGATCAATAATGGCTGGGACGAGGGCGTTGTGCGCACCGGAGAGGATCGACAGGCCGACAATATCGACATCTTCCTGCAAGGCGGCTTCGGCGACCATCTCAGGGGTTTGGCGTAGGCCGGTGTAGATGACTTCCATTCCGGCGTCTCGCAGGGCACGAGCGATGACTTTTGCGCCGCGATCATGACCATCAAGGCCGGGTTTGGCGATCAGAACTCGAATTTTTCTTTCTGACATTCAAATCTCCATTAATTTTGGTTGCACCGATGATTATACCGCGTTAGGGCTACCGGATTTATTGGATGAATGAATAGAAAAAGATAAGAAATGATGAAAATCGAAATAATTTAAGGTTTGCCAGAAAACGCCAATATATATTAACCCCTTCCCGCCTGCTAAGGTAGTCACATTTCCCATCTGTATACACCATCAAGAGAGTAAGGGACGGGGATAGGGTAGTGTAGGAAGGTACTTCTGTGTATGAAATGAAATCACCCCATAGAATGAAAAATAATTCATAATGAGGTGATTAACGAATAAAAATTTTGCGATTTGATTTTTTATATTGAAATTCAGTGTTATTTCTAGGCAACCATTGCCGGACTTCTCAGTAATTTTTCCACAAAATAAGACTCACTGGCAGATGTGTACACGATCTCACCATAGTAAATCCGGTGGATGTCTTTGTTGGGATAATGCTTATCGATGAAAGTATCCAGGAAATGCGCTGGATTGAGGTCGTTCGCATAGATCTTCCTGCACTCGAGGGCAATCTCAGCCTCTTCGAAGACCGGGGATGTGACCACTTCGCCAGCCATCGGAGTCAGACCGGATTGGCTGATTTTGTCGTAATCCCGCCCGGAACGCGTGCCGAGAAGGCTTAGCGCTTCGTGATATTCACGGGAAAAAACAGTGACGGTAAAATTGTCGAATTTTTCCATGAACGAATACGTGTAACGCGAATGCCTGACGGCAACATAGATAAAAGGTTTACTCCACATCGTACCAAGCGCACCCCACCCGATGGTCATGGCGTTAAAATCACCCTGGGAAAAATCGCCAACGGTTAAGACTGCCCACTGGTTGTGGAAAAGATTATGTGGTTGAACACAAAGTTGTGTGATATCAATTGTTTGACGGTCCATGATGTTCCTTTCCTTCGCAAAGATAATAACATAGTGAAGTATAAGAAGGGTTTAGTATAATAAGCACTATTATGACTCCTGACCAAAATGCGACAACAGAAACCAATCGTAAGAAGTTTTTCGTTATTCGGCGTGTGATTTCCACGATTTCCGGCTGGTTCAAGCAGCATCCCTGGGCGAGGACCGTACTGACGGTGTTGTTGATCGTGGTCCCGATCTTCTTCCTCTCCCGAAGCCTGATCGACAACTGGCAGACCCTACGGGCAGCGGACGTGGACATCGATTGGGGCCGGATGGCGATCTCACTCGCGATCCTGTTGGGCGCCTTTGCGCTGTTCCCCTCCGGCACGCTGATTGGCTTGCGCGGTCTGGGTGTGAAGGTCACCTATCCCCAGGCTTATTATGGTTATCATGCTTCCCAACTGGGCAAATATCTGCCTGGCAGGATCTGGATCATCCCGGGCAGGGCGGTGACCCTGCACCGGTATGGCGTGGATGGATTGATCGCCGGCGCCAGTGCGATCATCGATACGTATGTGTTGATCGTGGCCGGGATCCTGGTTTATATTCCTTCCTTATTTATGGCGGGTCAGGAAACCATGCATCAATTGGCCTATTTGGGACTACTGCTCTGTTTGCCGTTGGTCGCATCGATCTTTTTTCCGCAAATTCTGAATAAATTATTTACATTGATCATGAAATGGCTGGGCCGTGGAGAAGTGAAAATCCAATTCGCCTGGTATCACTTCGCACTGATGCTGTTGAATTACATCCTGTTGTGGGTGCTCTCCGGGGTGGGGCTTTTCCTTCTGGCGGACAGTTTTTCACCGCTAGTCCTGGGCGATTTGTTACAGGTGATCGGTGCAATGGGCTTTTCCTGGGTTCTCGGTACCTTGTCGTTCCTGACGCCGGCCGGATTAGGTGTGCGTGAAGGCGCGATGGGCATCTTGTTGGCCGGTTTGATTCCGGTGCCTTTCCCGGCGCTTGTGGCGATCCTGGCCCGGTTCTGGTGGTCACTGGCGGATTTCGGCTCGATTGGTCTGGCGTTTGTCCTTCTGGGGAAAAAGCAGCGAGAAGACACTGATTGATTTCTTATAGTGAAATACAACCGATGAATAAGCAATCGAAACAGCAGTTCCTCACAAGTCCTGTGAATCAGGTTCGGGTATAATCGAGGCTATGATGGCAGAACCGAACGACCGTTTCATCAACGGCGAAGAACGTCCCGACGACCAGATTGACCGGGCGCTTCGCCCAACCCTCCTGCGAGAGATGATCGGTCAAATCCCAGATCAAAGAAAACCTGCAAATCCTGATCGAAGCCGCCAAGCTGCGCTCGGAACCCCTGGACCACGTCCTTTTTTACGGACCGCCCGGGCTGGGTAAGACCACTTTGGCGCATATCCTGGCCAATGAAATGGGAGTCAACATTAAAGTAACCTCCGGGCCGGCGATCGAGCGCGCGGGTGATTTGGCTGCCATCCTAACCAACCTGCATGCCGGAGATATCCTCTTTATCGATGAGATCCACAGGTTGGGTCGCGCGGTGGAAGAAGTATTGTATCCCGCCATGGAGGATTACTCGCTGGATATCGTGATCGGAAAAGGACCGGCAGCCCGTTCTATCCGGTTGAAACTGCCGCATTTCACTGTGGTTGGTGCGACAACTCGGCTGGCACTGGTTACCTCGCCTTTACGCGCCCGTTTCGGTGCGATTTACCGGCTCAATTTCTATGACCTTGAGTCCCTGATTGAGATCGTGCAGCGCGGTGCGGGCTTGCTGGATGTTGGCTTTGACGATCAGGGCGTATTGGAAATTGCCGGGCGAGCCCGCGGGACGCCCCGGGTGGCGCTGCGGATGCTGCGCCGGGTGCGCGATTATGCCCAGGTGCGAGCTGAGGGCAAGATCGATGGCGGCGTTGCCAAGGCAGCCTTGGATCTGCTCAACATTGACGGTCAGGGTCTGGATGACCTGGATCGGCGTGTGCTCCTCTGTGTGATTGAAAAATATGATGGCGGCCCGGTGGGGTTGAACACCATCGCGGCATCCGTTAGTGAAGAACCGGATACGATCATGGACGTTGTTGAGCCTTACCTGCTCCAGTTGGGTTTCCTTGAGCGCACTTCTCAAGGCCGACAGGCAACCCGCATAGCTTACGAACACCTCGGGATGGTTTTTCGGGATGATGACTCCCAGCAATCCCTTTTTTGAGGACGGTATTTCCCCGCATGAAAACAACTGATTTCGATTATGAACTGCCGCAGGAGCGAATCGCACAAACACCCGTCTCTCCGAGGCACAATTCACGCTTGCTTGTCCTGGACCGAGATGCGGATACACTGGAACACACCATTTTTTGGGATATTGATCGTTACCTGAAACCGGGCGACCTGCTGGTGATCAACGAAACTCGAGTGATTCCTGCTCGGATCTTCGCCAGGAAGAAGCCGGGAGGCGGCAAAGCAGAGCTGCTGCTCCTGGATAAACTGGACGATGTGATCTGGACGGCGTTGGGCGGCGGCAAAGGATTGACTCCCGGAAGAGAATTATCCATTGCAGACGGACCAGATGTGACCGTTCTTGAAACCTTAGAAGGACCGAAACGCAAGATCCGGTTCGCCGAACCTATTGAACCTTATCTGAATTCAATTGGCCATGTGCCGCTGCCGCCGTATATCCATACGCAATTGGATGATCCCGAGCGGTACCAGACCGTTTATGCCAATGAACCTGGATCCGCTGCGGCGCCGACTGCCGGGCTGCATTTTACGCCTGAGTTGATGCAAAAGTTGAGAGATAAAGGTGTTGCGTTTACCCGGGTGGACCTGCACGTCGGGTTGGATACCTTCGCCCCGGTGACCGAGGACGATCCGACCGAACATAAGATCCACACCGAATGGTGCGAGCTATCCGCGGAAACGGCGGATAAGATCAATGCCGTTCATGCTGCCGGCGGCAGGATTGTGGCTGTGGGCACGACCAGTGTCCGCACCCTTGAAACGGCTGCCCGAGGCGCGGAAAACGGGCAGGTTGTGGCGCCTTTCATGGGACAAACAGACCTCTTTATCCTTCCTGGTTACCAATTCAAGGCGGTGGATGCACTGATCACGAATTTCCATCTGCCAAAGTCCACACTATTAATGCTTGTGAGTGCTTTCGCCGGACGGGAAAGGATGCTGAAAACCTATCAAGCCGCCATTGAAGCGGAATACCGTTTCTTCTCATTCGGGGATGCCATGTTGATCCTCTGAGTGGGGTTTTGGTCTGATTTTTGCAAGTAAACCCCTTAGATACTCATAATTTTTTATATATTTCTTATAAAAATTAGTACATTTTTATGATGGAAAATGCTATAATTCTTTTGTTCTAACTTAACATAAATAGAACAAAGACCCTATTAAGGATATAAAAACTATGATGCGATTTGATCGTTTTACAGAACGTGCCCAGGAAGCCGCGCAACGTGCGGCTGAGATCATTCAACGGTACGGGCACAACCAAATAGATACTGAACACATCCTGCTGGCATTGATCGAGCAGCCGCAAGGTGTGATCTCCCAATTGCTTGAGATCCTCAAAATTGACCCCGAGAACTTCAAGGAACGCCTCGATTACATCCTGCGCACCAGTCCGAAGGCGAATATCTTCGGCGGCGGCGCGGGGCAGGTGTTCATCACCCCCCGGGTCAAGCGGATCATCGATCAGGCGAATGAGGAAGCCAATCGGTTGAAGGACGAATACATTTCGACCGAACATATCTTCCTCGCCATTCTAAGTGAACGCAACACACCGGCAGCCCGCCTGCTGGAGGATCTTGGCATCACACGCCAACGTGTGTTGGATGCCGTCGAGGAACTACGCGGCGGCCAGAAAGTGACCGACCCCAAAGCCGAATCTCGGTATCGGACGCTGGAGAAATATTCCCGTGACCTGACCACCATGGCCCATGAAGGAAAATTGGACCCGGTGATCGGACGCGATACTGAAATCCTGCGGCTGATCCAGATCCTTTGCCGCCGGACGAAGAATAACCCCGTCCTGATCGGCGAAGCCGGTGTTGGGAAGACGGCCATTGTTGAAGGCCTGAGCCAAAAGATCGCCACCAATGACGTCCCGGAAATCCTGATGGGCAAGAAAGTTGTCTCTCTGGACCTTGGCGCCATGATCGCCGGTTCGCGATTCCGTGGTGAATTTGAAGAACGCCTTAAGGCTGCGATTGAAGAGATCCAGCGCTCCGAAGGTGAGATCATCCTGTTCATTGACGAACTTCATACTGTGGTCGGTGCAGGCGCGGCACAGGGTGCGATGGATGCATCCAACATGCTCAAGCCCGCTCTGGCGCGCGGCGAACTGCAGTGCATCGGTGCAACCACATTGGATGAATATCACAAACATATCGAGAAGGACGCCGCGCTGGAACGCCGGTTCGCGCCTGTATACGTTGAAGAACCTTCCGTGGAAGACACGATCGACATGCTGCGCGGTCTGCGTGACCGCTATGAAGCACACCACAAAGTGACCTTCTCAGACGAAGCTCTCGTGCAGGCGGCTAAACTCTCCGCTCGTTATGTAACGGATCGGCGGCTGCCCGATAAGGCAATCGATCTGGTGGATGAAGCAGCCGCAAAACTGCGGGTTGCGCTTTATTCCCTGCCGGACGAACTTAAGGACCTCAAGACCGAAATCGACCGGCTGTTGAAGGAAGAGGAACACGCCGGTGTTGAGCGCGATTACGAGCGCGCTGCACGGATGAAATCGGACCGCATGAAGATCGAGGATGAGTTCAACCAGAAGCGTGATGTTTGGGAACAGGAACATAAGCTGGATGAGGTCGTCGATATTAATGATATCGCCGAGGTCATCAACCAGTGGACCGGTATCCCCGTCTCGCAGATGATGGAAGACGAAAAAGACAAGCTGCTCCAGATGGAAGACCGGCTGCATGAACGGATGATCGGACAAAACCAGGCTATTGAAGCTGTCGCGGATGCGATCCGGCGGGCGCGCAGCGGTTTGAAAGACCCGCAACGCCCGATTGGCTCCTTTGTGTTCATCGGACCTTCCGGCGTCGGCAAGACCGAACTGGCGAAAGCCCTCGCGGAATTTATGTTCGATGATGAAGAAGCCCTGGTTCGGATCGATATGAGTGAATACCGTGAACAACACACTGTTTCCCGGCTTTTCGGTGCGCCTCCCGGATATGTTGGCTACGAAGAAGGCGGCCAATTAACAGAGGCCGTTCGACGTCGTCCGTATCGGGTGATCCTGTTCGATGAGGTCGAAAAAGCCCATCCGGAAGTCTGGAATGCCTTACTGCAAATCCTGGACGACGGACGCTTGACCGATGGTCAGGGACGTGTGGTTGATTTCCGCAACACCGTGCTGATCATGACGAGTAACCTGGGGACCGAATACGTCAACCAAAGTGGGACCCTTGGGTTCCTTGGTTCGATAGAAGAAGGCGACCATGGTAATCGGGAAAAAATCGAGAAAGCACTCAAAGGCACTTTCCGACCTGAATTCATCAACCGGATCGATGAGGTGATTGTATTCTCTTCGCTGTCCAAAGAGGAAATGGAAAAGATCGTGGGGCTGCAGATGAAAGATATTCAATCTCGGCTGTCCGATCATGGCTTAACGGTCGAATTGACCGAGGAAGCAACTCATTGGCTGGCCGATCAGGGATTTGACCCAGCATTCGGCGCCCGGCCGCTCAAACGTGCTTTACAGAAGCATATCGAGAGCCCGTTATCCATCAGCCTGCTTTCCAGTGATTTCAAACCGGGAGACACGGTTTTGGTGGATATCAAGGATAACGATGTGGTCTTCACGAAGAAAGAAGCCCTAAAAGTGGAAAAGATGGATGAGGCTGAAGTTTAGTCTCGTTCAATGAAAAAGAAGTGCAAAGAGTTGTTCTGAAAAGAGCAACTCTTTTTTATTCATCATTTGTTTAAACCTCATCTAACCCTCAATATTCTTCCCCAATCCCCACTACTTCGCCGCGGGGACTTCGTCGCTTTTCTCCTTAAGGGGGAGGGTGAATGCGCAGCATCCGGGAGGGGGTAAATTTTAACAAGATGCAAATAAGTTTGCATATTGAAGGACCACAAATCCCGTTATAAACTCCGGAGTCCTGTGAGAAGATATAATGTTTCCTCCATTACAGGAGGTTTGGGCGGGGAATAATTGGTGCGCGTAAAAGCAGAGCGCACCTTATGAGAGATTTTAATTTTAGGATGATGCCCAAGGAGGGACTACTCTTTTTGGATCACGACCAGGGTGATGTCGTCCAGGCGCGGGGCCGTGCCGATGAAAGCCTGAACGTTTTCCAGGATGCTGTTGCGGAACTCCTCCGCAGGTTTGCCAAACCCTGCCTGCAGCGATTCGACCAATCGGTCGTAACCGTAAAACTCGTCAGTCTCATCCTGGGCTTCGGTGATGCCATCTGTATAAAGCACCAGTGTTTGGCCGGGTTCCAGTGTAACGGTCTTGGTTTCCCAGGTGTTTTCAGCGAAGATACCGATCAACGTGCCGGTCTTATCAAGATGGGCGCATTGGATCTCTTCATCCTTCATGTTCAGTAAACAAGGCGGATTATGTCCGGCGTTGACGTAAGTGAAAGTGGATGCCTGCGGGTCGAGAACGCCATAGACGGCAGTCAGGAAGATGCCTCGCGCCGTATCTGTGAGGATACGGCGGTTGACCTCGCTGATCACCTTTTCCGGCGGCTGCGCCTCTTCGCCAGCGTAGGTTCGGATCAATGTCCTGCTCATCGCCATATAGAGCGCGGCGCCTGCACCTTTATCACCCACATCGGCGATCACAATACCTAATTTTCCATCATCAAGATGGATAAAATCGTAGAAATCTCCAGAAGTTTCATGTGCGGATAGCAGGACGCTCGAGATCTGGTATCCGGGCAGATCGGGGGATTGTGTAGGGATGAAGGTGTTTTGCACCTTGCCAGCCTGAGCCAATTCCTGGGTCACTTTCCTGTGGGCGATCGCCTGGGCGCGGGATACGCGTTTCACCTGGCGAAGTTTATCGATGATCACATCGGGGTAGTAATCAACGCCCATGTCCTTGAACTCTGATAGCGCTTCCCGAAAGATGTTCTGAGACTGGTCGATATCCTCAGGTTCATTCCGTTTCAGATAGAGCACGCCCATTTCCAGCAAGACTCGGGCGCGCCACCAGCGGCCTTCCATTTTTTCGAGCATCTGCACACCGTTCGCAAGATATTCCAGAGCATCTTCGAAATTTCCCCGGGCGATTTCCAGCCGAGCCTGCGCCAGGACGATCCGTACACGGTCGTGCATGGCAGGTTGACTGCGGTAGAGATTGTTGGCCAGATCCAGGGCAGCCTCAGATTTCTCCAGATCGCCTTTGAGCGCATAGACGCTGCTAAGGATGCATTGGGTAGAGACATCCCCAGTGGCATTGATCTGGTTGAAGGTTTTTAGGGCATCATTGACCATGCTGAATGCGATATCGATATTTGATGTTGTCTGTTTGCCATCTTCCAAAAGGTGGGATTCGAGGATGATTTCTGCCAGGGCACGATTTCCTTGCAATATCCGTTCGTAGTCATTGATCTGGCGGCTGCGGTCGATCAGATCGGTGAAGGTGTCGATCGCCTGGGTAAAATCCCCTTTCATTCGTTGGAGTGATCCTTTCTGGAAGAGTTGATTGAGCGTGTTCTCATCAAGGTAGGCATCCTTTTGGCGGGATTCCTGTCGGAGCTGTTCGATTCGCTCCTCCGCGTCTACGAAGTCCGCCAACCAGAGGGAGGCGTTAATGATGGCCTGGTTGACCAGTGTCTCATCCGTCACACCACCGGCTTTGTTCCCCAACTGGATCGCGCGTTTACGGTAATCACGGGCCAGGCGCACCTCGCCAAGATTGTCGATAACGGCTGCCAAGTTGATGTACGCCCGAGAAGCTGGTCCAAACAAGTCTTTGGATTCGCTGATCTTGACTGCCATTTCAATGCTGCGATCGCTTGCTGTGGCTTGATGTTCGGCAGGATGCCGATTGTAGCCAGTGCTTCTGATTGGACGTCGAAGGCATCCAGCCTCTTTGCCATTTCCAGAGCCTGTTCGCAATAAGTCCGGGCTTTTTCGGGCTGGTTATTGAAAAGATATGCCCGCCCGGTCTCATGGATGAGATAGGCGATGTCGGGGCTCTCGACCGCGTCTTTGACCGCCTCCAATCCCTTCAAACAAATCTCCAGGCTGTGTTTTGGATCATATCCCCACCAGGCTGACCTCGCTGCCCAGGCATGGACTCGAGCCAACCGGTCATAATTTTTCAGATTTCGATGATGCTTGATCGCTTTCTCCCAGGCCTGGATCGCTTCCCGGTGTTTACCCTGTTGAGCCAGGGCTTCCCCCAGATCGGTATAAAGATGGGCAAGGTGCTCCGGGTCTTCGGTCAGGTGAACCGCCTGCTCAAAATAATGTTCCGCTTCCGCGTTTGCGAAAGAATCCATTGAAACATGCCCGGCTTTATCCAGATAAACGAGGGCCTTTTCAGGGAGGTTCCCTTCGCTGAAGTGAAAAGCTAGTTGTGATGCCAGGCGATCGGTTTGGTCCGGATAAAGTCCTTCCAGCGTCACCCCGACCAGGCGGTGCAGCTTGCTGCGATCTTCTTCAATGATGGAATGATAGGCTGCATCGTGCAGAAGGATATGCTGGAAAGAATAGCTCAATTCGGGATGCACCTGCGCCACCTTGATCATGCCGATCGATTCCAATGTGCTCAATTGTGTCATTAATTCAACATCTGGTGATTGCGACGTGAGCACCTTTTCGATCGCGAGCTCGGGAAAACTGCGGCCAATCACGCTTGCCACCCGCAGGGTCAGGCGGGCTTCCGGCGGCAGGCGGTCAATTCGGGCAGCCAGTAACCCTTGTAAGCTGTCGGGCACTTTATTGGGATCGATATGCGGATCAAAGACCCAGCGGTCGTTCTTCTGGGTCAGCACTTCTTCATTGATCAACATCCGGAGGAGTTCCTCAATGAAATAGGGATTACCTTCGGATTTGTTCAATACTACGTTCCGAATGATCTCGGGGATCTCATCAATATCGAGGAGTTCTTCGACGAAGGACTGACTTTCATCTTGATCCAAATTGCCTAATTCGAACTCGGTTAACCGTGGACCAATTTGTTCGCGGGCGGCCATCACCAGCTTCCAGCCTGAGGATTCGCGATCCGGGCGAGTGACCAGGCAAACCAGGATTGGGGAAATGGTCGCGATGGGCAGCAGGTCGATGAGTAAATTTACCGAGGAAATATCCGCCCAATGGAGGTCTTCCAGAAGTAAGATCACCGGCTGCTCCACTGCGAGGGCCTTGAAAAAAGATCTGATTGCGTTCAGATATTGGGAATGCAGTTCGCTGGCGTTGAGTTTGTGAATGTGCTTTTCCTGAAATTCATCCAGTTGGATATCGAGAAGATGGGCGAGATAGGTATATAAAGTCTCCCGGTCGACACCCAGCAGGTCGTCAATTTTGTCGTGGAGGGCTTTGCTGATTTCATCAGGGGAAGCATTATCAACGAGGTCCAGGGCTGAACGCAGCAGCGATTTCAATAGTTGGTAGGCTAGCTCTCTTCCAAAAGCGATGCCATGCGCTTCAATCCAGAGCAGCTTTGTGGGTTGATGAAGGGCGTTGAGCTTTCGTTTCCACTCCATAACGAGCCGGGATTTTCCGACGCCGGGTTCGCCAAGGATCAACCCGACCCTACCCAGACCAGCCAGGACCGTTTCAGTTAGTTCGAGGAGTGAATCCAATTCCTTGATCCGGCCAACGAGCGGCGTATTCCGGGTGATGGGAGCGCGCTGGAAAGTGGGCCCCGAGTGGGTCACCTGATCCACTCGCCAGAGATGCAGGTCACCTTCCAAATCTTTGCAGAAGAGGTCGTCCAACTTTGTGCACTTTACAAACGGTTTAACGAACCGGAAGGTATCCTCCAATAAGATGATCTCGCATTGAGGAATCGCGGCCTGAATGGCCATATCCATACATTCGAGCGTGCCGTTGAGCGACTGGAAATCAAACTTGAGATTGGACTTAACCTCTCCGATCAGGATCGGACCGCTGTTGAGGACCATGTTGACCTGGAATGGGACGCCATATTTTTCCTCGACTGTTTCAGAAAATTTATGGATTTCCTCAAGAAGAACACCGGCTGCATGGACGGCTCGCAGCGGATCGTCCTCATGGGTGACCGGTGCGCCGAAGAATGCCAGGACGGTGTTTTCCCAGAGTTTGGCAATCGCCCCTTCAAACTGGTAGATAACGGAGGCAATCTGATCAAGGGCTGCATTAAGGATTGGGCTGCGTTCATCCGCCGGAATAGCTGTGGTAAAGAAATCCAGATTGGCGATGGTTAACATCACCGCTGTTACGGAGCGGCGTTCTTTGGTCAGATAAGATGCTGAACGAACTTTTTGGATCAGTTTGGTTGGTGCGTTCGATACCAGGCGCGAAAAATAAAGGTCTTCCAGGGTGGGGTTGTTGTAGACGGGGTGACCACAGTTATTGCACACACGTGTTCCAACACTGAGTTCAGCATTGCAAGATGTGCACTTCATGGACATCCTAACTGATTAAGAATGGTTAACTGGATTAAGTTTATCATATTTGTGAGGATAATGCATCTTTTGGTTGTCTATGCTGATTAATTATATCCGCTTAGGCCTCCGGTTCTTATTGAATTATAAATGCCGGACGTTTCATAATCTTAAAACTTGCTTTATACTAAAGTCATGCAAATTGACCAAGCAGAGATCATTGAGCTTCTCAGCCAGACGCCGTTGTTCGGCTATCTGGACGCCGGTCGGTTGAACCGGCTGGCTGCGCTCTGTAAATTGGTCAAATTCCAGGTTGGCGAGCTTATTTTTACAGTCGGAAGTCCTTCAGAAGAAACGTACGTAATTTGTGAAGGCGATGTAGATCTCTCGGCTTCAAGAAAAGGCACATGGACCGACTTTACTACCTTACACCGGGGAGACATATTCGGTGAGGAATCACTGTTGGTCGACGATCCGCGTTACTACCAGGCAATTGCGGCAACGGAAGTCGTTCTCATCTCTCTGAGCGTTGACAACTACCTGTATCTTTTCGAAGAACTACCGGGTATTGAAGAACGTCTGGAAGTGTTGGTGAATAGTCGGGAACTCGCCATTAAGACGCCGGTAACCTGGCTCGGTGAAGGGGAGTATGTGCAAGTCATTGCCCGAAGGCACCCGGCAATCTTTTGGCGGCGGGAAATCACGCCTCTTCTGGCCGCATTAGCTGATGTCGTGTTGTCTATGGTGCTGCTCTGGTTCTGGCTGCCTGAAAGACCTTACGGCTGGATCTTGTTGGGTATTGGCCTTCCCTTGACGGTTTTCTGGGGTGTATGGACCTATTTCGACTGGCGAAATGATTATTTTCTACTGACCAATAAACGTGTTGTCTGGATCGAAAAGGTCGCGCTGATCTATGACAGCCGTCAGGAAGCACCGCTCAGGACCATTATGTCAGTCGGCATGCAACGCTCGCGCCTGGGTACGATCTTCGGGTTTGCGGATGTCGTCGTGCAGACCTATGTTGGAACCATCCGGTTGAGTGATCTGGCGCATGCTGAAACGATCGCCAGCATGATCGAGACCTACTGGCATCACGCAGAAGACCGAAACCGCCATGAGGAATCGGAGCTGATGGACCAGATGCTGCGGGATAAACTGGATGGACCGGGTTCTTCCGGCGCTGCCACCCAGGCCGGGCGAACACAATTAAATTCACCGCTCCAGAATGAGCCGGAGCATGACCCTGGATTCCTGGAATGGCTTTTCTCTGATTTCATTCGACTGCGCTATGAAGGCAACGGCGCGATCACATATCGGAAGCACTGGTTTGTCCTTGTCAGGGGAATCTGGGTACCGGTCTTATTCATGGTTTTATCCCTGGCTGCGTTTATCGCCCGTCTGACCGGGGGGCTGACCTTTGTGCCAATGACCGGCGCGTTAATTGGCTTGAGCGGATTGATGTTTGTGCTCTTCCTCTGGATCCTCTACCAATATGCGGATTGGCGGAACGACATCTTCCAGGTGACCCTGGACCAGATCGTCGACATCGACCGTAAACCGCTGGGAAAGGTTCGTCGACGGTCAGCGCCTTTGGAAAATGTTTTGAGCATTGAATATGAACGCCGCGGTTTTTGGGGTTTCATTTTTAACTTTGGCACGGTATATATATCTGTAGGTAATACCCGTTTGACCTTTGACTTTGTCTACAACCCTTCTGAGGTCCAGCAGGACATCTTCTATCGGATGGGCGAGCGTCTGGAAAAAGTCCGCCAATTCGAGATCGATTCCGAACGTGACCGGATCTCCGAATGGATCGCCAGCTATCACCGACGAACCTCCTCGTCAGACCAAAAGAGCCAGGATGACTCTGGACGGGACCAAACCAAGTTGAACTAGCGGGTAAAATTCTATAACTTATTGGTAAAATCCTATTCGAGGTGTGAATTATGGCATTACGGAAAATCGTCACATTTCCTAACGAAGTGTTACGCAACGAAACCAGTCCAGTGACAGAATTTGACGATGCACTGCAGGTTTTAGTGGATGATATGATCGAAACGATGCGAGAAGCACCGGGGTTGGTCTGGCAGCGCCGCAGATCGGGGTCTCTAAACGGCTGGTCGTGATTGAGTATGGCAACGAGGATGATGAGAATTTCCCCAAACAACTTTTCATCCTGGCGAACCCAGAGATCATTGACCGTTCGGAAGAGACTGTACGTGGGATCGAAGGTTGTCTTTCCGTGCCGGACCTGGTCGGTTCGGTGGACCGCGCCAAAGTGGTCACCGTGACGGCTCAGGACCAGGCAGGCAAGAAGCTCAGGTTCCGGGCGGAAGGCTGGCTCGCACGTATTTTTCAGCATGAGATCGACCATATCAACGGCGTTCTCTACACGGATCGGGCTGAGGAAATCTGGCAGCCCGAACCGGATGAAGCCGATTCGATTTAATCTTCAATGTTCTTAAAAGACTTTCTCTGACCAACTTTCGTCAGTTTTCCCGGTTGGATTTGGAAATCCCCCGGGAAATCTTTCTGTTGGTAGGCGGAAACGCGCAGGGAAAGACGACCATTTTAGAGGCGATTTATTTCCTCTCAACATTTTCATCCTTCCACGCCAGTTCAGACCGGCAGTTGATCAATTTCACTATTCCTGAAAACGGTACGACCGTTGGCAGGATCGTGGGTGAGTTTGAGCGCGGGAGCGGCCTTCACCGGATCGAGGTTCGATTGATCCGGGAAAGCAACGGCGGCAATGGGAACTCACGTTTTCGTAAAGAAGTTCTATTGGATGGTGTCAAACGGAAAATGAGCGAAGTGGTTGGGCAGTTCAACGCAGTCATTTTCCTGCCGCAGATGGCGCGGATCGTCGAGGAGAGTCCTTCCGACCGGCGCCGATACCTGGATATGTTGATATCTCAGGTTTCCCCCCAGTACGTCCAGCATCTCAGCGATTACGGACAGACCCTCACGCAGCGCAATGCGCTGTTGAAACAGCTGGCCGAACGCGGTGGGGATGTGGAACAATTGGCGGTCTGGGACGGGATGTTGGCCCGTCACGGCGCATTCATCATGCGGGAGCGGATCAGGACGATCCGCGAACTGGAAGAAGAGGCCAAGCGCATCCATTATGACCTGACGCATGGCAAGGAAGTGCTGCGCCTGGATTATCAACCCGCCTTTGAGCCGCTTTCGCTGCCCGAAGGGCAAATGACGCTAAACGTCTCTGCGATAGCCGATCGTTCCGGTTTTTCTGAACAAGACCTTGAAAAAGGGATGCTGGCGGACCTTCAGGCTCACCAGCGTGAGGAAATTGCTCGGGGTATGACCACCGTCGGTCCACATCGGGATGAGCTTAGGTTCCTCAGCAACCAGATTGATCTCGGTGACTTCGGCTCCCGCGGCCAGGGGCGGACGGCGCTGCTGGCACTGAAACTGGGCGAGGTCAACTGGCTGCGAAAACGAACGGGAGAATGGCCGGTCTTACTGTTGGATGAGATCATGTCCGAACTCGATGTTCAGCGAAGGGCCGATTTGCTCTCCGCTCTGGCTGAATGCGACCAGGCGATCCTGACCTCCACAGACTTGAGCATGTTCGAGCGTGATTTCAGAAACACTCACTCGGTCTGGAAGGTGGCGGGAGGAATGGTCACGAATCAGTAATGCCGCCTAAACGTATTAAATAATGACGGGACGCTCTTTATAAGCGTCCCGTTTTGATTCTTGACTAAATTTTTGTTTACTGAACGACGTAATATCCAAATTCAACGTAATAGGTCGCGCCTTCACCTAAATAGAATGTGTATTGGCTGTCCGTGGTCATCTCAGTCCCGCCGCCGGTCCTAATGATATTTACGCAATAGGTGCCAGCCTCAAGATCAGTGAATGTGAATGACTTTGCACCCGTCATGCGCACGCTTGGGTTAGCGCAGCTATCACGGTGAGCGTAGATTACCACGGAGTACACCGTGAGTGGTTCGCCGCTGTCCCGGTTGCCATCGTTGTTTACGTCATCAAATGCGACTCCCGTGATCGTACCCGGAATGGGTTCGGGTGTTACGGTCTCGGTTGGGGTGGGAGATGGTTCAGGTGTGGGTTGTTCGGGGATATAGCAAAGCCCTGGGATGGGTGTGGTTGCTTCGAACAGATAGGTCTCACGGCAGGTGTTGTCAACCAGGTTGATAGCCTTCAGCGGATAATTGGATTGGTTCAGGTAGGGTGACCCGGCTTCCGCCTGAGTGAAATTGTCGTGCAGGTCAATCAGGGTGGGATCCAGCAGGCTTTCGGCTGCCCAGACTCCCCAGACGAAGGTCCCGTAACCGGCGGTCAGAGATTTCTTGAAGGCGATTGTGACGCTGGGAGGTGTAGAAAGGTCAACCCGAGCCCAGGCCGTATCGGGGTCGTCCAGGACATCCATTGAGAAAACTACCTGCTCGTAGCCGTCACCGGTATAACCGGAATCGGGTCGCATGATCGAAGTGCCGCCCACATCGTGGTTCGGGTCCTTGTGAGCGCTGACACCGGCGATGTCCCAGGTGGTGGATGATGGATGATCGGCGATCACCAACAGGTCGCCGCGGCCGTTGCGGTCCCAATCGACCTCAATCCCGTAGATGCCCTGCAAGCCACCGTCCGGGTTTTGCCCGTTGAGGTAGATCGTGACGTAATAGAAGTTGTTATCTTCGGACATTTCGGTTTTGTTGATGTCAATGTCTGGTCGATAGACCATATCGGTTTCGGTGAAAGGCCGTTCAAACAGGTTGGCGACGAAGTCATCTCCACCGTTGACATAACCAAGGCTGGCGTTACCGTGGGAGTCTGTGTCATAGAACCATTTATTGACCCAGCCGGGTTCGGCCGGCGTCAGGGTATGGGTAACTTCCACCGGGGGGGCTTCGGTGTCTTCGGTTGTGGTTTCATCCACCTCCGGTGGGGCTGCAGTTTCCACGACGACCGGTTCCTGCGTTTCCGATTCAGCAATAGCAGTCTGGGTGAAGGCTAGGGCGACCATTGTATTGACGACATCTTCGTTGTTTGAGTCGTTCTGGACTATGCCAAACTGACAGGCTGATATACCGAATGACATTATGGCGAGCAGACTGAGAACTAAAACGATTGACTTTTTCATGGCTTCCTCCTCTAAACGATTACTTATTTGATTTGATAAGCCTATTAAACAAGAAAAGGGAGAGATTCAACAGGTACTGAACTCACGACTTAACTTGTGAACCTATGATTATATTAATGCTTTTGAGAGGGGGCGATGATATTTATATTTTATATTAAAAACAACAGCCCCGGCAAGTCCGAGGCTGTCAAGTTTTGAAACTGTAATTTTATTCTGGTGATTGGAAGGCGAACAAGACATAGGCGCTGCCACCGGAGGAAAGGTTGACATTTTGTGGGTTCGCCGTATTTAATGGCCCGCCGCCGCTGATCTTGACACAATAGGCGCCTGGCGTGAGGCCACTGAAGCTGAAAGATTTTGATGATGTGGTTTGCAACGCAGGGTTTGAGCAGGAATCACTGTGTACCGAGATTGTCACGCTGTAAACAGTCACCGGCTCACCACTATCACGTACGCTGTTGTTGTTGTAATCGTCGAAAGCGATACCGGAAATGGTACCGGGTTGGGAACCTGGTTGATCACTTGGGTTATCGGGTTGAGGTGTGTAACACAGCCCGGGGATCGGGCTGGTGGCATCGAAGCCATAAGTCTCACGACAGGTATTATCGACCAGGTTCAGCGCTGCCAGCGGATAATCGCTGTGAGAGGGATAAGGTGAGCCGGCGTCCGCCTTTGAAATGTGATCATGCAGGTCGAGGTTGTCCGGTGTGAGCAGGCTGTCCGCCGCCCAAACACCCCAAACGAAAGTGCCGCCGCCTTCAATCAAGGATTTCTTGAATGCCAGTGTTACGGTTGGCGTATCGCCGGGTGTATATCTGGCCCAGGCGAGATCCGGGTCATCCAATACGCTGGATGACAATAAAACGGTTTCATAGGCGTCGCCTGTATAGTTGGTATCCGGCCGCATGATGCTCGAACCGCCGACATCATTATTGCTGTCTTTATAGACGCCGACACTATCGATTGACCAGTCATTCATCATCGGATTTTGCGCAATCACGAGCAGATCGCCTCGACCATCACGATCCCAATCGATCTCGATCCCATAGATTCCGGGAAGTCCGCCGTTCGGGTTCTCTCCGTTCAGGATGATGTTCGTATAGATGAAATTTGAATCGCTGGTGATCTCGGTTTTAGTGATATCCAGGTCAGGTCGATAGACCATATCCGTTTGCGTGAATGGCCGCTCAAACAGGTTGGCAACATAATCATCTCCACCCGTCACGCCGCCGGAAGAAGCGGAATCTTCCGGAATTGGTGTCATAGAACCATTTGGTGATATAGCCAGGTTCGCCGGGTGTCATGCTGTGGGAAATCTCCGTGGGTGCGACGGTTGGCGTGTCAGTCACCTCCGCCATCGGTGCTTCCGTGGTCGCCATCACGGCTTCTGTTTCCGTGGGCTGCATTTCCTTTTCGGTGATTGCAGTTTGAGTAAAAGCCAAAGCGACCAGGGTCGAACTTGTACCCGGGTCGCTTTGCGTGGGCGAACTGGTCAACCCGCAGGCGGTAAGTAAAGCTGAAACGATCAGCAGTGAAGTGCCGATCAAAACCATTCTCTTTTTCATTTTTGAACTCCTTATTTTGTCAATCCTGGATGGTCTGTTTATTTAATGGATAAATCTCTTTTACCGATATGGATTAAACTGCCTTGGAGGTAAAAATCACGACATTGGAAAAAATTAAGATAAAGTCTTTATTTAGGGGAGACTTTTATATTAATTATGTACCAATAAGACCATAATTGTCAAATATAGATCACTTACTTCTTTTTGGTTTCTTCAATTTGCCAAGTTATAATTAAATTAATGCTCATGTGTTGGAAATGTAGCCGGAAATCCGGTTGAAACGAATGCAGGTAGTGAAAGGAATAAACAGAATGATGAAAATAGATAAAATTGAAGCCTTATTAGGTGATGAAGCCCAGGACCTGTTAACTCATGTCTCGAAAACCGTCCCCAAAGAGCAACTTCATTTACCAGGACCGGATTTTGTGGACCGGGTCTTCGCCAAAAGCGACCGTCCAATACCGGTTTTGCGAAATTTACAGCAGCTTTTCAATCACGGCCGGTTAGGCGGGAGCGGCTATCTCTCGATCCTGCCTGTGGACCAGGGTGTGGAACATACCGCCGGGTCCGCATTTGCACCCAACCCGATCTATTTCGATCCGGAAAACATCATCAAGCTGGCAATAGAAGGTGGCTGCAATGGGGTCGCTTCCACCCTGGGTACATTGGGTATCATGGCGCGGCAATACGCCCACAAGATCCCCTTCATTCTCAAGTTCAACCATAACGAACTGCTGAGCTATCCCAACACCTATGACCAAATCTTTTTCGCTTCGGTTGAACAGGCCTTTGATATGGGTGCGGTTGCGGTCGGCGCGACAATCTACTTCGGATCGCCCGAGTCGCGACGGCAGATCGTCAACGTCAGCAGTGCCTTCGAACGGGCGCATGAACTCGGGATGGGTACCATCCTTTGGTGCTACCTGCGGAACGAAGCCTTTACGGTAGATGGCGTCAACTACCAGGCATCAGCAGACATGACCGGGCAGGGTAACTACCTTGGCGCGACCATTGAAGCGGATATCGTCAAACAAAAACAGCCGACGGTCAACGGAGGCTTCAAAGCCATCCGCCTGGCGACAGAATCAGATTATGGGTATCTCAATGAAAAGATGTACAGCGATCTCGCCACAGATCATCCGATTGACCTCACCCGGTACCAGGTGATCAATAATTACATGGGCCGCATTGGGTTGATCAACTCCGGTGGAGCTTCGGGCAAGAATGACCTCGCCCAGGCTGTGCGGACGGCCGTGATCAATAAACGGGCGGGTGGTATGGGACTGATCAGCGGACGTAAGGCTTTTCAGAAGCCGATGAGAGATGGCGTTGAGATCCTGAACGCGATCCAGGATGTTTATCTGAACGACGAGATCACGATTGCCTGAGGAAAAAGAAGCCATGGAAATGAAAACGCTTGTCCACAAAAGCCGCAGTTATCGGCGATTCGACCAGAATTTTGCTCTCAGCGCTGAAGACTTGCATGATCTGGTTGCCCTGGCGCAATATGCACCGACGGGCAGTAATATGCAGCCTTTGAAATTCTGGCTGAGCAATTCACCTGAGATGAACGACCGGATCTTCCCGAATTTGAACTGGGCCGGTGCGCTTAAGGATTGGGGTGGCCCGGTGGAAGGTGAACGTCCCGCGGCTTACATCCTCATCCTGGGCGACACTGAGATCAGAACGAATTTCGGTGTGGATTATGGGATTGCAGCCCAGACGATCATGCTGGGTGCGGCTGAAAAGGGACTAGGTGGCTGTATGATCGCTTCTTTCCGCGCCAAGGGGCTGCGGGAAGCGCTGGAAATCCCGGACAGATATGAAATCCTGCTCGTTTTAGCATTGGGGAAGCCGGCTGAAACCGTGGTTACGGAACCGCTGGGAGCGGATGGCAGCACGACCTACTACCGTGATGAAGAGGATGTGCACCATGTGCCCAAACGCAGCCTGGCAGTCGCTGATCTTGCATGACGTCAAGTGAGATACAAAAAATCCCCGGTCAAAGCCGGGGATTTTCTAACGCTATTTACCAGGTCTCAGTCACTTTGCGTAAACCGCGCGGCTGGTCGACGTTGAAGCCGCGGGAATGGGCCAGATACATGGCGAACATCTGACCGGGCACAATGGCCGGAATGGGAGACAGCCATTCCGGGATCCCGGCAGGCAGCCTCATCTCACGGTCCGCCAGGCTTAACACTTCGTGTTGATCGCTGATGATGACGATTTCCGCTTCACGATCACGCACTTTCTTGATCAGCGAGACCATTTCCGGCACCATCTTGCCGCTGGGTGCGATGACCAGCACCGGGAAGCCACGATCCACCAGGGCGACCGGACCGTGCAGGAAATCGGCGCTGGAATAGGGTTCTGCGATCGTATAGGTGAGTTCCTTTAATTTGAGCGAAAATTCAAAAGCCGTGGCGTAATTAAAGCCCCGACCGATGGTCACGCAGTGGTCCATGTAGCGGTAGCGTTCCACCAGGTTGGCCACATCCGCTTCAATTTCAAGCGCGCCAGCGATGAGGTTTGGGAGTGTTTCAAGGTCCTTGACGGACTGAGGCGTAGGATTTAGCGCGACTGAAAGCAGCGCCAGGGTGGTCAACTGAGCGGTGTAGGTCTTGGTCGCCGCGAGCGAACGTTCTTCGCCAGCTTGCAGGTCGAGCACGATCTGAGCCGCTTTTCCCAGGTCAGATTCGGGAATGTTGGTCACGGCTGCCGTAAGCGCACCCTGCTTCTCACCTTCTTTAAGCACCGAAACGATATCCGGACTTTTCCCGCTCTGGCTGATGCCCATAACCAGGCAATCTTCCAGGTTGGGGGGCTGATCGTAAATCGTGAACAGGCTGGGGGTCGCCAGGCTGACATCCAGATGATTGTGTGCACCGAGCAGGTACTTCGCATAACGTCCGGCATTGTCGCTGGTGCCGCGTGCGGCGATGAACACATGCCTGATGCCTCGCGAAAGGACTTCCTCAGCCAGGGCCTGGATATTATCCTGGGGCCGGCTGACCAATTTGCGAATCACCTCAGGCTGTTGATGGATTTCTTGATATAAACTTGAATTCTGAATGGCGTTCATTGTCGTCCTCGGGAATGGTTCTTCTCTGATTTTCTATTTTAATAAATATTCAACGGCAAATTCGACGGCCTCTGCAGTGTTCATATTCTCTGTCTCAGAGAATAAATCGCTGTCACCCACTTCCGGGTTGTCCAGCAGGGCGAGAGCCTGCGACTGCGGCATGCCGGCAGCGATGGTGCGCGCAACGGCGAGGGGCGGCGTCTTTTCGGGGTCGAGGTCCAGCAGGTTACCGAAGAAATTGACGACCTCAAAAGCGGCTTCATATGGCCCGGCTGAAAGGTGGACGCCGTTGGTATTGATGCTGACATCCGTCTGGCCGAACTTTTCAGGATTGGCATAAAGTATTCCGCGGATCGAATTTGGATCGGCGCGTTCGGGGAAAGTATCGCCCACCAGATCGAACTTCATCGCTTCCCAGTCCGTATTTGTGTGCAGAAGCATCAGCACAATCCGGTGATCTTCACGGGTGAAATGGGCGAGCTGTGAAGGATGGAAGCCATTAACCAGGATGATCGGCTGGCCTTCGACGGTATCCTCAATGAAGTAAAACCCGCTGCGAAGTTTCTTAGCTTCCTGAGCAAACCATACCGTGGAAAGGGTATCCAAATCCGCATTGAAGAAATCCAGGAATTCATGACCACCCAGGATCTTATGACTGCCATCGTCTTCCATTTCCAGCTTGGCAAACATGGCTGCCCGGGTGTCCGGATCAATCAAGGTCGATGCCAGCCGTGAAAGCTGATTGATAAAGCCGTAATGGCGGTTCATGATCTCATATTCTTCCAGCACCGCACCAGGAACGATTGCCGCACCGGCTAAGTGACTTGAAATTCGGCGAATTTCGCCTTGATCAAGTCCAGGCTGTTCTGGATTTTGGCGTCATCAGCAACATCCAGCAGTTCAGGCTTGATGAAGAACACCAGTTCATTCTCCAGATCGGTGTTTCCGACCTCGACCGGTTGGATGATTTCCGCTTCACCTGCCTGTCGGATTTTTTGGATGATTGCAGGGATCGAATACTTTGTCTTCTTTCATGCACACCTCTTTTTTTCTTTAAGTTGGAGTAATTATACCTAGAACCCCGGGGACTTAACTAAAAAGTGCAGCCGGAAGAAAGGCTGCACTTTTTTTATCGATCATGAGTTCCTGGTTTACGGTGAATAACAAATACCATAACCATAGAGCAGCTTCTCGGAAGCGGTGTTGTTCCGAGCATATACGTTCCAACTGTTGCCTGTGATCAATTCGTTATAGATGGTTGCACCGGTATTCACTGCAAAGCCGCCGCCGGTCACGTAGCTGCCGCCGGGACAAGTCATTTCGAGGTGTTCGATGTCACCTGCCGGAACCACGCCGCTTGTATCACTAACTGATTGGGTTGTCCCGGATACACCGGAAAGACAGATAGCGTAGGCGTTGATGAGGGGGGTTGAACCTCCTGCGTTATCAACATAGATCTGCCAACCGTTCCCCGATTTCGAGGAGTTATAGAGCGTGATGTTTGTGTCCGTACCGATGACCCATCCTCCTCCAGTCACCACCGAACCGGCAGGACAGGTTGCCACGATCTGAGTCCAGTTGTTGGCATTGGCATTTTCCTGGCTCAACTGTAAACTCGTCGAACCGCCGGAATTATGCAGGCAGACGGCATAGATATTGACCAGTTTGTTCGATCCGGTGGTGTTGGAAGCATAGACACGCCAGCCATTGCCATCCTTCATCGAGTGCCAGACCCGGACGCCGTCATTGGCGGCATAACCGCCGGAGACGACCACAGATCCGCCAGGGCAGTTCACGGTCGTGTTCACCGTGCTTCCGCCGCTGATGGAAAGCTGGTCCCCTTCCTGCGTAATCGAAACTGGCGCGGTCGTCGCCGTTTTGGTCGGTGTGACCGTCGCGGTGGCGGTGAAGGTTGCCGTTGGGGGATTGACTGTATTGGTCGGGTTCTGAGGGACGATAATCGTCACGTAGAGATCAGGCCCGAATACTGTTCCATCTGATGCGCGTATTTTCCAATTCGCTGTATAGGTTCCGGGTGACCCGGGTGCAGTCATATCGACACTAAGGTCCGCATTGCCCCCTGCATTGACCATCGGGATAGCCTGGGGTGAACTGGCGCCCATCAGATCCCCGCTGGCGTGGACGAGTTGATATCCGATCCAATCACAAGTGCCGGTGTTTTGCACTCGCCAAATCTTGGTGAAGTTGGAACCACCTGTCAGATAGGAGTTTGCGGGGATGGTTACATCGGAGATGAAGGATGCCTGGTTGGTGCAGCCCACCTGTGCGGTTTGAGTTTGATCCAGACCTTCCGGCGTGACGGTGACAGTAGGCGTCACTGAAACATCGCTAAGCGATTGCACGACCTGGAGGGCGATGCTGACCGGGTCTGAGGAACGTCCTTTGGCATCATAGGCTACAACTGTGATGACGGTGTTGCCTTCCTGCTGAGGTGTCCAGGGTTGGTCAGCGGTGAATTCACGCGGAGTCCCATCCGAAGGTGTCGCCGTTTCCAGTAACTCGCCGTTGATATAAAGTTCGACGGATTCGATTCCTTTGGGGGCAGTTGCCAGAGACACGATTCGGGTTTCATCACCAAGCACGACCGATTGGCCGTTCTCATGGCTGGTGATCGTGATGCCCACATTAGCCCGCCAGGGAAGATTGCAGCTGGATAGCATTAAGATCAATACGATGCTGATCGTCAGGAATAATAACCTTGTTGATTTCTTCATTTATGGCCTCTCTTTTTTACAATTAATATTTTGGTTTTTAAATGTGAATCCGAGCGAAATGTTACTTCGCTCGGACAGATCAGAATAATTCAGCTTGTATTGGCGGCGTCGTCTCCGGCCAGGCATCCTTAAGCGTGCCATCTTTGAGGATGTGGATGACCTTGGTCTCTGCGTTCAGCAAAGTTTGAGCCACGACGTGTTGGCGGTGACAATTAGCCGGGTCGCTTTCGGCGCATAACAGGACGATGTTATCCCGCAGGGAGAGTTGGAGCAGTATCTGGATGGCTTGATCGTAAATGGCTTCCGGCGTCACGCCTTGTTGTTTGGAAAGCTGCTCGATATTTTGCTTCTTGCCGCCCAGTTTATGCCCGAGATAGGTATATTTGATCTTGAACGGCCGCAGCAGTTCCGGTAGGCGCGACTTATTACTCCATGGTGCTCTTCGGCTGTACGGGATACTGCGGATGTCGATGATATGTGTGATGCTATGCGTTTCTACTAGTCCGATGAACTTCATAAAGGAAAGGTTGCTATGCCCAACAGTATAGATCGTTTGCGGCATACTTAATTATATAAAGAAGCGGGGTTAAAAATCAATATATGGGTAAATTTGGTACGAATTGTCCTTGTTTCATGTGATTTTATGTCAGGTATTTCTAAATAAATACGAAAAAATGATTAAGTCTGGAATTTGGGCGGTTCATTCTTAATTCACCCTGTCTTTTTCTTAGGGGGCCAGGCATTTGTATTACAATAATTTGATGTATTAATCCTTTTCCGGTCCTTAGGTATTATTCGATCTTCGTTTTAAATCCTTTCAAACGTCGGATTTCCCCTGGAGTTTGTACCGCATGAACTCAACATCGATATTGGCTGAAGAAGCACCACCAAAACAAAAGCAGCCATTCTCCCCCAAATCATTCCGGATGACGATTGCTCGGGTGTTTCGTTATAGTCTCGTCCGTATCTTGATGGTGATACTCACTGTTGGGGTGGGCCTTTACCTGACCCTGATGGTCGTTAACCTTGGTGGTTATGTTGATGATGTCATGAAAGGACAGATCTCTGAAATGATCCTGGGCTACGCACTAGCGGGTTATTTTGATGATATGGCCCCGGATGAACGGACCGATGCCGCCGCGCAGCTCCAATGGAATTTGGAAGAACAATATGGCCTCCACGAGCCCTTTGCCATCCGAACCGCACGCTGGTGGTTCAATGGCGTTACACTCCAGTGGGGGAACGCAGAACGGCTGGCCTCCCTCGATCGAGAATTGAATTTGGTGAAGGATGTGATCTTCAGCCGGATCCCCTACACTTTGTTGGTAGTGGGTGCGGCGGATATATTCCTGTTCTTTACCTGTCTGGGCGTAGCGATGACGCTATCCACACGGCGCGGCAAGTTTTGGGATCGATTACTGGCGTCACTGACGCCGATCTCTTCCGCGCCCAGCTGGGTGCATGGGGTGATCCTGCTGGCGATCTTTGCGTTGGAGTTGCGTATATTGCCGTATAAAGGTTTATTCGATGGCGCCGTACCGGACGACCCGATTAAATATGCGATCCAAATTGCCAGGCATATGGTGCTCCCGGTGATGGCCGTGATCTTGAGTGTGTTCTTCCAGGGTGTTTACACATGGCGGACTTTTTTCATCGTCCATTCGGGTGAAGACTATGTCGAATTGGCGAAAGCCAAAGGCCTACCGGACCGTATGATCCGGCGACGTTATCTCCTGCGGCCGACCTTGCCTTCGGTTATCACCAGTTTTACGATGATGCTGATCAGCTTCTGGGAGGGATCGATCGCGCTCGAAACCTTGTTCAACTGGCCCGGGTTGGGAAACCTTTTCCTGCGGGCGATTTATGCCTATGACCGGCCGGTGGTCGTCGGGATTGTGGTCCTTTTTGCCTATCTCCTTGGGATCAGTGTGGTCCTGCTTGATGTCGTCTATGCCATCATTGACCCACGGGTCCGCACTTCCGGCAGCGGTGCCGCGGCACGAATGCATTCGGTCAAGAAACACAATATCTTCAGAGCTATTGGGAACCTCCTCAAAAAGAAAAAACGCCTTCCAACTCGCAGTTCTGCCGATCGGTTCTTTGCAAAAAAAATTATGGTTGAGGGAGAAGAAATTACAAAATCAGTATCGATAAAGAAATCCAGTTTTCTTGAAGGCGAAATCACAAGGCCGGTTTCTGTGAAGAAACTCAGTTTCCATGATGATGAAATTACAAAACAAGTCTCGATAAAGAAATCCAGTTTTCTTGAAGATGAAACCACAAAATCGATCTCAGTAAAGAAATCCAGTTTCCATGATGATGAAATTACAAAACCAGTTTCGATAAATAAATCCAGTTTCTCTGATGATGATGAAATCGCAAAATCGATCTCAGTCAAGAAATCCAGTTTCCTGGGCAATATCTTCACGGAGGTTCGGAAACAGATCCTCAAGTATCCAATGGCAGCGGTGGGTTTATTAATTATTGTCTTTCTGATTGGTGTTGCAGCCTACACTGTAATCACGATCCCGTATGAAGAAGCGGTGGATTACTGGCATTCCGAAGGCTGGCTGCTCGCGCCAAAACTCGCCCGACCAACCTGGACGAACTTCTTCCGGCGGGAAAAGTGGCCGGAATCCATTGTTTTCAACTCGCAGGAAGAGACCAAAGGCGTGACTTTCAGTGAAGAGCGGGTCGACATGAAGAACGACATGACCGATATTCGCATGAGCTTCACTTTTGATTTCACCGCCGATGCTTATCCGCAAGACCTGGTGGTCTATTTTGATACGGTTTACGACGAGAAAGCGCCGTTCGTGACCCTGATCCTGACCACGCCGGACGGGGTGGAGCATACGATCAAGAACTTCACGGCAACCGACCGGTTGGGTTATATCCTCTCGTATGAGGATATTGAATTGGTCAGTAATGACCAGCCCAAAGCGATCCAGAAATTAATGGGTGATCCTGCTACCGACCTTGAGAAACCGGAAAAAGGGCAATATATTTTGCAGGTGTTGGGGATCGTATTTGAACCGGATGCGGATTTGGATGTCCGAGGTGCTTTTCACGGCAAGGTTTACGGTCTGTTCGGGACGGATTCCCTCCGCCGGGACCTGACCATTGCGATGCTGTGGGGGACGCCGGTGGCTCTGACATTCGGGATCATCGGCTCGATCCTGACCACGACCACAACCATCCTGATTGCGGCCATCAGCGCCTGGTACGGCGGCTGGGTGGATAATCTACTGCAGCGGATCACGGAAATTAATATCACCTTACCGGCCTTGCCGATCGCTGATCCTGGTGTTCATTTTGTATTCCAAATCGATCTGGGTAATCCTGGCGATCATGATTGCGATGAACATTTTAGGGAATTCCCTCAAGGAATACCGGGCGATGTTCCTGCAGTTCAAGGAAGCGCCCTATATTGAAGCTGCCATGGCGTATGGGGCATCCAAATGGCGGATCATCTTCAAGTACATGCTGCCTCGAATCATCCAGGTGATGGTGCCACAGCTCGTGATCTCGGTCCCCAGCTTTGTCTTTCTTGGAGGCGACCTTGGCATACCTGGGCGTGGTGACGCCTTACCTGCCGACCTGGGGCAAAGTGATCAATATGGCGCTGCAGAAAGGCGCGTTCTGGGGAGATTACTTCTGGGTGCTGGAGCCGATCGTGCTGGTGCTGATCACCGGATTGGCATTTGCGTTTGTCGGGTTCGCTCTGGATAAGATATTAAATCCAAGATTACGGGATTTGTAAAAAGAAATAGGCGAGGTACACCTCGCCCAAAAACTCTCAATACCAGGTCAGCCTGTAAGCCGCATTCTGTCCGGCGGGGACACCGCCTGGATGGCCATCTATCTACGCTGACGGTTACCCGCCAGCTCCAGCAGTCTACCCGGAGATGATTGGGAAACGGGCCGTTCCCGCCCGAAGGCTTCTCTCCTGCTTGACCTTGCACCACACGGGGGTTGCCTAGCCGGGCGCATTACTGCACCCGCCGGTGGTCTCTTACACCACCCTTTCACCCTTACCCTCCAAAGAGGGCGGTTTGCTTTCTGTGGTCCTCTTCCAAACGCTTACGCGTTTCCGGGCGTTACCCGGCGTGCTGCCCTGAGGTGTGCGGACTTTCCTCGGGATATGACTCCCGCAGCCATCCGGCTGACCTGGTTCCATGAAAATGGATTCGTATTATACAACTTTTTAATCTGAATTGTTACCGATTAGATCATCATTGTGTATTGCTTTCATTTACAAGCGCTATAATCTGGTGCTTGACTTGCTGGTTTTGATTATTGTATCCTGAGTGTATATTCCTATCGAAGGAGGCAAGGACGATGACCGAAGAATATTCACGTGAAGACTTGTTAACTGTCATTGATTCCGCACAGCGGTTCAATATTGAACTCAACGAAAAAGAGGCGATCGCCTGGATGGAAGCGATCCGGAAAGCCAAAGACAGCAACGAGATCACCTTTGATAACCGTACCGGTGTATTTGGGCAGAATATCGCCATGCTAGATTTCAGTTCCGAAAGGCTGGATTACTTCCGCAAGATCGGCAAAATAGTGGAATTTGAGGACATCCCCGGCAAGGTCGAGACAGCCCTGGCACTGTCCGGTTCTTCCGCGCAATCCAAAATTCAGCGCTATCCCGGTGATTGTGACTATTTCGAACGGGTGAACATTATTGCGCCGACCAAAACGGAAGCTTGCCAAATCCTGGCGAAAATTATGAAGGATAAGGCGCTGGCTTTCCGCAATGGACCGACCTATCAGCTCATTGAAGTGAAGCTGGGGTCGTACCCTGCTGATTTTGTCAAAGGTAAAGCGACCATTTCTGCAGGATCACCTATTTCCTGGAACCCGGATGAGATTGAAAATGGGAAGAAGGTCGGTTTCACGAAAGATGGTAAACCGTTTGAGATCCTTTGGGAGGACGCTGCACAAAACTCCGGCTGGTGTAAACTGGACTGGGTCGTGGCGGACCCGATCCGAGGCTCCCTGGCGAACGCCAGCAACATGCTTGATGTCACCTGGGAAGCGCCGGATGGTACCATCACACCGCTGGACGGTTATCTAGACCCTTATTTCCAGGAAGTCTATCTTCAGGCGGAATCCGTGCCGATATTCTCCAAGCTCGCCCAGCATGTCAGCGCGGATGCCCTCGAAACCTACGTTAAAGCGCTGGAAGGGGAGGTTCGTAAGTATGTGACCGTCCATATCAATTACGGCAAGGCGGCCAAGCGGATGTACAATATCTTCCGGTTGACGGGGCGCTATGAGGAGGCAGTCTATTTGCGAGAGCTTTTTGATGAACCTGCCACCATGCTTTACCAGGTCTGGTCGCTGATCCGTACGGTGGATGATGCGATTATGGCAAAAGCCTCTTTTAAGGAAGAACAGTTGATCCAGCAAGCTGAGGATTTAATGCTGGAAGTGATTCGGGTGATGGAAGACGCACGGGAAGCGGAAATCGTCTCCAAGATCCTTAGGTT
Source organism: uncultured Chloroflexia bacterium (assembly GCA_963748065.1). Lineage (GTDB taxonomy): Bacteria > Chloroflexota > Anaerolineae > Anaerolineales > Anaerolineaceae > Brevifilum. The sequence goes on along the minus strand of CAVVHL010000005.1, from coordinate 252,326 downwards.
CCGGGATGCGATCCAGAACCAGGACAATTATAATGTGCTGACTGCTCAAGCGGAAGCAGCCCGTGCGGAAGTGATCAATGTGGTCAATAACTTCTTTTATGAGAAGCTGACTGCGGTCCCAGATATCAAATCTTATATTGATAAGCTGCAAATGGAAAATAATGAGGATGAGCACTAAATTTTGACTGGACAAAATAGTTTGGGTCAGGTAAAATAGTCCTTCGTGATTATGATTATAGTAAGTTTGATCCAGTAAGTTATTGGAGGAAAGACCTTGGCAAATATTAAATCGCAAATCAAGCGAAACCGTCAAAATAAAAAACGACGTATTCACAATCGTGTGTTCCGCGGCAGTGCCCGATCAGCCGTCCGTAAAGCCCAGGTTGCCATCGAAAGCAATGAAATGGAAGATGCTCGCACGGCAACTCAGTCCGCAATCAAAGCGCTGGACAAGGCTGCTGCTAAGGGCATTATTCACAAGAATAATGCTGCTCGTCGGAAGAGCCGCCTGATGGCGAAACTCAACAGTATGGAGTAAGTCGCAAGACTTTTTCCACACAATGTAATAGAATTAAAAGCGGGAGTGGATATCACTCCCGCTTTGCGCTTTTGGAATGGAGATCATGATGAAGAACAAATTCTGGCTGGCTGTTGCTGCTCTGATCGTTGCTTCGCTTGCTTGCAGTTTTCCCGGGCAGTCAACCCCAACGCCAACAAGTGATGTCGAAGTGCCGCACACCACGGAAGAGACTTCCGCTCCGACTGAAAGTGTGACGGCGGAAGTGCCTATGGCAACGACTGAGGTGCCCGATCTGCCTCTGCCCCTCGTTTACGGCGACGATACCACAGACCCACCGCAGTTGGTTGTCCTTGACCCATCGGACGGCAGCGAGATCATGCGACTGGATGCGCCGAACCTGGGCTACAGCGGCACCGTGAGTGGAAACGGCGTTTTTTACATTGATGTTGATAACCAAAATGCCTTCCGAGTGGGTTTCGACAACACCTTACAAGCGCTGCCATTCCTTAACCCAGACGGTGGGTATTTCGAAGGTGTGATCCTGCCCTCACCCGATGGTACTCAGATCGCGAAGGGAGCGGTACTAAGTTTTGACGCTTCTGGCAGCCACGTTCAACTGCTGACCGTCAATACGGATGGCACCGGCGAACGGATCTTGCTGGATGATCCCGCCCTGGACCAGCCGCTGCGACCCCAGCCGATCAAATGGTCGGCAGACGGTCAATCGGTTTATTACATGGACGTGATGGAAGGCGTGGAAGGTTATGGTGGATTGGATTTGTTCAAGGTTGATCTCGCGACTGCCTCAAGTGAAACGATCTTCGCCAATACGGGCACGATGAACTCAACTTTCGTCTCACCGGGCGAGATTTATGCCGCCAGGGCTGACTTTGGGGATCCGTTGTCGATCGTTATTCGGGATTTGGCAACAGGGACTGACCAAACGGTGACCTTCCCTCCGAAATATCGCCAGGCCTGGGAAATGGTCTGGGCGCCGGACGCCAGCAGTTTGCTGGTGACTGTCGGTCTGGGAAACTGGGAGGATGATCAATACAGTGTGGTCAAGATTGACCCTGTGACGCTGGAGATGACCTTCCTGACAACCGACGATGATACCTTACTGCGAGCGGTCGCCTGGCAGGTGCCCGAAACGATCTGGTTGAATGATATCAGCGGGGCGCTCTGGAAAATGGATTCGACAACCCTGGCGATGACGATGATTGCCGGTAACGCAAGGCTCCTTCCGATCAGTCGATAAGGTTCTGTGTTTGAATTTCGATCAATGGTGTTGGCAGGATGAAATGATATAATACGGTCTGACCTCGACCCAATATAAAAAGAGATTGCATGTTTGAAAAAGAAAAAGCGAACCTTGCTAAACAAATAATGGCCTATTTGGAAACAGAAGGGATTAAGGACGTGAACATCGAGTTCCGCCAAATCCCTTTTAGTGGAGAGTGGGGCCTGGCGGTGCCGCTTTTCCCGGTTGCTGCTTTGGAAGCACGGACCGGTAAAAAGGTCAATGTACCGCAGCGAGCACAGGAACTGGCGGATGGCCTACGGCAAAACCTGGATGCGAAATCATTGGGGTTCTCACATATCGAAGCGGTCAAAGGTTATCTGAACCTCTATTTTTCAACCGCCGAATATGCCAAACGGGTGGTGGATACCGTGCTGGATGAGGACGGCGATTACGGTAAAGGCGCGGAAAAAGGCGAGACCGTAATGGTCGAATATTCCCAACCCAATACGCATAAATCATTCCATGTCGGCCATCTCCGCAATGTGATCCTGGGCGGGAGTGTTTGCCGCATCCTGGAATTTGCAGGTTACGATGTGATCCGGGCGAATTACCTTGGGGACATCGGCTTGCACGTGGTGAAATGGATGTGGGATTACCTCAAGAACCACAACGGCGAGCAACCGGGCGAGAATAAGAACTCACTGGATGAATGATATCTATGCCGAGGCCGATCGCCTCTTCCAGGAACCTGAGAACGAAGCCGAAGTCCGTGCATTATACGCCCGTTGGAATGCCCGCGACCCGGAAATCGTCGAACTCTGGAAGAAAACCCGCCAATGGTCTTTGGAAGGGTTTGAAGAGATCTACGATATGCTGGGAGAGACACTTCGACAGGATCTATTTTGAAAGCGAAGTAGAAGAGCCGGGCGCCGTCATGGTCGAGAAGATGATCGAGGATGGCCTGGCGCAGGATGAGCGGCCGGATGAACCGGTGTTCATTGATCTGGACGCCGTCCTGGGCACGAATGACGAATATCGGGTACTGGTGATCCTGCGCTCGGATGGCTCGTCGCTCTATGCCACCAAAGACCTGCCGCTCGCGATCAGGAAATTCAAGGAATACGACCTTGATCGTTCGATCTACGTGATCGATGTCCGCCAATCGCTTTACCTGAAACAAATCTTTAAAACTCTCGAATTACTGGGTTATGCGTGGGCGGACAAGCTTCATCACCTGGCCTATGAATTGGTCAACCTGCCCGGAAACGTCACCATGGCTTCCCGGGAAGGGACGGTCGTTCTATTTGATGACCTGATGACGGAGGCGACCAGTCGGGCTAAGGCAATCGTTGAGCAGAAGAACCCCGAGCTTTCCGAGCAAGCTAAAGGCGCTATCGCCCAGGCTGTCGCGCTGGGGGCCTTGAAATACACCATGCTTTCAAGGGACAATACCAAGGTTGTGACCTTCGATTGGGATGCTGCCCTGGATTTCAACGGCCAGGCTGCGCCTTACATTCAGTATGCACATGTTCGAGCCGAAAGTATCCTGCGCAAAGCCGGGATTGAGGAACCAGTCGAAGTTGACTTCCCCGCTGACCTGGAGAAGAGTGAAGTAGACCTGATCGAGTTGATGACCCGCCTACCGGTGGATGTCCAAAAAGCAGCGGAAGATTTACGCCCGTTGGTGATCGCCAACCTTTCCTTTGATCTGGCAAAAGCCTTCAACGATTTTTATAACACCTGTCAGGTGCTGAATGCCGAACCGGAAGTCCGGGCTTACCGACTTCGACTGGTGGCAGCCGCCAAGCAGGTGATCGCAACAAGTCTGAATTTACTGGGCATCGAAGCTCCCAACATGATGTAAGCATGCCCATTTCGTTAACCAATCTCACTATCAGATAAGGAGTACATACATCCATGGCACGAATTCGAACCATTATCATGGGGGCCGCTGGCCGAGATTTTCACAATTTCAATACGTTCTACCGTGATAATGAGGACTATGAAGTTGTCGCTTTCACCGCGACCCAAATCCCCAATATTGAAGGCCGAAAATATCCCGCCGAATTGGCCGGGAAGCTTTACCCTGCCGGCATCCCGATCTATCCTGAATCGGAGCTGGTTCGATTGATCAAAGATGAGAAGATCGACCAGGTCCTTTTCGCGTACAGCGACGTACCAGATGATTATGTGATGCATAAAGCTGCAATGGTAAACGCAGCCGGCGCGGATTTCCGCCTGATGGGTACCAACAACACCGAGATCAAATCCACCAAACCAGTGGTAGCTGTCTGCGCGGTACGGACCGGTTCTGGCAAGAGTCAGACCACCCGGCGGGTGTCGCTGATCCTACGCGATATGGGCTATAAAGTTGCCGCCATCCGGCACCCAATGCCCTATGGCGACCTGGTCAAGCAGAGAGTGCAGCGTTTCGCCAACTACAGCGACCTGGATAAGCACGAATGTACGATCGAGGAACGCGAAGAATACGAGCCGCACCTTGATAACGGCGTGATTGTCTACGCCGGTGTGGACTATGAAGCGATCCTGCGCGAAGCGGAAAAAGAAGTGGACATCGTTCTATGGGATGGCGGGAACAATGACTTCCCGTTCTATGTCCCGGACCTGTTGATCGTTGTAGCAGACCCCCACCGGCCTGGCCACGAAGTTAGCTATTATCCTGGTGAGACCAATGTCCGCATGGCGGATGTGTTCGTGATCAATAAAGTGGATACCGCCAATCCGGAAGATGTTATCACGGTGCGCAACAACCTCTATGCCCTTAACCCGGATGCGGTTGTGATCGAAGGGGCCAGCCCATTGTTCGTGGATGACCCCGAAGCGATTCGAGGCAAACGGGTCCTGGTTGTTGAAGACGGCCCAACGTTGACCCACGGTGGAATGGCCTACGGCGCAGGTTTCGTAGCCGCCCGTCGGTTCGGTGCCGCTGAGATCGTGGACCCCCGCCCCTATGCGGTGGATTTAATCAAGGCGACCTATGAGAAATATCCTGACACCGGTACGATCCTGCCTGCTATGGGTTACGGCGAAGAAATGATGCACGATCTGGAAGAGACGATCAATAAAGCCGACGTTGACCTGGTTGTCAGCGGGACGCCTATTGACCTGACCCGGATCATCAAGATCAACAAACCGATCCAGCGTGTGCGTTATGAACTTCAGGAGATCGGCGAGCCGACACTCACCTCGGTCCTTGAGAAAAAATTTGGAAAATAAATAAGAGTTTACGTAAGAACGTCGGGGCTGCTGATACAGCCCCGATTTGATTTTAATGCGGTAAGATTAAGCGCTGATAGGAAAGTGATGAATAGAAAAAGAGCGTAAACACCCATGTTTTTTGATGAAGCAGAAATTTTCGTGCAATCCGGTCGCGGTGGCGATGGGATGGTTCACTTCCATCGTGAGAAGTACGTTTCACGCGGCGGCCCCGATGGCGGAGATGGCGGCCGTGGCGGGAATGTGATCCTTGAAGTCAATCCCAAGCTGAATACGTTGTTTGATTTCAGTCATCGTTCCCGTTATATCGCTGGGGATGGTAAACCTGGTGGTCCGAACAATATGAGCGGAAAATCCAGCTCGGATCTGGTCGTCAAGGTGCCGCCAGGCACGTTGGTTTATGATGCCAAAACCGGTGATCTTCTGGGGGATTTGGTAGAGGATTACCAGCAGTTGGTGGTTGCCAAAGGCGGCCGAGGTGGACGCGGGAATCAGCATTTTGCCACCAGTCGTAACCAGGCACCGCGCATGGCGGAAAAAGGAGAGCCGGGGGTGGAGAAAACCCTGCGCCTGGAACTGAAGATGATCGCTGATATCGGCATCGTTGGGGTTCCCAATGCTGGAAAATCCAGCCTGCTGGCGGTCGTTTCCAATGCGAAGCCCAAGATTGCCAATTATCCCTTCACAACCCTTTCTCCGAACCTGGGCGTGGTTTCAATGGATCTGGATACGATCATGGTCCTGGCGGATATCCCCGGCCTGATCGAAGGCGCACATGAGGGGGTTGGGTTGGGATTTGCTTTCCTGCGACATGTCCAACGCACTCGGGTTTTGATCCACATGCTGGATGGCCTGTCGGAAGATCCAATTTCGGATTTTTCCCAGATCAACAGCGAGATGGCGTTGTTTGATGAAAAGATTGCAGAGAAACCGCAGATCGTGGCATTTAACAAGATGGATTTGCCCTCCGTGCAGGAACGCTGGCCGGAAATCGAGCGTGAGATCACCGATCTGGGGTTCGAGATCCTCCCGGTCTCGACCGTGACCCACGAAAACGTGGACAAACTGATGTGGCGTGCTCACGCATTGCTCGAAGAAGCGCCCGAACCGGAAGCAGCCGAAGCCATGCCGGTCTACCGCGCTTCTGAAGATCCCCGCGCATTCACGATCGAAAAGACCGAGGAAGGTTGGGAAGTTCACGGGGCGGCGATTGAACGGGCGGCGGCAATGACCTATTGGGAGCACCGGGAATCAATTCGCCGGTTCCAGCGTTTGATGGAAAATATCGGGGTCGACCAAGCGCTCAGAGATGCCGGAATTGCAGAAGGCGACACCGTGTTCGTTGGGGATAACACTTTGGAGTGGCAGGATTAAGGGTGAACAGGAAGCGCATCGGGATTTTCGGTGGGACCTTTGACCCACCGCATATCGGTCATCTTATCCTTGCGGCGGAAGCTCGAGACCAACTTAATTTGGATTGTACGATCTGGGTACTCACGCCGGATCCACCGCATAAACAGGGCAAGGATATTGCCCCATTGGACCACCGTCTGGCGATGGTTGAACTGGCTATTACCGGTGATGCTGGATTCAAACTTTCAAGTGTCGATATCGATCGACCGGGGCCGCATTACGCCGTGGACACCGTGGCGTTGCTGCGTGAAGTTTATCCGGATTTTGAGTTGGTCTATCTGATGGGCGGTGATTCACTTATGGATCTTCCTCAGTGGTATCAACCGGAGAAGCTGCTTTCAATTGTGGATGCGATTGGTGTCATGCGGCGTCCCGGAGATAAAATTGATCTCACGGAATTAATCGATGCCCTGCCGATGCTTTTGGAAAAACTTAATTTCGTGACCGCACCCTTGTTGGAAATTTCAGCGCGTCAGATCAGGCTGCGGATCCATGAAGACCGCGCCTTTCGCTATTACGTCCTACCCACAGTATACGAATATATCAAGAAAAACGGGGTTTACCTGAATCAGGCTGATTGATTCGCCGGTGAAGAATCAACCGTAGAGATCAGGCCCATTTCCTGGGCTTTCAGGATCGCTGCCGCTCTGCCATGTACCTGTAATTTCAAATAGATCTTATGCAGGAAATTACGCACGGTAGGATTCGCGATCTCCAGACGATCGGCCAGGTCCGCTGTGCTTTCATCCGGATAAGCAGCGCAAACCGAAAGGACTTCCAGTTCGCGCGGGGTCAGGGTGAAATCTTCAGCGTGTCCGCGGAAGAAGATATCGCGAACCCGATTGCTCATATAGCTGCCACCGCTTGCTAAAGTCTCAATGATCTTCCCAAGATTGCGAATGCTATCATAATCGTCTTTTAAGATATAGCCGCTCGTCCCTGCCTGGAGGACGTTCTTGATCATCGCCCGTTGGGAGTGCATCGAGATGACCAGGATGGTCAGATCCGGAAATTCAGCTTTAAGGTCACTCAACAGCTGGTGGATCGGTTGGACGTTCCGGTTTTCCTCACTGATTGGGACATTGATATCCAAAATTAGCATATCAACTGGTTTATCCTTAAGTAGTTTGTATAAACACTGACTAAATAGACAGCTGCCAATGATTTGAATTCTTGGATATTCCGATAACCGGTGGATATAGCCATCGATGGTGGATTGATGGTCTTCCAAAATTGCTATTTTAATTTTTTCCGCCATGTTGATCCCCTTTCGAACCGTTAACAACACTAATAGAGGTTATTCTATCAGTAAAACATCATTTAATGAAGTAATTGGGTAAATTCGAGGTTAAAAAACTCACTGACCGGGTGAGGGGGGCACCCGGCCAGCGAGTAAACATATTAAACCATAGGATTAAGTGTTTGTCAACAAGAATCAATGTCTCAAAGCAGCATTATTCCTGTGTCTGGTGAATGAGCGTGACGTTTCCAACAGCCATGTCCAGATTGATTCTCAGCACAAATCCATCTTCAAGCGTGGCGTAAGTATCGTCCGTGATCAGCCAGGTCCCTTGTGTGTTGATATTGCTTACGGTGCCATTATTGACGATTGCCGCATTCATCCCATCTGGGATGATGATGGTGATGTTACTGATGGTCGCTTTGATGTTCACCGCGGCATCATGGGTGAGCGCACCGGTGAAGTCGAGGGTGTAATCGCCCGCGCCGGAAGAGAAGGTCATGGTGTTAAAATTCGCATAGCCGAGACCGGTTAATGTTGCGGAGGATGCGCCGGTCGAAAAATTGAATTGATCTATCATTTGGGGATTAGGTGCATTGAATTGCAGATGAGTTTTGCTGGCACCCTGGATGATCTTCAAATTGGTCAACTGCAGACCGGTGAAATCGAATGTATTATCGCTGGCACCGCCTTCAATCGAGAGGTCGATCGGCAGGGCGGTTGAGAGCGCTAGATCCCATTCGTTGATCGTATTACCAGTAGGAATACCGGAGAAGTTCAGGTGATTGGCCTGTTTGATCTCGTAGACGTTGTTACTTCGGGTGAATTGCGGTTCCCAGTTCTCAACGTTGTAGGTAATCGTACCGGTAACTAACCCGGAGGAACCCGGATTTAAATTGAACGAGCCGCCGGTCATGTTGAAGGATAGCTCAGATTGCCCCAGGTTTGAGGGTAAGTCCTCGTTAATTTCAACCACCTGTGTTTCGACGGTCTTCATCTCGATATTACTCACCGAACAGGCCAGACTGGCAAGCAGCAGGGCGAGTATCACGGCGATTAATGGTTTTTTCATGGTTGGCTCCTTCTGTAAAAAGCAACCCGATTAAGTGATTGAGATCGGGTGGCCTTCTTATTGTATCTCAGGAAGGCCACCTGATTGTTCTTTAACTTTATAGTTTATTTAGACGGTTCGTCTTCAAGATCATCAGCGGCGTTCAGGACTTCCGGTCCCTCTTTGACCACTTCAACCCTGGGATAGGGATTGGTGCCGAAGAGGGTAACAACGACCATACCCAGACCGAACAAGGAGGCGGCGAAGACCAGGAAGCCACCCAGGCAGGGGATCAGCCCCAAGCCGCGGGCAAGCAGGAATAGTACCAGGTTGCCGAGGACTGCTGCTAAGACTGGATGCCAATCCGTCTTGAAAATACCGGAGGCCATCCGTTTACCAAGTTCATAGCCGAGGGCCAGCCAACCGGCGAGCAGTGCAAGGCCGAACGCCAGCAGGACCAGCACAACGATGGGGATCAGGCAGATGGTCAGGGTCAGCATGATACCGCCGACCAGCATGGCCAGGGCGGTCAATGCGCCAAAGCCGAGGATGTGCCAGGGTTTTGCTACCAATGCTTCAGTCATCACTTCGGAGGACTTCGGCATGATCAGCAGCATCAGCGCGCCTAGCGCTACCAGAACCAGCAATTCACCGATGCCGCGTGCGATATTGGTGAAAGTTGGCAGGATTCGAAAACTCGGTGTGTTGATCACCTGCGGCGGGGTGATCTCGGGGATATCCAGGTTGGTCCAGGGGATATTCCAACCCTGGATGGTATCACCTTCAATTGTCGCACCCTGGGACTGATTGATGTAGCTGGCAGGAGAGGTAAGGTCACCTTCGATCACAGCGCCGCTCCCCAGGGAGACGGTGCCGCCGATGGCAGTCAGGTCGCCTTCAATCGTACCGTTGACGGTCACCACGCCGCCAAGAACGAACATATCGCCGGTCACGACTGCGCCGGACTGGATGTCCACAACGCCGCCGAACACATTCAGATCACCATCGAGGATCTCACCGCTGTTTAGAGTGTAACTTTCACCGAAAATGGTGCGGCCGCCTTCAATCGGTGCGGCTTGGACAACTGTCGGGAAGACCAGAGAAACAACCAAAACAAAAGCTAAAACATAGAATAGTTTATTTATTTTCTTCATCGTACAACGACTCCTTCTTGTGCAGGTTTATAAAGCTTGATCACGGAACTGAACCAGGTGATCATCAGTGTCACTGCGGCTGACCCCGCACCAATGAATATGAAAATCGCGAGAGGGATCAACAGCGGGAATGCGCCGGAGAGTGATTCAAATAAATTCCAGGCGTGGTTGATACGGGCAGCGAACACGGCGAAACCGGCGATGAATTGGCTCAACGCGTATGGGAACGATGTACTGAGTAGGCTTGCGGTCGCCAGGCCCAGGAAGATCAGGCTAGCTAGGCCTAACAATCCGAAGCTCAGGAACCACATCCGCCGCTGCTGACGTTTCTGTCGGTGCACGGCAAGGCGACTGTGCCAGCGTTCGGTGAAGCCGGGGATTGGTTCCGGACCATTCTCCAGAGCCATGAGCTCCCGCACTTGCAACCAGGATTCCGACACGACCTGGCATTGATGACATTCCTCCAGGTGTTCACGAAGTAATTGTGTTTGTTCCTCATCGAGAGCCTGGTCTGAGAGGAGCCAGGTTTCAAAAGGCTGGTGACTCATGAGGTCTCCTTTCATTCAGTGGCAGTGCTTTTTCTGCTGCGAGCCATGAATTTGCCAGTGCCTGGCGGGAGCGGAAGAGCCGGCTTTTCACGGCGCTCACACTCAAATTCAAGGTTTCAGCAATTTCCACTTCCGAATACTCATGCCAATAGCGGAGGATGATTGCGGCCCGATCGGTGGGCTTAAGGTCTTTCATCAAATCTTAAATCAAAGCCTCTTTTTCACGCGCCCGATATTCTTTCTCGGGGTTCGGGGCGTTCCGGTCCGGGACGATCTCGGCTGGCAATACGTCTGTTGAGACGGTATCCAGTTTCCGCTTACGCATTCGGTCGATACAATAGTGAGAAGCGATCGACAAAAGCCAGGTTGCGAATGAACGGTTCGGATCGTATCTTTTCAGATGGTCAAACGCGCGGATGAAGCTCTCCTGGGCTGCGTCTTCAGCATCGTTGCTGTTACCCAGCATCCGATAGCATAGACTGAAAACAGGCTTCTGGTATTTTTCAACCAGATTCCCAAAAGCAGCGTCATCTCCTTTGAGCGCTTTGCTTATCCAAAGTGCTTCTTGTTCAGTCACGCGATCTCCTTATCGCTCCTCTACTATATATACGGGAAAGGATTTTAAAAGTTGCATTATTTAAATGAGGAACACTACCATTATAAAAACCCCCAGGTCCGTGTGATCGGTCTGAGGGCTAGTATTCTGACCTGTATGATCGGACAGGTTTCTGGCTTGCATTTTTAGCTTCAAAACGCCACTTTTTTACTTCTTGCGGCTTATTCTGATCGTTCTGTCCTGATTCCTATTCACTGGAATACTAAAACACCATCTCTTCCCGGCCGGTCAACCGGTCCCGGATGCGTTGGACGACGATATCGAGGTGCTGGGATTTATGCACGAAATCCAGATCGTCACTACGGATCGTCAGCACGGGGCAAAGGTCGAAGCTTTGGATCCATTCTTCGTAGAATTGCTCCAGCAAGGCGAGATAATCTTCGCTGATGCCGGTCTCAATATTTCGGGCTCGCCGGCGGATACGCTCCATTAGGACGGGGACAGGCGCCTGGAGATGGATCAACAGATCCGGCTTGGGGAGGCTGGTGACGATCAATCGGTAAAGGCGCAGATAGGCTTCATAGTCCCGATCGTTGAGGTTATCCATATGGTGAAGGGCGCGTGCAAAGATGTGGGCATCTTCGTAAATACTCCTATCCAGGATGGCTGATTCCGGAAGGTTTGCAAGCTGAATGTGCTGATCGGCACGGTGTCCGAGGAAGTAGATTTGCAGGTGGAACGACCAGTCTCGCATGCTCTTATAGAAATCCGGCAAATAAGGGTTGTCTGAAACGGATTCAAAGTCTGTCACCCACCCCAGCTTTTCACCGATACGTTCCGTGAGTGAGGTTTTACCGGCGCCGATGTTCCCGGCGAGTAAGATTAGTCTTTTTGGCATGGATTATCCAATCAGTTATATGTTTAATGTTGACGGTCAGGCGGGGAGATTCCTTTTAAGGAACAACCTCAGCATGGTCAGGTAAGGCTGATATTGTTCATAGCGCACGCAGTGTCCCGCACCGCTGATGTGCCCGAATTCGCAGAAGGACATGATCTCCATCGCCTCGACACCCAGGTGCGGTGTGACAATTGCGCCAAGGGCATTATCCCCGGTGATGATCAGGGTCGGCACTTCAATGGCTTTTGCCGTCTCGCGCCAGTCCGTTTTCTTCAACGGATATACGTCGAAGACTGTCGGATCGAAGTCCAGTTTAGCCTGCGCCCAGGGTTCCAGAATCGCTTCTTCCCAATTCGGTGCTTTCTTTTTCTTGGCTTTGACAAGTTCCTTAACGGTTTTCTGTTTGGCTTCCAGGTTGCTTTTCTTCCATTCCTGCATGGTTTCTTTACCCTGTCCTAGCGAAATATCCACATCGGACCAGGGGGGATCCTCAAGCACGAGACAGGATAGCCAGCCGGGATACCTGGCTGCGAAATCCGCAGCGGTCGCCGCACCCATCGAATGTCCGATCACGGCTGGTTTATGCAGGTCCAGGGCCTGGATCAGATCGTGCAGGTCTTCCGCAAGGTCGAACCGTAAGTCCGGGTCGATCCGTGAGGACTTCCCATGCCCGTAGGCATCATACATGACAATGTCGTAGTCGTCTTCCAGATCTTCTGCTAATTGTCCCCAGCAAAGTCCCATATCGGTAATGCCATGGGCAAGAACAATGGATGGTTTTTCGCCGGTCCCGGTCCTTGTATAAAACAATTCAATACCATCATCAACGTTGACGGTTCCTTGCGTCCAGTCATCCGACATTTTTTCCTCCGTGAAATTGAATGTTGTTATTAATTATACTGAAGCACTATCGGAGAATCATTCAACCCGACGTCCTTTACTATTGTAATCCTGAGTTCCAGAAGGAATCAAAAACGGGCGGATCATTCCGCCCGTTTGAGTTTCTTAGCACTCGCTGTATCCACAGGTGTAGCACTTCCGGCAGCCCTCCTCGTTGATCAGCGTCGCCATCCCGCATTCCGGGCAAAGCTCACCGATCTTTCGGCCGGTGTTTTCGGGCTGTTCCAATCCGTTCAAGGGTAATGTTGGCGCTTCGTTTTGCCAGGCCTCGCTCTCCACCTCGTTCTCCCAATGGCGGATATAGAGATACTCATCCAGCGCTTTCGCGATCCCATCCGGCAGGGAGCGGACGCGGTTCGCACCGAAACCGAGTGAACGACCGCCGCCTATTCCACCTAACTGGTCCATGATCGTCTTTAGACGTTTACGAGGTTCTACAGGTGAAGAAATTCGGAGCAGGTAAGAGATCAGCCGGCCGATGGCTTCGGAGTGCGCGGCTGTTTCCGAGCCGGCTTTGGCCGTGTTGACGAAGACTTCGAAAGGCTGACTGCCACCGTTCTCATTAACCGTTACAAAAGTCTTGCCAAGCGGCGTTTCTATCGAATAGGTATAGCCCTTGAGGAAACGCGGGCGGGGTTTCTTGGTCTCATGCCAGAAGGGGAGCTGCTCGCCGGATTCGGCTGACAATACACTTTCCTGCATATAACCGCCAAATTCCTCGACCTCATACTTCGCATCTGCCGTGCTCTTGGTCTCAAGCACCACGTTCTCACGAGAGCCGGTCACATAGACCGTAATCCCCTTGCAGCCCAATTCCCAAGCCAGCAGATAGGCCTTGGCGACATCGTCCGGTGTGGCGCTGCCAGGGAAGTTGATGGTTTTGCTCAGGCTGTTGTCGACGAACGCCTGCAGGGAAGCCTGCATCCGGACGTGCTCGTCAGCCAGGATGTCCGCTGATACCACAAAGACATCTTTGATGCTCTCGGGTAAGTCTTCGATCTGCTGGCAGGTCCCTGTCTCGAGGACCTCATCAATGATCTCCTGTTTCCGCTCAGGATCAAGGTCGGCGTCATCCAGCGCTTTCTGGAAGAGGGGACTGACGTAATTGAGCTGCAGATCCTGACCATTGTCGTTGACATGGCGGATATATGCCAGAGCGAAAACCGGTTCGCACCCATATCCTTCGCAGCCTGCTACGGTTGCAATGGTGCCGGTGGGTGCGATGGTGGTTTGGGCAGCGTTGCGGATGCCGTGTTTTTTGAGCCCATCGACCACGGACTTCCAATCCACATTCGGACGGCCGTAATCGTGTTTGTAGTCGAAAACCGGCTTCGGCGGCTGCCAGGTCAGGTCTTTGGGATCGTAGATGCTGCCCTCAATTGCCTTGAAAGCACCCCGATTCTCCGCCAGATGGATGCTGGTCTGCATCGAATGAAAGCGGATGAATTCCATGACCTGTTCGGCGAATTCTTCTCCTTCAGGACTGCCGTAACGAATTTGCACGTGATAGAGCAGGTCAGCCAGGCCCATGATGCCCAAGCCGATCCGGCGGGCGCGCTTGGCGGACTCTGCCAGCTGCGGTACGGCTGGGACATATGCGTTGGCACTGACCACGTCATCGAGGAAAGTCGTCGCCAGTTCGGTCGTTTCCTTGAGAGCGTCCCAATCCACCGTATGGTCTGGGCCGAAATGCTGGGCCAGGTTGATGGATCCCAGGCAGCAGTTCTCGTAAGGCCCCAGCCATTGCTCGCCGCAGGGATTGGTAGACTCGAGCCGGTAAAGATGCGGTACCGGGTTCTGGCGGTTGGCGGCATCCAGGAAGAGCATACCCGGTTCGCCGTTGTGATGGGCCTGTTCAACGATCTTATCAAACAGGTCCCTGGCGCGGATGATCTTAAAGGTTTGGATCGGGAGATCTGCTTCGATGGCGTCATCCAGGTCACCGTTAAATTCCTTATATTCCGGTGCATTGACATCCGGAAAGCGGAGTTCCCAGTTTTCATCATCCCGGACTGCCTCCATGAAAGCGTCGGTGATCCCGACCGAGATGTTGAAGTTGGTGATGGCATTCTCATTGGTCTTGCAGGTGATGAAATCCTCGATATCAGGATGGTCCACCCGCAGGACACCCATGTTCGCGCCGCGTCGGGTGCCACCCTGGGCGATCTCACCGAAAGCCTCGTCGTAGACCCGCAGGAAGCCGATCGGCCCTGTAGCTTGTCCGGCAGATGTCTTGACCATCGCACCCGAAGGACGTAAACGCGCGAAACTGAATCCGTTACCGCCGCCAGTCTGTTGGATCAGGGCAGCATTTCGCAGTGTGGTGAAGATGCCATCCTCACGCCGGCCCATATCATCCGAAATCGGGAGCACGAAACAGGCAGCCAGTTGGCCCAGCGGCGTCCCGGCTCCGGTAAAGGTTGGCGAATTGGGAAAGAATTTCTTTCCCACCAACATCCTGTAGAATTGTTCCGATCTTGTTTCAGTATCTTCGTTCCATTCCTTTTCGATAATGGAAACATGATAAGCGACACGCCAGAACATTTCATCGATCGTTTCAACAGGAGCACCATCTTTCCCATGGCGTAGATATCGCTTGGCAAGGACCTGGCGGGAATTCTCCGAGAGTTCAATGACCGGAAGGTTTTCCGGTAAGGGTGGGGTGGGTATTAAACCAGTCGACTGAAGACCAGCGTTTGTAGCCATGAATAAGCTCCTTAGATATTTACTTTTAAAATTCTTCGGATAAAAGTCGGTCGATTTCACCGCGGATGGCATGCAAGTCATCCAATTGCAGATAAACGATTGCATAGCGGATATATGCGATGAAGTCGAGTTCTTTTAGACCCTGGATGACCTTGTCGCCTACCACTCGGGAAGATACTTCCGACTTTCCCATCCGTTGGAGGTCTGATTCGATCTCGCCGGTCAATCGCTCGATATCCGCTGCTGATACCGGTCTTTTAGCACACGAAATTCGGATCCCGGCCATCAGCTTATCTCGATTAAATTCTTCTCGCGTGCCGTCCTGTTTGACCATTAATGGCGTCGCCAGAATGGGTCTTTCCAAAGTGCTGAAACGTTCCCCGCACTTCAAGCATTCTCGTCTGCGTCGGATGCCGCCAGGGGCTTCTTTTGTCGTGTCAACGACTTTGGATTTCTCATACTGACAATAAGGACAGAGCATACGACCCCTTCAACGATAAAGAAACATGAACAATAACAAATCCCCCATATATGGGGTCTACAAAATGGAACCCCCTACCTGTAAGGTAGAAACCTATTTTAGCATAGGGAGTTACATAAAATCAAGAAAAAATTCGCATATCTTTCTTAAAATATCGTTCTTTTTGGAGTTTTTTAATATTCAGGGTTGGATTTCTGAATCCTGGCTTTGAGTTGGTTATCAACGTTACTAAACGTGAGATTAAATTTCTTTTCTTTTTTTGCGTTGTATCCAACAGGCTTGTTAATTCGTTTTATAGGCTCAGGATGTATGCTGATATAATCCTGTTTTTGAATGTAAGTTGTTATCAATAATTCCATCAAATAGTTTATTATGAGGTATCTTAAGATAAGCTATCTGGTCATCGACATAAATCGTATTATACTAGTCGCTGAAAATTGATTGTTTCGTAGGAGGAACCATTGACGGAAGATGTTCGTTTCACATTGAAGGGTATCCCTGCGGCGCCAGGCCTGGCACATGGATTGACCATCGTCGTAAAGCAGGAAGAACTGGAAATCCCACTGCATAGTGTTGATGACATCGACGCTGAAGAGCAGCGTTTGCTGGAAGCTTGTAAAAAAGGGCAAGAGGAATTATCCGCATACAAAGAAGATGTTGGTGGACGTTCGGAAGGGGATGAATCCCAAATCTTTGAAGCGCATCGAATGATCCTGGAAGATGTCGCGCTTCTCGATAAGGCGAAAGAAGCTATCCAAAACGGGATCAATGCAGAGAAAGCCTGGATGGATGCGATCGAATATTTTGCCCAGATGATGGAGCAAATCCCGGATGAGACCCTGAGCAGCAGGGCGGTGGATATCCGTGATGTCGGCCGGCGTGTGTTAGGTCACTTACTGGGCGTTTCGTTGGGTGGAACCGTCCTGACCAAACCTTCTGTCATTATCGGTGATGACCTGACTCCTTCGGATACCGTTTCTCTTGATAAGGACCTCGTATTAGGATTCTGTACGGCTCGCGGCGGCCCCACCTCCCACACAGCGATCCTCGCTAAAGCATTTGGCTTACCAGCAGTGGTTGGGCTGGGTGAGGAGATCCTCTCGGTCAATGATGGCACATTGGTACTTGTGAACGGCAATGTTGGTGAAGTCCGAGTCAACCCGGATGACATCGAGGTTAATAGCTTTATAGAAAAAGAAACCCTGGAGAAACAGGAACAAAAGGTAGCCAGGGCGGCTGCTCAGGCGCCTGCCGTGACCGCGGACGGAAAACGAGTTGAAGTCGTCGCCAATATCGGTGGCGTTGCGGACGCGCCTTTGGGGATCAAGAATGGCGCGGAAGGGGTCGGCTTGTTCCGTACCGAATTCTTGTATCTCGACCGGAATGCTCTGCCAACCGAAGCAGAACAGATCGAAGCTTATAAGACGGTTTTCAGCTTGTATAAAGATATGCCTATGGTTGTTCGGACACTCGATATCGGTGGTGATAAGGTCATTCCATATCTTGATCTTCCGCAGGAATTGAACCCGTTCCTCGGCTGGCGCGGCGTCCGTATGGTGGACGGCGCTGAGCCGATCTTCCTGCAGCAATTCCGCGCTCTCCTTCAAGCCGGGCAGGACGTGGATCTGCGAATCATGATCCCGATGGTTTCCGGTCTGGCAGAGATCCTGGCAGCTAAGGCTGTTATGGAGAAGGCGAAAGCTGAACTTGCGGCCGAAGGCAAACCCTATACTGATAAGGTCCAATTCGGTATCATGATCGAGGTACCGTCTGCAGCAATCCTGGCTGACAGGCTGGCGAAGGAGGTTGACTTCTTCAGCATCGGTACGAATGATTTGACCCAATACACGCTGGCGGTCGACCGGACCAACAGTAAGGTCGCGCATCTGGCCAGCCCGCTCAACCCGGCCGTGCTGTTCCTGATCAAACGCACGATTGACTCCGCTCACGCCGAAGGGAAGTGGGTGGGGTTGTGCGGTGAGCTGGCAGGCGATCCTTTGGCTTCGCCAATCCTGCTCGGGTTGGACCTGGATGAATTCAGTATGTCGCCGGCTCGGGTTCCTGTGATCAAGCAGGTGATGAAAAAATTACACAAACCTGATTGTCAGGCGTTCGCTGAGAAAGTCTTAGGTTTCGCAGATGCGGAACAGGTGCGGCTCGCCAGTCAGGAATATCTGGAAAATCTAGGGATCGAATTCTGATACGGAGGAAATTAATGGTGAAAATTGAACGAACGAAAGAAATAGTCGGAAAAAGCCCGACAGAAGTCTATGAAGCTGCCATCCAGGCATTTGAGAAGACCGGGTTTACAGTCTGGAAGAAACGTCCGATTGCCTGGCTGATGATGGTGCGGATAACGATCGATGGAAAGACTGTGGATGGGAACCTGTCAGCTCGGATGGGCGCGGTGACAAGTTATATCCTTACCCTGGCAGCGGATGATGTTCCTGAAAATGCGATCGCTAAAAAAGCCGACGCATTCGAAGAAGCTTTAGAACAGATCTTTACAGCTTAGGTCTATGAGACTTTGATCGCCCGGATATCCTGGCCGGAGGGGTTTTGGTAGGCTGAAAGTTGAAATTCCGGCAGGATCGCCAGTAGATGATCGAAGATCTCCGCCTGAACGTCCTCAAAGCGGTCCCACTGCTTTTCTGTAAGAAAGGCGTAAAGCTCAAGCGGCAAGCCGGTTTCCGAAGGCGCTAAATAACGTACAAGGACATCCATTTCCTGGTTAACCTTGGGATGATACCGGAGATAACCAATCACATATGCACGGAACGCACCCAGGTTGGTGATATCGTGGCCGGCAAAGCTGTTGGATAAATTGATATGATGGGAGCGGTCATCCTTGACCGCTTCCTTTTTCTTTTCCTCTAAATAATCCCTGATAAAACGAATACCGCTCAGGTGAGCTAACAGATCTTTATCCAGGAAGCGAATGCTGTTGAGATCGATGTAGAGCGCCCGCTTCATGCGCCGCCCGCCGGACATCTCCATGCCACGCCAGTTCTTGAAGGAGTTGGACATGAGCGCATAGGTGGGGATGGTTGAAATGGTCTTGTCCCAGTTGGAGACCTTGACGGTGTTCACAGATATATCAATCACCTCACCGTCAGCGTTATACTCGGGCATTTCGATCCAATCCCCGATCCGCACCATGTCATTGGTGACGAATTGGACGCTGGCGAACAAACCCAGCAGGGTGTCGCGGAAAACGAGTAGTAACACCGCCGAGAAGGCCCCGAGTCCGCCTAGCAGGAGCAGGGGAGAAGATTTCATCAGTGCCGAGACGATCAGGATCAGCGCAAATAACCAGAGGATGATCTTCCCGACCTGGGTATATCCTTTGATAGGTTTGCTTTTCGCCACTTCATAATCATCGTAAATATCATTGATAGCCGTCAGTGCGGCTTCCAACGCCCGGGCGGTCGTGAAGGCGATCAGCGCCAGGGTAATACGCCTGATCCAATCTGACAGGTCTGGCATCCAGACTGCGGTGAAATAGATCAGTAGAAGGGGAGCAGGTTGGATAACCGGAGGAAGAAATTACTCCGGTAGAAGACGTCATCCCAATAGGTCTCGGTTTTCTCGATCCACTTGCTCAGCCCACGCCTGATGAACCATAGAATCAACACGCGTAAAAGATAACCTACCAATAGTATGCCAATGAGTAGTGTTGCCTGGGCGAGCCAAGGTGCGCTAACCACTGTAAAACCTAAATCGATCAGCCAGCGTTCAAGTCCATCAAGCATGTTTTAATTATTCCTTTTCAAACTGTTTTCATCTTTATAATTTTACACGAATTGGATATAAATTATCAAATTAATTGAATGGATAGAACGATAAAAAGCATTTCAATCGATTTGGCTTTAACGAAAGAAGTTATGTGGGAAAAGAAACTCGGTAAATCTTACCTACCAAGAAATGAGCTCTAATCGAATTGTCTCTTAAACGAGAAAAACGCAGGGCTGCAATCCTGCGTTTTTCCCTTCGGGAACACCAATAAGGAGGAGTGAGGAGTTACCGTACCATTATTTGAAGGAGTATCATGCTGCGCGTCAAGCATACCAGTGCGTGGCGCGTTGATAAACATCCGCATTCAGCATCAAATCTAAAAAGAGCATCTTGAGATCAGGACTCAAATGCCGTCAATCAGTTTTGGCTCCGTTTGCGTAAGAATGCCGGCACATCCAGATCGTCAGTATTGATCCGGGTGGGGAATTCGTAAGAATCGCTCCTGTGCTGGTAGCCTTCTTCGCCTTCTTCCTTGTCCGTCATTGTGGGGAGGGGGCGCTGTTTCGCGTAGGTATTTTGCCTTGTTTCGACGTTCTCGGCCTTCGCGCTGATGCTTGTGCCTTCGAAACCCGTGGCGATCACGGTGATGCGCAGATTCTCGCCGAGACTCTCGTCGATAACGGCCCCAAAGATCAGGTTCACGTCGGGATGGGCGGTTTCTTTGATGATCGCCGCGGCCTGGTTGACCTCGAACAGCTTGAGGCTTTCACCGCCGGTCACATTGAAGAGGATGCCGCGGGCGCCGTCGATGGTCACATCCAACAACTGGTTGGAGATAGCCTGTTCGGCAGCCTTTACAGCCCGATCTTCGCCGGTCGCCTGGCCGACAGCCATTAGAGCTGCGCCGCCTTCGGACATGATTGTCCGGACGTCGGCGAAGTCCAGGTTGATCAAACCGGGGACGGTGATCAGTTCGGAAATACCCTGGATGCCTTGCCGGAGGACATCGTCCGCGACTTTGAAGGCATCCTGCAAACCGGAGCGTTTATCCACGATCTGCAGCAGGCGGTCGTTGGGGATGACGATGAGGGTGTCCGCATGCTCTTTGAGGGCTGCTGCGCCGGATTCGGCTGATTTTGCCCGGTGGGTCCCTTCGAAGGTGAAGGGGCGGGTGACCACGCCGATCGTGAGAGCGCCGATCTCCTTGGCGATCTGGGCAACCACGGGGGCAGCGCCGGTGCCGGTGCCACCGCCAAGGCCGGCAGTCACGAAGACCATGTCACTGCCTTTGAGAACTTCATACAATTCTTCAGCAGATTCCTCTGCCGCAGCGCGGCCGATTTTGGGATCGCCGCCTGCGCCGAGGCCCCGGGTGGACTTGTCACCAATCCGCACCCGGATTTTAGCCTTTGAGAATTGTAAAGCCTGGGCGTCGGTGTTGACCGCGATGAATTCGATGCCGGACAAGCCTTCATCGATCATCCGGTTGACAGCGTTGCAGCCGCCGCCACCGATTCCCACAACTTTGATCCGTGCAAATGATTCAGGTTGTAGATTTTTGTCCATGATTAACTCCTCTTTTTGATGCTGGTTGATAATAATTCAGACTTATCTCAAGGCAATAAGCGCTTGAGTAGATCCTTAAGTTGTTCGGACCAGTTCTTGGATTGCTTCGGTCCATGCCGTTCGATATACTGACCATTTTCGTTCATCAATAAAGCCCACTGCAGAAGCCCCACGCTGGTGGCGAAGGCGGGTGAGTCGAGTTGGTCGGTCAGGCCGATCAGGTTCTGTGGTTTGGCGATCCGGGCGGGGAGTCCCATCACCTGGGAAGCTAATTGACGGCATCCCGGGATCAGACTGGACCCACCGGTCAGTACAACACCCGCGGGCAGCAGGCCGTCATAGCCTGAGCGTTTGATCTCCTGTAGAACCAGGTAGAAGATTTCTTCCATGCGGGCTTCGATAATGTTGGCAAGTTCAGTGCGGTTGATCCGTTCGGGTGAATCGACGCCGAAACTACGAACGGTGAACTGCTCTTCGGGGTTGACCGCCGATTGGATGGCGTGCCCGAATTTGAGCTTAACCTCTTCAGCCTGGGTGATCGGCAAGCGCAGCCCATGGGCGATGTCGGAAGTGACATGGTTTCCGCCGACCGCAAGGACCATCGTGTGCCAAACGTCACCGTCAATGTAGATCGCCATATCGGTCGTACCACCGCCGATATCGACTACCGCAACGCCCATCTGGCGTTCGGTCTCCGAGAGGACGACTTCGCCGGATGCCAGCGGGTTCAGGACGAACTGGGAAACCTCAATCCCTGAGGCACCCACGCACTGCCGCAGGTTCTCGACGGTTGAGGCTGAGGCGGTGATGATATGCGCTTCGACTTCCAATCGGTAGCCGTGCATCCCGATGGGAGTACGGATGCCATCCTGGCCGTCGATGATGAACCCGCGCTGGATCACGTGGATGATCTCACGGTTGTGGGGGATAGCAACAGCCTGGGCAGCGTCCAGGGCACGCTCGATATCTTCGATATCCACGATCCCGCCGGTGATCCCGACCACGCCGCGGCTGTTGATCGACGAGACGTGCGAACCGGCCAGGCTGACCAGAGCGGCGTTAATTTCAAATCCGGATGTTCGTTCAGCTTTTTCGATCGACCGGGATACAGCCAGGGCAGCGGCGTTCAGGTCAACCACGGTGCCTTTGCGAAGACCCTGCGAGGGCTCGATCCCCACACCCAGAATACGCAAATTGCTGCCATCTTCAATCCTGGCAACCAATGTACATATCTTGCTGGTTCCGATGTCGATTCCGACGATAATAGGTTCGTCCATAATCACTGCTCCAGTCGATAAAAAGGTGCATACAGATACTCAAGACTGATCAGGGCGGGCCGCAAGCCTTTTGCTTGAAGGTCTGCCACAATCGTCTCGTATTCTGCAAGTTTCAAATCAATATTGCTGACATCCTTGCCGAAATAGACCAGCCAGCCTTGTGGATCGCGCCAGCCCAATCCAAATTGGGGATCGTAGCTCAAGGTACTTCCTTCCGGTACAAAATCGACCAGGGAGAGCACGCCCGCCACAAATTCAGGTGTTGTACGGGGCATAGCCGATGCTGTTTCCGTCAGGGTCTCTTCGCTGGCGGCAGCGATCTCTTCTGCAGTGTCCGGAGTAAGGCTGGCGGCGGCAGGAGGGTCGCCGGCGGCGATCACGGTCAATGGGACTTCAACTTCCCCGCGTGGGACGAACATCACGCCGTCCACGTCGATCCATAGTGTGCCTGCGGCCTGCTGCCAGGCGATCAGAGGTGTCCGTTCGGCCACTTTCACCGTCAATGAGGCGGGTAGTCCGGTGGAGACCTTCACTTCGCTGATGCTGGGGAAATTCTCGAGGATGCGTTCTTTCACAATTTCCGGATCAACCTTGACGATTGAAGTACCTGCGATTCCGATTTGCGACATGAGAGCATCCGCTGAGATGCGTTCCGCGCCTTCCAAATTGATGGCACTCACTTTGAAGGTACCCAGGCTCGAAAAGGTGATCACAACGGCCAGAGAAAGGACGAAAACGGCTCCGGAGATGAGGCGAGACCCCAATTTGATGTTTGGGAAAGCAGGCAGCTGCAGTTCAGCACCTTTGGTCTTTAGCGGGACATTCACTTTGCTGTGTTTCCGGTTGATCACCGGAATCGTGGAAGTTGTCCGCCGGGTGACGGGGACCTGGCGGGAAGATTGCTTCCGCGATGCCTGGCTCCCAATCGAAGACACCTGGGGTTTCTTTTGGCTTTGCTGCCGGCGAGCACGGATTCTTTCGGCTCGGCTCTTCTCATCCATCGGGCGATTCGCCATTAACTTCGGAACTCTCTTTCCGTCCGGTCGCGTTGGGCTTTCCGATCCAGCGCGAGGTCGATTAAACGTTCAATTAAGGTTGCATAAGGCAGGCCAGAAGCCTCCCAAAGTTTCGGATACATGCTGATCTTGGTGAAACCGGGGATCGTGTTGATCTCATTGAGATAGAGGTCATCGGTCTCACGGTCGATCAGGAAATCCACCCGGGCCATACCGGCACAATCAGTTGCCTTGTAGGCTTGAATGGCATAATCCTGGATCACTTCGATCAGTTCAGCGGAAATATTCGCCGGGACCAGGAGTTCAGCGGTATCGTTGATGTATTTTTCTGCATAGGTGTAGAAGATGTCCTTGGGGACGATCTCACCAGGGATGGAAGCCTGAGGCGTTTCATTGCCAAGAACACTGACCTCAACTTCACGAGCCTGATCGACGCCCCGCTCTACAACGATCCTGCGGTCGAAGGCAGCGGATTGCAGCATGCCTTCCATCAGGTCGCTGCGGGAGGTACATTTGCTGATACCCACCGAGGACCCGAGGTTTGCCGGTTTGGTGAACAACGGGTAGGGCGCAATCGTCTCCGCCTGATCCAGGCAGCTTTCAAGATCGGCTTCAATCTCGGTCCGGTTGAATACTGCGTATTCCAGGGTTGGGATCTGGTTGGCGATCATCACATCCTTGAATAACCCTTTGTCCATGCAGGCGGCTGATCCCAGGACACCCGCACCGACATAGGCAATATCTGCCAGTTCCAGCAGCCCCTGCAGAGTGCCGTCTTCACTGTAAGTCCCATGCATGACGGGGAAGACCACATCCAAAGTCGAGTAGAGCCTTAGCTCACCCTCTTCCAGGACATAAATTCCCGAATTCTGTGGTGTCGGCAGGAAAATTGCCGGTTTCAGGCCTTCATAACGTTCGTTTTGGAGCAGGGTCCAGAGGTTATCACCGACCAGCCATTGGCCTTTCCGTGTGATCCCAATCTCGACCACATCGAATTTATCCCGGTCGATGACCGACAGGACGGAACGCGCCGACATCAGCGAGACTTCATGCTCACCGGAACGCCCCCCATAGATCACACCGAGTTTCATTTTCTCATCCATCAATTAAATTCACCTATTAGTTCGATTTCGGGTTCAAGTTTGACCCCGAATTTTTCTTCAACGGTTTCCTGGGTCAGCGTCATCAGGGCGTGAATGTCCTGAGCCGTAGCGCCTTCCAGGTTGATGATAAAGTTCGCATGGACCGGGCTGATCATTGCCTGCCCAATCCGGTGGCCTTTCAAACCGGCTGCTTCGATCAATCGTCCGGCGAAATCTCCGGGGGGGTTCTTGAATGTGGAACCCATTGACGCACCGGGCGGCTGGGTCTCTTTACGGTGCGCCTGATAAGCCGAGATCTTTCCCCAGGCTTCGTCGCGACTGGTATGCACTGCATTGAAGATAGCAGAAAGCACCACAACAGGCATTTTTTCCCTTTTGAGAATGCTGCTGCGGTATTCGTAGACCAGTTTTTCGACAGGCCAGTCTTCAATACCCTTTTCTGCGTGCAAGATCTTTGCCACCTTCAAACTGGATGCCATATCGCCACCGTGAGCGCCGGCATTGCCATAAACTGCACCGCCGACTGTCCCGGGTACCGGTGCAGCCCATTCCATACCGCTCAGCCCTCGCAGGGCGGATTGGCGAGCCACCGTTCCCAGAATAGCGCCGGATTCAGCCGTGATGCTGGGCTCGTCACCTTCGGCGTTGATCTTCAGGTCATGCGCCCGGTTGTGGAGAATGACCCGATCGAGCCCTTTGTCGCTGACCAGGATGTTGGATCCGCTGCCCAAAACGCTGAAGGGGATCGAGAGGTTCCAGAGGGTCCGGGCAGCATCGATCAGTTCCTCAAGGCTGTTGATGGAAACCAACGCCGGCACCGAGCCACCCACACGGGCGGTGGTGTAATTGGCCATGCTGACATCTTCATGCAGCGCGGGGCCAAAAATCTCTTTGAGTTCTTCCATCGGCAGTTTCACTGTCATCCGGTTAATCCATTTCCTTTTCTACCAATTCCTGCAACTTCATCAACACGGACTGACTGACCTGAGTCGCATCTCCGGCGGAGAAGACGATCAGGACATCGCCAGACCGCAGTTCATTCGCTAATTCGCTTGCCGCTTCTTCAAAGCGCTCCCGATAGACAGCTTTACCTTCCGGCAGGGCTTTGGCGATTACCTCAGCCGAATAACCGGGATCTGATTTCACGTGCTGCGTAGATCTTCAGGACCGATCACCCGGTCTGCCAGGTCGAGCGCGTTGATGAATTCAGGCTCCAGCGTCCGTGTCCTGGAATAGGTGTGCGGCTGCCAGACAGCCCAAATCCTGCTTCCCGGATAATGGGAACGGGCTGCATCGAGGGTCGCTGCAATCTCGGTGGGGTGATGACCGTAATCATCGATAACAGTCACGCCAGCCGGTTCGCCAAGAACTTCGAACCGCCGGCCAGCACCAGTGAAAGCGCTGAGCGCTTCAATCGCCGCTGATAGGTCGAGTCCCAATTGATGGATCACAGCCAGGGCGGCGGTGGCATTGAGAACGTTGTGCCGACCGGGCACCTGCAGATGTACTTCGCCAAGATCCGTTTCACCATGGTAGAAGTGAAAGACAGGCCACCCGTCCACGAACAGAATTTGGTCAGCCCGATATTCGGCATCCGGGTTTGTCCCATAACCGAGCACGGTCATTTGCGAGGACATCGCTTCGCCAAGTTTCCTGGCATTGGGATCGTCCTGGCAAATCAGCGCCAGACCCTCCTTGCGTACTTTCCCGAGGAATGACTGAAAAGCATTTAGATAGTCTTCTTCGGTGGGGAAGCAGTCGGGATGGTCATGTTCAATATTGGTCACGACCGCAATTTTGGGCGCAAGGCCGAGGAACATGTTGTCATATTCGTCCGCCTCGATCACAAAATATTGTCCTTTGCCGGATTGGGCATTGCGTCCTAATTGGTTGACCACGCCGCCTGCGATGAAGCTCGGATCGGTGCCCAGTTGCGTCAGGACCCAAATCAACATAGTCGTCGTCGTGGTCTTGCCATGAGTCCCGGCTACAGCGATGACGTCCTGTCCCTCGGTGAGTTCCGCCAGAAACTCGGATCGTTTCAAGACGGGAATTCCTTGAGAAAGTGCAGCTTGAACTTCCGGATTGTCGTCCGGGATGGCTGAGGAACGGATGACCAAATCCGCTCCGGTGACCTGTTCAGCGGCGTGCCCGAGGAAAGTCCGGGCGCCGGCTTCGGTTATCGCGTTGAAAAGCGGTGAAGCCTCACGGTCGGAACCGCTGACGGCAATACCTCTTTCCAACAAAACCCGGGCGATGGCGGAAAGTCCAGTCCCGCCGATGCCGATGAAGTGCACGTGTTTCATCAGATGAACACCACCAATATAAAGACGAATGAGACCGCAACTGCGATATAGATCACGGGTGACTGCAGCCAGGCGGGTGGAAGGATTTTGATCAGCGCCAAGGCTTTCTGACCGGCTTCAGTTACCTGGTCGGGCGCGGAGATCCAGGCGAAGGGATATTCGACCTGATTGAGGTAGTACCAGGCGGTGCCGAAAATCATGTATCCGTTCACTGCGCCGAGGAATGCACCGAGTAGGACATCCTGGAAACGGTCACGGATAAACTTGCCGCTTTCCACCAACCGGGGAATATTGGGTCCCTGGTAGCCAAAGAAAGTCATCCCGGCGAGGATCCCGACCCGGGTCCAGAAGGCTGAAATTGGGGTCATATTATCCCGGATGAAGGGGATAAAAGCTTCCAGAATGGTGATCACAAAGATCGCCACGATCACACCGGAGGTGACCAGGATCTCTTTCGCCCAGCCGCGCATAGCGCCAATCAGTGCGAAGAGGATCACGAAAATCCAAAAGAGCACGGATAAACTGATCATGCTTTGCCTTCACTTTCCGGCAGTTCAGCCATCTCGTTGATCATGGCGGCGATCTTGAATGCAGCTTCCGGGGTTGCCAGGGCGGACATGGCCTTGCTCATCCGCTTCAGTTTCTTATTGTCACTCATCAATCCCATCACCTGGTCGAGAAGTTTTGCTTCAAGATCCTCATCCCGCAGAATGACAGCGGCGCCGCGGTCTTCCAGATAGGAAGCGTTTACCTTCTGGTAGCGCCAGGCATACGGATAAGGCACCAGGATGGCCGGTAAGCCGAACAGCGGATATTCGCCCAGCGTGGAGGCTCCCGATCGGGAGACGATCAGGTCAGCTGCGGCCAACGACGCACCCATCTCATGCAAATAGGGGAAGGCTTGGTAGCGTTTAGCCTGCACGGGCGAGAGCGTCTTTGAGTTTTCGTCAACCACTTCCCAATCCAGGTGGCCGGTCAGGTGAATGACCTGCATCTGATCAAGAAGCTGAGGCAAGACCTTGATCAAAGCCATATTGATCGAGCGGGCGCCTTTACTTCCACCGGCGACAGTCAGGGTGGGCAGGTCGGGCGTGAAGCCGAAATAATCCAGGGCTTTTTCTTTGGTCCATTCCTTCAAGCCAGGCCGGACCGGATAGCCGGTGACGGTTCGTTTGGACTTGTTCGGGAAGTAAGCCGCGGAGGTTTCAGTAGTCAACGCGATCCGGTCAGCGAATATGGCAAGCGCTTTGAGTGCCAATCCGGGTTCGATATCGGGTACATAAAGCAGGGATGGTCGGCGCAGCGCTGCCACAGCCATCGGGAAAGCGACATAGCCACCCGTGAACAGCAGCACATCCGGGTTAAATTCCCGCAGGATGCGCAGCGAAGTGAAGAAGCCTTTGACCAGCTTCCAGATATTACCCGGCAGGCGTTTCAATCCCACGCCGTGCACGCCGGCAGCTGGGATGGCCTTAAAGGGAATCTCTCGTCGCGTAACCAATGTTTCTTCTATCCCACCACGGCCGCCGACCCACAAAACCGAATCCGAATCAAGATCCAGAGCTTCAAGAACGGTGACGGCGGGATACACGCCCCCGCCCGTCCCGCCTGCGCAGATCAACAACCGCACTATGGGAACTCCTTTCCTTAGTCTGATGACTCGCAGATGCTTTCGAAACGTTCATTATGATGCCGATAGATGTCAAACTCACGAGCATGCTCGACCCGCCGGCGCTGATCAGGGGCAGTGCGTTACCTGTGAAGGGCAGCAGGCCGACGATCACCGCCATATTCATCAGTGCTTCGATGCCGATCCATGACGTGAGGCCAAAGGCGAGCATTGAACCCAATTGGTCCGGTGCGTTTTTGGCGATCACCAGTCCGCGCCAGATGAATAAAACGAACATAGCCGCCAGAAACAACCCACCCAGTATGCCGGTCTCTTCCGCCACGACGGCGAAGATGCTGTCGGTCGGCGCCAGGGGCAGGCCGGTGAACTTGGTGTCGGCCTGACCGATCCCAACCCCGAACCAACCGCCTTTGATCACGGCTTCCAGGCTGCGCTGGATGTGGTAACTGCTTTGCAGCGGGTTGTTCAGGCTGGTCAGGTAAGAAGAGATACGATCCCGCCCGGTGGGGTAGAGGTACATCAAGGGGATGCCGACCAGGATGGCGAATACGAACACCAGCAGGATGATCTTCCAATCACCGCCGGCGAGGAAGAACAGGATCACGCCCAACATCAGGACGGTCACCGCAGCGCTCAAGTCGGGCTGCAGGAAGATCAGGGCGAAAGTGACGCCCAGGATCACGATCAATGGGATGTAGCCGATCTGTACGTCGTTGAGCGTGTCCTTTCGGCGATAGAGCCAGAAGGACAGATAGATCACGATCACGGCCTTTGCCATTTCGGAAGGTTGGATAGAGCCGCCCAGCAGGTTGCGGGTGAAATCATTCCCGGCGGCGTCATTGACGATCAGGACGGCTGCCAACAACGCCAGCGTACCCAGCCCCATCGGGACCAGGATCTTCTGGAAGAGATGGTAGTCAATGAAGCTGGCAGCGATAGCCACCACCAGACCCAGGAGCACCCATAAAACCTGGCGGCCAAATAAATAGGTTGGTTTCTCTCCCATCAGGATCGAGAAGTCCCAACTGGCGGAGTAGACCATCAGCAGGCCGAAGACCAGCAGGACGATCACGATCAGGAGCATGGGAACGTCAAAAGGAAGCCGCAGTGATGGCGACTTACTCCGTTTGGTATTCGATTTCCTTACGTAAGTTCCTTCACCCATTGTGTGAATCGCTTTCCACGTTCTTCAAAATCGATAAATTCATCAAAACTTGTGCCGCCTGGCGAGAGCAGGACCACATCACCCGGCTCCACCCGATCAGCAGCAGCCTGGACGGCTGCTTCGAGTCCATCGACCCGGTCAATCGTGTAGGGGCGATTGCCGGGTGATGGATCTCCGACTGAATCCTGGATCAGTCCGGCGGCTTCGCCGAACAAGACCAGGTGATCGACTTTTTCATGGACAAGATCTGCAAACTGTTTCCAGGGCAGGTCCTTGTCCCGGCCTCCCGCTAGCAGAACGATCGGCCGCTCAAAAGACTTTATTGCTGCCATGGACCTTTCAGGCGCCGTGGCGATCGAGTCGTTATACCAATCGGCACCGCCCCATTCCCGAACGAATTCCAGCCGGTGAGGGATGCCTTGGAAAGCCACAATGCCGTCATAGATTGCCTGCAGGGAGAAAGCGGCGGCGGCAGAAATGGCGATTGCAGCCAGGATGTTGTAAAGGTTATGCGTCCCGGGCAGGTTGATCAGATCTGCTTTGATGATCTTGGCGATCTGTCCGCTGGCTTGCAGGTAGAGCTTGCCACGTTTGTAAAAGGTCGAATCCTGTTTGTTGTAGGGTTCGTTCATTCCGAAGGTGATCAGCCGTCCTTTAACTTCACTAAGCAGCTTGCGAGTCTGCAGGTCGTCCCGGTTCAGGATAGCGACGTCGTCCGGTCCCTGGTTGGTCAGGATATTGGCCTTGGCGGAAATGTAGGTCGACATGGTCTTATGCCGGTCGAGATGGTTCGGCGTGATATTCAGAATGGCTGCGATATGCGGTGAGACAGTCATGATCTCCAATTGGAAGCTGGACAATTCCATCACCGCGATATCATCCTCTTGCATCTGATCCAGGTATTGGATCAGGGGATTACCGATATTGCCACCCACCCAGGCCGTGTTCTTTGGCTTGCGCAGTTCATAGTGACGACGAGCGATCTCGCCCACCAGGGCGGTTGTCGTAGATTTACCGGCCGAGCCGGTGATGCCGATCACGGGGCAGGGGGCTTCCTCCAGAAAGATCTGGGAGTCGTTTGAGAGCGGGATGCCGCGTCGTGTGGCTTCTTCCACCAAGGGCATATCGAGCGGTACACCGCCGGAAAGACAGACCAGATCGGTACCGTCCAGTATTTCAAAGGGATGACCACCGGTGACCCAGGTGATGTCCAGGTCAGAAAGTTCCTGCCTGGCGTCAGCGAGCGCATCATCCGAACGGCGGTCGTTAAGGATGACCCTGGCGCCATGTTGGGCGAGGTAGCGCGAAAGAGCCAGCCCTTGCCGGGCCGCACCAATCATCACAATCTGTTTACCTTCCCAACGTGTCATAATCACTCCACCAATACCAGGGCGATGCCCAACATTGTAAAGACCAAGCTGACCAGCCAAAAACGCTGAACGACCTGTGTTTCACTCCAACCGGTGAGTTCAAAGTGATGATGCAGAGGCGCCATTTTGAAGACTCGCTTACCTTTGGTCAATCTGAAATAAACAATTTGGATCACCACGCTCAAAGCTTCACTTACAGGGATCACGGCGATCAGGGGGATGATGAGCCATTGCCCCGTCATTAATGCAACTACACCCAGGGTCGAGCCAAGCGCGAGTGATCCCGTATCTCCCATAAAGAGCCGGGCGGGATGGACGTTGAACCAGAGGAAGCCGAACAAGGCGCCCACCAGTGAGAAGCAGAACCGGGCCAGGAAACTCTGACCCTGAATCAGGGCGACGAAGCCAAATGCGGCAAAGGCGGTCGCTGAGATCAGCCCCGCCAGTCCATCAAGGCCGTCGGTGAAATTCACTGCATTGGACATTCCAACGATGATAAAAACTGCAACCGGGATATAGAATGCCCCCAGGTTGATCGGTTCTTCAGCTGTGAACCAAAAGAGCTGAGGCACTTTCAGGATGTCCCGCAATGCAAAGGCGATCGCAATGGCGAAAACGACCTGGATCAGGAACTTGGTGGTGGCGCGCATCCCCAGGCCGCGCCGAGGGCCGCGGATGCCTTCCCAGTCATCAATCATGCCAATAAAGGCATAGGCCCACATGGTAACGACCGGCAGAAGAACCGATCGCCCCAGCAGGTTGAAGCCGAAAATCGAAACAGCATTGAACAGGATCGTCAGGAGGGTGACCGGGATCATGAACATGATCCCGCCCATGGTCGGCGTGCCCATCTTGACGATGTGCTGATCGGGGCCATCCTCACGGACGATCTTGCCAATCCGCCAGACTTTGAGCAGGCGGATGAGCGGGTCGCCCCAGATGATGGTCATCAGGAAGCTGAGACCGCTGACGGCGATGATGACGGAAGTATTTTCCATCAGTCGCTCCCTTCCAGTGCCTTCAGGATCGTGTCCATGTGCATGCTGTTTGAACCTTTGATCAGAACGACGTCTCCTTTTCCGATTAATCCGGCAACTTCCATTGATGCGGATTCTGAATCGGGATACCATTGCAGTTTGGATGGATCGAATCCATGCGCTTCCGCGGATTCTGCAGTGACCTTTGAACGTGGGCCGACCAGGACCAATACATCGGCTGCTTCAGCGGCGACCTCTCCGACCGACTGGTGACCGGTTCGTTCGTACTGACCTAACTCCAACATGTCGCCCAGGATCGCGACCCGGCGACCCTCTAAACCCTCAAGTAGTTCGAGTGCAGCGATGGTCGATTCCGGTGCAGCGTTATAGGTGTCGTCCAGAATGAGTGCGCCGTTATCAAGCTGAACTTTCCGCAACCGGAGGTTCATCTGGCTGTCGGCCAGGGTGGCTGTGATCGTTGGCCAGTCGATGTTCTCTGCCAATGCAGCAGCGGCAGCCCTGAGGATGGTGTAAACTGAGAACTCTCCCAGTAAAGGGGAGGTAATTTTATGATCCTGTCCCTGATAGGTCAGGATGCAGGAGATCCCATCCAAGCCGTGTGATTCGATCTGGCTGGCACTCAGGTCGGCGTCATCCTTGATCCCGTAAGATAGCACCTTTGCCCGGGTTTTCCCGAACATGTAAAGTACCCAGGGATCATCCATATTGAGGATGGCGACCCCTTCCGGGCTGGCGGGCAGCGATTCGACCAGTTCTGCCTTCCCTTTGGCGATCACTTCCTGTGAACCGGCGCGTTCGGCGTGTACGGTGCCGACATTGGTCACCACGCCGACCTGCGGTTGGGCAATCTCGCAGAGCAGCCTGATCTCACCGGGGACATAGAAACCCATTTCCAGAACGGCGCAGTCATGCTGCTCGTTCAGTTCCAGGAGGGTTAATGGCAAGCCGATCTCATTATTGCGGTTGCCTTTATTCTTCAGGACGGTATATTTGGTCGCCAAGAGATCGGCGATCAATTCTTTGGTGGAGGTCTTCCCGACGCTGCCGGTAATGCCGATGCAGCGGATCGGGTGAAGCCTGCGCCAATAAGCAGCCAGGATCTGGAGCGCCTTCAGGGTATCCTCAACCCGCAAACAAAGAGGAAGGTCGACGGCGATCTGGGCAGGATTGAATTGACCTGGTCCGAAGATCGAGGACATTGAATTCCGACCCCATATCCCGATCGACAAATGCGAGGATTGCGCCATTGTCGAAGGCAGCCTGGACGTAATCATGTCCATTTACATTCTCTCCGGGGAGGGCGATAAACAGGCTGCCTTCGATGGCTTCGCGCAAATCAATGATGGCACCACTCAGGGGCACATCCAGTGGTGCGATCTTTTGATTTGTGAGAGCAGTAATAATGTCGTTTAGTGTTATCACAATCAATCCTTTATTTCGCGCTCAGAGCAAGCCGGACGCTGTCCGGCGGGATCTTCATCAGGACGACGAGTTGTTCAACCACATTCTTGAAGACGGGTGCGGCAACTTCGGAGCCCCATTTGGATATCGAAGGTTTTTCCAGCCAGACATACACCACAAACTGGGGGTCATCCGAAGGACCCCATCCGACGAATGAAGTATTGGTTTGCGTGCTGGTATAGCCGAGTTCGGTGGGGATTTCACCGGTGCCGGTCTTGCCCGCCAGGCTGTAACCTTCCACCAGTGCGCCGGAAGCTTCTTCAACCAGGGCGGTGGTGAGCATGCTGGTCAGGGTTTCCGCCGTCTCTGCGGAGATTGGGCTGCTGACGACCTGGGGAGCGACATCATACTGTTGGCCGTCATCCACCACGCTGCGGACAACATGCGGCGCCATGATCTTGCCTTCGTTGGCGACCGCTGAAACCGCCATCACCATCTGGATCGGTGTAACAGCGATACCCTGACCGAACGAGTTGGTCGCCAGGTCGAGGATCACCCATTGGTTATTATCGGGGAGGCGGAGGGGATAATTGGCTTCACCAGCCAGATCGATCCCTGTACTGCGTCCGAACCCGAAAGCCTGGACGTACTGGTAGAACAGGTCTTCACCCAGCAGGTCCACGGCGACATGCGCCAGGCAGACGTTGAGCGAGTGCTGCATGCAGCCCAGCATGGTCTGCTCACCCCAGGCGCCGCCATCCCAGTTGTAGATCGGCCAGGTGTTCTCCACCCAGTAAACGCCGTAAGCATCGTTATAGGTCGTGGAAGGCTCGACGACACCCGCATCCAGAGCGGCTGCCATCGTGATAACCTTGAAAACCGAGCCAGGTTCGTAAGCGTCGCCGACTGCCCGGTTATAGGGCGTCGGGCCGGGGAAGGTTTCCTCATAGGTCCAATATTCATTCGGATTGAAGAATGGCGTACTGGCCATGCCAAGGATTTCGCCCTTTTTCGGATCATAGACAATGATCGTGCCGCCTTCCGCACCGGACCAATCGATCGCATCGGCGAGTGCACCCTGCACCATGGCCTGGATGTCCCGGTCGATGGTGAGAACAAGGCTTGCACCGGTGTCGAGGTCTGGCAGAGCTTCCACCAGGTAGGGGTCGTTTGGCATGAACACATTCTCCGGTTTGCCGGTCAGCAAACGGTTATAAGCTTCTTCGATGCCATAGACTCCCTGGGCGGTCTCACGTGAGAAATAGTTGTAGAAACCAAGCACGTTGGAAGCCAGGTCGTCCTCCGGATAGGTGCGCTGTTCCATCGGAGTCCACACCAGCCCGGAAAGGCTGGGTGTGGTGGTGTGCTGTTCCAGGCGGCGCTCGAAGTAACTGTCTTTGAGGGCTTCAAGTTCCGCAATCTTGTCCTCACTGACATAACTGGAAAGCACATAATATCGGTTCTCATCCTGTTCCTGCTTGATCGTGCTTGCCAGGGCGAAAACATCGGCATAGTTCAGTCCGAGCAGGTTGGCGGCTGAGAACGCGATCGAATTCGGGATCTGTGACGAACTTCAGGTCGATCCCAACTTCGTACGCGATCTGATTGGTCGCCAGAA
Source organism: uncultured Chloroflexia bacterium (assembly GCA_963748065.1). Lineage (GTDB taxonomy): Bacteria > Chloroflexota > Anaerolineae > Anaerolineales > Anaerolineaceae > Brevifilum. The sequence goes on along the minus strand of CAVVHL010000005.1, from coordinate 217,194 downwards.
CATGCCCTTTACGGTCATAGATCGTGCCGCGTGGCGGATAGACCGTCTCCTCAACCCCCTGGTAATTCTGAGATTTGGCGATCAACTCACGGGCACTGGGACTGTAATTAATGCGGATCATTTGTACGACGATCCCCGCACCGAGGATGCCGCAGATCAAAACAATGATGATATAGCGCATATAGAAGGGAGGTTTCATGTTTAATTCCCTCCGTTTACTGCGCTGTCCGACATCTGCCAGATATTCTTGACGAACCAATCCCAAAGCGAAGATTTATAGGATGACTGAATGACAGGAACTTCGCTGAGGATATTGACACGAGGCGGCGCCATCACCAATTCCGATTCCGGATCGAACCCGGGGACTTCGATGTAGACGGCTGTCTCGGGGTCCAAAAGGTGGAAGCCCAATTCTTTCGCCTTCGCCATCATTTTTTCCGCGGATTGGGCTTTCGCCAGGTTGGTGGTCAGGTCGGAAATCTGGTTGTTGGTATCTTCGATTTGGTATTCTAGGGATTGAATGTTCCGTCCGGCGGCTGCCGCCTGAGCGCTGACGCTCAAATAGACGCCGGTCACCGACGCCACCAGGACCAATGCAAGCAGAAACAGGCCAATCCATTGGAGTTGGACTCGCCATGGAGCTTGTTTATATGCTTGAAGGAGCCGGTTCTTCATAACGCTACCTTTAATAAATCGTTATTCGGTTATCGGTAATTTTTCAGCCACCCGCAATTTTGCACTGCGCGAGCGGGGATTCTCTTCAATTTCTTGTTCTGTAGCTCTGACGGGCTTGCGAGTCAGTACCTTTAATGTAGCGGTATGCTCACAGGTGCATACCGGCTGTTCGGGTGGGCAAATGCAGTCCTGGCTCTCCCGACGAAAGAATTGCTTGACGATCCGATCCTCCAGGCTGTGGAAACTGATCACCGCAATTCGTCCGTTTTCCCGAAGGCAGTCGACCAATTCTGGGAGCGCATCGGTAAGCGTCTCCAACTCCCGGTTGGTGGCGATACGGAGCGCCTGGAAGGTGCGGGTGGCCGGGTGGATATGGGGGTCATATCCTTTCGGCACTGCTTTTTCGATCAGCCTGACCAGTTCAACGGTGGTCAGGATCGGCCTGGCTGCGACGATCGCCCGGGCGATCCGCCTGGAGTAGCGTTCCTCGCCGTACCGGTAAATAATGTCAGCAAGGGTCACTTCATCCAATGTGTTGACCAGATCGGCCGCACTTTGCCCTGTTTCCTGGTTAAAACGCATATCCAGCGGACCGGCTGCCATGAAGGAAAATCCGCGCTCCGGCTGATCAACCTGCATGGATGACACGCCAAGATCGAGCAGGATCCCATCCACCTGGTCCCATCCGATCTCGTGCAGGACGCTGGCGGCATCGCGGTAGGAGGCTTGGCGGATGATGACCCGGTCTTGAAAAACTAAAAGACGCTGACGAGCGATCGTCAGCGCTCCGGGGTCCAGGTCAAGACCGAGCAACCTGCCTTGCGGCGCTGATGCATTCAATATGCCTTCAGTATGTCCGCCAGCGCCGAGGGTGCCATCCAGGTAAGATTTACCGGATTCCGGCGCTAATGCATCCAGGACTTCTTGGTAAAGAACTGGCTGGTGGGGGAAATAATCGCCAGGGTCACCGGCGACTGATCCCCCCCCATGTTCAGCTGCGTTCACGGTAGGGTAGTTAAATCCAGGGAACTAAACCGTTGCTCATTCGCTTCGACATCACTCAGCGACGTCTGCTGAACTTGCCAGTTTTCCGGTGACCAGAGTTCGAAATACTCCCCACTGCCAACCAGAACAGCCATATCCGAGAGGTTTGCAGACGCCCTCAGAAAGGCAGGCAATAAAATGCGACCGGCTTTGTCGAAATCGATCTTCTCCGCATTCGAGAAGAAGATCCGGCGGAGCTTGCGACTGTTCGGGTCCATCAGGCTGAGACCGCGGATGCGCTCAGCCAGCAGGTCGAACATGTCGGGTGGGTACGCTTGCAGGTTGCCATCGAATCCCAGGGTGACGGCGACCGTCTCACCCAACACCTCGCGAAACTTCGCGGGGATGGTGATCCGGCCTTTCTCGTCAATGTTGTGCTCATATCGTCCCAGGAACATTTGTTCTACAGCTCCTATTACCAATGGTGCGCCGGGTCACCGGCGCTCCACTGCGTCCCACTATTCTCCACTTTTTACCACTAGTGACTAAAGTATAGCGTAATACATCTTTTTAAGCAAGTGGATTTGGGCGATATATATTTATTCAGATGGTATTTATCTGATACGGGAAAAGGGGTATTTTGGGCGTTATTAAAGGTAAAAATCTGCATCAAAAAGGCACTTAATCTAAAAGCTGCGCGAATTATAACACCTGTCACACAAAAAGTCATCACTCAGTCAGTAGTATGGTAATCTTCATTATTATGTTTGATTATTATGTTTGATTCATTTGAAGAAACCTGTTGACATTCACCCTTGAACCCATTATAATGATGTTCCTTGCCCCGGCAGGCGTTTTTGCTGGGGTAAAATTACGTAACCCCAACTTTCCCAATCCCTGGCGGTCCCACGCGAGCGCGGTTGGTTAAGTGAAGATTGGAGTGAAAGATGAAATTTGTAATTGTCGAACAAGGCGGCAAGCAATATCGTGCCGCTGAAGGTGCAACGATCGAGGTCGACCGTTTGCCGAATGAGGTGGGAGAGAGCATCACGCTGGAAGATGTCCTTTTGACTGTCGATGACGATACCGTCAATATTGGCACACCGTTGGTCAAAGGCGTCAAGATCCAGGCGAAAGTCCTCAACCATTTCAAGGGTCGCAAGATCCTGGTCTTCAAATATCGCCCGAAACAGCGTTACCGGGTGAAATCCGGACACCGTCAGCAATACACCCGCTTGCTGGTCGAATCGATTGAAACGGAGTAGTTACTATGGCACATAAAAAAGGTGGCGGCTCTTCACGTAATGGTCGTGACAGCCAGTCGCAACGACTTGGCGTCAAGAAATTTGGTGGTGAATACGTTATCAGCGGCAACATCCTGGTCCGCCAGCGCGGCACCAAGATCCATCCCGGCTGGAATGTCGGTATGGGCAAGGATCACACCCTTTTTGCCACGACGACAGGCCTGGTCCACTATGAGACCATGCCCGGCGGACGCAAAAAGGTCCACGTTGTTACCCTCCCTGAGGATGAATAACGCGTATTCACTTTTTGAAAGGAACGATACGATATCATGAAAAAAGACATTCATCCCGAATATTATCCCGATGCGGTGGTGATCTGCGGTTCATGTGGGAACACATGGACGACTGGATCTACCCAAAAAGAGATCCGCACTGAGGTTTGCTCGAATTGCCATCCCTTCTACACCGGCCAGCAGCAGCGCATCCTCGACCGTGAAGGTCAGGTGGATCGCTTCTATAAACGGCTGCAAGCCCGTAAGGATTACATTGAAGAACAGCAGGCCAAGGAAGAAGAAAAAGTTTCACCCGATCGCCCGATCGAAGAGCTGGAACTTGGTACCCGGGTCGATAAAGCCCTGACCGAAGCCGGCTTGAAAACTGTTGGCGATGTCCTCAAACGTCTTGAGGGCGGCGAACAGGCGATGCTCGATATCAGCGGTTTCGGACGGAAGTCCCTGATCGATCTTAAGAAAACCCTGCGTACGCTGGGCTACAAGATCCCGGAAGCCGCGGAAGAGATCACAGTCTGATCAGAATCAAAATCGAAAAATGGTAAACTTAACAGGCAGATGAATTTCATCTGCCTGTCATTTTTTATATTCCAGGAGTGTGTCAATGAAGCATGATGTCGGGTCTTTGGAAGTCATCTGCGGATCGATGTTCTGCGGGAAGACCGAAGAACTGATCCGCCGGCTGCGCCGGGCGAGGATCGCCAAACAGAAAGTGCAGGTCTTCAAACCGGTGATCGATAATCGCTATGACCATATGAAAGTCACTTCACATTCGGGGCTGGATGTTGATGCCGTACCGGTAGCTACTTCCGCAGAGATCCTTGATAAGCTGGAGCCCGAAACAACCGTTGTAGGCGTGGATGAAGCCCAATTCTTTGACGGTGGCATCGTGGATGTGGTGGAGAGCCTGGCCGACAAGGGCATGCGGGTGATCGTGACCGGTTTGGATACGGACTTTCGCGGAGAACCGTTTGCCTGCATGCCGGAATTGATGGCCCGGGCGGAGCAGGTGGATAAACTCCGTGCAATCTGTATGGTGTGCGGCGAGGAAGCAACCCGCACACAGCGGCTGGTGAACGGCAAACCCGCCCATTTTCATGACCCGATCGTGGTGGTTGGCGCACAAGAACTTTATGAAGCCCGCTGCCGTAAACATCATGACGTCCCCCGAGATTGAGTGATTGGAGAAGTATGAAGGACTACCAATCTTTTTTAGCAGAAGTTCTGATCCCTGAAGAAGAATTGAAAAACAGGGTGAAAGAACTGGGGGAAGAAATCAGCCGCGATTATGCCGGCAAGGAAATCATGGCGATCTGCATCCTCAGAGGTGGGGTGATGTTCCTGACAGATCTGATCCGGGCCATTGAACCGCCCGTGGCGATCGATTTCATGGGTGTCTCCTCCTATGGGTCCGGCGCACGGGAATCGAACGGCCAGGTACGGATCACACTGGACCTGACGACATCTGTCGGGGGCAAGAACGTACTGATCGTGGAAGACATCATTGACAGCGGCCATACCCTCTCATCGGTGATTGAAATGCTGCGCACCCGTAACCCCGCCAGTCTCGAAATTTGCACGCTGCTGAACAAGGCTTCCCGTCGGGAAATCGACGTCCCGATCAAATATTGCGGTTTTGAGATCCCGGACAAGTTCGTGTTCGGCTATGGCCTGGACATGGACGAGTACTATCGTAATTTACCATTCATCGGTGTCGTCGACCTGGATAAATATGAGGCTCTGGACTGATTTAGCGCTGGATCCCATTTTCACTGCAATCAGGGAATCGCTTGACGACGGTCAGGAATTGTTCCTGGTTGGTGGCGCGGTGCGTGACCTGCTCCTGGAGCATCCCATAAACGACCTGGATTTTGTTTTCGCAGAAAATCCCGTAGGATTAGCAAGGAGAATTGCAAAGAAACTCGATGCCGGTTTTTTTGTTTTGGATGATGAACGCCATACATCCCGGGTGATCTATAAAATGCCGGATGATGAGCCATTCCTTTTGGATTTTGTCCAGTTTACGGGTAAGAACCTGGATGAAGACCTGAAAAACCGGGATTTCACAATCAACGCGATGGCACTGTCCACTCGTGATCCCGAATCGCTGATTGACCCGTGTGGTGGCTGGGGCGATCTGAATGCGGGGGTCATCCGTCTTTGCAGCAAACATGCTTTGTTAGATGATCCGGTGCGAATGCTTCGAGCAGTTCGACAAGCGCATCAGTTTGGTTTTACATATGGACCAGGCCTTGATCGTGCGATGAAAGCTGCGGCTCGAAAACTCGACCGGACGACGCCCGAACGCCGGCGGGATGAATTCTTCCGGATCCTGGAAGGTCCCGAACCGGCTGAAGCCCTACAAGGATTGTTATCGCTTTGGGATCATGGATAAGTTGATCCCTTATTTAATGAAGCAAGCAGAGATTCCTGCTTCACCACCGCACCAATTCCCCTTATTGGACCACACATTCAAAGTTGTCGAAAACTATCAAAGATTGCTTGACGCGCTTACTTCCATTGAGGAACCTGCCGGAGAAGATCCCTGGTGGTTGGTTGACGCTGTGGGAGCATTACGTTCATTTTCGGATGATATCCAAGCCTATTTTGCTAATGAGATCACACCCGGGCGTTCGGTGCGCGAACTGGCCTTGTTGGGGGCGCTGCTGCATGATGTTGCCAAACCGGAAACATTATCCGTCGACGAGAACGGCCGCAATCATTATTACGGCCATGACAAGCGAGGCTCGGAAATGGTTATGGGTATAGCCAGGTCAATGCGGTTAAGCAATGCGGAAGCGGACTGGCTCGGGACGATGGTGCGCTATCACATGCGCCTGCTGCCGATGATCAACGCGGAAGGTGGTCCGACGCGCAAAGCCATCTACCGTTTCTTCCAATCCACCGGAGAGGTTGGTGCAGCGATCGCGATCCTCTCCCTGGCGGACACCCTTGGCACTTATGGGCCGACATTGGATAAATCGCTCTGGGAAAAATCTCTTGGGGTGGTGCAGGCTGTGATGCAAGCCTGGTGGCGGGAGAAAGGGAAAATCGTCTCTCCCAGCCTGCTGTTAGATGGCAATGACCTTCAAAAAGAATTCCATTTGCAGCCGGGTGCAGTAATCGGCAAGCTGTTGGCTGCTCTTAAAGAAGCGCAAGCCAGCGGTGAGGTCCTGGATGAAGAGCAGGCTCGCCAATTCGTACAAAATCAATTAGCCAGGTAAAGGCAGGGTGGAGCAATGAAAGCAACCATCAACGGTATTGATTTGGGATTCGAACGACATGGCGATCATGGATTGCCGGTGGTCCTGATCCATGGCTTTGGGCTCAACCGCTCAATTTGGGTGGATATGGTTAAAACTCAAATGCAGGGTTTCCGAGTGATATTACCGGACGTGCGCGGACACGGCGAGAGTGACGCACCGGAAGGGGTTTATCCGATGTCGCTGCTGGCGGATGATGTCGCCGGTCTGCTGGACCATCTCGAGATTGAGAAAGCTGTGGTCTGCGGCCATTCCATGGGGGGCTATATCGCACTGGCCTTTGCAGCCAGATACCCCGAACGCTTACTTGGGTTAGGCTTGATCACCAGCCGATCCGGGAAGGATTCCGAGGAAAAGCGCCAAGGTCGCTACCGGTTGGTTGAGGAAATTAAAGAACGCGGATCGATTGTGCTTGCGGAATCACTGTCCAAGAAGATCACAAAGGATCCATCTCTGCAAGAATTCATTTACGACCTGATCCTGAAAACCAACCCGCAGGGCATCATCGGGGCCGCACTGGGCATGGCGGAACGCCCGGATAGTGCGGATATGCTGCGAAAACTCGAGAAGCCTGTCATAGTTGCTGCCGGCGTGGAGGACCAGATCGTGCCGCTGGAAGAAGCCAAAAAGATCGCCGACTTACTTCAGCAGGGGACTTTTGTTGAACTTCCAAATGCAGGTCATTTGCCAATGATGGAGGATGTTCAAGACCTTGGCCTTGCTCTTAAGGGTTGGATGCGAGGTATTTTAATATAAATTTATTTTCATATAAAATATCGAAATTTGTTCTATAGTAACAGTATATTTTTTGTTTATAATAAACAAGTTGCACTTTATTTTAACTCAAAGCAAAACGTCCAAAACTTAAACAAAATAAATAACCTTAACCGGAAAGGTTCACAGCTTTAAAGTAAACCTGTTCTTGAAAGAGTGACAATGGTTTTGTTTTCCTGAATAACCCGAATATAATGAAAACAGGTTCGAGAAAATCGAGCCTGTTTTTTAGCTTGAGACCGAAAGGACTTAAATTCATGATGGACGTTGACACGATCTACGCGCGGCGCAGTATTCGAAAATATCAGGACAAATCTGTTGAGAAAGAGAAGCTTGAAACACTTCTGAAAGCGGCGATGGCTGCACCATCTGCCAACAATCGCAAACCCTGGGAATTCGTGGTGGTGACCGATCCGGGCGTAATGGCGAAAATCCGTTCCGCCTTGATGTTTGGTAAGTATAACGCCCCTGCAGCGATCATCGTTTGTGGAAATACTTCATTATTTAAAAATCCTGTATCAACGCAGTTTTGGGTTCAGGATTGCAGTGCGGCGACCGAGAACATTCTTTTAGCAGCCGTGACCCTGGGATTGGGAACCGTCTGGCTGGGTGTGCATCCGATCCATAATTTCAGCAAGCGAATCTCAAAGGTGCTGGGGTTACCAGCGCATATCAAACCATTGAATGTGATCTATGTGGGATATCCTGCCGAAGAAAAACCCCCACGCACCCAGTTTGATCCCAAACGGATCCATTGGGACCAATTCTAGGGTCTCAATATTCCGTTTCGGGTTCCTCTTTGTAATTGAGCAGCAACTTTGTTTCCTGGGGGATACTCAATCCGACCTTAAGTTTCATAATTTGCGGACGGGTTTTGACCCATGCCAGTGTATCGCCAACCGTTGCCGAAAGCGGTCTGAAGGTCAGCCCGTCTTTGGTAGCTTTGTCATTATTGATACTGAAGAAACCTGCAAATGCCGGATCGCTCTTCGGCACCCATAGCGGCAAGTCCACCCAGGGCTTGACGCCTTCATCCAACAGGTAGCGTTCGTTCACCCATTCAAAGGTCGCGTCCGATTTGGCTGCTTCCCGTGAAGCGACAAGCAATGATCCAAAGGTAGCCGGTTTGCGTGGCCCGACCGCGTTATAGACGCCTTTCTTATTCTTTTCGATTAGTTTCAGGATAAATTCAGCCAGATCGCGCACGTCAATGAACTGCAGGTTCGCACTCGGCGGTGCAGGCGCAAGGACTTTCCCTCCCAGCGAAACCCGCCAGGGCCAATAGGTGAATCGATCCGTGGGGTCGTTAGGCCCAACGATCAGACCGGGCCGGACGACGATGGTATTGCCGCTGAAATTTTTCTGAATTTCATATTCGCATAGGGCTTTCAAGGGACCGTAGGCTTTTCCTGCTGAAATCCTCGTTTTCGGGGTCTTCCAACTGGGCCAAAGGATAATCTTCTTGGATATCCGGCATATTGAAATCCCGATAAACAGAAATTGTCGAAACAAAAAGGTAGGTATCGCATTTGTTGGTAAGCATCTTCGCGGAGTCTTTGACCATACGTGGCAGAAAGCCGCTGGTGTCGATCACCGCATCCCATTTACGCCGTTTCAGCGCACTGAGGTCTTTCTCTCGATCACCGATCAGGTTCTTGACCGTGGGGAAAAGGTCCGGGTTCGTTTTTCCGCGGTTGAAGAGCGTGGGTGTATGCCCGGCCTTAAGCATCGCTTCAATCAGGGCGATTCCCAAAAATCGTTTTCCACCCAGGATTAGAATTTTCATAAAGCCCTCATCCTTTGTTCCTAATTTAACGTAACATCCTGCAGCCGACGGGCAGCGCTTGTTTCAAGTTCAGCAAGCAATTTCACCTGACCAGACAGATTTTCAAACAATTGGTGGGTCTTTCCGGTGTCCAATGGGAAACTCGCTTCGATTTGTTTCTCTTTTTTTGATAAATCACAGTGAGCCTTTTCCATAGCCTTAAATTTTCCTTCCCGATAAGCGCCATACTGTGCGTTGAGCAGGGCTTTGACGTCTTTGAAAACTTGAACCTCGGAAGGCAGCGTGCTCTCAGCCAGGTTGGACCATCGGTTGGCGAGCTGGAGATATTGCCCGGCAATCGCGTTGAGTTCGGGATTGCCCAAATAGCTGGCTGCTTCGTGCAGGAAATCGGCATACAGTTTCCGAAGAGCAAACCCTTCCGTGCCATCAAGTTTAATCGATTCATATATCGTACGCAGCACGGGGAAGAGCCCTTTTTGGTCTTTGAATATATGCGGCCAACCTTGAATATCGGACGGATCGGTCAATTGACGCGACCAGGTTTCAAGATTGCACTGACCGATAGCGGCTGGAGGATGCGTGATCTTATTGGCACAATCCCGGATCCCTGCCACGATGTTCTCGCGTAATACCCGGACACTTGGAATCTCGATTTTGTCGACGACCATCAGCAAATAATTGTTCTGTCGCAGGCTGCCGCGGGCGGCTGTAATTTCCTTTTCGCGGACTTCTATGGGCTGACGGCTGAGGTCATCCAGGTAGAGCCGCCAAAGGCGGCCATCACGACCGTAAACGGTTACCTGGTAGTCAAGGAATCCTTTGAGGGTTTCGGGGATGAAATGATGTGACAGGTAAGACTTATCCAACCAGACGATGGGCTGTTTGCCTTGTGCGAGAAATTCCTGTAAACCAATTTGAGCTTGCTTATCTGATCCGTATTCAAGAAAAGATACTTGCAACTTTATTCGACCGCAGATTTTCTTAAGGAACTCACGGGTATTGTTCCATTGGCTACGGAACCCCAACATCAGCAGTGGATGAGGAAGGTGTTTAAATTTATAAAGAATACAACCGGTATCCAGACCGCCGCCGATACCGAGGAGAAAAGCCTCGGAATAGGGTTGGCCGGACAAAGGATTCCTGACTGCGTTGGAACTTAGGATCCTTGCCAACGCGGCCGTAGGCGGATGAATTCCTGCTGGACGTTCAGGGAACTCAACGATCATTCGGTCCTTTCCATGCGTATATATTCGAGGTAAAACGATTGATAAAACCGGGAAGATGAATTAGCAGATAAAAATTCAATCCATTCATTAATTATACAGGATTATGCAAATGATTTACGTATATTTGCAAGCGAAAATCTCCTTTTCAGTTATAATGCAATCTCACTGAGTGAAAGGTCATCATGCCGGGTAAGTTGAGCTATCGAATGGTCAGGGTTGGCAGTGCCCCGGCGGGTCTGCTGGGTCTGGATGAATTGATGAGGTCGATATATGAAGAGGGCATCTGCCCGGATGATATACGGTTGCCTGAGAACCTGATTTCCGGCGTGAAAGCACATAATTACATCCCTAAGCCGGCTTTGGAAGATTACAAAGAAGCGCTGATGCGGGAATACACCAAATTTTACGCGCAGATGAGCGGCGACCAGACTTTCACGGTCAAGGAATACGGCACCTGGCGCGGCTATCCCCGAGAGCATATCGCCTGGTTCCCGACCGTATCGGCAGAGCTTTGCACCGGTTGTGATCGCTGTCTGGAATTCTGTTCTTATGGGGTTTACGAAAAGCAAGATGATGGCAAGGTGATCGTTGTGGAGCCTTTTCTGTGCCGGGTGGGCTGCAGTTCCTGCGCAGCAGTTTGTGATCCCAATGCGATCCTTTTCCCGCCCTACGATATGCTGAAAGACTACCGGCCTATTGGCTGATCTATTGTAAATTGATCCAGGCCGCATTTATATTCGCATAGTCACTAAAAAGATCTGATTCGACCAGCAACCGGCTTAACTCATTTTCCAAATTGTAGAGATATAACTTACCGAAAATCCGATAAAGGAATCCCGTTGAATCGGGCATCCAGCGCACCTCAAGCGGTACACCTTCGAGGTCAAGTGGGGTGGCGTTCTCCAAACCGGCATCCAGCCGGAAGGTTTCTTCCGACCGAGTGACCAGGATCCAGGCAGAGCCGTCCGGCGAGTGGGATAACATAGAGATCGGATCGCCGAAGGGTAATGCGTCCAGATTGGGACTCATAATTAGGCTTTGGGTTTCACAGTTGATCAGGACTTTCTCGCCGAAGACCGTATACGGAAAGCATCGCTCAGGTAGGGTCTTTTCTTTTTGGACCTCGCCGGCCAGATCGAGCCGCTGTACTGCAGTGGTGAAGTTCTCATAATCCTGCCGGAAGACCAACAAGCCTTCCTGATAACCCAGGATGGATGAGAATGCGCCTTCAATTACATTTTGGCGTTCCATGATCTCGATATCCAGAATTGAATAACCGATGCCGCCCACAGGTTCGATCTGATGAATGATGGCGATAGCATTGCCACCAAACCAGGATAGAGAGGGGTTATCGACATCGTCGGGCAGTTCGATAGGTTTCACTTCCAGCGTGGTGAGGTTGATTAAATAGTATCGATCATCCTGCCAGATTCCTGGCTCGAAATCAAAACTCTTTTTAAGCAGGAGCCACTCGCCGCTGCGCCGGACATCCTCAACGAACCCTGGCAGAGATTCAACGATTTTGTCGTCACCAGTTAACAAATCCTTGATGGTCAGGTTCGTGCTCGTGGGTGAGCCGACAGTCACCAGCATGAGGTGCTGGTCGTCCTCAAACCAGCTTATCCTGGCAGTTGAAACTTCAAAAGCTGATTTCACAGCAGATAACGCCCCGTCAAGGGATAATTTCATCCCAGGCAGTGCTTCCAGGGCTGCTTGTGCGGCCTGTTCCGGGTCGAAACCTGTTATTTTGAACGCAACAGGTTGCAAATAACCGGTGACAAGATCCATGACATGCGCCTGGCCGGAATCGCCGGGAATGATCAGGCGAGTATGACCAGGAGAGAGGCTGCCACCCAAACCAAGTCTGGGAGATCCTGCGGGAGGCACAAAGGGATAACGAAATCCCAAGGCCAGATCGAAGATCTCGTATGTGTCGATGTCCGTCTGGATCAATAACACTGGTCCATCGGAGTTTGGTAAAGGCGTTTGGGTAGGTGTGGGTGTAGGAGTCGGCGTAGAAGTTGGGACGGGAGTTTTCGCAGTCGTTGAAATTGCCCCGTCAGCTATGGATGTAGTCGAAGAAATCGATGCACAGGCGGAAAGTAGGCATGAAATGGTAATGGCAATAAGAAGATGCCGCTTTTTGGTCATTCTGTCATTCCTCGGTTATCGTCCTCGGAGGTCAAGGATTTTTCAAGGCGGATTTCGTCCCGGATTGGAATCTCGTCATCACCGATCAGGGGAATGGAAGGCTTGATTTTCCGTTCGAGGTCGACACGACCAGGGAAAAGCTGGCTGAGGTGGAATCCGCGCTTCTGGTAGAAACCCAACGCGTGGAGGTTGTCGTTGGTTGTGACCAGGTGCAGGATTTTGCAATCCTGTGAACATGCCAGTTCTTCAATGGCTTCTATCAATTTGCTGCCGATGCCTTGGCCTTCTGAGAGGCTCATGAGCGTCAAGATCTCGCAGGAATCGCCGATGACCTGGTAATGTAGAAACCCTGCGAAATCACCATCCAAAAACGCTGCAAACCCGGGAAGGGTGTCGATATTGTAAGTGTCGAAATGCACAACGATATTATTGCTGCCCCACATTTCTCTGGCAACTGCATGGATCGCAGGGACATCCTTTTTCTCAATCGGCCGGATCACAATCATGTTTCACTCTCCTGTTTAATTGTAAACCAGGATAGCGTTCATAAGAAATTCCAAGGATAGCAGCTTCGGAAGCTCATTTTGTTTTTCCTGGAAATTTTTTGACCATCCTGAACAAAAAAGAGTTGATTAGCCGCGCTTATTTTTTGGGAATCGAAACCCTTCATGGTAGAATTATATGTTTGAAAGCTTAAATACGCGTGTTGCGTTTTGTAATCAGTAATATTTATTTAGGAGGAAGCATGTCAGAAAAGAAATGGGTGTATTTATTCAACGAGGTTGAAGAGGCTGAAGAATACGCCGGTAGTTGGGATGGCGTCCGAGGCCTTCTCGGCGGTAAGGGCGCGAACCTGGCTGAGATGGATCGGATCGGCGTCCCTGTGCCCCCAGGATTCACGATCACAACGGAAGCTTGTATTGCTTATCAGGACGATCACACTTTCCCCGCAGGGATGTGGGATCAGGCCCTGGCAGCATTGAAAGTCGTGGAAGAACAGACCGATAAGAAGTTCGGCGACCCTGCCAATCCTTTGCTGGTCTCCTGCCGTTCAGGCGCAAAAATGTCCATGCCCGGTATGATGGACACCGTCCTGAACATCGGATTGAACGATGAAACCGCCAAAGGGATGGTTGCATTGACCGAAAATGAGCGTTTCGTTTACAACTCATATCGTCGGTTGATCCAAATGTTCGGTTCCGTAGTGCTTGAAATTTCCGACGAAGAGTTCGAGAAGGTGCTTGACAGTTTTAAAGAGGAAAAGGGCGCAGAAAGCGACACCGACCTGACTGCTGATGACCTGAAAGAACTGACCGAAAAATTCAAAGCCGTGGTCAAGAAGGAAAAGGGCTTTGATTTCCCACAGGACCCGATCAAACAGCTTGAACTGGCGACCAAAGCCGTCTTCAATTCCTGGAACGCCAAACGAGCCATCGACTATCGCCGCCGGGCGAACATCCCCGACGATCTCGGCACCGCCGTCAATATTGTCACGATGGTCTTCGGCAATATGGGCTGGACATCAGGTACCGGTGTGGCTTTCACCCGTGACCCCCAGACCGGCGAAAAGAAGATGTTCGGTGAATACCTGCTGAATGCGCAGGGTGAGGATGTTGTGGCTGGTATCCGCAACACAAAACCGATCATTGAGATGAAGGAAGATCTTCCTGAAGTTTATAACCAGTTCATGGATATCGCAGCCCGGTTGGAGAAACACTACAACGACATGCAAGACGTGGAATTCACGATCGAAAACGGTCGTTTGTGGATGCTCCAGACCCGGACCGGTAAACGGACCGCCAAAGCAGCGATCAAGATCGCCGTCGATATGACCAACGAAGGCCTGATCGACAAGGAAACCGCTGTGATGCGTGTGGATCCCGAACAGGTCAACACAATGCTGCATACGCAGTTCAACGCCGCGACGATGCAGGCTGCCCGTGACGAAGGAAGACTTTTCGCCACCGGTGTGAATGCCTCCCCCGGCGCAGCCGTCGGCCAGGTTTATTTCGATGCTGACACGGCTCAGAAGAAAGCTGAAGCGGATGGTCAGGACGTGATCATGGTCCGCCCGTTCACCAAACCGGATGACGTCCATGGCATGCTCGCCTCCAAAGGTATTCTGACCAGCGAAGGTGGCGCAACCTCGCATGCAGCCGTGGTCGCCCGACAGTTCGGTGTGCCCTGTATCGTCGGCGCTTCGATGATGGTGATCGATGCAGAGAAACGCCAGATGGCCTCCAACGGCAAGATCGTCAAAGAGGGTGAATGGATCTCCTTGGACGGTGGTACCGGTGAAGCCTTCGTCGGCAAGCTGGAATTGACCGAACCCAATATTGAAGAACAAACCGAATTGATGACCCTTCTGAACTGGGCGGATGACATTGCCCGGCTGCAGGTTTGGGCCAATGCGGATTATCCCAAGGATGCCCAACGCGCCCGCACATTCGGCGCAAAGGGTATCGGCCTCTGCCGAACCGAGCATATGTTCTTTGAAGAAGAACGGCTGCCCTACGTGCAGGAAATGATCCTGAATGCGGAAGATGCGCAGAACCTGATCAATAATGTGGATCGGCTGGAAGGCTACATCAAGACCGGCAAGGTTGACGGGCAGAACATGAGAGATGCGACCCGTAAAGAGATCGAAGCCGAACTGGCCAAAGCAAAGGAAACACTTGAGAAATCCGAAGCCGCCAAGCAATACTTCGCCGCACTGGAAGAACTTCTTCCCTCACAGCGTTCAGACTTCTACGGTCTGTTCGAGGCGATGGACGGCCTACCGGTTATCATCCGCCTGATTGACCCGCCGCTGCACGAGTTCCTGCCCTCACAGGAGGAATTGCTGGTGGAAGTGACCCAGATGCGCACCAAAGGCGAGACCAAGGGTCTGGCCGAAAAAGAGCGCATGCTGGCAGCCGTCAATAAGCTGCATGAGAGCAACCCCATGATGGGGCTCCGCGGTATCCGCCTGGGCATCGTTTTCCCCGACATCATGCGCATGCAGGTACGGGCGATCTTCGAAGCCGCCAGCGATGCTGCCAATAACGGCATCGATGTGCACCCCGAGATCATGATCCCGTTGACCGGGCACGTGAACGAATTGAAGAAAGTCCAACCTGAACTGGAATCTATTGCCAAGAAGGTGATGGAAGAAAAGGGTGTGACCTTCAGCTATAAGTTCGGTACGATGATCGAGATCCCTCGGGCCGCCCTGACTGCTTCAGAGATTGCGGAAGTGGCGGAATTCTTCTCCTTCGGCACCAACGACCTGACCCAGATGACCTTTGGATACAGTCGTGACGACGCCGAACGGAACTTCCTGATCACCTACGTTGACGAAGGCATCCTGCCGCAGAACCCCTTCCAGGTCCTGGATCGCAAGGGTGTTGGCCGCTTGATGGATATGGCCGTCAGCGAAGGCCGCAAGGTCCGCCCCAATCTTGAGGTCGGCATCTGCGGTGAGCACGGTGGTGAACCCAGCTCAATCGAGTTCTGCCATCTGGTTGGCAACAACTACGTGAGCTGCTCGCCGTTCCGTGTTCCGGTTGCCCGTCTGGCTGCCGCACAAGCCAAGATCAAGAACGACTGAGACGCTCAAAACTAAGCATATTAGAGACTGTCTGAAAAGGCAGTCTCTTTTCATATCTTTTCAAATTTCTAACTGGACATTACGGGTATAATTTGTAAGAGTTGTAATTAAAATGAAAATATATGACAATTAATTTAGGATTTTCGAAATAAATCATCCACGGAGGAAAGTTCACTTATGGAAAAAAAGGAATATCTTGACCTTTACCGACAAATGGTCATCATTCGCCGTCTGGAAGAGCGCGCCGCTGAACTCTATCAGCAGGGTTTGATTGGCGGTTTTTTACATCTATATATCGGGCAGGAAGCCGTTTGTACCGGCATCGCATCCGTCAGGCAACCGCAGGACCGGCTGATCACAGCTTACCGTGACCACGGTTGGGCGATCAGTGCCGGGATTGACCCGAAGAAGGTAATGGCGGAACTGCTTGGCAAAGTCGACGGTCCTTCCAAAGGAAAGGGCGGCTCCATGCACATGGCCGATACGGACCTGAACTTCTGGGGCGGCCATGCGATCGTCGGCGCGCATATCCCGCTGGCAGCCGGATTGGCACTCGGCGATGTTTATCAGGAGAATGATGACGCCATCACGATCTGTATGTTTGGTGACGGCGCGACCAATATCGGGTTCTTCCATGAGGGACTGAACCTGAGCAAGGTCTGGAACCTGCCGGTTTTGTGGGTTTGTGAAAACAACCAATACGGGATGGGTACGGCTGTCAAGAAAGCTTCCGCAGTGTCCGAGATCCGGCAAAAAGCGGAAGGATATGGCATGCCCAATGAACGGATCGAAGGGATGAACGTGATGGAGATCAGGAAGGAAGTCTCCAAAGTCCTGGATAAAATCCGCAAAGAAGGTGGTCCTTATCTCCTTGAGATTATGACCTATCGTTATCGCGGTCATTCGATGGGTGACCCGGAACGCTACCGGGAAAAATCAGAGGTCAGGAAGTGGGAGGAAGAAGACCCGATTGGGATCTTCCGGAATTATCTGATCGAAAACAAGATCGCGAACCGCGGATGAACTGGATGAGGAAGACGAAGAAGCACAGAAGATCGTCGAAGAGGCGGAAGCTTTCGCCAAATCCAGCCCGAACCCCGACAAAGAAGCCCTCTTTGAAGATGTCTATGTAGATCCGACACCGATCGAATACAAGGGTTATGCGATGGAACAAGAGAGCAAGGAACGATAAAATGACACGAATGACGATGCGGGAGGCAATTTCAAAAGCGCTTTGGGAAGAGATGGAACGTGACGAACGGGTTTTTATCCAGGGTGAAGAAGTCGGTCTATGGGGCGGCACCTATGCCGTCACGAAAGGCTTTTACGATCATTTTGGTGCGAAACGAGTTCGGGATACACCTATTGCGGAAGCAGCCATCGTCGGCAGCGCCATCGGCGCAGCCATGACGGGACTGCGGCCGGTTGCGGAATTAATGACGATCAATTTCGCCTTTGTTGCGATGGACCACATTGTCAATGAGGCGGCTAAATTACATTATATGTTTGGTGGACAATTCAAGTTACCGTTGGTGATTCGGGCGGTGAGCGGCGGCGGGCGCCAGTTGGCCGCGACCCACTCCCAAACACCGGATGCCATCTTCGCTCATTTCCCGGGGTTGAAAGTTGTTTCACCAGGCACCCCGGCGGATGCGAAAGGCTTGCTCAAGAGCGCCATCCGGGGTGATGACCCGGTGCTCTTCATTGAAAATGCGACCCTTTACCAATCCAAAGGCGAGGTGCCGGACGACGATGACTATCTCGAACCGCTGGGTAAATCCAAGGTTCAGCGGGAAGGCGATGATGTTACGATCGTCGCGTATTCCAAGATGGTCCCGGCAGCATTGAAAGCTGCGGATATGCTGGCCGAAGACGGGATTGAAGCGCAAATTATTGATCTTCGGTCGCTGCGACCCTTGGATATGGACCCGATCATCGAATCCTTCAAGCGTACCAACCGGGCAGTGGTGGTCGAAGAAGGCTGGCGTTCATACGGCGTCGGTTCGGAAGTGTCGTCCCGCATCTATGAATTGGCGTTTGACTACGCTGACGCACCCGTGAAACGAGTAGCCCAGGCGGAGGTGCCGTTGCCCTACAATGCCGAATTGGAGCAGCTTGCGCTGCCGCAGACGGAAGACATTTATCATGCCGCCAAGGAGGTTATTAATGGCTGAACTGGTCACAATGCCCAAATTGGGCTTTGACATGGCTGAAGGGACGCTGGTGCGTTGGGTTAAATCGGAGGGGCAAAGCGTTGCCAAAGGTGAAGTGATTGCCGAGATCGAAACCGATAAGGCGACCGTGGAAGTCGAATCCAGTTTCGATGGCATGATGTATCGCCACCTGGTAGATGAAGACACCACTTTACCCGTCAATTCACCGATCGCAGTGGTCACGGCGGAAGGCGAAAAGCCAACCGATGAAGAAATCGATGCGATGGTAGCTAAAGCCGGTGGAAAATCCGCCGAAAAGAAACCTGAGAAGGCTGAGAAAGTCGAAAAGGAAGGCGAAAAGAAACCGGAAGAGCCGAAGGCCGAAAAAGTTGAAGAAAAACCAACTGAGAAGGAATCGGAACCCGGCGTGTCGCTGCCCGGCGGTGTCCGTTCATCACCACTGGCGCGCAAGATCGCCGAGGATAACCAGGTCGAGATCGATGAAGTTGAAGGTTCGGGACCACAGGGACGGGTCGTCAAACAGGATGTTGAAACATACCTCGAGTCGATGCGTAAAGCCGGACGAGGTGCGGAAGCCAAAGCGGTCGGCAAGGTCTTGACGCCGGTTGCGCCGTTTGAAGTTGGTGAGGTGCCGGAGGACGAGGTTGTCGAGATGAGCCGTCTGCGCCAGGCGATTGCCCGGCGAATGAGCGACTCCAACCAGAATTATCCGCAGTTTTACCTGACCCGATCTTATAATACCGGTCCATTGATGCAGCTTCGCAAGGCGTTGAATCAGCTTCTGCCTGAAGAGGACAAACTTTCCGTAAATGACTTTTTGATCAAAGCTGTTGCCCTGGCGCTGCGCCAATACCCGAATATTAATGCCTCACTGCAGGATGAGAAACATATCCTGCGTCACGGGCATATCAATATCGGTGTGGCGGTCGCTGTGGAAGGCGGATTGCTGACGGTGGTCGCCAAAGACGCCGATCAGAAGCCGATCCGACTGATCGGGCGAGAGATTCGTGAGATGGTTGGGCGAGCGCGTTCAGGCAAGGTCAAGAATGATGACATAGAAGGGTCAACCTTCTCGATCAGCAACCTGGGCATGTATGGGATTGACAGCTTCTCAGCGATCATCAATCCCCCCGAAGCCGGAATCCTGGCGGTCAGCGCCGTGGAAGATGTGCCGGTGGTGGAGGATGGGGAAGTGAAGGTGGGTTCCCGGATGAAGGCGACCCTTTCCGCCGACCACCGGGTGACCGATGGCGCGGAAGCCGCGCAGTTCATGCAGGTGCTGGCATTGTATATCGAAGAACCGATCCGGCTGCTGTTAATGAATTTGAATATTTAGCGTGATATGAATAGCGAAGGGCTGTCAGCAATGACAGCCCTGTTTATAAATTGTAAGGGCGAGGCATGCCTCGCCCTTACGTGTTATTTTATTTATCTTCACGCTTGACGATTAGCTTTTTATCCGGAGTGTGGACTGCCTGCCCCCCCAAAGGGGATCAGTCCGTATCTACGGATAATTAAATAAAGACACTGTTGAAGGCGATTAAAGCGTTTTTCTTTGCCTAAGAATTGATTATTGACTGTAATGCTCTTGTGCGGACTGAAGTCCGCGCTCCAATAAAAAAATTTCATTCAGTATAGATTTATTGAAAATACAATTTTTATTGTTCAGTCACCTCGCCATACAGCCACCGATAGATGTAATAATTCTCTGTGATCAGGCGGATGTAATTACGCGTCTCCTGGATGCGTACAGTCTCCAGGAACAGGTCCGGGTCACCGTCTGCCAGTTCCTGCCAGGCAATTGTGTTGCCTGGGCCGCCGTTGTAGGCTGCCAACATATCATAGAGGTCGCCATCGAAGTACTGGCGCTGACGGGCCAGGTAGGTGGCGCCGAAGAAAATGCTGACATACGGGCGGTAAAGGTCTGCGGCCGTATAGTCTTCAGGCCAACCGAGGTCTGTCGCCAACTGCGCGCCGGTGGAAGGGATAATCTGCATCAATCCACGAGCGCTGGCGCTGGAGACCACAAATCCCTCGTAGTGGCTTTCCTGACGCATGATGGATAGCAGCAGCAGCGGGTCAAAATCTCTTTCCGCCGCGACCGGTAAGACCCAGTCCAAATAGTAAGCGCCGAAACGGATCCGGGAGAAGAACTCGGGCGCTTCAAGCGCGGCTGCATTCTCCAACCCGGCCAAGCGCAGTAAATTCGTGGTGGCGACGACCGCAGAGCGATAAAGTCCAATCTCGACCAGGGCGGGGATCAGCCGGAAAGTCTGTGCGGGGTCATTTTCAAACTCAAGCCGCATCGATTCAAATTCCGCTTTGCCATCCTCATACAAACCCAGCGACCAATATTCCAGCCCACGCTGGAAGCGGGGATCATTAGCCAGCAGGCCGGGGCTTTCCAGGTTTGTTTCGGCGGCCAGACCAAAGGTGGCGCGCAGCCAGTTTTCTGCTTCAATCTGGTATGGCGTCAGATCGGGGTTGAGATCGTAGGAATCGGGTGGGGTGAAGACGCCTTGATCGATCAACAGGTCTTCGGCCCGAATACTGTAATAACCGAAGGGATCTGCGGTTTGAGCGAGCTTCCAACTGTCGAGGGCGGCGCTGATATCACCCTGTGCCTCCTGGCACTTACCGATCCAGAGATAGGCTGCAGCGATCTCGGCCGGATCGCTGGTGAGCACCAATGCTCGGGCAAAGAGCGGCTGGGCGCCGGCCCAATCACCCTTACGCACGGTGACGATCCCGGCGAAATAGACTGCCTGGA
This sequence comes from uncultured Chloroflexia bacterium, assembly GCA_963748065.1. GTDB lineage: Bacteria > Chloroflexota > Anaerolineae > Anaerolineales > Anaerolineaceae > Brevifilum. Next base: position 196,268 of record CAVVHL010000005.1, on the reverse strand, counting down.
ACGTTTTTACTGAAGTCCGGGTACTCATCCGCCACCCGCTGCCAGGTGGTCGAGGCCAGGTCCAGTTGACCTGCACGTTCATACGACCGACCGGCGAGGAACAGGAAATCCGGTGATTCGGCGGCTTCAGGATTCTTGGCGACAAAGTTAAGGGCAGTTTCCGCCGCCTGGAGCGGTTCATCCAAATAGGCCCACTGCGTATATTCGATATCTTCCCAGGCGTCAATATAGAAGGGGCTGGTTGGGTAGGTATCGATCAGATATTGCCAGACCTGGTCCGCTTCTTCCGCTCTCGATTCGCCGTTGCTGGCGCCGGCGGCGCGCACCGCTAAAGCTTTATAGTAAACAGCCGTGTCAGCAAATTCAGCGGGCGCCTGGTTCAGGAACCGGTCAAAGGCTTCCACGGCCAGAGCGTAATTACCAACGTAATAATTGATCAGGCCGCGCTGGAACTCATTGACAGAAACGTCGTCGTTCACCAGGGTCACCAGGGCGGTATAGGCGTCATAGGCAAGAGGGAAGTTATTGACTGCATCCTGAAAATAGGCGTAAGCCTGATCGGTCTGGCCCTGATTGTAATAGATTTGACCGATCCGCAGGTCCATCTGCGCCTTCGTATAGTCGCTGCCGGAAGTGTTGTAAATATCCTGATAGAGCGACAAGGCGGTATCCGTATCGCCGCTGTCCTGGTAGGCCACCGCAACTTTGATCGCCAGGGTGTCATTGCCGCCGTTCGGGTCCGTCCGATAGGCTTCCTGGAAGCTTGCGATCGCCATTGGGTAGTTCCCTATTGTGTTATAGAGGTCACCTTGTAATTCGTAAACATAGCTGTCGAGTAACCCTGGACGAAGGGTCAGGAAAGCGGAATAGGATTGGATCGCCTCATCATACCGTTCAAGATTAGCATAGGATTGCCCCATAAAATACTGTGCGTGTGCGGCGATTACCGGGTCCGCCGCCGTTGCAGCTTGCCGCAGGTGATCCAGCGCAGCGGCATTGTTGCCTTTTTCGTAATATGCCTGGCCGATACCGAGGTTGCTGCGGGCAATTACAGCGGGGTCATCACTGGCAGAAAGCGCGGATTGGAAAATTTCCAACGCGGCATCATAATCACCGGCAAAAATCGCCTTATCGCCGGAATCGGCCAACTGAACCGGTGTGAATGTGGGTTCAGGTGTTGGGGTCGGGGTGTTATCGAGGGGTAAAACCGTCTCTGCGGACTGCGTGGAAGGCGAAGTGGTTACCAGTGAGACAGGCTTAGCGCAGGCGGTAAGGATCACAAGCAGTAAAAATATCAGAATTATTTTGGGTTTCTTCATATTAGGTTTTATAATGTATTAGTGGTATGGTGTCAATGTTTGACAAAGTGCCTTTTAACAAAGCGCCTTTTGACAAAGGGGCCAACCAATGGTAGACTGTCAACGCTGTTTTTGTTGACGCCCGAACGGGCGTTTTTTAACGGAAATAGGAAGTGAAAAATATGAGAACAATTACCTGGGATAACGAAAATCAAGTGATGAAGATGATTGACCAGCGAATTCTTCCGCGGGAGTTCAAGATCCTCAGTTACGATAATTATGAGGATGTTGCTGAGGCGATCCAAACCATGGTCGTGCGCGGTGCACCGGCAATCGGCGTCGCCGCGGCTTATGGGATGGCGCTGGCGGGACTTAAATCCAAAGCTAACTCCACTGGCGAACTGGTCAACGACCTTAAGGCAGCCGGCGAGGCGTTGATTGCTGCCCGTCCGACGGCCGTGAACCTGCCCTGGGCTGTTCGGCGGATGCTCAACGAAGCGGAACAATTCGGCGGTTCCGTCGATGAACTGCGATTACGCTTGGTGGGTTTGGCCGGTGAGATGGCTGATGAGGACGTAGAGACCAACCGCAAGATGGCGGAATACGGTGCAGCACTGATTGAGGATGGTGATACGATCGTCCACCACTGCAACACCGGCGCACTCGCAACTGTGGATTGGGGCACTGCGCTGGGCGTGATCCGCATGGCGCACGAACAAGGCAAGAAGATCCATGTCTTTGTGGATGAGACTCGCCCGCGCCTGCAGGGCGCCCGATTGACAGCCTGGGAACTGGAACAATACGGCATCCCCTACGATATCATCACAGACAGCTCATCCGGCTACATGATGCGTCGAGGGCTGGTGCAGAAAGTGTTTTTCGGCGCCGACCGAGTTGCGGCTAATGGGGATGTCGCCAATAAGATTGGCAGTTACATGCTTAGCACTCGCAGCTTATGACAATGGCATCCCGGCCTACTCTGTCTTCCCAATCTCCACGGTGGATTTTGACCTGGAGCGCGGCGACCTGATCCCGATCGAAGAACGCGAAGACGGAGAGGTGCTCGAACTCACGCTCAAGGGCCTGCAGGTGACGCCTGAGAACGCCACTGCCCGGAACTTTGCCTTCGATGTGACCCCCAACCGCTTGCTTTCCGGCTGGGTGACTGAAAAAGGTGTGATCTATCCGCCGTTCAAAGAAAACCTGCAAAAAGCGATGGGGAATTAAGGACAAGCAATGAGTATTATTCTGACCGGTTCGATCGCCTATGATTACCTGATGACCTTCCCGGGTTATTTCAAGGAACAAATCCTACCCGAGCATCTGGAATCAATCAGCCTTTCTTTCCTTGTGGATGAAATGACCAAACAACCCGGCGGCATTGCGGCGAACATCGCCTACACGCTGGGTTTATTATGTGAGACCCCGCGCCTGGTCGGCACGGCGGGCGAAGATTTTTCGGATTATCGCCGTGCACTGGATGAGGCGGGTGTCGACACCTCAAGCGTCAGGATCATCAATGGCAAATTCACCGCATCCTTCTTTGTAACCACGGACCTTTCCAACGCCCAGATCGCCAGTTTCTATGCCGGCGCGATGGCGGACGCCGCCCAGATTTCAATGAAGGACCTGGGCCTGACATCGGATGATATTGTGATGGTCTCAGCTAACGCACCGGATGCAATGATCAAGTATGCCCTGGAATGTCAGGAGCTCGGCATTCCTTACATCTTCGACCCGAGTCAACAGGTGGCGCGGATGGACGGTGACAGCCTGAAGGAAGGGTTGTTGGGCGCCAAAGCGCTGTTCGTCAATGAATATGAGTTCGAACTGCTGCAGAAGAAATGTGAAATGACAGCCGAAGACCTGGTGAATACGGTTGATTTTGCCGTGGTCACCCTCGGCGAGCATGGATCCCGTATCTTTGCGGGTGGAAAGCTGCTGGGTGAAGTCCCGGTTGTACCGCCGAGAGAAATTCTCGACCCCACCGGGGTCGGCGACGCTTACCGCGGCGGCTTCCTTAAAGGCTATGTCGCCGGCTTTGACCTGCTGCTTTGCGCCCAGATGGGCGCTCTGGCAGCAACCTATTGTCTTGAAGAAATGGGTACCCAATCCCATTGTTATCTGACCAATGATTTTGTAACCCGCTTCCGCACCATTTTCGACGATCATGGTGCCCTGGACGCGCTGTTGCAGGAGTCGTAAATAAACCGCGTTGTTCAGCAACGCCAGATCAATTTTTGGAGGAATTAATGGATAAATATGATGTGAAGAATATGGACTTGGCCGAAGGCGGCCGACGCCGGATCGAGTGGGCGGAACGGGAAATGCCTGTGCTGCGTTCAATCAAGGAGCGGTTCCAGAAGGAACGCCCGTTTGAAGGCATCCGCATGTCAGCCTGTCTGCACGTGACGACCGAAACCGCGAACCTGATGCGCGCGCTTCAGGCCGGCGGCGCGGATGTGGTGCTGGTGGCTTCCAACCCGCTCTCAACCCAGGACGATGTGGCGGCCTGTCTGGTCTCGAACTTCGAGATCCCGGTCTTCGCGATTAAGGGTGAGGACAACACCACCTATTACAAGCACCTGAATGCCGCACTCGATCACCATCCCCAACTGACGATGGACGACGGCGCCGACCTGGTTAGCACGCTTCACAAAGAACGCCGTGACCAGCTCAAAGAGGTGATCGGTGGGACCGAAGAGACCACCACAGGCGTGATCCGCCTGCGGGCGATGGCGGCCGATGGCGCATTGGAATTCCCCGTGATTGCGGTCAATGATGCCATGACCAAGCATTTCTTCGACAACCGCTACGGCACCGGTCAATCCACCCTTGATGGGATCATTCGGGCGACCAACATCCTGCTGGCCGGCAAGACCTTCGTGGTCGGCGGTTACGGCTGGTGCGCCCGCGGTCTGGCGATGCGCGCCCGGGGAATGGGTTCTAACGTGATCGTAACCGAAGTTGACCCGCTCAAAGCCCTCGAAGCTGTGATGGATGGCTTCCGGGTGATGCCCATGATGGAAGCTGCCCCGATCGGTGACATTTTCGTCACCCTCACCGGTGATATTAACGTTGTCGATAAGAAACATTTCGAAGTCATGAAAGACAACGCGATCGTTGCAAATTCCGGCCATTTCAACGTCGAGATCAATATCCCCGCCCTGGAAGAAATGTCCGTTGAGAAGCGGCTGGTACGTCCCTTTGTGGATGCTTACGAACTGCCCGATGGCCGTGTCATCCATATCCTGGGCGAAGGCCGCCTGATCAACCTGGCAGCCGCCGAAGGGCATCCTGCCAGCGTGATGGATATGTCCTTTGCGAACCAGGCATTGAGCGCGGAATACATGATCAAACACGCCAAAGAACTGGAAAAGAAAGTCTATGGTGTGCCATTGGATATTGATATGGAAATCGCCCGTCTGAAGCTGGAATCGATGGGCGCTAAGATCGATGTTCTCACCGAAGCTCAGGTGAAATATCTGAACTCCTGGGAAGAGGGCACGTAAACATAGTTTTTCTGGAATAAAAAATAAGGACTGGCGATTTCTCAGCCAGTCCTTTTTAATATCTAGAAAATTGACGATTTAGGCTTCCTCTTCCACCTCTTCTTCATCTTCGCTGTCGTCATACTCTTCATCCCCTTCTTCCCACGGTTTGGCAGGGCCCTTGATCATCGCCTGTTCACGGACGGCCTTCTCGATTTCCAGCGCCAGTTCTTCGTTCTGATGTAGGTATTCTTTGGAGTTCTCGCGGCCCTGACCGAGGCGAATATCGCCGTAGGAGTACCAGGAGCCGTGCTTGTCGATGATGTCCATTTCGGTACCGAGATCCAAAACATCGCCGATCCTCGAGATACCTTCATTGTACATAATGTCAAACTCCGCTGTGCGGAAGGGTGCTGCGACTTTATTTTTGACCACACGCACCCGTACCCGGTTGCCGATGATCTCGTTGCCGACTTTGATGGATTGGATCCGGCGCACGTCCAGCCGGACGGAGGCATAGAATTTGAGAGCGTTGCCGCCGGTGGTGGTCTCGGGGTTGCCGAACATCACACCGATCTTGTGACGGAGCTGGTTGGTAAAGATCACCGCGGTGCGGGTCTGGTTGATCGCGCCGGATAGTTTGCGCATGGCCTGGGACATCAGGCGGGCCTGAGTACCCATGGTGGGGTCGCCCATGTCGCCTTCAATTTCAGATCGAGGGACGAGGGCGGCGACCGAAATCGACCACGACTACGTCCACTGCGCCGGAACGTACCAGGGTCTCGGTGATTTCAAGCGCCTGTTCACCCATATCCGGCTGCGAGATCAGCAGGTCATCCACATTGACGCCGCATTTTGCGGCGTAAACCGGGTCCAGGGCATGTTCCATGTCGATAAAGGCTGCTGTGCCGCCCATCATTTGCGCCTGGGCGACGATATGCTGGCAGACGGTGGTCTTCCCGGAGGCTTCCGGACCGTAGATTTCCGTGATCCGAGCTTTGGGGATGCCGCCGACACCCAGGGCAATATCGAGTGAAAGAGAGCCGGTGGGGATGACGTCCACAGCCATGTGTTTGGCTTGACCAAGCCGCATGATGGACCCCTCACCATATCGCTTCACGATGTCTTTTAGGGCTTTATCCAGAACCGTCTTTTTTGCCTCATCCATGTCGCCTTCCTTTTCCAGTTTCCTCGTTGAGAGGTCTTGTGGGTGCTCCTGCGTAGAATTAATCCATATTATATTCGGATGCTTTTATCCGTCTCATCCTTATTTTAGCACAAATGTTCAGTGTGTCAAGTTGGCTATGGCGCCGCATTGAAAATAACGAAAGGGTCGAAAAGCTGATAGTAGCCGCTCATCCGCCAGAGGCAATAGGTGGACATCTGGTCTTCGGTGGCCGTATTTTCGTAATGGGCCATGTCCTCGAGTGTTGCATTTGAGGGCCCCAGCCGGGCTTCGAGGTGCAGATGCGGGTTGCTGGAATAGCCGGTGTTACCAACGTTACCCAACAGCTCGCCGCAGGTAACCGTCTCGCCCGGGGTAAATTGCGGTTCTTCTTCCAGGTGGGCATAGAGGTGATAGACCGAATACTCACCAGTGAGCGCCGGCGGCGTGACGGGCGGGCAGTATAGCCGATAGCCCGGGTCTTCCGGTACGGGCAGATAAGCAGCGAGCAGCGTCTCGGCCGGTTCGGAAGGGAGGTCCGAAAGAGGCGTCTCGATCAGGATCGTGTTCCCGTAGGGGTAATGGTCTGCGAGGGTGGTGACCACTTTACCGGACAGGATCGCGTAAACCTCTATCCCTTCGATCGATTCCCGATCCCCCCGTCGAAAATAGGCGAAATCCTGACCGTGGTGTCCGACATCCTGGCCGAAAGGTGGGATGTCCAACGGATTGATCAGGATCAACGGCAGCGATTTAAAGGTTTCATCCTCCAATGGAGAACATACCTCAAACGGTTCACTGGTCGGGGTGGGGCTGGGCGGGATGGCGGTTGGGCTGGGGGTCGGTGAGGGCTCCATGGTCCCCGTTGGTACCGTGGTTTCGGTCATGGGAATGACAGTGCTTGTCACCCTGACCGGGCGACAAGCACTTAGGATCACGACGCAAAAACAAGAAGAGAAATTTTCGCATTAAGGCTGGATCTTCCGGCACTCCATATAAAAACGCTTATCCCGGGCTTCTCCCATGGAGAAGGTCTTACGCGGGAGTGCGCCATCCAATATCACGGTCTTGAACAGTTCGGACTTGTCCATCCCGGGGACATAGAAACCGGCGTTACCTTCAAGCCGTCCTTTTTCAAGCAGTACTTCAGTGCCGTGGACATAATCAACCTTTTCAGCGCCGCCGTTCTCGAGAAGATGATCGAGGAAGTGCTGCAAAGTCCCAACGGGGAGGTTGTCCTCCGGCTTGCGTACATCGATGATCCGGAACCCTTCCGGGCCGATCCAACCGATCTGATGCCAGGGTTCGGCTGCTTCATCGACGATATCCATCATTTCTTCGGCTGAGTTGACATCCCAAACCTTTACCCGGTTGCCCCAATAAGATTCCATTTCGCTCTGGAGGTCTTTCTGCAAGCCAAATATCAGGCGATGGATAGGCTCAAATTCCAGGGCGGGATCGTGAATGTTCTCGATTTCAACCAACGCATACCGGGCGGGATGGTCCATCCCGACGGTGGGTTTGAGTTTCTCCCAGATGGCTTTGGCCGTCGCCAGGGAGTGATTGCCGTCACCCATCGCAAACAGCAATGGCTGGCTGTGTCCGGGGATCAGGTTATATTTTTCCGCAAAGATATCCGGATCGATCAGGTCAGCTAAGGCAGCAAAGATCTGTTCCCGCACAGCTTCATTGTTGATTGCGAACCCGGTAAGATGGCCGCTGTCGAGCATTAAATCGAAATCATACACTTCTTCGAAGCCCATCGACTGTTCGTCCAGGGGACCAAAAACGGTATCATTCGGATCATCAAACAAGACCAGGATATGCGGCAGTTCGAGCGACGCGCCTTCCCGGATGCGGATGCGGGGTGGCAGGCGGTCCAAAATGGTGCCTTCTGTTGCCCGGATCAGGGTTTGGGCTCCCTTGTTGTAATCATATTGTTCCAGGTCCAGACAAACCATCAATCCGTGTCGGCATTGGCCGTTGACCTCACGCAGGACATAGATAAGATCGTCCACTTTACGGAAGATCCCATTTTGCAGGTATTGACGCATGTATTCCTGAGTGGATTGAAGCCGCTTTTGTTCTTCCGGTGTATCGAGATAAACTTCCGGCAGGATCATGTGATAGGTGGAAGGTGCTTCCCCCACAATTTCTTCAACCTTGTGCCAATATTCCGGTTCTGAAGTGAACTGATCGCAGGCGATCACGGCCCATTTCTGCGGATCGATTTCAGGTTTTGGAAGGAGAATGTTTGGGATCTTGATCCCAATATCCTGGGGGAGGGTCATTAGTTCCATCCTTTGGTTGTCTGAGTTTGTCCGATTTCTATTTTATCCGAAATTCAGTGGATGTTGCAGGGCGAATCGCAGATATTAACCTAAAAGAGGCTGCGGTAATGTCAGCCTCTTTTAGGTCAACGATAATTGAATTTAACCATTAAGCAAATCAGGATCCACGCCGGCAACATAAGCGATACCTACAGTACCGGGGCCGGTGTGCGTACCGATCACGGGACTTAGATTCGCCAGCATGATTTCGTTCGGAGAGAATTTGGATTTGACCTCTCCAAGAAGGGCATTGGCTGCGGTTTCAGCGGCTGCGCTGACCACGCCGACCATATTGACCGGACTTTTTCCGTCTAATCGTTCAGCCACCAGGTCAATCAACCGTTGGTGCGCTTTTTTGGATGTGCGGACGCGCTCCAAGGCTTCAATCTTGCCATTCTCCAGATAGAGAATAGGTTTTAGGTTAAGCGCTGTGCCCAGGAAGCGGGTCGCACCGCCGATCCGGCCGCCCCGATGTAGGAATTCTAGCGTATCCACAGCGAAAAAGACTTCAGAGTGTTCTCGAATTGCTTCAGCAATCGCTTTACATTCGGCCAGTGAAGCGCCGCGGTTGGCTGCACGGGCGGCGGAAAGCGCCATGAACGCCAGGGGGATCGAGGTCAGTTCCGAATCGACAAGTTCAATGGTCGCATCGGGGACCATGGCCTTCGCCTGGATAGCGGAATTGAGCGTACCGGAGAGACCAGCCGAGATGACAAGGGTCAGGATCTCATAACCTTCCGAATGCAATTTCTCGAAAACATCTGCGAATGCCTTGATCGTTGCCTGAGATGTCGATGGCATGACCTTCGTGCCGGAAAGTCTTTCGTAGAATTCCGCCGGTCCGATATCAATATTGTCCTCCAGTGTTTCGTTTCCCCAGATGACGACCAGAGGCACCACGGTGATATTGTACGCAGAGACCAGGTCATCCGGCAGGTAAGCGGTCGAATCGGTCACAATCGCAACTTTAGACATAATAATTTCCTCTCATTTTCAAATAAAGCAATTAATTACTGATGATGTCAATTTACTGCAATGATTAACCCGATGCAATATAATTGGTTGCGGAAGCGCCTGGTTAAAAAACCGTACGAATGCAATAAACTCGACCTTATAGACCGGATACAATCATATCTATATAATGAAGCAAACCTGTCCGTCCTCTTGACCACAGGTCGATAACACGCTAAAATCACTGGTTGAACCTCGGACCAGAAGAAACGATCTAATTTTTATTGTGTTTGAAAACCTGACCGAACGACTGACGAATATTTTTCAGAATTTACGCCGCCATGGGCGGTTAAGTGAATTTGATGTGGACGAAGCGATGCGGGAAGTCCGCATGGCGCTGCTCGAAGCGGATGTCCATTACAGCGTGGTCAAAACCTTTACCCAGCGGGTGAAGGAACGGGCGGTGGGGCAGGAAGTCTCCAAAGCGCTCAACCCGGCCCAGCAGGTCATCAAGATCGTCAATGAGGAATTGATCGCGACACTGGGAGAACCCAGCGGCTTGAATCTCAAAGGTGAGAAACCTTATGTGATCATGCTGGTCGGCCTGCAGGGTTCCGGCAAGACCACGGCTGCGGCCAAACTGGCGAAGCGGTTGCGGAGTCAGGGCGAGCGTGTGCTGCTGGTCGCTGCGGACCCTTACCGGCCTGCCGCGGTCAAGCAATTGCAGACACTCGGTGAGCAAATTGACGTGCCGGTCTATGCCAAAGATGGCGTGGCGCCGCCCAAGCTGGCGGATGAAGCCTTCAAGACCGCCAAAAAAGGCGGCACAAGCGTCGTCATTCTGGATACCGCCGGACGGTCGCAGCTGGATACCGAGTTGATGGATGAGCTGAATGCCATCCAGAAGAAAGTACCCGTCACCGAAGCGCTCCTGGTGGTCGACGCCATGATCGGCCAGGAGGCGCTGAACGTCGCCCAGGGGTTCCGCAAGGAACTTCCCATTTCCGGTCTGGTCATGACCAAGATCGACGGTGATGCCCGAGGCGGCGCGGCCATCTCCATCCGGGAAGTGACCGGTGTACCGATCAAGTTCCTGGGTGTTGGGGAAGGCGTGGATGCAATTGAGGAGTATAATCCAGACAGGTTAGCCTCCCGCATCCTCGGTATGGGTGATATGTTGGGTCTGATCGAGAAGGCCGAAGCGTCTTTCGATCAGCAGCAGGCTGAACAACAGGCCGAAAAACTCATGCGCGGCGAGTTCACGCTGGAGGATTTCGCCAAACAATTGAAACAGATGCGGAAAATGGGTCCTTTTGGGCAGCTCATGGAAATGCTTCCCGGACAGATGGGGCAGGTTGCCCGTCAGGTGGACCCGAATGAAGCAGAAGGTCAATTGAACCAGATCGAGGCGGTAATCAACTCAATGACCATTGAGGAACGCCGCGATCCTAAATTATTGAATGCCAGCCGCCGACGCAGGATTGCGCGTGGGTGCGGTTTGGAAGTGCAAGTGGTCAACCAGGTCATGAAGCGCTTCCGAGACACCCAGCGGCTGATCAAAACATTTCAGAAATCTGGCGGCAAAGGTTTAGGCCGTTTGATTGGATAGCCGGAAGTCGAGAAAGGTAAGCGTTCCCTTCAACGCTCTCTCAAGCCTTTTGCAGAATTGGGCTTAATTAATTCGAAACATAGAATATAAGAGGAGCATAATTTCGATGGTACGTATTCGATTACGCCGGGTTGGATCCCGGAATCAGGCAAGTTACCGAGTTGTTGTTGCTGACAAAGAAAAACCCCGTGACGGTCGTTTTTTGGAAATCGTTGGCCATTACAACCCCCGGACCGAACCCTCCACAATTGTCCTTCATGATGATCGGGTTTTCTATTGGCTGAGCGTAGGCGCTCAACCGACGGATGCTGTTGCCGGTCTTTTCAAGCAGACTGAACTTTGGGACCGTTACGAGCGGTTCAAAGCCGGTGAAGATGTGGATACCCTGGTTGCAGAAGGAAATGAAGTTTACGAGAACCGGGTAAAAGATCCCCGCACGAACCCGCAAACGCATCAATAGTCAGAAAGGTACGTGGCACAGATGAAAGGTGAGAACCTGCAAGGTTTGGTTGAATTCGTTGCCCAATCCCTGGTCGACCAACCGACCGATGTCAATGTTGAAGTCCATCCGCGCGGCAATATGGTTTATCTGGATTTGCATGTGGCGAAATCCGATATGGGTCGTGTGATCGGAAAAGGCGGACGAGTGGCCAATTCCATCCGTACATTGCTCAAGGTCGCCGCCGCACGAGACGGTAACCGAACCAAGCTTGATATTGTTGAACCGGAATAAGTTTTGAACCTTTTCTCCTATGCCTCAAACCAGTGAAGATTACGCAGGCTCGCAGCCAAACCGCGAGCCTGCATTTCTCGTATTAGGAAAATTACGGCGTGCGCATGGCGTTAAAGGGGAAATCCCGCTGGAACTCTACACCCAGCTGACGGAATTATTGGTGCCCGGCAGCCAGGTTTTTGTCGGTGAAGAACATCAGCCATTGACGATTGAATCAACCCGCTGGAAGTCCGATCTTCTTTTACTCAAATTCGAAGAGATCAACGACAGGACCGAAGTCTCAGCTTTAACCAACGAATTGGTTTATATCCAGACAGGCCAATTACCACCTTTAGGACAAGGTGATTATTACTTCCATGAATTGATCGGGTTGAACGTCTATACCCAGGATGGCGAATACCTCGGGATCCTGATGGAAGTCCTTGAAACCGGTGCAAATGACGTTTACTTGGTGCAGAACGACGCCGGGGAAGAGATCCTGATCCCGGCAATCGAACAATCGATCCTGGAGATCGACTTGAACCAGGAAAAAATGGTCGTCTCAAGAATGGAGTGGTATGGCGAGGGGGAATGATGCCAGATGATAAGAAATTTTGGATCGCATTCAATTTAGTCAGGGGCATCGGGGCCGTACGTTTTCAGCAGATCCTTGCTTATTTTGGTGACCTCTCTATTGCCTGGCAAGCCCCTGCAGAAGCCTTCAGGGAAGCCGGCTTACCCGAGAGAGCGCTCGCGAACCTGCTCAAATTGCGACAGGAAACCGACCTTGATCGGATGTACGAATCCATGCTCGAGCAGGATGTGCAAGTCCTGACCCTTCTGGATGATGATTACCCCAAACTGCTGCGCCAAATCGATCAATCGCCACCTGTGTTATATATCAAAGGCGCACTCACGCCCGCGGACGAATTCGCTGTCGCGATGGTCGGCACCCGGCGGGTATCAGCCTATGGGCAGCAAATCGCACGTGATACCAGCCTCTATTTGGCCGGGCATGGGTTGACCATTGTGAGCGGCCTGGCGCGCGGGGTGGATGCCCTGGCGCATCAGTACGCCCTTCAAGCTGGTGGGCGAACGATCGCTGTTTTAGGGAGCGGTGTGGACGTAATCTATCCCCCGGAGCATCGTAAACTGGCGGATGCCATCATCGAAAATGGCGCAATCATCAGCGATTATCCAATGGGCACCAAACCGGAGGGCGTCAACTTCCCACCCCGCAACCGAATCATCTCCGGGCTTTCCCTGGCAACCATTGTCGTGGAAGCTGGTGAGCGGAGCGGCGCGCTGATCACGGCGGATTTCGCTGCAGAACAAGGCCGGGACGTTTTCGCAGTACCCGGTAATATCCTTTCTCCGATGAGTAAAGGTACTAACCGGCTGATCCAGAAAGGCGCTTTCGCCCTGGTTTCACCACAGGATGTGCTGGACGTGCTTGACCTGGGACAAATTGACGAGTATAAGGCGGCAAGACAGACCTTGCCAGCCGACACAACTGAGGCTAAGATATTGCAAGTCATGGATTTTGAACCGATCCATGTGGATGAGATCTGTAATGAAGCGGATCTTCCGATTGAAAAAGTTTCGGCAGCACTGACCATGATGGAGTTGAAAGGATTGGTCCAGCATGTCGGGGGCATGCGCTACGCAGCGGTGCGTCAGGTCAGCGGGAATTAAGGAGTTGGTGATGTACGAAGATTATTATGCGGTGATCATGGCAGGGGGCAGCGGGACGCGCCTCTGGCCGCTTTCCCGCAAAGGCCGACCCAAGCAATCCCTGGCGATCCCGGGTGAACGGACGCTCTTCCAGCAAGCCATCGAACGATTGGAAGGACTTTTCTCTGAAGACCGTATTCTGATCGTCACGGTTGCCGACCAGGTTGCGCTTTTGTCCGAACAGTGGCCTTCAATTCCGAAAGAAAACTACATCATCGAGCCATTACCGCGCGGGACGGCTTCTGTGGTTGGGTTGGCGGCACTCGCCATCCAAAGCCGGGACCCTGACGGAACGATGACGATCCTGACGGCCGATCACCTGATGCAAAACGCGGCGCATTTACGTCAGCTCCTGAAATCAGCGTATGCCGTTGCCCAGGAGCAGTATCTGGTAACCCTGGGGATCAGACCAACTTTTCCCGCGACCGGTTACGGGTATATTCAAAAAGGTGCATCGTTGGGAGTTTTTGAAGGCCTGGAGGCGTTCCAGGTGAAAGCCTTCAAGGAGAAACCCAAACTTGATGCAGCGGAAGAAATGATCGCGGATGGGCAGCATTTCTGGAATTCAGGGATGTTCATTTGGCAAGTCCGGACCGTGATGACGGAATTTCAGCGCCAGATGCCGGACCTTTTTGCCAAATTACAACAAATTAAAAGGAAGTTGGCAAATAGATCAGCCTAACGGTAAGATAGAGACTGTTTGGCCAACGATCAAACCTCAGACCATCGATTACGGCATCATGGAACATGCTGAGAAGGTTGCTGTTATCCCCTCACTGGATCTTGGCTGGAATGACGTTGGCTCCTGGGAATCATTATTTGATGCCCTGGAACCCGATGAATCGGGTAATATTGTCCTTCGTGGTACACCGGTCACATTTGACACCCACGGTACACTCATTTGTGGCGATAATCAGGACCGGTTGATTGTTACCATTGGTGTAAATGATTTGATCATTATTGAATCCGGAAATGCGATTCTTGTTTGCGATCGTAAACAGGCCCAGAAAGTCCGGGATGTTGTTGACCATCTTAAACAGAACGATCGCGAAGAATATTTGTAGGAGTGAACGAAATTGGAAGCTTATTGTGTAAAATGTCGCGAAAAACGTGAAATCAAAGATCCCATCGCGGATTACAACGCTGCCGGCGCGCCGGTGACCCATGGGACCTGTTCGGTCTGTGGGACAAAGGTGTACCGGATGGGCCGTACGGATGCCCATGAGGGCCTCCCCAAACCCGAGATCACACGAAAGAAAAAAGTCACTCCCCGGAAGGGTAAACTGGTGATCGTCGAGTCGCCTGCCAAAGCCAAGACGGTGGGGCGTTTTCTCGGCAAAGGGTACACGGTTCGCGCATCGGTAGGACACGTGCGGGATTTGCTGCGTTCGAAATTATCCGTAGATGTGGATAATGGCTTTGAACCCCGCTATCGGGTTCCCAACGAGAAGCGGGAAGTTGTCAAAGAGTTGAAGAAGCTTGCCGGTAAGGCTGAAGAGATCTACCTTGCGACCGACCCTGACCGGGAAGGTGAGGCTATCGCCTGGCACCTGATGGAAGCCGCGGATATCGCTGAAGATCGAACGAACCGGGTGGTCTTCCATGAAATCACCAAAGACGCTGTGGATCAGGCCTTCGCGCATCCCCGCACGATCGATATGGACCTGGTGGATGCTCAGCAGGCGCGCCGAATCCTGGACCGACTGGTGGGATATGGGATCAGCCCGATCCTCTGGAAGAAGGTCCGCAGTCGATTGTCAGCCGGTCGCGTGCAATCCGTTGCACTCCGCTTGATCGTCGAACGGGAACGTGAGATCGACGATTTTATCCCGGAAGAATATTGGTCCGTGGAAGCCGACTTGCTGCCCGAAGGCGGTCAGACATCCTACCGGGCGAAGCTGGCGAAGGTCAACGGTGAGGATCCCAGCCTGGCAGCACAGGATGTCGTCGATGCGCTCCTGGCGGATATGCGTAAGGCAATCTATACGGTTGACACCATTAAGAACGGCAAACGTCGCCGTAACCCATCCGCCCCGTTCATTACCAGCACCATGCAGCAGGATGCTTCCCGCAAACTGGGATTCACTGCACGCAAGACCATGGCCATCGCCCAGCAGCTTTATGAAGGTATGGAATTGGATGGAGAAGATACCCAGGGTTTGATCACCTATATGCGCACGGATTCAACCAATATTTCAGACATGGCGATGAATGAAGTCCGCAAATTTATTACAGATCATTACGGTGACGGATTCCTGCCTGAAACGCCGCCGACCTATAAAACCCGTACCCAATCGGCACAGGAAGCGCACGAAGCGATCCGGCCGACATCGGTGCTGCGACAACCTAAAGCAATCAAGAAGTATTTATCCCGTGACCAGTTCCGTCTCTACCAGTTGATCTGGCAGCGGTTCGTGGCCTCACAAATGAATCCCGCTGTCTATAAGACCTTATCAGTGGATGTGATCGGTAAAGGTGACGAGAACGAATACCTGCTGCGTGCATCCGGCAGCCAGATCGAATTTCCCGGTTTCCTCGTCATTTACGAAGAAGGCAAGGATGAGGACAAAGCGGAAGAAGATGAGGGCGACAGCGACCGGATCCCGGTAGATGACATCAAAGAGAACCAAACTCAGAATTTGGAGCAGCTCTATCCCGAGCAGCACTTCACTCAACCGCCGCCACGTTATACGGAAGCTTCATTGGTACAGGTGCTGGAGGAAAACGGCATCGGCCGGCCTTCCACTTATGCTCCGATCCTTTCGACCATTCAGAATCGCGGTTATGTCATTCGCGATGGGAAACGACTTGAACCCACAGACACTGGCTTCCTGGTCAACGACTTGGTGGTTGAATTCTTCCCGAGTATTGTCGATATCAATTTCACGTCTAGCCTTGAAGATCAGCTTGATATGATCGCTTCCGGCGATGAGGAATGGGTCAATGTGATCCGCGAATTCTATGGTCCTTTTTCCGAGAAACTGGAAAAGGCTGAAGCGCAGATGCCGGAAAAGAAAGCTGAGTTGGAAAAAGTCGGTCGTGAATGCCCGAAATGCGGCCATGATCTGATCATCCGTTGGGGACGCTATGGGAAATTCATTTCCTGCAGCAACTTCCCGGAATGCCGCTATACTGAACCCTATCTGGAAAAGATCGGCGTGACTTGCCCAACCTGTGGGGAAGGTGAAGTGGTACGCCGGAAAACTCGCAAGGGTCGTACATTTTATGGTTGTTCCCGTTACCCGGATTGTGATTTCACTTCCTGGAAGCAGCCAGTTTCCGAACCCTGCCCGAACTGCGGCGGTACCTTGGTGATCGCCAATAAACGCCAGCTCAAGTGCCTGGAATGTGAAGAGACCTTCCTTCAGGATGAAATTCTGAAAGAAAGCGAAATGGCATAAAGCTTGCATCCAATCTTATGAGCAATTCTATTGCGGAAAATGTTCAATTATTCTACAATAGTCAAAATGCTTACTATTCAGCTAAAAAATAAAGACGGGAGTTGACGATGAACTCAGAAAAGATCAAGTCTTTGCTCAAAGATTGGCGGATCACCATCGCCGTAGGCGTTGTTGTGGGGATCCTGCTTGGTTTACTGGTCGGTTGGGGGATCTGGCCTGTCCAATGGACAGACCTTGCACCCTATCACCTCCGACCTGACCTGCGAGAAGATTACCTGCGGATGTCGATCTTTACGACAGCCATGACGGGCGACACGAATGTCGCCACGAAAGCCTGGTCTGAACTGGAAGACACTGCGGAAGAAACCCTGGATGCCGTACGGGCAAACCCGGGTTATCTCACACCCGAGCAGATCACCAGTTTCGTCGCCATTGTTGGCGGCGCCGGCGGCGGGCAGGTCGTACCGACAACCGGCATTGAAATCCACGCCAACTACCGGAGAAGATACCGGAGGTGGCGGTCCGAACTGGTTATTGTTAGGTGGCTTTTGCGTCGTCCTACTGATCGGCGCGGCCATCGCAATCTATTTCTTTGTCATTCGTCCCCGTCAGATGAACCGAGAAGAAGAACCCGAAACTCTCCCATCCATGGGGCATCGAATGCCCGAAAGTGATGTTGAAGAGGACTACAGCGAAGAAGATCTTGGCTACACACGTC
Organism: uncultured Chloroflexia bacterium; assembly: GCA_963748065.1. Lineage (GTDB taxonomy): Bacteria > Chloroflexota > Anaerolineae > Anaerolineales > Anaerolineaceae > Brevifilum. Next base: position 178,859 of record CAVVHL010000005.1, on the reverse strand, counting down.
CGGCTTCTGCTTATGCCGTTCAAGGTGATGAGGACCATCATCTCCCTGTCGGTCAGTTCATGACGACCTATATGATGGGGGATGACCTTTATGATGACTTGTTCAGCATTGACTTACCCACCGGTGAATTCCTGGGCGAATGCGGCGTTGGTATTTCCGATACCGTTGGCGTCGGTGATCCGAAGCGGGTGAGTGCTTTCGAAGTCTGGTTATTCGACAAGAATGACATCCAGACCGTGACCAAGGTCGTGATGAGCGAGCATGCCTATGAGGACAACAACATCCGCATGCGGCTCGAATCCAAGGGCGAACCGATCCTTGCGGAACCCGGCAAGGTGGTTCTGCTGGAAACCGCAACTCTGCAGTTGGAAGCCCGGATCGTCGATATGGAATATGGTGAAGGGGCTGCACCTGACCAGAGCTTCTTCCAACGCCTGACCCTGGAATTGGCAATTTGGCCAAAGGAACGCGGCGCTTTCTAATTCGTTACTCCGATAAGAAATCATCCCCTGGTTATTACCAGGGGATGTTCTTTTTAAAATATTATGTTGGTCCAGCGCTGGAAATTACTCGATCTTGAGGATCTCGAATTTGATCGTGCCGCCATTGGGCAGAGGAGCTTCCACGGTTTCGCCGATTTTATGCCCCAGCAGCGCTTTGCCGATTGGGGATTCGTGGGAGATCTTACCCTCCCGAGGATTGGCTTCCTTACTACCTACCAGGTGATAGGCCTCCGGAGGGAAACCCTCTTCCTGGATTGTCACATGCGCGCCGATGGAGACTTCATTGTATTTTGAGCGGGATTCTATCACTTTGGCGTTCCGCAGGATGGCTTCGATTTCCTGAATGCGGCCTTCCATGAAGCCCTGGTCTTCTTTGGCTTTATGGTAATCAGCATTTTCGGAAAGGTCGCCCATCGAGATGGCGTGTTTCAAACGCTCGGCCAGTTCCTTGCGACCGGTCGTTTTGAGTTCTTCTAATTCCGCTTCCAATTTGTCTTTACCTTCGGGTGTCAGGTAAGTTGGATCACTCATTGTAGTTTCCTTACTTATTGCTTCAATGCCCGGTCAGGGTAGAACTGTCGGGTCAAAAAGTTTTTGATATTCATCAATCGCAAACCGATCTGTCATCCCGGCGATGTAATTGCAGATAGTCTCTTCCAAGCCGTCACTTTCAATCGATTCTTGGAAAGAGTCCGGCAGCATGGACGGCTCGTTAACATATGTCGTGAAGAGGCTTTCAAGAATTCGTTCAGCTTTTACGGACATCCGCACGACACGATAGTGGTTGTAAAGGTTATTGATCAGAAAGTCCTTCAATTCCCGGTTTCGACGGTGCATGTCTTCACTGAAACCCACCACATTATAGGGCAGTTCCTGCAGCTCCTGAACGTTGCGGATACCACTGCGACGTATCATTCTGTCGATGGATTGGATCAGGTCGTTCACCTCGATGCCAATCAATCGTCGAATTAAGCGGTGACGGGCAAGGTCATCCAGAACGTCCGAGCGGCGTCGGCCAATACTTTCGTTAATCACCTCCCAGAGCGAGACGCCTGCCAATTGTTCGGGCGTGATCATTCCGGAGCGGAGGCCGTCATCAAGATCATGGGCGGTGTAAGCCAGTTCGTCAGCGACATTGGCGATCTGCGCCTCCAGATGGCCGCGCAGGTTTGGGTCGTATTCTTCCGCATCAGCGACGTCAAAATCCGTCTCATGTTTTACGATCCCTTCCAAAACTTCCCAGGTCAGGTTGAGACCGTCGAAATCCGGATAGCGTTTCTCGAGCTGGGTGACGATCTTGAAGGAATGGTGGTTATGATTGAATCCACCGTGGTCCACCATCAGCCGGGCGAGGCTTCGCTCTCCGGAGTGGCCGAAAGGCGGATGACCGAGGTCATGAGCCAGGCAGATCGACTCCACCAGGTCTTCATTTGCGCCTAATGCCCTGGCAACGCTGCGCCCAATCTGGGCGACTTCCAGGGTGTGGGTCAGGCGGGTGCGGTAATAATCGCCTTCATAGTTGATAAAGACCTGAGTCTTATATTCCAGGCGGCGGAAAGCGGTCGTATGCAGGATCCGGTCCCGGTCGCGCTGGAATACCGTCCGGTAATCTGGTTCATCTTCAGGAAATTTCCGGCCTTTGCTGTTCTTACTGCGGATCGCATAAGGCGCAAGGAACTGGTCTTCCAGTTCTTCCAATTGTTGCCGCGTAAAAATCATCTATTTACTCCATATTTTGCAATCAAGTTCAGATTATACCGGAAAACGGATGGAAGAATAATTAGTGACCGATTGAGAAATGCGGTCAGGCGTGGAGCGTCGTACCGATGTTTTCGCCTGCAAGAACGTTGTTTAGTGCATTCGGCTGAGCTGCGGAGAAGATTTGCACGCTTAGATTGGGGTCTTCTTTGATCAAGTCCACCATGAGCTCGACTTTGCTCAGCATCCCACCGGTCACATCGGTTTTCGACGAACCGGAGAGCCCCGTTCTTACCGAATCAAAGCTGTCAGGTGTGATCGTCACGAATAAGCTGGTCCGGTTGGTTGGCATCACGATACACGCCCGGGTCTGAACCGGCCAGCAGGATCCGGTTGGGGTGCAGCTTACGGGTAAGGTATTGAAAGACCTGTTCGGTGGAAAAGATCGTTCCACCCAAAGCCGTATCAAAGACCACGTCACCCTGCACGACCGGGATCAGGTTGTGAGAGAGCGCCTCCCGGATGGGTTGGATATCCCAATTGACGATGGTCTTATCGGATGAGACCACACCAGCAGAAGGTGGGAATGCGACCACAGGTAAACCGGCCTCGCTGAGGTGTTTGATCACGATCTGGTCTAATAAACGTGCGGCAGCCCAAACCTCTGCAAATCCGCGCCATTCAATTTCCGTATGAACGCCATCCTGGGTTTGATATTTGCTGGCTGCGGCATGGCCAAAGGAACCGGACCCATGGCCGATCACCAATCGAATTAGCGGATTTTTCGTTGTGAATTCGGCAACTTCACCGGCGAGGCGCTCGATCACATCCTCTCGAGCGGTGAGCGGCTTGGCCTTATCGGTGATCAACGAGCCGCCAAATTTGAGGAAGATCAGTTCGGGCTTGGTTGTCATGGAGCGGTCTCCCTCAGGATCGTGGGCATCACTCGAACGGCACCAGCTTGTCAGAAGCGCTTCCTGGACCTGCTGTGAGCGCTCAGGTGGGACCAGTGCGATGATGTTGCCACCTCGTCCGCCCCCGGAGAGTTTTGCGCCGACTGCACCGGCTTCAAGCGCGGATTTACAAAGACTATCCAGTGCAGGGCTGCTGACTTGCAAGTCCTGCAGGAATTGCTGGTTCTTGTTCAATAGCTGTCCCAGGAAAGGCAGGTCACCAACGGAAAGCGCCTGGCGGGCGACGTGGACGATCGAGCCGATCTCGGCGAAGATTTCCTCATATTTTTCAGGTGAACCTTCATACAATGTTCGTACGGCTGAGACCGTTTCCCGAGTGGGAGTCTTTTCTCCCGTATCTGCAATGACCCAATGGGTGGGACGGGAGATGGGCAGGGTCTGAATCGGTTCGTCCCGCTGGAAATAAACCGGTTTTTGATAGGTCACCACGGTGTTGTCAATCCCGGAAGGGGTACCATGATGGAGTTTTTCGACTTCAAAGGCGATTTCGGAAATCCGTTCATCTGAGAGTGGACGTCCGAGGAAGGAGGAAAGCGCTCGAATGATGGCGACGGTCACAGCGGCGCCGGAACCCATCCCGGCAGAGATGGGGATATTGGAATCGATTTGGATATCAAAAGCAGGCGTGTGGTTCGGCGTGATCTCGTTCAGGGTAGCTCGGATGGCCGCGCCCAGGGGGTTGTCTTCAGGAAGGTCTTGCAGCAGTTCATCCAGACCGATGTCATTGGCTTGAACCCGCACCTTGCCGGAATCGGCGTTGAGGATTGGCGTGACCCGTGCAGTGGCATTGACATCCAGCACAGGGATCGCGATCGCCGGCTGGCCGTAGACGACCGCATGCTCTCCAAACAGGATGATCTTTCCAGGTGCTTTGCCGAAGATAACGGGCATGCCTTCTCCAGGTTCAGAAGAGATAGAGGATGAGGATCACGGTCAGCGCCCAGAGCAGGATCGCCGCCTGGATCGGGCGGTCGGTCAGGACGATTTCTTCCGGTGCGCCGCCGATGTGGTCGATATGGATCAGGTAAAGATAGCGGAACAGGGCGTAGATCACGAAGGGAATCGTCAGCATCATGCTGTAGTTGCCGGGCGTAATCGAGGAGGAAAATGTATAGAGACAATAGGTCATCAAAGTCGCACTGACCACGATCATCAATAACTGGTCCAACAAAGCCAGGGAATAACCACCCAACACCTTGCGATGGCTCCCTGCGTCTTTTTCCAGGAGGTCAATTTCCGAACGACGCTTTCCTAAAGCGATGAAGAGCGACAGGAAAGTGGTGGCAACAAACAGCCAGGGAGAGAATTGTTTGGTCGCAATGATCGTCAATCCGGCAGCCACTCGCAGAACAAACCCGGCTGCGATGATCATCACATCCAACAGGGGGATATGCTTCAGCCAGAAGGAATATGCCAGCATCAAGACAAAATAGCCGCTGACGACGAAACCGAAATAGATTGAAATAAAAAATGAACTCGGGAGGGTTAGCAGACCTAGGACGATCGCCGCACCGATGGCCCAATTTTTGGATAGTTTACCCGAAGCCAGGGGTCGGTTGCGCTTTTCAGGGTGCTGCCGGTCAGCCTCGATATCAGCCAGATCGTTGATGATATAGACCAGGCTGGAGACCAGGCAGAAAATGAGGACGGCCAGCAGGCTGATTAACAGGGAATTTAAGGTAAATAATTGCCCGTCGAAGACCAAAGCGGCCAGGACGAAGATGTTCTTCGGCCATTGACGCAGGCGCATGGTTTTGATCAGATAACCGAGTTTCTTGAGCATAATTCAATATTATCACATTCGTTTTCGTTGCTCAAAGTCGATCAATGCCAGATGGTTCATCTGTTTAGGGTAAATGACTTAAATCTAAACATCATCAACATACCCATTAATTGGCCGTCACAGCGCCACAAGGTTGTCTTCGGAAGGGCGACCCATGTAATCCTTGATTCGTCAGGGCAATCAGGTTGGTAAAGAATCCTTTTTTGAGTTTGTTATTATCTTCCGCTTCATTCTGACGCCAGACCGGGTTAGAATGAACCTATGAAGAAAATGCGGATTGATCTCCTTTTGGTGGAACGTGGTCTGACGGAAAGCCGGAACCGCGCCCAGCGCCTTGTGATGGCCGGCGAGGTGCGGGTGGAAGGCGAGATGGTCCACAAATCTTCCACGCTCGTGGATGAAAACGCGAAAATCGAGATCAAAGCACGGCCAAAATACATCTCCCGGGGCGGCAAGAAACTGGAAGCTGCGCTGGAGGCTTTTCAGGTTCCTGTGGAGGGGAAGATTTGTGCAGATGTAGGTGCTTCGACCGGTGGGTTCACGGATTGCCTGCTGCAGTATGGCGCTAAGAAGGTTTACGCAATTGATGTGGGTTACGGCATCCTGCATTGGAAACTACGCCAGGACCCACGGGTGGTCGTGATGGAGCGGACCAACGCCCGTTACGTTGATCGGCTGGAAGAGCCGGTTGACCTGGTCACGATCGATGCCTCATTCATCTCGTTGGGTTTGCTTCTGCCGGCCATCAAAGGTTGGTTTCGGGACGATAACGGACAAACCATCGCCCTGATCAAACCACAGTTTGAGGCAGGCCGTAAAGCAGCCGCCGTCCATGCCGGTGTGATCAAAGAAACCGCCGTGCACAGGCAAGTGTTGGAAGATACGCTGGAAGATGCGCTTGGATTGGGTTTTTTCCCGGTGGGGTTGATTCCCTCACCGATTAAAGGACCAAAGGGGAATGTGGAATTCCTGGTTGATTTGCGGTTGAAAAAAATCGGGAGAGGAAGTAATATCGAGCGAATGATCACCCGGGCGCTCGACCGCTTACCGGAATAAATTGAAATGAGTTATACTCTGTTGATATGATAGAAAAAGTAAGAAATTTTTGCATCATCGCGCATATCGACCATGGTAAATCAACCCTCGCGGACCGAATGCTGCATCTCACACATACCGTACCTGACCGGGACACGACCGAACAAATCCTGGACAGCATGGACCTGGAACGTGAAAAAGGCGTCACGATCAAGGCTTCGGCCGTGCGGATGATGTATGACGCCGCGGATGGGCAAACCTACGAACTGAATCTGATCGACACCCCCGGGCATGTCGACTTCAACTATGAGGTCAGCCGGGCGTTGGCAGCCTGTGAAGGCGCGATCCTGGTGGTGGATGCCACGCAGGGGATCGAAGCCCAGACCCTGGCAAACCTCTATCTCGCCCTGGAAGCGAACCTGATCATCATCCCGGTGATCAATAAGATCGACCTGATCTCCGCCCAGACTGAAGAGGTTGCGGATGAGATCCATAACCTGCTGGGGACGCCTAAGGACCAGATCATCCAGATCTCGGCCAAGACCGGTGTCAATATCGAACAGGTTTTGCAAGCGGTCGTTGACAAGGTCCCGCCGCCGGAAGGTGAACTCGATAGCCCCCTCGAAGCGTTGATCTTTGACTCACATTACGATTCCTATAAAGGTGTCGTTGCTTATTTACGGGTATTCAACGGCAGCATTAAACCCGAAGACAACCTTTTAATGATGTCTACAAAAATTAAGACCTTCCCGGTGGAAATTGGAATTTTTGCTCCCGATATGAAACCGGTGAAAGCACTGAATGCGGGGGACGTCGGTTATGTGGCGACCGGGTTGAAAACCGTCTCGGAATGCCGGGTGGGTGATACGGTCACATATGTCAATAACGGCATCCCGAAGCCGCTGCCCGGTTACAAGCAGGCCAAAGCGATGGTGTTCGCCGGCATTTATCCCACGGATGGTGAAGATTATCCCGACCTGCGGGATGCGCTGGAGAAACTGCAGCTCAATGACGCCTCGCTGACCTATGAACCGGAGACTTCCGAAGCTCTGAACTTTGGTTTCCGCTGCGGATTCCTGGGCTTGTTCCACATGGAGATCATCCAGGAGCGGCTGGAACGGGAATATGATATGGACGTGGTTTTCACCGCGCCATCTGTTGAATACCAGCTCAAATTGGTTACGGGTGAGGAAGTGACCATCTCTTCCCCGGCGGAACTGCCTGACGAATCAACGATCGAGAAAATCCTGGAACCCTGGATGGACCTGACCATTTTCACGCCCACCGATTATTACGGCGTCGTGATGGAGCTGGTGACCACGAAACGCGGCATCTTCATCGAGCAGGATTATCCCTCTCCCAACCGGGTGCAGATTAGCTTCGAAATTCCACTTTCGGAAATGATCGTGGACTTCTTTGACCAGCTCAAATCCGGCACTCGCGGGTATGCTTCGATGGATTACCAGTTTAAAGAGTATCGCCCTGAAGACCTGGTGAAGCTTGAAATCCTGGTCAATGGCGAGCCGGTCGATGCGCTCACTGCCATCGTGCATAAAAATGATGCCTATCACAAAGGACAGGCCCTGGTCTCCCGGCTGAAAGAACTGATCCCAAGGCAGTTGTTTGTGATCCCAATCCAGGCTTATGCCCAGGGGCGGGTGATCTCACGCGCCAATGTGAAAGCCCTGCGCAAGGACGTCCTGGCGAAGTGTTACGGCGGCGACATCACGCGCAAGAAGAAACTGCTCGAAAAGCAGAAAAAAGGTAAACGCCGGATGAAGATGGTGGGGAATGTCGAAATCCCGCAGGAAGCCTTCATGGCCATTCTGAGGTTGGATAAGTCGTGACCGAAACAAAAAAACGACGCCCCCTGGGGAAAATCCTGAGGTGGTTCGTCCCGCTGGCAATCAGCGCCCTGGCGATTTGGCTGGTGCTGCGTCAGGTGGCGTTTTCTCAATTCGTTGAAAATCTCAAAAAGATCGGCTGGCCGACGATCCTGTTGGTATCTTTGGTCTATTTTGCCAGTCTCATCGTCCGCGTTTTCTGCTGGTACATTCTCCTGCAAAAGCGAGTTTCCTTTAAAGACGCATTCTTCACCATGTGTTCGGGGTATTTGCTCAATAACGTCTTCCCGTTCCGACTAGGCGAGGTGGGTCGTGCCCTGCTGCTGGACAGCCCGGAAGGGCCTTCCGCTCTGGAGGTTTTTTCCAGTGTGATGATGGAGCGGATCTTCGATATTTTCCTGGCAGCGGTCTTCGTCCTGGCGATGCTCCCACGGGTCATCGAAGGTGATTTCGACCAGCGTTTGATCTGGCTGGTATTCATCCTGGCGATCTTGGGTCTGGTCACGATTTATATCCTGGCTCACTCGAGGGAAAAGATCGGCCGATGGCTCGCAAAGTGGGGAGAGCGGTCGGCATTCGTGCTCAACTGGGTCAAACCCAAGGCCGACCAGGTTCTGGCAGGTTTTGCCGTTTTGAAGAACCCCGGCGCATTCCTGCTGGCCTTTGGCAGCCTGGCAGTGAGTTGGGTGATCGCTTTCGGAGAGAATTACATCATCTTCCAGCGGCTTTATCCCAACCCGCCTTTCTGGTGGATGATCTTTGTACTCAGCATGGCGGCGTTTGGCGCGGCGTTACCCTCCGCACCCGCCGGGCTGGGCGTTTTCGAAGGCGTGATGGTTGTAGCTTTTGGCCTGCTGGGCGTGAATGCCGATCTGGCTTTCACCCAAGCCATCGTGATCCATGCCATATCCATTATCTATTCCAGCGTCCTGGGTCTGATCGGATTACGGATGCGCGGACAGGCCGTAGTAGATTTATTCCGGCGCGCCTTCCATAGGGATACGGCAGCCCAAACGGGGGAGTGAGCGCCATGCGGATCCTGATCGGATTGACCTATTTCCAACCCCATAAATCCGGCCTGACGGTCTACGCCGTTCGGGAGGCGAAAGCGCTGGCAGCGCGCGGGCATGACGTCACCGTGTTGACCTCGCAATACGATAAGAACCTGCCGCTTGAAGAATCCGATGAGGGCGTGCGGATTGTCCGGCTGCCGGTGGCATTTCAACTTTCCAAAGGCGTGATCATGCCCCAAATGCTGTTCAAAGCCTGGCGGTTGATCGGCGAGGCGGATATCGTCAATCTGCATCTGCCGCAGGTGGATGCTGCTCTGGTGACCTTGCTGGCTAAATTGCGCCGTAAACCGGTCGTGCTGACCTATCACTGCGATCTGAAGATGCCGGCCGGGTTCATTAACCGTTTGGCCGGATGGACGGCAGATCTGGCGAACCGCATTTCGGCCGGCTTGGCGGATTCAATCGTGCATAACACACGTGACTTTGCCGAACATTCCCCGTTCCTCAACCGATACATCGATAAACTGGAAGTGATCCAGCCGCCGATATTGGTAGATCAGGTCAGTGAGCGGGACATTGAAGATTTCCGTGAACGTCACCAGATCCGGTCCACTCAAAGAGTGATCGGCATCGCGGCACGCCTGGCAACGGAAAAAGGCGTGGAATACCTGGTGGAAGCCATGCCAAAAATATTGGCTGTAATCCCTGATGCCCGTGTTTTTTCTGTCGGGGATTACCAAAACGTATTCGGTGAAGAGACTTACCGGGACAAACTCCTGCCGATGATTGCTGAGTTAGGCGACCATTGGACCTTCCTGGGCGTCGCCTCCGAGCGGGAAAAAGCGATCTTCTATCACGTCTCAGAGGTGTTGGTGCTGCCAAGCATCAACAGTACGGAATCATTTGGCATGGTGCAGGTGGAAGCGCAAACCTGCGGAACGCCCGCGGTTGCCACCGACCTGCCGGGCGTACGCCAACCGGTCCTCTCAACCGGGATGGGCAAGATCGTTCCCATTCAGGATTCCGACGCCCTGGCTGATGCGATCATTGACGTGATGCAGCACAAGCAGTTTTATACCCCTGATAAGCTCCGTGCCCTGGCAGACCAATATTCTCCCGAAACTGTCGCCGGTGAATATGAAAGATTGTTTGAAGACATCCTGAGGCGACATGGCGAGCAGTGAACCCCTAGACAGCCAATCGCTCGACAAGATCCTCTGGCGGCATCTCTCCGGTCTGCCGTATTTCCGCGCCTTTCTGCGTGCGGTGGAAGACCGTTTCTATCAGGAAGTGGAACTGCCTGCGCCGCAGCTCGACCTCGGTTCGGGGGATGGGCATTTCGCCTCGGTCGCGTTTGCACGTAAACCTGAGTTTGGACTGGACCCCTGGGTTGCGCCGATGCTGGAAGCGAAGACCCGGGACGCTTACCAGATGTTGGTGTTAGGTGAAGGCGCGCGAGATCCCGGCCGCGGACGCGAGTTTCAACTCGGTCACGAGCGTTTCGGTACTCGAACATATCCCCGACATCGACCCGGTGATCGCGGAAGTTGCCCGGGTGCTCAAACCGGGCGGAAAATTCGTGTTTTGCGTCCCCAATCACCGCTTCCCCGAGCTGCTTTCCATCAGGCGGCTGCTCGATTCCCTTGGATTGCATGCATTGGGTCAGGCTTACAGCCGGTTCTTCAACCGGATCGCCCGTCATGCACACACCGATTCACCGGATGTCTGGCGAGATCGATTGGTGAATGCCGGAATGGAAACTGTCGATACCTGGGATTATTTCCCACCCAAAGCGCTCCGAATCCTCGAATGGGGACATGTCTTCGGACTACCGGCATGGATTTCCAAAAAGCTTGTTTGGTAAGTGGATTCTGGTGCCGCAACGCTGGAACCTGGTGATTCCCTGGCAGCATGACCCGGAAATACATGGATAACCCTCGTGCCGAGGATGGTGTTTGTTCTTTCTTCATTGCCCGGAGATCAGCATGACGTTCCTCCGTCAATGGCTTTATTATGGCTGGTCAGTCCTGGAAATCATCTTTGGGATCCGAAACTGGCCCGAGATGCTCACGCTGCTGCTGCGAAAAAATTCAGCGGTAGACCGTCACATACATTTGCGACAGCCACGTCTCAAACTGGACATCCGCGGCGCGATGGACCTTTGGGCGGTCAAGGAAACCTTCCTGGATGCTTTTTACACCCGCTATGGAGTCGATGTGCAGGAGGGATGGACTGTGGTTGACATTGGCGCAGGCGTGGGGGATTTCACCATCCTCGCTGCGTATAGCCATCCGGAAACGCGGGTTTTTGCCTATGAACCCTTCCCGGGATCTTTCGAATTGTTGGAGAAGAACATTACCCAAAACGGCTTGGGTAACGTCGTCGCCAGCCAGCAAGCAGTCTGGGGTCAGGCGGGAAAACTGCTGCTGGACCTTTCTGGTGGGGAACCGCTCCAGATGACGAGTCACGATCGCAGTCATGTGGAAAGCGGCAAAGTCATTCCCGTGATGGCGGTGACTTTGTTGGACATTTTGAACTCAAATGAAATTGAACGGATTGATCTCTTGAAGCTCGATTGTGAAGGCGCAGAGTATGCGATCCTGATGGATTCTCCCCAAGATGTCCTCGCGCGGATCGACCGGATCATCATGGAAGTGCACGATCTGGATAGTGAGCGAAACCACCAGGCGCTGCAAGCCTTCCTCAGCGATTCAGGTTTTCAGGTGAAATGGCATGCAAATATCGTCCACGGGGATATCGGTTATTTGTTTGCAACTCGGATTGAATAGAAATTAAATAATCACTTTTCTCTGAAATCAATAGGGTTGTCAGGGGTCGCTCCCTGGAGTATTATATTTTCCGTTGGTCAACCTGTGATTATTTGATAAGATTAAGCATTCACCATTCAGGGATCATTTATGACGCAACCGCAAAACCCAGTCCCAGTGACTGAACCCAGTGTCTGGGATCATTTTGTTGAGAAGCTCAAGTTCTGGAACCAACGTCCGGGGGATGATGTGACGCCGGATGAGGACATCAAACCGGAGCAGACGAAAACCTTCCCCTGGCTTTCTGTCCTTGCGTTGGGATTCGCATTGGTCGCCCAGCTCACCCTCGAACCTTCCCCTGCCCGGACGCCCTGGCCCGGCATCCTGCTTTATGCCGCTGCCCTTGGCTGCCTGATCGCAGCCATCATCCGTAAGGAATGGCAGCTGCCTGCGCATAAGCCGGACGCAGACGACCCGATCGACACTTCTTTTAAAACCGAATTCCTGCTGGCCGGCATCATCCTGGCAATTTTCGCCTTTCTGTTGTTTGGCAGCGGAAAATTCGGTTTGCTCAATACCCTGATCTGGCTCCTGTCCCTAACCAGCTTGACCCTCGCTTTTTGGAAGCGAAAAAACGAGAGACGCTTAAATTGGAAGGCATTCTGGCAAAGTTTTAAGGATAAAGGTTGGACGGTCCACATCACCCGCTGGACCCTGATCGTGGCGGCTGTGATTTGCGTGATCCTGTTCTTCAACTTTTACAGGCTCAACGCCGTCCCACCGGAGATGGTTTCCGACCATGCTGAGACGCTGCTGGATGTGAATGACGTGCTGCACGGCGCCAGGCCGGTCTATTTCCCCCGCAATACCGGCCGGGAATTCATCCATTATTACCTGACGGCCGCTTACCTGGCGCTCTTCAACCTGGATGTTTCCTTCCTGAACCTCAAAATGGTGGCGGTGTTCGCCAACCTGGCGACCCTGGTCTTCATTTATCTGCTGGGGAAGGAACTTGGGAATAAGTGGGTGGGATTGGGGGCGGTGTTCTTCGCCGGGATCGCTTACTGGCCCCTTATTTTCACCCGGCTGGCATTGCGGATACCTTTATATCCTTTGTTCGTCGCACCGGTGATGTACTTCATGGTCCGTGGGCTGCGGCGGCAAAATATCAACGATATCCTGCTGACCGGGCTGTTCCTCGGCCTGGGCCTGCATGGCTACACACCCTTCCGAATCGTCCCGCTCTTTGTGGTATTAGGTGTCCTGATTTACCTTCTGCACCGCCCGGCACGAAACCGTCGACTGCAGGCGATCTTCGCTTTGGTGCTGATCGCTTTCATTTCTCTGGTGGTCTTTATTCCGCTGCTGCGCTACTGGCTGGCGAACCCGGAACTTTTTGCTTACCGGGCCTTCTCCCGCTTGACCGGGATGGAAGTGGGATTCCAAAGCTCGCCGATCGTGATCTTCTTCCAGAATTTCTGGAAAGCAAGCATTATGTTCTTCTGGGACAACGGCGTGATTTGGGCGCACTCAGTGCCGAACCGACCGGCCCTCGAGGTGGTTTCCGGTGCGTTGTACTTCCTGGGGATTGCGGGTCTGCTGATCCGCTACATTCGCAAGCGCAACTGGATGGACCTGTTCCTGCTGATCTCGATCCCATTGCTGCTGATGCCCTCGATCCTTTCGCTGGCTTACCCGGGTGAGAACCCCAGCCTGAACCGCACTGCCGGTGCAGTGGTGCCCGTGTTTGTGGTGATTGCGATGGCCTTTGAATCCACGATTCGGACAGTGTGGGAACGTCTGCAGGGACGCGCCGGCAGATTGATCCTGCTTGTGGTCGTGGCTTTACTCCTAATTTGGTCTGGGTCTAACAATTACGACCTGGTCTTCAACCAGTATTACAACATTTATCTTTCCTCAAGCTGGAACACCTCGGAAATCGGTGAACTCGCCAAATTGTTCATCGACACACAGGGCTCGCCGGAAACGACTTATCTGGTGGGGTACCCCTACTGGGTTGATTCTCGGTTGGTGGCGATCAACGCGGGTTATCCCGGATTGGATTTTGCGATCTTCACCGATCAGATCCCGGACACCACTGAGGACCCGCGCGCCAAGATGTTCTTCCTCAATGTGAATGACGAAGAGGATATGGCCTTGCTGCAGGACCTTTATCCTAATGGAACTTTAAGCCGATATGCTTCGTCAGCACAGAGTAAGGACTTCATGATCTTTTCCGTGCCGCCGGTCCAAGGAGTGCTGCCCTGATGTCGGATATGCCGATTAAGTCTGCAGAAAAACATAACACCCGATGGACGGATGTCCTCATTGTCGCCGCGCTGATCCTGACGATCCTCGCTGGAGGATATTTGCGATTAGTGGGAGTTAACTGGGATGAGGATCAACACATGCATCCCGATGAACGATTTCTCAGCCTGGTGCAAGTTGCAATTGCCCCTGTTCAGAACCCGGGAGACTATTTCAACACCGATGTTTCGAGCCTGAATCCTGCTAACCGAGGTTATGGTTTCTTTGTTTACGGCACGCTGCCGCTCTTTATGATTCGGTATCTGGGAGAAGCGCTTGGACAGACGGATTACAATGCGATCACGATTCTGGGCCGCCAGGTTTCTGCTGTTTTTGACATGATCACCGTTTTACTTGTCTTTTTCATCGGTAAACGGTTGTATGGGAAATGGGTCGGTCTACTGGGCGCATTATTCTATGCACTGGCGGTTTTGCCGATCCAGCTTTCGCATTTCGCGACGGTTGATACCATCACCAATACCTTCGGATTCCTGGCCGTCTTTGCCGCTGTGTGGGCGCTGACCCGTCCATCGTCGCAGCCTGACCCGGAGGAAAAACGAAAATTTTCCAACATCCTGCGGGACCTGGCGCCGTATCTCCTGTTCGGCCTTGGGCTGGGCGCGGCGATGGCGTCGAAGATCAACGCGGTCGCTTTAGCGATGATCATTGTGCTTGTTGAGTTTGTCCGATATACCCAGCTGGATCCTGTTGAGAAACGTAAAGCTATCCCGATCATCCTCCGAAACCTGATTGCAGCGGCGGTGATGAGCTTCCTGGTCTTCCGGATCGGGCAACCCTATGCTTTCACCGGACCGGGTTTTTTCAACCTCGGGATCAATCCCGGAGTGGTGGTCGGGCTTACAGACTTTGCGCGTCCAGGCTTCCGGCCAGGTGGACTTCCCACCCGCGCTGCAGTGGGCACGTCGGCCGATCACCTTCTCCTTTGACAATCTCGTCCAATGGGGCCTGGGTTTGCCTCTGGGTATTTTCGCCTGGCTATCCTTCCTGGGGATGGGCTGGGCGATCCTGCGCAAGCGGAACTGGGGACGCCACTTGCCGCTCTGGGCGTTCACCGGGTTATATTTCGTCTGGCAGTCGGTTTCATGGGTGCGCTCGATGCGTTACCAGATGCTGATCTACCCGGCGTTGGCGTTATTCGCAGGTTGGGGACTGGTGAAGCTCTGGTCCGCCCGGCAGACGGTGAAACTCTGGTTCCTGGAACTCAAACCTAAGCTGATCCGCATTACGGGCATCGTGCTGACCGTGATCGTGGTCCTGACTACGGCAGCCTGGGCGTTCGCCTTCAGCCGGATCTACACCCGGCCGCAGACCCGGGTGGCCGCCAGCCGCTGGATCTATCAAAACATCCCCGGGGCGTTAACCCTGGACATTCAGACCGATTTGGGTAACTATCTCCAACCGCTGCCCTATCGGAATGGGGATATCCTCTCACCTGAATCACCCCTGGCACTGCCTTTCTACCCGGAAGCGGACAGCAACCTGATATCGATCACCATCCCGCACATCCTGGACCAGCTTGGCTTGGTGGATATCAAGCAGGTGGGATTGACGATCACGGCCGCTGATGACCGAGAACAAGTCCTTTCCACGGCAACGGTCACGAGCGAATTCCTCGCGCCGGAAGATGATTGGCAGGGATCACCATATGAATTTTTCCTCGACCAGAATATCCATCTGAGCAAAGGCCATTTGTATTACCTCGAATTGGAACTGGAGATCGGGGATTCAACCTTATGGGTCAATGGGTCACCTTCGCTTAATATGATCTCTGATGAGGGTATGTCGCTGTCGCAGCCCCTGGCAAAAGTCATGCAATCCGTGCAACCCGATGCACCTTACACCATGATGATCCAGGTCGTCCAGACCGGGACGCTCTCAGAAGTTCAAGTGCCCTATCTGGTCGACTTGATGGGCGTCAAAGGCAAGAAGGACCTGACATTGGACCTCGTCCTGCCGAATAAAGAAGGCGTTTCAAGTCGGGCGGTTCTAACCGGGGACTTTGCACCCGGTGAGGACGCACGCGGACAGGCTTACACCTTCACCCTGGATACGCCGCTGCAGATCGAAAAAGGCGACTACACTTTCCGTATCGCTGACGACCTCCTCACCGGGTGTGCGCCTGGTGCCGCATGCGCCGGACCCGGCGCATGAGAGCAGTTGGGATGACGCGATTCCCTATCCGGTGGACGGTTTCAGTCCCTACAGTGACACCGCCGGGATCTATCGCGGGGATCTCAATTTTGAGATGTATTGGGCGGACAACGAGCTCAAATTGCAGAAATTCGAGACCAACCTGGATTCGGCGGATTACATTTTCATCACTTCCAGTCGCCAGTGGGGTACCACGACTCGTGTGCCGGAGCGTTATCCCTTGACGACCTTCTATTACCGTAATTTGTTGGGATGTCCGGAGGATGCGGATATCGAGTGGTGTTATGGCGTTGCGGAACCGGGCACCTTCGAAGGCAACCTTGGATTCGAACTGGTGGCGACTTTCCAATCCGACCCGAATATTGGGTCGTTCAAGATCAACGACCAGGCATCGGAAGAGGCTTTCACGGTCTACGACCATCCCAAGGTGTTGATTTTCAAGAAAACCGATGCATATGACCCGATGGCGATGCGTAAACTGCTGCGGTCGGTGGATTTGAGTAAGGTGGTCTATTTCACACCCGGTGATGCAGGTAAATATAAGCAGCCGAGTGCGGACGACCCGCAGTCGACCTTGATGCTGCCAGAGGACAGACTGGAAGAACAGCAGCAGAACGGGACCTGGTCTGAACTTTTCAACCGGGACAGTTTATTGAACCTTTCGCAGCCGGCCGCGGTGATCGCCTTTTATCTGCTGGTGACCGTTCTGGGTTGGCTGGCTTACCCGATCATTCGTCTGGCGCTGCCGGGACTTGCGGACCGCGGATATCCGCTTTCCAAGCTGGCCGGAATGTTGATCCTGGCATTCTTTGTATGGATCCTGGGCTCCGCAGGGGTGCCGTTCTCGCGCCTTACGATTCTGCTCGTCATCGCCGGAATAACGCTTGTTTCCGTAGTTTTCATTATTCTTCAACGTAGAACCTTAATGGCCGATCTACGAGAAAAGTGGCAGTATTTCCTCACCGTAGAAATGCTGGCATTGGCTGCTTTCGTTTTCTTCCTGCTGGTACGGATGGGCAATCCTGACCTTTGGCACCCGTATAAGGGCGGCGAAAAGCCGATGGATTTCTCGTACCTGAACGCCATCATCAAGAGCAGCACTTTTCCCCCGTACGATCCCTGGTTTGCCGGCGGCTATATTAATTATTATTATTTCGGTTTTGTGATCGTTGGTGTACCGATCAAGCTGTTGGGCATCATCCCTTCGGTGGCTTATAACATCGTTCTGCCGATCTGGTACAGCATCCTGATCCTCAGCGCATTCTCTGTGGGCTGGAACCTTTATCTGGGAATCCCGCGCTCACGAGCCTTGCGGGCTGGTGAGTCGCGCCGGAAACAAGTGCTTGGTACGGCGTTCTGGATTGGCCTGGCGACGTCTCTGGCTGTCGTTGTGTTGGGTAACCTTGGGACGGTGAAATTGATCATCCACGGTTACCAGCAAATCGCGTCCGGCGGCGCGGCCGTTGATAGTGCCCGACTGGGGCAGCAGATCAGCTGGACCTTCCAAGGCTTCATCCAGTTCCTCAAAGGCACGCCGATGCCCTTCTATCCCGGTGACTGGTACTGGTATCCCAGCCGGGTGATCCCCGGTGACGTGATCACCGAATTCCCGTATTTCAGCTTCATCTATGGTGACCTGCACGCCCATTTACTGGCATTCCCGATCACGGTCTTCGCGATTAGTTGGAGTTTATCGGTCGTACTGAATAAGGCCCGTTGGGGTGAGCCGGATGGGCGTTTCAAGGTTCTAGGCACAGTGATGGGATTCCTGCTGGGTGGGCTGGTGATCGGTGCGTTGCGGCCAACCAACACCTGGGACTTCTATACCTACATTGTTCTGGCTTCGCTGGCGTTGTTCTACAGCATCCTTCGGCATTACAAACCCAGGTTGAAGCTGAACCTGGAAAAAAGTGAGTTGGTTGAACGCCTGGGGGCTGCATTGGGTGCAGTCCTGCTGCTGATCTTGCTGGCGCTGCTGCTCTACCAGCCCTTTACTCATTGGTTTGGTCAGGGATACACCTCACTGGAAATTTGGAAGGGTGACCGGACGCCTCTAAGCTCATACCTGACACACTGGGGTTTGTTCCTGTTCATCATCGTAAGCTGGATGGGTTGGGAAACCTACCATTGGATGAAGACCACGCCGCAATCCGAATTACAGAAACTGGCGCCTTATCTCACCTGGATTTATGCCGGTGTGATCCTGTTCCTGCTCAGCCTGCTCGTTTTCCTGATCCTGAAAATCACGATCGCCCTGATCGCGGTGCCGCTCGGCATTTGGGCTGTGATCCTGATGTTCCGGCCGGGTCAGTCTGAAGGACGGCGTTTTCTATTGTTCCTCATCGGGACAGCAGTAACGCTCACGCTGGTGGTCGAACTGATCTACCTGCCGGGTGATATTGGGCGAATGAATACCGTCTTTAAGTTCTACCTGCAAGCCTGGATCATGTTCGCATTGGTTTCCGGTGTTTGTATCGGCTGGGTCATCCAATCGCTGAAATACTGGAATCGAAACCTTGAATTTCTTTGGCAGGCAGTGTGTTTCCTCCTGGTGACCTCCGCTGCATTGTTCACCGTGATGGGCACGACCGACAAGATCCGTGACCGGATGGCGCCTGCCGCGCCCCATACGCTTGACGGCATGGCGTATATGGCTTATGCAACATATTATGACCTCGGTGCGGACATGGATTTATCAGAGGATTATCACGCCATTCAATGGATGCAGGATAATGTACAGGGTTCGCCCGTGATCTTGGAAGGCCAGGCATATGAATACCGCTGGGGTAACCGTTATACGATTTATACCGGCCTGCCGGGTGTCGTTGGGTGGAACTGGCATCAGCGGCAGCAACGCGCCATCCTACGGAACAATATTGTCCAGGAGCGGGTGGACGCAGTCGGCACTTTTTATCTCACCGAAGACATCAATTATATTAAGGATTTCCTGAAAGAATACGACGTCAGATATATTGTCAATGGCCAACTTGAGCGAATCTTCTTCCCGGGTGTCGGTTTGGATAAATTTGAACAATATGACGGCGAACTTTGGCGGGAAGTCTATCGTTACGGCAGCACGGCGATTTACGAGGTTATCGATAACTAAGGCGACCTTATTTACATAGAAGTCGTCTCTTGTCTGGATTGGCAAGTATAATATCCAATAGCACGAAGCACTTTATGTTTTATACAAAATCTTGATTGTCTGTAACTTACCAATGAGCTTATGACCGATACTAAGAAGACAAACCTGCCAATCCTGATCACCCTCGGAGCTTTCCTGCTCGCGCTGGCGCTCAGGCTGATCCGCCTCGGACATTTACCCCTGGGTGATCTGGAAAGCACCTTTGCGCTCCAGGCACTGGCGGTCGGGCACGGTGAAAGTGCGCTTTTTGGGGCATTTCCCGCTTATGTTGGCTTAAGCGGATTGGATTTCTTCCTCTTTAAATCCAGCAACTTCCTGGCGCGTTTTTGGCCTGCGCTGATCGGTGCGCTGGTGGTTTTCATCCCGGCTCTTTTTAAAGAGAAGATTGGAGAATGGCCGGCGGCAATCCTGGCAATTGTCCTGGCGATTTCGCCGGAGATGGTGGGACTGTCCCGGATCATCGGTTCGCCGATGATGGCCTTCGTGCTGCTGTTGCTTGCACTGGGGTTATTTATCAAGCGGAAGCCGATCCTATCCGGAATAGCCCTGGCTTTGGCCCTTATGAGCGGCTCCGGATTCTGGATGGGGGTGTTGATCCTCAGCGTGAGTGTGCTGCTCTCCAACTGGTTATTTAACGGTTCGCCGCTCACTCGTTTACCTGAAATAGATAATCAAAAAGGTTTTTGGATCCGCTTTGGGCTGGCTTTTGGCGCGATGCTGCTTGTTGTTGGCACGGGTTTCTTCCTTGAACCGGCAAATCTGAGCGGTATCTTCTCCGGGTTGGTCGCGTTCCTGCGTGGTTTCACTCAAATTAGGATGTCGCCGTTTTACTTCATCCCATTCGCACTGGTAGCTTACACCGTAGAAGCCCTTATCCTTGGGTTGTGGGGCAGCGTGCGGGCAATCCTGATCCGCAGCAAGGTCGATCTTTTCCTGGCTGTCTGGTGGCTGGTTGGGCTGGTCTTCATCATGCTCTATCCAGCAGGGAGCGCAGCGGACATCATCTGGGTAACCCTTCCCTTATGGCTCTTGACCGTACGGGTGATGTTCTTCGCTTTCCGGCTGCCGGAGAAATCCCTGATGATCACCGTGATCACCACAATTCTGGTCGTAGTTGTTTTCGCCTTCATGCTGTTGGCCTTCCGGGGTTTGATCAATCCTGCGATCCAGCAGCAACAACAGGTGGTTTTCCTTCTGGCGATGATTGGCGGTGTGGTGCTGCTGGTGGCCGTCATTCTACTGGTCAGTTTCGGCTGGTCACAGGAAGTCGCCTTACCGGGTTTATTGATGGGGCTGGCGATCGTTTTTGTGGTCGGTTTGTTCGCCTTAAGTGTGAATTCCACCGGCCTTGCGCCGGAACGCTCAGACGAACTCTGGTATCCGTATGAAGGCCAGGTCTCGACGATCTGGCTTGGAGAAACCATTGATCGTGTTAAAGATTGGAATGCCGTTCATGTTGAGCCGCTTGAAATTGCGGTCTCAGACTTTGATTCCCCTGCCATGCGCTGGTTCTTGCGGGATGAAGAATTGGTGGATTTCTTACCTTATCCACCTCCGCAATCTCAACCTGCGATCCTGATCACCTCTGACCTTGCGGTTCTGGAAATCTCGAACAGCTACCGCGGACAGGACCTGGCCTGGTCCCGAACGCCGGATTGGTATATAATGACGCCCTTCGAGTGGCTGCGCTGGCTGCTGACCCGGGAAGTGCCCGCTTCCACCCAACAACTCATTATCTGGGCCCGTACGGACCTGTTGCCCGATTCCCAATTTTCACAATAAAGGACGGACGAAACTTAATGCCAAGACCGATGACAATCGCAATTGATGGACCGGCTGGTTCAGGGAAATCCACACTAGGGGCACTGCTGGCCGAGGAACTCGGTTATCTGTATTTCGATACCGGCGTGATGTACCGGGCGGTGACCCTTGCTGCACTTGAGCACGATCTGGCGATTGAAGACGAGGCTGGGATCGGTCAGTTGGCTTATGAGATTCGGATCGATGTCCGTCCACCCACAGTCGACGATGGCAGAACCTACGACGTGGTGATGGACGGCAAGGACGTCACCTGGGCGATCCGTAAGGAATTGGTCAATGCGCATGTTTCACCTGTTTCCACCTACGCAGCCGTCCGGGAAGCGATGACCGAACAACAGCGCCGGATCGCACATGAAAATAAGGTGGTGATGGTCGGCCGTGACATTGGCACGGTGGTGATGCCGGATGCGGATGTGAAGATCTTCCTGGATGCCTCGGTGGAAGTGCGTGCTAACCGGCGTTACCAGGAAATGCTCGATAGGGGAGAGCAAACGGATTTCGATTCCGTCCTGAATTCACTTGGGAACCGGGATAGGATCGATTCAGGGCGAAAGATCGCACCACTCCGCCCCGCCGACGATGCGGTCGTGATTGTTGCCGATTGTTTGGGGATCCAACAGGTATTGGAAAAAGCAAAGGAACTGGTCGAAAATGTGTGATACGTTTGTTGCACTTGCAAATGCCACAAGGGATGGATCAGTGATTTTTGCCAAGAACAGTGATCGCGACCCGAATGAAGCCCATGAGCTTCTTTTAATTCCTCATACCGACCATAAGAAAGGCGATGAAGTTAAATGCACCTATATCTCTGTTCCGCAGGTCCCGGAGACTAACGCGGTACTGCTCGCCAAACCGTTCTGGATTTGGGGTGCGGAGATGGGCGTCAATGAACATGGCGTCGCCATTGGGAATGAGGCCGTCTTCACCAAGGTGCCATATGACAAAGAACCCGGACTGATCGGGATGGACTTTCTGCGGTTGGCCCTGGAAAGGGCGGATACCGCTGAAGGTGCATTGGACGTGATGATCGCTTTGCTTGAAGAATACGGACAGGGTGGGAATTGTGGTTTTGCGCACCCGCTGTATTATCACAACAGCTTCCTGATCGCTGATCGGGAAACCGCCTGGGTTTTTGAGACCGCCGGGAAGCATTGGGCAGCCCAACAGGTCCAGGATGTGCGTTCGATCTCCAATGTGATCACCATCGGATCGGAATGGGACCGCGCTTCGGATGATCTGGTTTCTTTTGCGGTTTCAAAAGGCTGGTGCAAGGATGCTGAAGCATTCGATTTCAGCGCATGCTATAGCGATTTCCTATACACTACTTTTGGGGCGGGGCAACCCCGTTTCTGCCGGACGAGAGATGTACTCAGGGAAAATGTCGGAAAGATCGATCTGTCTTTCGCTCTACAGCTCCTCCGAGATCATGGACCTGACGCCGGAGAGGATTGGCAGCCGGGTAAGGGCCTGACCGGCGCGGAAGTTTGTATGCACGCCAGTTTCGGTCCGGTTCGGATCAGCCAGACCACCGGATCAATGATCTCGCAGCTCGATAAGCGCGGCGACACGCACTGGCTCACTGGGACAGCTGCACCCTGTACTTCCACTTTCAAGCCTGTCTGGATGGATTCCGGATTGCCTGACCTGGCGCCAGCACCTACCGGAACCTATGATCGAGCAAACCCTCTGGTGGCGGCATGAGAACCTGCATCGTGAAATCTTACGAGATTATGCCACTCGGATCAAGGTGCTGCAGCCAAAGCAAGCCAAGCTGGAAGCTGATTTCATTATGAATTTACCGAACCCGGCGATTTCTCCTCTTGAGGAAAGAGCAGCGTTTACCCGTTCCTGCTTCGAAGATGTCGACCGGATGGAGGCAAAAACTCTGGCTGCTATTAAGGATCTGCCTAAAGAACATATCCGGCCTGTATTGGACCGTATAGCCTGGTCCAATTTCGACAAAGCCGCCAAGCGACCATAGAGGATGTTTGGTGTTATAGGGGGTGAACCTGCCCCCGTTGTGGAGTCGGTGTAATGCTATAATGAATTATCTACCATCAGATTGAATAAAATGACGAATTTCCTTGCGCCGCTCCTCCCCGAATACGCTCTCCAGATCCCGCAATCAATCGCTGCGTGGATAGGCTGGGCGGTCTGGCTGGCGGTGCTTGTTTATCTGTCAATTCGGTTCCGTGATCGGAAATTCCGATTTGACCGTGGGTCGCTTGCCTGGCTGGCCCTATTGAGTGTTCTGATCCTCACATTTACACCTTTCCTCGGAGTACCGGTTAATACCCGTTTTTCAGCGTTTGGGGAGAGTATCACACAGCCCCATTTGATGTTCCTGGCTGCATTGCCGTGGTTGGTCGCTGGTGGCATTCTCGGACTGGTTCCATCGGTCCTGTTGGCCAGCCTTTCAGGGATCCTGTTGGGTTACCTTGACACCCACCATATTTTCACTTCGCTAATTTTCATGACTGCGGCGCTGGTATTCACGCTCAGCGTCCGCCAAAAGGTTGAAGGGTTTAGCTTCAAGCTGCTTAGGAATCCCCTGGTTGCGGCCTTGGCTAGTACTGTGGTCATTGCCCCACTGACATTTCTGGCAGTGCTACTTAACGGCAGTGGCGATCTGGCTTCACGATTATTGGCTGCGCTATCCCAATTCCCCGGTGAGTTTGTGGCCATTGCCGGGATGCTGCTGATCGGTGGCGCAGTTTGTATCGCGGTGAAAACTTTTACAGGCGAGCAATGGGGCGGTCGTGAAGCGATGGCTCAGACACCCGTGATCAAGAGTTTGGGATTTCGATTTGCTGTTATTACACTCCCCCTGGCCCTGATACTGCTTTTCGCATTGATCGCCAATCAATGGTCCAATGCCAGAGATACCGCTCGCCGGTCACTTTTGAATGATATGACTGGGACGGTTAACCTGGCTGCGGAAAGCCTGCCGGAATTTATTTCTACCGGCGAATCAACGCTCACGCAAATGTCCAATTTACCGGAGCTGACCGCCGCAATACCGGATAACCTGCCAGGCGTTCTCGAGACTTTACAAGCATCCGATCCTTTCTTTGATCGTATAGCTTTGCTTAACATCAATGGTGATCTGATCGCAGTTGTCCCAACTCTGGCTGAAAGTGATTCTCTCCCTTCGACCGGTGAACAGGCTGAAGTCACGCAGCTTTTATCCGAAGGATCTATCCAACCGGGATTTGTTAACGGCATGGCGATGAGTTTCTTTGCCCCCGTCAAGGATCAATCCGGGCAGCTAATTGGGGTGTTGCTGGGCCGGACAAACTTGATGGAAAATCCTCTCCTTGAACCGTTCACGATGGAGATGGCTGATTTTGCGAGCGTCGGTGGTGAGATGGGGCTGATTGATGCCTCTGGCAGGATCGTTCTTCACACGAATCCCGAACAAATCGCCGCGGTTTATTCAGGTTCAACATTTTATACCGCAACCTATTTCGAGTCCGTCAATGGAGACGGGCTGCAGTACCTGGAATATTATTTACCCATGCCATCCATCGGATGGGCGGCTGTTGCATCCGTTCCGGTGCAGTCCATTCAATTGCAGGCACTTCAAGCGGTGACACCTTTGGTGACCGCCGGGTTGGCCCTGATCGTGCTTGTGGCCGGTGTCGCGGTTCTGATGTTCGCCCAGATCGATAAGGATGTGGGCCAGTTGGCCGAAGAGACGGCTAAGATCTCGCGGGGTGAATTTACACGCCCAGAAAAGAAACGGCGTTTATCCTCAGGTATGAGGAATCTGGGAGAGGCGTTCCAGGTGATGCAGGGGAATCTCAAGAGTCGATTGCAAACCCAATCGGAACTTTTATCCGTGAGCGAACGGATCACCGGACAGCCTAAACTGCGGGATTCGCTGCTGGTCGTTCTCATGGCCGCGTTGGAACATGGGATATCCTCCGCTCGGATCGTCCTTCTGGAAGAAGCCCAACCCTCAACTGCCATTTCGGAGGACCAAAAGTATGGGATGGGGAAAGATACTCATGCCCTGTCACCCCTGGATGAAGATGTTCTGACAGTCACTCGGGTGCGTGGGCAGTGGATCATGCGGAATAATCAGATCGGCAAGAACTTCCACCTGGCGAAAGGCATGCCGCAGCCGGCAATGATGATTTCGATCCCGCTGCGCTGGCGCAATAAACTCCTGGGGACCTTCTGGCTGGCGTCCGACCGCCGAAATGAGATATCTGATCAGGAACTGGCTTATTTCACCGATCTCGCGCAAAAAGCTGCAACTGCCGTGATCAACAGTAAGGCTTTTGATGAGACCCTGACCACCCGCAAACGACTCGAAGCGGTCCTGGCGAAAATGGAGGATCCTGTCGTGATCGCGGACAATCACAATCAGGTGATCTATGCCAATGAGGCCGTTAAGCGCCTGACCGGATTGGATCGAAGTGATCTGATCGGTCAATCCCTGGATAATCTTTTTATTGATCAGGATTGGGGCGAGTTACTCGCCAAACAGTCGATCGTACCGCAGCCCGACGAGTTCCAAACGGAGAATGGCGACACCTATTTCCTGACGGTTGAGCCGGTTGAAGTTGATGGCCGGCAAATCGGCTTGGCATGTATTTTTAAAGACATCACCCAATTCAAGCAGCAGGATGCCCTCAAGACGGAATTCGTGACCACGGTTTCTCACGAACTGCGTTCCCCCCTGACGCTCATCCACGGCTATGCCAAGATCCTGCGGCTGACAGGGAACCTGAACGACCAGCAGGAGACTTATATTTCGAGCATCATCGACGGTGTGGAAGAGATGAAAACGTTGGTCCAGGATTTACTGGACCTTGGCCGGTTGGATAACAGCGATGCGCTGGAGGTCGAAGAAGTTGCGGTTGGGGTGATCGTGAAACGGGTGATGGATACGATGGGAACATTCGCCCGGCAGAAAAATATAGAAGTTGACGTTTCCCTGCCGGACGAGCCGGTTTTTATTGAAGCCGACCCGACATTTTTGGTCCAGGCAGTCAAGAACCTGGTGGAAAACGCGATCAAATATTCGAAGCAAGGTGGATCGGTATCACTATTGGTGCGAAAGCATACTGACTCAATCCTGTTCACCGTTGAAGATCACGGCCCCGGGATCGCTCCGCTCGATCAACGCAAGATCTTTACACGCTTCTTCCAATCTGAAGGACAGACGGGCCTGGATGACCACTCCGGGAGTGGTTTGGGCCTGGCTATTGTCAAGTCCATTGCCGAAAGGCATGGGGGAAAGGTCTGGTTTGAGAGCAAGCTCGGACAGGGCAGCAGTTTTTACCTGCAAATCCCGATCCTGCAGCGGAAAAAGCCTAATTAACTGGACTTTCATGGTTCTGTAAGGTAAAATTCATTCTTCGGTTTAGTTGACAAACCCTATCTTAATTTGCTATAATTACCGTTTGCATGTATCGGAAAGGAAAACCTTCCCAAGTTGAAAACACCTGAGAAAAATCTGGTTTCTCGAGGTTTTTCTCGCGTTAATGCATTAATACAGCTCCATTTCCATTCTTTTATAGGAGGCTCCTAGTGGAAACAAAGGGATTAAAAGCACTGCGAATCGGTCTGGCATCGCCTGAAGTCATTCGCAGTTGGTCTTACGGCGAAGTGCTCAAACCGGAGACCATAAACTACCGGCGACTTCGTCCTGAAAAGGACGGTTTATTCTGTGAGGCGATTTTCGGCCCCACTCGCGATTACCAGTGTTATTGTGGAAAATATAAAAACCCCCGTTACAAAGGGATCATTTGCGACAAATGCGGCGTTGAAGTAACCCGCTCGGCGGTCCGCCGTGAGCGCATGGGCCACATTGAACTGGCCGCGCCCGTCGCACATATTTGGTACACCCGCCGCATCCCGTCCTTCCTCGGCCTGATGCTCAACATCTCGCGCCGGAATTTGGACCGGGTGCTTTATTTCGCGCAATACATCGTGACTTATGTCGACGAGGATGCGCGTCAAAAAGCCCTCAAACGTCTGGAAGACGAGATAAGTCTTTCGGAACGTGAGATGGGCGACCAGATCAATCAGAAGATCGCGGAGATCAAGAAGAACCGCGATAAGGAACTCAAGGACCTCGATGCTGAACGTCAGGCGATGGAAGAAAGCTATGACGAGCAGATCGGCAACCGGATCGACCCGGTCATCAAAGAAGGCCAGCGGTTGGAAAGCGAGATCTCGACCCGGATGGGGAAGAAGATCCGCAAGGCGATTGAATTCAACGCGCTTGATAAACAAATGACCATCGTCGAGGTTGGCAATGAAGTGACCTCCGCACATTTGAGTGAAGTCCAGAAGATCGTCAAAGAGATGATGGAAGACCTCGAATCCGATCTGAAGGAAGAACGCAGCCGGGAACTGGAAAAGATCAAGATCCGCAAGGAAGAGATCAAAGCGGCCAGCGAACTCAAGATGGAAGAGCTGCGTAACGAGCTGGAAGACCAGGCTGAGGAAACCCAGACTGAGTCAGCCAACCTGCGCGACGAACTTTATGAATTGGAACCTTTCACCTTCCTCAGCGAATCCCGCTATCGGGAATTGAAATCCCGCTGGGGTCAGGTGTTCCGAGCGGATATGGGCGCGGAAGCTTTTTATGACATTCTCAAGCGCATCGACCTTGATGCGATGTCCGAGGAACTCTGGGAAGAGATCCGCACCACCCGCAGTAAACAGAAACGCAAGAAAGCCACCCGGCGATTGGGCATCATCGAATCGTTCCGACGCTCCCGTAACAAGCCCGAGTGGATCATCATGACGGTCCTCCCGGTCATTCCCCCCGACCTTCGCCCGATGGTGCAGCTCGACGGCGGCCGGTTTGCGACCTCCGACCTGAACGACCTCTATCGCCGTGTGATTAACCGCAACAATCGCCTCAAGAGGCTGTTGGAGCTTGGCGCACCGGACGTGATCGTTCGCAACGAAAAACGTATGCTCCAGGAGTCAGTTGACTCGCTGATCGACAACTCACAGCGCGGCAAAGCGCTCTCTCGACGTGGACGACGCGAATTGCGCTCCCTGAGCGATATGCTCAAAGGTAAGAAAGGCCGCTTCCGCCGCAACCTGTTAGGTAAACGTGTGGACTACTCTGGCCGTTCCGTGATCGTTGTGGGACCTTACCTGAAACTCCACCAGTGCGGTCTGCCTAAGACGATGGCGTTGGAGCTCTATCGACCGTTCGTGATCTCCCGCCTGGTGTCGCAGGAATATGCTGCGAACATCAAGGGCGCCCGGCGCTTCATTGAGCGCAACCGCCCAGAGGTCTGGGAGACCCTGGAAGAAGTGATCAAAGACCGCCCGGTGCTGTTGAACCGTGCGCCAACACTCCACCGCTTGGGTATCCAGGCCTTCGAGCCGATCCTGATCGAGGGTAGTGCGATCCAATTGCACCCGCTGGTTACCACCGCTTTCAATGCGGACTTTGACGGCGACCAGATGGCTGTGCACGTCCCACTTTCCGCGAAAGCAGTGACGGAAGCCCGTGAGCTGATGCTTGCGACCAAGAACCTGCTGAAACCCGCCAACGGCGAACCCATTATCAGCCCCTCCAAAGACATGGTGCTCGGTGTGTATTACCTGACCATGAACATCGATCAGGAATTCACCGGTGACGGACGGATATTCTCCAATATTGATGAAGTTAAAATGGCTTACGAATTAGGCCAGGTTGATATCCACGCACACGTCAAGATCAACACGGAAACCTGGTATGACGAGAAGAATCAGCGCCTCGAAGCGCCTGAAGTTCGGCTGATCGATACGACCATCGGCCGTGTGTTGTTCAACAATGCGCTTACTGAACGGATGCGCTTCTTCAACGGCGAGTTGGATAAAGGTGGTGTGAAAGACCTGATCGCCGAAGTTTATGAAATTTGCGGCCAGGAAGAAACCTGCATCGTTGCCGACCAAATCAAAGAGGTTGGCTTCCAATACGCCACCCGCTCCGGGTCCACGATCGCTGTTGCTGATATCACCGTTCCTCCGTTGAAGCAGGAGATCATCCAGGAGGCGCTAAATGCCGTTGACTTGATCAACCGTGACTTCCGGCGTGGTCTGCTGACCGAACAGGAACGTGACGAGAAAGTGATCGAAATCTGGCAGGCTACAACCAATCAGGTTGCTGAAGCGGTGAAAGAAACGCTCGACCCGACAGGTGACCTGGCAACAATGGCGAATTGCGGCGCCAGCAAAGGCGGCTTCAATTCCATCGCCCAGTTGGCTGGGATGCGCGGCTTGATGGCTGACCCCGCGGGTCGCATCATCCCCATGCCCATCCGCTCAAACTTCCGCGAAGGCTTGAACGCTCTTGAGTACTTCATCTCCACCCACGGCGCCCGTAAGGGTTTGGCCGATACCGCCCTCCGTACTGCGGATGCCGGATATCTGACCCGCCGTCTGGTCGATGTGGCTCAGGACGTGATCGTGAACGAAGAGGATTGTGGTACGACCAACGGTATTTGGATTGATGCTGCTGAAGATATCGCCGGGCAGTCCTTCTCCGAACGGCTCTTCGGCCGGGTTTTTGCTGATCGCGTTGTTGATCCAAAAACCGGAGAAATCCTGTTCGAACGGAATGAGATCCTAACCCACGACCGTGTGAAACAGGTCCTCAACGCCGGACTCGACAAAGTGAAAGTCCGCTCCCCATTGACCTGCGAAATGGTTCATGGAATTTGCGCCAGTTGTTATGGCGTCGATCTGGGCCGCGGCGATATGGTCAAGCTGGGTTCGACGGTCGGAATCGTGGCAGCCCAGTCCATCGGTGAGCCTGGCACGCAGTTGACTCTGCGGACATTCCATACCGGTGGTGTGGCGGCCGGCGGTGATATTACGACCGGTCTCCCCCGTGTGGAAGAGTTATTCGAGGCTCGTAAAGCACCGAAAGGTGAGGCGATCATTGCCCGTATTGCCGGGACAGCTCACGTGATCCATTCCGAGAAGTATACCGACCAACGGATCGTTCGGGTGGACCAGAGTGAAATGGTCTCTGACGAATATGAACTCCCCAGCGGCTGGAAAGCGGCTGTCAAGGATGAGGACGAAGTGGAAGCTGGCGCCACCCTGGCTACTCAGGATGAAGCCGAGATCAAAGCCCAACATGCCGGACGTGTCCGAAAAGAAAAGGGCAAAGTGATCGTTTCCTACGAAGTGAAGGAATCGGAAGAATACGATATCCCCACAACCTCCCGCCTGATCGTCCAGGAAGGTGACAAGATCGATGCCGGTCAACCATTGACCGAAGGTTCATTGAACCCGCATACCATCCTGCGTATCAAGGGACGTGATGCCTGCCAGCAATATCTCCTCAGTGAGATCCAGCAGGTGTACCGCACCCAGGGTCAGAACATCAACGATAAACACTTCGAAGTGATCATTCATAAGATGCTGGGTAAGGTGCAGATCATCCGGCCGGGTGATTCGAATTATCTCCCGCAGGACCTGGTCAACCGGCTTGAAATCCGGCGTGTGAATGAAGAACTGGCTGCTGAAGGTAAGCACCCCGCCCGGTTTGTCGAGATCCTGTTAGGGATCACGAAAGCGGCGTTGGAGACCGAATCCTTCCTGTCCGCTTCCTCATTCCAGCACACCATCAAGGTGCTGTCGGCCGCCGCGGTGGCTTCCCGTGAAGACCCGCTCTTTGGCTTGAAGGAAAACATCATGATCGGTAAACTGATCCCCGCTGGGACCGGTTTTGAACCGGGGCAGTTCTCTGATGAGACCCCTGGTGAAATCCCCTCCGGCGCGATGCTCGAAGGTCGTGTGATTGATATTTTCGATGATGAACCCGTTGACGATTTCATCGACGATGACGATCTGGACGAAGTCGATGAAGACCTTCTCGATGAGGAAGACCTCGATGAGAAAGAAGATGACCTGGTCGACGACATCGATGACGACGACGATGATGAAGACGATCTGGAGATCATTGAGTAAAGCCTAAAATATCGAATATAATCAAATCCCGAGGAATTTCCTCGGGATTTTTATGTTACAATGAAACAAATGTTCTTTCATTAGTGGTTTTCTTGACGCCTGTCTCTTTCCCGCATAAGATTGGACAGGAGGAGCTTGTTTATGAATCTTGGAATTGTTCGCCCGATCAATATTAACGATGAAATGCAGCAGTCTTACCTGGACTATGCCATGAGCGTGATCGTCGCAAGAGCGCTGCCGGACGCACGGGACGGTTTGAAACCGGTGCAGCGCAGGATCCTTTACGCGATGTACGACATGGGACTGCGCCCCGATTCTTCTTATAAAAAATCCGCCAGGATCGTCGGTGAGGTTCTGGGCAAGTATCATCCCCACGGTGATATGGCGGTTTACGAAACGATGGCTCGCCTGGCGCAGGATTTCTCCCAGCGTTATATGCTGGTGGAAGGGCAGGGAAACTTCGGCAGCGTAGATGGTGACCCACCTGCGGCCATGCGTTACACGGAAGCCCGGCTGACGGAAGTCGCGATGGACATCCTCCGTCAGTTGAATATGGATACGGTCAATTTTGTCGATAACTTTGATGGATCTCTTGAAGAACCGGACGTTCTGCCCGCATCCATCCCCAACTTGTTGGTCAACGGATCGTCCGGCATCGCAGTCGCCATGGCGACCAACATCCCACCGCATAATCTTGGTGAGGTTGTGGACGCCCTGGTGATGATGCTGGAGAATTGGTCCAAGATTGATGATATCGGTGTGGAAGACCTGATGCAATACATCAAAGGTCCTGATTTCCCGACCGGCGCCCTGATCATCACCGATGACCGCACGGAAACGCTGGCGCAATCCTACGGCAGTGGTAAGGGTCGGGTCAAGATGCGCGCCCGGGTCCGGCTGGAGGAAATGAATCGGGGGCGGAAGCGCATTATCGTGACCGAACTGCCCTATATGACCAACAAGGCTTCGCTGATCGAGAAGATCGCCGAATTCGTCCGGGACGGGTCTCTGGATGGCGTCAGCGACCTGCGGGACGAATCTGACCGTCAGGGTATGCGGGTCGTGATCGAGCTTACCAAAACCGCTAATCCAAGCGAGATCCTTAAGACCCTCTATAAACGTACCCAGATGCAATCCACCTTCGGAATCAACCTGCTCGCGCTGGTCAACGGTGAACCCCATAAGCTCAACCTGAAACAAGCCCTGAAAGTCTTTGCGGACCACCGGCTGAACGTGATCAAGCGGCGCAGTGAATATGAACTTCGCAAGGCGGAAGAGCGCCTGCATATCCTCCAGGCCTATCTGATCGCCCTGGAGAATCTGGATGAAGTGATTGATACCATCCGCCGTTCCCAGCGAGTTGAAACCGCCCGAACCAACCTGATGCGGAAATTCAACCTCGACGAACCCCAGGCTCAGGCGATCCTGGATATGCCTTTGCGACGTCTGGCCGGGCTGGAACGTAAAAAAATCGAGGATGAATATAAGGAGATCTCAAAACGGATCAAAGAACTCAAGGATCTGCTCCGTTCTCCCAAGAAGATGCGTGGTGTGGTGATTGATGAATTGAAAGAAGTCAAGGAAAAATACAACGACCCGCGACGCACCCAAATCATTCAGATGGATGAAGGCGAGACAGCCGTCAACCTTCTGACCACCACCGATGTGATGCCTGAGGAGCCGGTTTGGGTGGCGATCTCGCCCGATAACCGGATTGCCCGGACCAACGACGATAAGACTTTCCGCCAGTGGGGGATTGATGCACCGAAATTGGTCATCCGCACGACAACCCACCAAACAGTTTATGTCGTTGCTGATGACGGAGAAGCGGCTGCTCTTGATGTGCATTCGCTGCCGATTGCAGACGAGCCCGAAAAAGGCACTCTTGTATCTTCCATCTCAGCATTTGAATCCAACGCGAAATTAAAGTTGATGTTCTCAGCACCGATGAATATGCGTGAGGAGGATGGTTTCATTACCACGGTCACGAGGCAAGGCATGGTCAAGCGGTCCCTGTTGAGCGATCTCCCGGCGCCATCCGCCAACCTCTTCACACTGGCCAAGGTCAATGAGGGTGATGGTCTTTGTGCGATCTTATTCACCAAAGGTGGGGAAGATATCATTCTGGAGACTCGGGATGGGATGGGGATCCGCTTCTCGGAGGAGGATGCCCGTACGATGGGTCTGGTTGCGGCCGGGGTGGGAGGGATCAAGCTGCGAGGTGATGATGAAGTCGTTGGCGCAGGCGTCGCTTCCCGTAAGGGCGAAGTTCTGCTTGTGAGCAACCGAGGAAACGCCAAACGGATCGATCCCGATGAATTCCCGACCCAGGGACGCTATGGTTACGGCGTGATCGCTTGGAAGCTGCCGAAGGATGAATATGTGGTTGGGATGATGGTTGGATTAAAGACCTATAACGGTGTCGTGCATTTCGAAGAAGCGGCCAGCCGTCTGGTGCATGTCTCCGACGCACCTAAGTGTAACCGGATGCAGAAAGGCAGCAGCATCATCGATGTGAAGAAGAGCGATAATATCGTCGAGATGACCGTACCGTTGGATTTGGTTATCGAACTGGGGTAGAAGAGGGGATTTAGGTTCCTGCAGAGTTGGCTGGTTGGACGAAGGAGTAATGGTAGCTGATCTTATCGTCCACCAGGCCTTGGGTGTTATGGCTCTGAAGAGTCTTCCCGGATGAAGCACCGGCTTCCCATTGGAAGGAATAGACGTTCTCATCCCGGGATTCGCCCAATAATTTGAATTCGCCATCACTAAAGTCTTTCATCATGGCAGCAATCCATTCCCGGATCGCTTCTTTGCCCTGGATGGCTTTATCCGGGCCGATGTGGACGGCATTTTCTGAATAGAGTTCGGCAACCTTATCTGGATCGCGGCTGTTCAATGCTGCCATGTATTTGGCAGGCTGACTGACGGCTTGAATGGGGCTGTCATATTCATAATCCCGTACTAAATTCCAGAACTCCGGCATATAGCGGCGCGCGCCGTCCCAATACCAGAAGTTCACCGCACTCAATCCCAGTCGTTTGGCAACGGTCATGAATTCCACAACTTCCGTTTTGGTTGGGATCCAGCCGGATTCCTTGTAAGTCGGGCCGGTGGGGATGATCGGCCGGAAGGGCTTCATCTGTTTAAACTCGTTCACGCAGCGCTGGAGCTGCTCACCGGCGTTATTATGGGATTTGACCCAATAAACCTGAGGCATATTGTAATCACAGCGTTCGAGGAAATTAGCCCAGGGGAAGTTGGCATGATAGGAGGGGTAGCGGTAGGAACTGAGGGCAATCGGCATGCTGCCCAGGTTGCTTCGCAGGATGTTCATATAGCGGCTTGCAGCTGGCGCTTTGGCATAGTTCTGATATTCCACTTCGGCGTTGACTACAAACCCATCCACACCGAGTTCCAGGGCGCGTTTGACCGCAATCTCGCCTTCCTGCTCCGGATAGTCCCCATAGACATATTGCCAACCCCAAACCTGTATATTTTGTTCCTGCAGCTTCTTGATCGCCGGCCGGGCGTAATCATAACCGTTGTCGAGATCGATATTATACGGAAAAGCGCCGTCGGCGATCTTCACAAGGACGTGGGACAAGTTGGCGTCACGCGCCAGAGCAGCAATGCGATCGGGGTCCCCGTTTTCGCATTGCTTGACGATCCAAATATAATAGCCTTTTCCGGTCAGTGTCATATCTTACACCGTTACTGATCTTCCTCCGGGGAACCCGCCAGGTCCAGGTCTGCCGCAACCTCATTCATGGCTGCGATCACGTTGGTGACATGTTCCCACAGATCGATTCCCAAAGCCTCAGCACCCTCTTCCATTTCTTCCCGGTTAGCGCCGGCTGCGAAGGATCTATCCTTCCATTTCTTCTTCACCGATTTGGCTTTCAAGTCGTAAAGCGCCCGGGAAGGGCGAACCAGTGCCACTGCGGTGATCAATCCTGTGAGTTCGTCACAGGCGAAGAGGGTTTTTTCCATCAAGGTCTCACGCGGAATGCCGGTATGTGAAGCATGCGAAAGTACGGCATGGATGATTTCTTCCGGGACGCCGCGTTCGCGCAGGATCGGTACGCCTGCCTGGGGATGTTCCTCCATCGTGGGGTGGATTTCCCAGTCAAAATCATGCAGGAGACCGGCGACAGCCCATTTCTCTTCATCTTCGCCGAATTTTCGGGCGTACCAGCGCATTGCCGCTTCAACCGCCAGCATGTGCTTGATGAGGTTGGGATTTTTAACGTACTCCGTGACAATTTCGTAAGCTTCGTTTCGATTCATAATAGTGTCCTTTAACGTGCAATATTAGTGCCAGTTGGAAAACGTTGGATTGTGAGCAGGAGGAACGGGTGCTCAGGGGAAAATAGGCTCGGGGGGTCCCAGGATAGGAACGGGGTGTTCGATCAGGACGTCCCAATAAGCCTTAATGCTGGCGAAGATCTCCCGCACCCACCAGTAGGTGTAACTTCTGAGGCGATAATTGGCGTCATCCGCCACAACGCCGGTGGCCGTGATGTCAAAAGCGTTGCAGATGAACAAGGCCCGAGGCAGGTGAAAAGCCTGGGTGACGACGATCAGATCCTCCAAACCGAAAATGGCTTTGGCCCGGTAGCAGCTATCGTAGGTGCGTCGGCCGGCGAAATCCAGGATGATGTCCTCTTCCGGCACGCCCAGTGAAAGGGCATATTCCAGCATTGCACCGGGTTCGTCGTAAAATTCGGTGCTGTTATCACCGCTCATCAAGAGCTTCTCAACCTTACCGGCAAAATAGAGCTCTGCGCCGGTTTCAACCCGGTCACGCAGCACAACCCCGGCTGTACCGTCCCGGTTGAGACCCGCACCCAGGATCAGAGCGACAGGCGCGGAACGTGAAGCCGCCGCCAGGCCGGTTTTCGGGCGGGCGTAAAGCAGCATGCCCACACGCAGGAAACCCGTCAGGAAGAAGCTGCCGATGACGATGTAGACGAGGATATGGAAAAGGGCCCGTGAGAATTTTTTAAAAGCCATAAGCTTATTTATTGGTCGGTTTGTTGTGTGATGCTGCCAAGGTCGAGTTCAAGCGGTGCGAGGGCGGCTCGGAGTGGGTTATAGAAACTATCCATCTCCGTGATAAGCGCACCGACTTCATAATTCAATGCTGTTGAGAGCAAGGTCAGGCCTTCGGGCGTATCCTGCAGGTCCAGGAAGGCTTCCTGCAGCTTGACCTGTAGATTGAGCGGCAGGTTGGGAGATGTCGAAAGATTGATATTGGGGATGATGCCTTCCGATTGCCAAATGACATCGACGACATTTTCTGCGTCAGGCAGGTCCTGCAAAATATCTCCGGCGGTGCGCGGGTCACCGATCAGTGCATATCCCACACCGAAGTCGCATATACCTTCAATATATAAGGCTCGGATGGCAGCACTGTAGTCATAGACAAAGACCGGGTCAAGCGTAGGTGTGCTTGTGGTCGCCAGCAATCCCAAAGGCACAAAGTAACCGGGGAGTGAGTTTGGATTGATAAAGCAGGGGCGAGTGCCGGCGAACTGCTGTAAAGCGGAGAGGGGATCGCCGTAACTTTCGTTAGCCTCCGGGTCAAAATAGGATGAAAAGCCCTGATTGATGTTCGTCATGAACCGCACACCGTATGCATAGACGCCCAAATGGTTCGTGACCAGCATGACATCGGCTGCCGATTGACCGTTCAAGAACAAGTATTCCAGCGGCTTGAGCCAGAAGAGGTCTACTTCATTATTCAGGATTGCGGTGGAAAGACTGACGAAATCCGGATAGATCACGCTTTCGACAGCAAGGTTCGAATCCGTGCTGATCAGCACAGCTACTTCCTGGGCGGCGTCAATCGCCGCGGTATCTTCAGGCTGGAGCATAAAAGCTAGAGTGATCGGATTAGCTTCGCTGCCTAATGGCGATTGGGTCGGGGTCGGTGTTGGCCGGGTGGTTGGTGTGTAGCTGGGC
This sequence comes from uncultured Chloroflexia bacterium, assembly GCA_963748065.1. Classification (GTDB taxonomy): domain Bacteria; phylum Chloroflexota; class Anaerolineae; order Anaerolineales; family Anaerolineaceae; genus Brevifilum. The sequence goes on along the minus strand of CAVVHL010000005.1, from coordinate 141,887 downwards.
GTGGCGTTCTCCAGAATGACGACTGTCGGAGAAGGGGATGGAGTTGATGCTTCTTTGGGTTGAGCGGTTTGGCAGGCGGAAAGGATCAGCGCCAGAGGCACAACCAATAAAACCAAAATCCGAATTCTCTTTCCAAGTTGCTTCATTCGCACCTTCTCAAATCCGTTCCGTCCAGGTCGGGTTGGCATATTTTTCCTTTACCAATTCTTTGGCACGATCCGACTCCCGTTCGCTTAACCCACCGGGTACCAGGTCCAGGTTCAACTCGTCTGAGAAAGCTTTTTTGAAGGCTGAGGCAGCCTGTTCCCAGGTCGGTGCAGTCCCCAGTTCCCATTCTACCGTCGTGGCATGGGCCAGCAACCTATCCCTGGCGCGTTCAGCTGAAGCCGGGTCTTTGAATTTTAGGGCCGTGATAATTCTTGCCAGGTCGCCATAGAGAGGGAGCGCGCCGTGCTGCAGGATGCCCTCCTTGCGGCGAGCCTGGGCGGAACCAATCAATTTCTTACCGTTGACAGTGATCTCGTAGTTGGAGGGCACTTCAAAACAGACCGGGTTAGGTTGGTTGGAATGACTTTCCGGTTTTTTCTCGTTGGCTTTAGGATTAAGTCCCATGATCCGCAGGGCTTCCAGCAGCGCCTCTGAAAGGCGTAAGTAACTCTCCAGGACGCCACCTGCAACCCGAGGGTCGGTGTTTGGGGCAATCACGCTGTAAGTCAATTCATCCACATGCAGGATGGCGCGACCGCCGGTAGGGCGGCGGACGAGGTCCCATCCGTGTTCTTCCAGGTTGTCGGTATTGACTTCGGAATAGGGCTGGGCGTGTCCAAGTGAAAGGCAGGCTGGTTCCCAGGCGTAAAGCCTGAGCGTCGGGAGTGATTCACCTGAGTAGACGGATTCGAGGATGGCTTCATCCACTGCCATGTTCCAGGCGCCTGCTGCAGGTGGATTTTCGATCACGCGCCAGGTCGTTTTGTCATAGTCCATTCTTGTTTGCCTTTATGTCCTGTTTCTGACCTATTTTATACCACTTCATTGTAAACCGGGGAATAGGATCGATTGAGAGGGATTGGATGTTAATAAATTATTTATCAATTTCTTGCAACTATTATCGATGGTCTTCGTATTATTAAGTGAAAGGAGTAAAAAATATCATGGATGAACCTAAAAAATTGTATCGTATCCCCAGTGAAGGTATGATCGGTGGTGTTTGCGCCGGTATTGCTGAATATATCAATGCTGACCCGACCATCATTCGACTGCTCTTCGTTCTATTGACCCTCGCCGGATTGTCCGGTGTGTTGATCTATTTCATCATGTGGTTGATCGTGCCGGTCAAACCTTCCGAGGTCTAAACCTCGGCTGTTATTTACAGGCAAATAGAAAACCATCACAAAATACAGCCTTCGGGGTGTATTTTGTTTTGTATTGGCATTGCGCCATGTAGTATAATTTTTTCTGGAGGTACAATGCCGACAAATCCGACCAGAGATAGAATAAATCCTGAAACCATTGATACCACACCGCTCCGTCGACCGAGTTGGATCAAAGTGCGCGCCCCCAGCGGTGAAAATTATGAAAACTTGCAGCACCTGATGCGCAGTAAGTCCCTGCACACGGTCTGTGAGGAAGCCGGCTGCCCGAATATGGGTGAATGTTGGGGGAGCGGCACGGCAACCTTCCTGATGCTGGGCGACGTTTGCACCCGTACGTGTGGGTTCTGCGATGTCAAACACGGCCGCCCTGACGTCATGGACTGGCATGAGCCCGAACGTGTGGCGCAGGCCGTCAAGCGCATGGGATTGCAGCACGCAGTGATCACCAGCGTGAACCGGGACGAACGCCGTGATGGCGGCGCGCCGATCTTTGCGATGGTCATCCGGCGCATCCGTCAGTTGCTCCCTGGGTGCTCGGTGGAAGTGCTGATCCCGGATTTCAAGGGCAGTATCGAAGCCCTGCAGATTGTGATGTCCGCCCGACCGGAGATCCTCAATCATAACGTTGAGACTGTCCCGAGATTGTTCAAACAAGTGCAGCCCCAGGACCATTATGAATGGTCCGAAGCGATCCTTTCACATGCCCGTAAACTTGATCCGGATGTTTTGACCAAGTCCGGGATCATGGTCGGGCTTGGCGAAACCTTTGAAGAGGTCCAGGCCACGATGCGAGATCTGCAAGATTGGGGTGTAGATATCCTCACGATAGGGCAGTATCTGCAGCCCAGCCGAAAGCACCTCCCGATCCGGCGTTATTATGAACCCGAAGAGTTTGAAGCTCTCAAGGAATACGGCCTGGGGATCGGATTCAAATGGGTCGAAAGTTCACCGCTTGTGCGGTCATCCTACCATGCCGGGGAGCAGGTACGTGCACTCTCCAACGTACATAAACAGTTGTATGCTAGATGATCTTTACAAAAAATATTGCTATTAGGTATCACATGGAGACGCCCGTCGGGGCGTCTCGTTTTGAATTTAGCCAGATAATTATCAGCCTTCCCCTCGAGGGGAAGCCTATGGAAGCATTATAGGTAATGCATCGTTGATGTATTTTTTCGGGAAAATTTATCTGTACTCACAAAAATTCACCTTAAGAATATATTCGCATAGTCATTTATTATCTTCGATATTTCCATACTTATGCGATTTCCAATACATAAATCATGTTAAAATTGCCTAAACCGTGAAAGGAGCGTGCGTTTTGGAGATCAAGAACATCCGCATTCAAAAACCTGAAGAGACCAATTTCATATTGGGACAGTCCCATTTCATCAAAACTGTGGAGGATATCCACGAAGTCCTGGTCAGCAGTGTACCGGGGATCAAGTTTGGCCTGGGCTTCTGTGAGGCTTCCGGTGCATGTCTGGTCCGCTGGAGTGGGACGGATGAGGCAATGATCGACCTTGCCAAACAAAACGCGCTGGCGATCGGCGCCGGGCATTCCTTTATCCTTTTTTTGGGAGATGGTTATTTCCCGATCAACATCCTTAACCAGATTAAAAATGTCCCGGAAGTCTGCCGGATCTTTTGTGCAACGGCCAACCCGACCGATGTCGTCGTGATGGATGTGGGGGAGGGACGGGCGATCCTCGGTGTGGCTGACGGTAAACGACCAGTTGGGATTGAAGCAGAAGACGATATCGCCTGGCGTAAAGACCTGCTGCGTAAATTCGGATACAAACAATAATCTGAAATCCAGGACGGGATGATTTTAGAAAACTTGGAGCGCGGATGACGCTCTTTCAAATCGATTTTGAACCCATCGGCAGGCGTGTGGATGTAGATCAGAGTCAGGACCTCCTGTCTGCTGCCCAGGGGGCCGGGATCGCATTGTCCGCGGTCTGCGGCGGTGTTGGGATCTGCGGGGATTGCAAAGTGCGCCTGGTGACAGGCATGCTTTCACAAATCACGGCTGTGGAAAAACAATTCTTCACCGATGCGGAGCTTCAGGCTGGATGGCGGTTGGCTTGCCAGGCCTTTCCCCTGAGTGATGTCAAGATTGAAATCCCACCGGAATCGCTAACCGCCACACAACGGCTGCAGTTGGAAGGGCACGACCAATCCGTGGAGCTGGCGCCAGCCGTTCACGCAGAAATAATTCACATCTCACCACCGGATTTAACCGATCTTCGGGCCGATTGGGCCCGCGTGCGGGACTATTTTTCCCAGGAGGGCATTGCAGTTCAGGCGGACCTGCCCGTGATGGCGCAGTGTTCGCAGTCACTGCGGGAGAATTCCTGGTCTGCAAAGGCAGTCCTTGAAGGTGACAGAATTACCGGCTTCCTCAAGCCGGATGAACCGTTTTTCGGCCTCGCCGTCGATATCGGCACAACCAAGATGGCCGTATTTCTGGTTGACCTGGCAACGGGGCAGATTATCGCCAAAACCGGAGAGATGAACCCACAAATTGCCTTTGGTGAGGATGTCGTCGCCCGGATCGCATATGCGAACCAAAATGAGGCGAACAGGCACACGCTCCAGGAAAAGGTGGTGGAGACACTTAATCAAAGTGCGGCTGAGCTTTGCCGTTCGGTGGGTGCGACACCGAATCAGATTGTGGATTTGGTGGTGGTCGGGAATACGGCCATGCATCATCTCTTTACCGGTTTACCGGTCCGGCAGTTAGGGCAAGCGCCCTATGTGGCCGCGGTCACCAAAGCTTTGCATTTTCCCGCACGGGATATCAGCTCTGACCAGTGCACCCGGTGCCAGGATTTACCTGCCGCCAAATATCGCCGGGTATGTCGGTGCAGACCATATTGCAATGCTTTTGGCGAGCAAAATTTACGAACGGGATGGTATTTCGATTGCCCTGGATATTGGCACCAATACGGAGATCAGCCTTGCCAAAGATGGGAAGCTTACGACCTGCTCCTGTGCCTCCGGGCCTGCGTTTGAAGGTGCGCATATCCATGCCGGGATGCGGGCGGTGCCCGGTGCGATTGAACGGGCTCAATTTTTTGATGGAAACTGGCACTATACGACCGTGGATGGGGAACCCCCGATTGGGATTTGCGGTTCAGGCATTCTGGATGTGGTCGCTGAAATGCTCAATTCAGGTCAAATTGATACGGCCGGTCGATTTCACAGATAAGGCATTCCGTTTGGTCGATCATCCTTTAGGTGGTGCAGTTGAACTGGTCACGGCGGATAAATCCGGCACAGGAAAACCGATCCTCATCACCCGTGGGGATATCCGTGAGATCCAGCTTGCCAAAGCTGCCATCCGCTCGGGCGTCGAGGTATTATTAGAAGAAACCGCAACCTGTCCTGAAGATATTGACCGTTTCCTGGTCGCAGGCGCGTTCGGCACCTATCTCAGCCTGGAAAGCGCGGTCCGGATCGGGATGTTCCCGAGCTTACCGCTGGACCGTTTCGAACAGATCGGCAACGCCGCCGGGATCGGCGCAAGGATGATGTTGACCTCGGTACCGACACGTCAGGAAGCGGAAGAACTTTTAAGTAAAATCACCTATGTAGAGTTAACCACGGTTAAAGATTACATGGAAACTTATGTCGATGCGATAACGTTTACCGTTACGAACTAGGAGAATGCTATGGATACATTAGATGCAATTTTTACCCGCAGGAGTGTACGGGATTTTAAGTCTGACCCCATCAAAGAAGAGGATCTTCAAAAATTATTACGAGCCGGAATGCAAGCGCCTTCTGCAAAGAACGAGCGCCCATGGCATTTCGTGGTGATTGACAACCCGGAGGTCCTGCATGCGATCCCCGATTTCCATCGGAATGCGAAGATGTTGATGTATGCCCCCATGGCGATCCTGGTCTGCAGTGACCGGAAGCTGGAAAATAAACGTGCGACCTGGATTCAGGATTGCGCGGCAGCGACTGAAAATATCTTATTGGCCGCTCACGCAATGAACCTGGGTGCAGTCTGGCTGGGGGTTTTCCCTGATGCGGACCGAGTCCATGGGATGCAGGCTCTGTTGGATTTACCGAAAGACGTCCGGCCGGTATCGATGGTCGCGGTCGGTTATCCCGCACTTAAGCCTGAACCCATTGATCGGTTCGATGAGACCCGGATCCATCACAACAAATGGTGAACTGAGAGATATCCCTAAATCTTCTCTGAATCTAGCACACTAACGAAAAGGGCGCTCCACACAGCGCCCTTTATCGATATTTGGAAAAACCTCCTCAACCGACGCCCTCAGTTACCCTCCGAAGAGGGATTGACCTTAATTCAATGTAAACGCCGATTTTTTACAGTTTGTAAATGTCCTTGATCACCGGAATTAACGCCTGCAAGGCGCGTGCCCGGTGGCTGATCTGATTCTTTCTTTCGGATGATAATTCCGCCATGGTCGCGTCCTCTTCGGGGATGAAGAAGATCGGATCGTAACCAAAGCCGTTGGTTCCTCGCTCTTCCGGGATGATGAGTCCATTGCAGCGACCTGCTCCGGTGAATACCGCTCCCTCAGGTGTTGCCAGGATGGCTGTACAGTGGAAATGCGCCGGCCAGGGACGAGGTTTCCCCTGCAGTTTTTGCAGAAGGAAGTGCCGGCGGTCTGCATCGGAAGCATTCGGGACGTCGGCGTAACGGGCGGAATAGATGCCGGGTTCACCGTTGAGCGCATCCACTTCCAGGCCGGAATCATCCGCCAGAACGATGTGGCCGGAAGCGGATTGGTAAGCATTCGCTTTGAGCAGCGCATTTTCAGCGTAGGTGCTCCCCGTCTCTTTGACGTCCAGATGGACGCCTAATTCACCCGCCGAAACGATCTCGAGGTTCAGAATGCCGAGGATGGCTTTGATCTCCTTGATCTTACCCGGGTTACCGGAGGCAACCATGAGGATGTTGTTCAAATCAAACCTCCATAATTTAGATAGTTAATCTCCATAAATTCGTTGACGCTCGATTATCAGCATGTTATAATTCACCAGTGCGGCCATTTTACCCAATAGACCTTTTGAACTGATCATTGTGAATAACAGCGACAATCCACTGCGACTAAATGTCGGTTATTTGTTTAACAAGCCAATCGGCACGAGCCGCGAAATACCGGTAGAATTTGATAGCTTTACTTTAGACGACCTGCAGGTCCGGAACCTGAAAAGCATCGTCAAAATTTCCCGGACACGTGAAGGTTTATTATTGCAGGTCGAAGGGACAGCGGATGTGGAGGCGAATTGTGTGCGCTGTCTTAAAGACTATTTCCAACCTGTGGAATTGGCGTTTGAAGAATTATATCAATTTCCTTCCCGACATCGGGAAGAGACGGATTTGATCCTCCCTAACGACGGCTACATTGACCTTGGATCGCTTTATCGGGAATATTTGATCCTTGCAATTCCAATCAAGAGCTTATGTAAAACCGAATGCAAAGGGCTTTGCGTCGTTTGTGGGATTAACCTTAATGAAGAGACCTGCGAGCACATTCAAAACGAACAGATACCTCTGGATGTTGGTGAAGAGGAAGGAGCAGCCTAGGAGATTCTTATCATTCATCTGGGGACGCCGAAACCCGTTGTAAGAATCCACTGGACTGCAGGAGAAGTTGGAATGATCAGCGAGCGTCAAAGCAAAAAAACAGAAAACACTGTTGAGGTGCTTTTGGAGCGCGCCGATTTGCAGGGTTTCCTCACCATTGAAGACCTGATGGAAGCTTTTCCAGATGGTGATGATGATGCGGAAGCGCTGAGCGCCTTGATGCTGACGCTGAAGAAGCAGGGGGTCGAAGTAATTGATAAGGAAGCGCTGATCAACGAATATCAACAAGATGAAGAAGACGAAGACGACGATGATGAGAAATCGAACCAACGGGTTGGTCTCGAGCATGTTGGTTCGGATGATACCGTCGGACTTTATCTGAAAGAGATGTCCCGAGTCCCGCTCTTATCCGTGAGTGAAGAACTTTCCCTGGCGAAACGGATTGAAGCCGGGCGGGATGCGGACAGGATGCTCAACGATAAAGAGGCGAATATTTCAGAAGACCGCAAGATAGAACTGCTGACTATCCTGAGGGACGGTGAGCAAGCCTGGGAACACCTGATCAAGGCAAACACTCGCCTGGTGGTGAGTGTCGCTAAAAAGTATATGGGACGGGGTGTCCCCTTCCTCGATCTGATCCAGGAAGGCAACATGGGTCTGATGAAAGCAGTTGAAAAATTCGATTACACGCGCGGCTTCCGTTTCTCGACCTACGCGACCTGGTGGATCCGCCAGGCAATCACCCGCTCCATCGCCGACCAGGGACGCACGATCCGCATTCCGGTCCACATGATCGACCGGATCCGCGAACTTTATAAAGTGAGCCACGCCCTGGAACAGAGTTTGGGGCGAAAACCATTTGCAACCGAGGTCGCCAGGGAAATGAATGTCAATGTCCGTAAGGTGCAGTGGATGATGCGGATTTCCTGGCTGCCGCTCTCGCTGGAAAGCCCGGTAGGGGATGAGGAAGATTCCGAACTGGGGATGTTCGTGGAAGATGACCAGACGCCTTCGCCGATGGAAGTGACCTATAAGTCCATGCTGCGGGATAAGATCGACGAGGTGCTTAATACGCTCTCGCCGCGGGAAGCGCGCATCCTGCGCTTGCGATTTGGGCTCGATAATGGCCGGTCTTACACGCTGGAAGAAGTGGGACAAAAGTTCGGCCTGACCCGCGAACGCATCCGCCAGATTGAGGGGAAAGCATTACGCCAGCTTCGCCACCCGCATAAAGCCCGCCAGTTGAAAGATTATCTCTAATCCTGTATAATTCAGTCACGATGAAGAGGAAAAACGTCATCATGGGCATGTCCGGTTCTCCGTGGTTATGCTTGCCAGAAGCATAACATGAAGTGCCGCGTCACTTCCGGAGGACTTGCTGGCTGAGGCCAGCTTTTTTATTGTCATTTTCTAAGACCATTTTGTAATGAGGTGGAGTATGACCGAACCAGTATTAATCGCCGTCGCCTGGCCCTACGCCAGCGCCAAGATCCATGTCGGGAACATCACCGGAGCCTACCTCCCGGCGGATATCCTCGCCCGTTATCACCGGCTGCGCGGCCGGGATGTGTTGATGGTTTCCGGTTCGGATTCGCACGGCACACCCGTGACCGTCCGGGCCGATGAGGACGGGGTCACGCCGGAAGAAGTCTACAAACGTTACCATGCGGAATTCATCGAACTTTTCCAGAAGATGGGACTGACCTACGACATCTTCACCAGCACGCATACCCGCAACCATTTCGACACGGCTGACAAGTTGTTCCTCTCTCTGAAAGAGAACGGATATCTCTACACCGAGTCTTCCCTGCAGTGGTATTCACCCGCGCAGGAGCGTTTCCTGCCGGACCGTTACGTGGAAGGTACCTGTTATTTCTGCGGTAAGACTGGCGCACGCAGTGACCAATGCGATAACTGCGGTCACCTGTTGGAGGCTGAGAAACTGATCGACCCGAAATCCAAGATCGATGGTTCCACCCCTGAACTGCGAGAGACCACCCACTTCTATCTGGACCTGGAAAAACTACAGGACCGGGTAGCAAACTTCCTGCGCGAGCGTCAGGATTACTGGCGGCCGAATGTGATTCGCCAGTCGTTGGGACAGATCGAGACCGAGGGCCTCCACGGCCGCCCGATCACCCGGGACCTTGCCTGGGGCATTCCGGTGCCGGTGGAAGGTTGGGAAGGGAAGTGCATGTACGTCTGGTTCGAAGCGGTTATCGGTTACCTTTCAAGCGTCGTCGAGTGGGGCCTGCTCCACGGCCAGCCCGATGCCTGGCGGCATTGGTGGATCGAAAAAGATTCCCGGACGCTGTACTGCATCGGCAAGGACAATATCCCCTTCCATGCCATCATCTGGCCGGCCGAACTGATTGGCGTGGGGGATTCGTTTGATGCCAAGATGGGCGCTGAGGACCCGCAATCGTTGGTTCTGCCTTACGATGTGCCCGCTAATGAGTTTATGAACCTGGAAGGCAAAAAGCTTTCCGGAAGCAAGAACTGGGCGGTCTGGGGCCTGGACGCACTTGACAGGTATGACCCGGATCCGGTCCGCTATTATCTGACCGTCAACATGCCCGAGACCCGCGATTCTGACTGGGATTGGGAAGAGTTTTACCAGCGCAATAACAATGAATTGGTCGCCACCTGGGGCAACCTGGCGAACCGGGTGCTTTCCTTTGCTTATAAGAATTGGGACGGCAAGGTGCCGGAACCGGGTGAATTACGAGAGGGTGATCTGGCTCTGCTGGAGACGATCAAGGCCGGGTTCGAGACGGTAAAGGACAACCTGGAATCTGTAAAATTACGGGCAGCCATTCAGGAAGCCATGCGTCTGGCGGCTGAGGTCAATAAATTTCTCGATACTTCCGCACCCTGGTTTGAGATCAAAGAGGATAAGGCGCAGGCTGCCAAATCGATTTACACCGCCATGCAGGCGATCGATTGGCTTAGTCTGATCTTCTCGCCTTTCCTGCCATACACCAGTGAACAATTGCATGCGTTTCTGGGGTATGAGAAGCCTTTCTTCGGTAAATTGGTCACCCGTGAAGTGGAGGATGACTTGAGCACCCATGAGGTTATGTTGTATGAGCCGGGCGACTCCCTGTCCGCGGGCGAAGAAGACCTTTGGAAGCCGACCGAACTAACGCCGGGTAAGGATTTCCTGCAGCCTTCGCCGCTGTTCAAGAAACTCGACGCGAGCATTGTGGATGAAGAACGTGCGATGTTGGGGAATTAATTTTCTGAAAGTTAGCAGAATAAAATTTTTATAGCAACGCATAGAGACGCCCCACGGTGGGGCGTCTGCTTTAAGCCTTCCCCCTGTCCTCAAGAGGGTTTCATCGCATCGCTCCTCAGGGGGAAGCGGCACGCAGTGCCGGATGCGGGGGTAGAGCAATGTTATGTAACGAATGAACATTAATGTTACCTGCCCCTCATCAGTCTGCTCTGCAGATAGCTTCTCCCTTGGGAGAAGCCTTAAGATGAAGGATTAAGAGAGCCGTTGCATGCAACGGCTCTAGAATCATTTTCCGTACAGTAAACAAATCAGGCGGGATTGAATATTCTAATCCATTCCGGGAGATGGCGGGCAAAGCCAGCCATGATCTCCAGGCATTGTTCCTCGAAGAAGGCATAATTGCCATAAGCTTCTGCAACCGCAGCGTCCACCAGGTCTGAGACGCCTCGCAGGATCAGACAGGGGACCTCATTCCGTTTCGCCACCCAGGCGATTGCGCCGGATTCCCAATCGGCAGCCACCGCGCCGTATTTTTCGATCAGTTCGGGAATATCTTCCACAACAATATCACGATCAGCCGAGACCAACGTCCTGCGCATGACAGGTTGAGGGGTGTCTCATCGGCAGCCAATCCAAATTAAACCTAACGGAATAGTGTTGGATGGCTTGTGCCTGGTCCGTCATTTGTTCGACGATGTCATAAATGAGGGTTTTTTCCGCCAGGATCACCTGACCACGTTCGACCTGCCCGGCGAATACCGCCGCAGGTGCCAAGGTTGATGAGTCGCTTGGGCTGCCAGCGGTCAATCGCATATTGTGTCGACCCGGCTGCGGCCACCTTGCCCCAGCCGCCGTGCAGGAACTGCACCTGTTGGCTGGCGATCGTCGTGCGAAAAGTCTTTCCGTAAGGCGTGGGTTGCTCGACTGCCTCTGAGAAATGCGGCAGCAAAGCTCGCCACTCCGCACCGGCGGAGATCAGGACGCAAACATCGGCTTTCTCCGATACCATCCTATTCTCTCCGGCCGAGAGAAGCGAGATAGATCACGAACATTTCGGGTGGGTTGAAGCCCATTAGTGCGTCAGCAGCGTCATCATCATACGCCCCAATAGCGCAGATCCCGCAGCCGATCGATTCGGCAGCCAGATGCAGGTTCTGGCAAACATGTCCGGCGTCCAGGTAGAGATAGCGGTAACTGCGCTCTGAATAGCGCCAGGTGGTCCGTTCGGGAACGGCGGCCCAGATGAAGGTGACCGCGCTGGTCCTGACCTGGCGTTGTCCTTCACAGGCACTGGTTAGTTCATCGTTGAATGAAGCATCGAGCCGCAGGGGGACCAGCTTATGTTCCAGGGCAGCGAAACGATAAAGTCCGGGCTCCAAGCCTTCTACTCGGTTGATGGAAAGATAAGTCTCAAAGGGGTGCCGACAACCGGCTGAAGGCACGGTCCGCCAGGTGACATGGCGTTTTTCGTCAATGCTTTTCACGCCCTGGGTCAGCCAAAGTAAGTAGGATAGCTCTTCCAGAGAAAGCGAATCCTCAGTATAACGGCGTAAGCTGCGTCGAATTTCAATTGCCTTGCGCAGGTCGTAATTCCCCAGGTCGATGTCCTCAGGCTTGGGCAGATCGATCATTGAATGACCTGCTTCCAAAGGGATCTCGTAAGGAGGCTGCGGCAGACCTTTTGCCTGATCCGGTTCACTCAGATTGCGATACTTCGTCAATTCGACGAATTCATAGCCATTTTCCTTCAGCATTACGTTTCTCCTATATGGTTTTATTTTTGAATGATTTTCCAATATTTCCGTTTGGTGCCGTCAACCGGCTCTTCAAAGGTGTCAAACTCAAATCCTTGTTCAAGCAGATATTGGTGAGCCGCATTTTGTTCTGAACCGGCGTGAGTGCCAGGATGCAGGATGATCATGCCGCCATTCCGGGTAACCCGGGCCATTTCGTTGTATTCCGCTTCGGGATCGTCGCCAAAGACATGCCCGCTCATCACGATATCCGCAAAATCATCGGGTAAGGGTATTTGGGTGATGGTCCCATCGAGAGGAAAAACATTATCGAACCCGAGTTTCTCGCGTTTTTCCCAGAGGTAACGCCGCAGGTTTGCCACCGGTTCCAGGGCATAGACTGTGCTGGCGACAGCGGCTACCGCGAAAGCCAGGCGGCCGGTCCCGGCGCCGATGTCGATCACGACTTTATGTTTGAAGTCCGCCATACCCAAAAGGGAGGTGTCATCCCAGGAGAGGAATTCCAGCCGGTCATATTTGGCCGGATCGAGAACATATACCAGCCAATCATGCATGCTGTCTAAAACGTCAATTTCCGCCTGCCTAAGTTCTTCCGGGCTGGGGTCGGGCTTAGCCATCGCCAGGCATCGGTCGAGGTAATTTTCCACAGGCGGATAGATCTGGCGGAGGTACCAATCGACAGCCGGGTGCGCTTTGATCGCGGTGCCCATCCGGGAATCGGGCTCACGAATGGCAATATATTCCACGTGCAGTGGTTCCAAGAGCAATAATGCGTTGAAACTGACTTCTGTTACGTCCAGCCAGCCGAGTGGGGACATGTGACTCCTTTTAGAACCGGAGCGCCGCGGCGATCATTGAAAGGATCATCATAAATGCGACCACTGCAATGATGATTTGATAGATGCGATAGGATGTAGATTTCTTTTTAGGTTGTTTACTCATAATGAATTTTATTCCAGTTGAACTTTGATTGATTGCGCCATATCCAGAGTGATCCCTTTGATCTCTGCGATGGCTTCCGGTGCGGCTTTCTTGATCCCGTCGATCGAACCGAATTTCTGCAGCAGGTCCCTGCGGCGCTTCGGGCCGATCCCGGGGATCACATCCAGGCGGGAGGCCAGCCCTTCCTTGCGTCGGCGCTTTCGGTGGGCAGTGATGGCGAAACGGTGCGCCTCATCCCTGATCCGCTGGATCAGATACAAACCCTGCGAATGGCGTTCCAGCCAGACTGAATCATGTTTCCCGGGAAGGAACAATTCCTCTTCCTGCTTTGCCAGCCCGGCCACCGGGACACGATCCAATAAATTATACTCCTCCAAAACCTTCACTGCCCGGCTGAGCTGGCCTTTGCCGCCATCCACCAGAAGCAGATCGGGCAGGACCGAGAAGGCGAGATCAGGTTTTTTACCGACTTTACCTTCTTCTTCGTGGGCGGCTTTCCAACGCCGGAATCGGCGGAATAGGACTTCTTCCATGCTGGCGAAATCATCCTGGCCGAGGACAGTTTTAATATTGAACCGTCGATAAAGCTTTTTATTAGGCGTGCCCTGCTCGAAAACGACCATACTGCCCACGCTGGCAACGCCCTGGGTCGTGGAAATGTCATAACATTCAATCCGATTCGGAGGTTCGGAGAGGTTCAGCGTTTCCTGGATCTCCGTCAACGCACCGGTTTGCCTGTTCTTGTCCGCTTCCCAGCGTGTTTTGAGGGCGTTGAGCGTCTCCACAGCGTTCTCGGTTGCCATGTCCACCAACTCTTTGTTGAGTTCCTGGTGCGGAACCGTGATCTCCACTTTCTCGCCCGATTTACGGCTGTTGAGCCAGGTGTTGATGATTTGCGCTTCTTCGAGTTCGGTGGGGAGCAGCACTTTTTGCGGGACGAATGCCGCCTGGGAGTAGAACTGCTTGACGAATTCGCTCAGGATCTCGTCGTCGTTCTCCTCCTCGGTGCCCTCGAGCACGAAATATTCCCGGCCGATCAGTTTGCCGCTGCGGATAAAAAATACCTGTACGCAAGCCTCGCCATCTGCCCGCGCCATGGCGATCACGTCTGAATCGGTTTGTTCGCTGCTGACCACTTTCTGCCGTTCAACAACTTTATCGATTGCCAGTAATTGGTCCCGGAGCGCAGCCGCTTTCTCATATTGGAGATTCTCAGCTGCTTTTTCCATGGATTCGTTCAGTCGTTTGATGATCGGTTTCGTCCGGCCTTCCAGGAACTTGCAAAGGTCGTCAATGATCTGGCGATATTCAGCCTGGTTGATTGCGCCGATGCAGGGCGCTGTGCAGAGTTTGATGTCGTAATAAAGGCAGGCCCGGCTATCCTTGCCGGTGATATCGCGGTTGCACGTCAGGTAAGGAAATATCTTGCGCAGCAGGTCCAGGGTTTGGTGAACGGCCCACACGCTGGTGTATGGACCGAAATAACGGGCCCCGTCATCCTTCATCTGGCGGGTAACCGTCACCTTGGGGAAGGGGTCCTGCCAATGAACCTTGATGTAGGGATAGCGTTTGTCGTCTTTGAGCCGGACGTTGTAACGCGGTTTGTGACGCTTGATCAGCGTCATTTCGAGGATCAGCGCTTCCAGTTCGGAGCCGACCACGATCCACTCGATATCGGCGATATCCCGGACCAGCCGGCGTGTTTTCTGGTTTTCCTGGGCGGTAATATGGAAATAGGAACGGACCCGGTTCTTAAGATTGATCGCCTTGCCGACGTAGATGATACGTCCGTTGGCGTCCTTCATTAAATAACAGCCGGGTTTGTCGGGGAGTGTGTCCAGGATTTGCTGGATGTGATCGTTCCATTCCATAACGCGGTTAAGAAACCTTTACTGGCTCAGGTAATTTGCTGGTAAATGACACCCCTTTTAAGGGGTGAAACTCATTTTACCCGTTGATTCCATTGTTTGCAGGTCAGTTATTTTCATTTCAACCCATTCATTCTAGCACATCTGATTTCAGGTGATTGTGGTCAACTTTCTATGTCGTACTACGAAAAATGTTCCATTATTTGGATTAAAGAATGATTTGTGTAGCCAACATACATTTGAATTTTATAGAAAAAATCAGGGTATTCCACCCCAAAGACACATAGAAACGTAAATTAACAACAGGTTAACCCTTGACAAAAATTGTTAACCTGTTTAGACTATATATTGTATATTGTATCCAATATCCAAATTTTGGTTTATCAATAGTTTACTTGAAACGGAGCACTGAGCTATGAATGAGAAAATCCCGGAGACAATGAAGGCTGCCGTCCTTTTTGGGAAAGACGATCTCAGAGTGGTCGAGCAACCTGTCCCTGAACCCGGTCAATCTGAAGTTTTGATCAAAGTAATGGCATGCGCAATTTGTGGTACCGACCCAACTGTTGTATCAAAAGGTTGGAAGGGGATGCCCGAATACGGCAACTTTATCCCGGGTCATGAGTATTCCGGTGTGATCGTCAAAGTTGGACCTGGCGCCGGCGATTTTAAAGTTGGTGACCGTGTGGCTATTGAATCCCATAAAGGTTGTGGATATTGCCGGAATTGCAAACGTGGAAAATACACGATTTGTTTGAACTACGGCAAACCGGAAACCGGTCATCGGCATTACGGCTTCACAAACAATGGCGGATATGCTCAGTATGTCGTCAACAACATCAGCACCCTTTACCGGGTTGCAGATAACATTACCTATGAAGAGGCAGCCCTTGTAACGACAGCCGCCTGCGTTCATTATGCAATTGATAATATTGGTGGTTTCATGGGCGGTGAGGAAGTCGCTGTTTTAGGGCCTGGACCGATCGGCCTGATGGCAGTGCAGCTTGCCAAAGCGCTTGGCGCTGGCAAAGTTTATCTTACCGGTACTCGTGAATCCCGCCTGAAGATCGGTCGCGAACTCGGCGCGGATGTGACCATCAATATTAATGAAGAAGATGCGCTCGAACGTGTTATGAAAGAAACCGATGGGCTGGGCGTTGATCTGGTGATCGAGTGCTCAGGTGCGCCTTCCGCAGTGGAAGATGCTTATGAAATGGTTATGCGCGGCGGTCGTCTCTCCTTCATCGGCGATGCCCACGAACGTCCGACCCCCAACCACCGTAAATTTGTGCTGGATGACCTGACGGCGACCGGCGTGCGCGGTGAAGGCCTGGGTGACTGCCGTCGTTCTCTCGAATTGCTTCGTTTGGGTAAGATTGAGGCCAAACCTTTTATCACCCATCATTTCTCATTGGATGATATAAATGAAGGCTTCGACACTTTCATTAACCGCAAAGGCGGCGCACTGAAAGTGATTATTGAACCGAACGGACATCAAGCCTAATTCGACGGACAAACCGAAG
The DNA here is from genome assembly GCA_963748065.1 of uncultured Chloroflexia bacterium. Lineage (GTDB taxonomy): Bacteria > Chloroflexota > Anaerolineae > Anaerolineales > Anaerolineaceae > Brevifilum. The sequence goes on along the minus strand of CAVVHL010000005.1, from coordinate 125,614 downwards.
TAATTCTGGGAGTATCCTGAATGGATAAAAAGCTGCTACTGAGCGTAGAAAAAATTAACAAACGTTTCCCGGGTGTTCAGGCGTTGGATAATGTGGATTTTGACCTGTATGCCGGAGAGTGCCACGTTCTGATTGGTGAGAACGGCGCGGGTAAGTCCACATTAATGAAAATCATTGCGGGAGCTTATCAGGCAGATTCCGGCAGTTTATTCATTGATGGGAAGTTGAAGCGGTTCCAAAATCCCATCCAGGCGCAGGAAGCCGGGATTGGGATCATTTATCAGGAGTTCAACCTGATCCCTGACCTGAACGTTGCCCAAAATATGTACCTGGGACGTTATCCCAAGCGTCTGGGATTCCTGATCGACCATAAGGAACTCCATCGCAAATCCGCTGAAGTACTCCAATCCCTTGGATTAGACATCGATACCAATGACTTTTGCGGCGATCTTGGGACCGGTCAGCAGCAGATGGTTGAAGTTGCCAAAGCCCTGACGATGGATTCGAAGATCCTGATCATGGATGAGCCGACGGCAGCCCTGACTGACCGTGAGATTGAGCGCTTATTTGAAACGATCGAACGTTTGAAAGCGAATGGGATCGGCATTATTTACATTTCACATCGTCTGGAGGAAGTCTCTGAAATAGGTGATCGGGTGACGGTTTTACGCGATGGTAAATATATCGGCACGATGGATATTGCCGAAGCTGAGATCCCGACCATGGTAAAGATGATGGTTGGTCGTGAAATGGACAGCCTTTACGCCGAAGACGAAGTCTCCTGCGAACCAGGTGAGGTCGCACTCAGTGTTGAGAATATCGTCAGCGGCAAGCGAGTTAAGAGCGCTACTTTGGATGTCCGCACAGGCGAGATCGTTGGGCTGGCCGGGCTGGTAGGGGCGGGCCGGACGGATTTGGCTCGCATCATCTTCGGCGCCGATAAATATGATTCGGGAAAAGTGTTCGTTTTTGGCGATGAAGTACACCCCAAGACACCCTCGGATATGGTGAAAAGAGGCCTGGGTTTGATCCCTGAAGACCGTAAGGGTCAGGGACTTGCTCTGATCCTCCCGATTTCAGAGAATATCGTTCTTGCCAACCTGCGTAAATTATTCAATGGTTTTTTCATCAAAATGCGGAAGGAACGTCAGGTGACCCTGGACTATATCAAAGACCTGCGGATCGCAACGCCTTCCACAAGCCGAATCGTACAGTATCTATCCGGCGGGACGCAGCAGAAGGTTGTCCTGGCAAAATGGCTCTGCACCAAATCCAGGATCTTCATCTTTGATGAACCTACCCGGGGTATCGACGTTGGCGCCAAAGCAGAAATTCATGGCTTGATGCGTGAACTGGTGAAAAATGGTGCGGCGATATTGATGATCTCATCCGAATTACCGGAAATCCTCGGGATGAGCGACCGGATCTTCGTCATGCGCGAAGGAAGCGTGGTCGCTGAGATGAACCGGGATGAAGCCACCCAAGAAAAAGTGATCGCCCATGCGATGGGCGGCGCGTGAATTCCGTTCAAGAATTGTAATGTTCACCGCCTATCTGTAGGAGCAATGCATGCAAACAGCTGATATTAAGAAACAAAGTTCATTTATTGAAGGACTGAAACGATTTTTCAGGTCTCTCCCGCCACTCACCTGGGTGGTCCTGGCGATGATCCTCTTCTTTGCGGTCTTTGCCCCAGGTTTCTTTAAAACGGAAAACCTTGTCAACGTTGTCCGGCGCGGTTCATCTCTCTGGATGATCGCCACGATGCAGACCATGGTCCTGATCGCAGGCGGGTTGGACCTATCCTTGGGCAGCATGATCACCTTTTCAGGTGTGGTATTAGCCCTGCTGCTCGACAAGGGTGTGGCTGCACCGCTCGCAGCTCTTGCTGCGGTCTTGAGCGGGACAGGCGTCGGTTTCCTGAATGGTTTTATGATCTCCGTTTTAGGCATACCGGCTTTTATCGTCACACTCGGGACGATGAATGTGTTTGGCGGCCTGGCCGTTGCACTGACCCAGACCAGTGCCATTTTCATCGGTAACCCCACAATGGTCTATTTCGGTGCTGGGTCCATCCTTGGCATTCCGATCCCGATTTTGGTTGCCCTGGTGGTGTTCGGCATTTCTTACCTCCTTTTTTATCACACTTCCTTTGGGCGCAGTCTGATTGCCATTGGAGAAAATGAAACCGGTGCACGTCTCTCCGGTGTGAACACTAGGCGGGTGACCTGGCTGGTTTTCATGTATTCCAGCACCATCGCAGCAATCGCTGGAGTCGTTTTGGCCTCCCGTATTCAAAGTGCGGATCCGACCGTTGGTGTTGGCTGGGAGTTTGACGCTGTTGCAGCATCAATCATGGGCGGCACTTTGCGCGGTAAGGGTCGGGGGACGATTTCCTCGACGATCATTGGCGTTGTATTGATCCTGGCGCTGCGAAACGGTTTGAACATCATGGGCGTGCCTGTGATGTGGCGCTCGGCGATTGTAGGTCTATTCCTGCTGTCGGGCATCATTTTCGACATAAGCATGCGCAGAAGGGAAAAACGTAACTAATGACCACTCCATCCCTCGATCAAGAAATGAATAAGAAGAAAAAATTCCAGATCAGCGTACAGGTGCTGAATATGCTGCCCCGGGTCTCGATCCTGATCCTATTGGGTATCGTGCTCTCATTCATGTCGCCATATTTCCTGAAGCCCAATAACCTAATCAATGTGGTTTCGATGGCCAGCATCCCGATCATCCTTGCACTCGGAGAGACCTTGGTGGTACTGATGGGAGAGATTGACCTTTCTCTGGGCGCGATCTTTTCAATCGGTGGTGTTGTTCCTGCTGCCCTAATGAAATTCCTAAACGTTCCGGTACCGATTGCTGTCCTGGCTGGGATCATCGTCGGCGGTCTCATGGGCTTATCCAACGGTGTCCTGATCTCAAAGGTGAAATTGCCTTCGTTCATTGCCACTTACGGTTTGAAAGTCGCTGCGACAGGCATCGCGGTTGCCATCCTGCAAGGTTATGTGGTCTATGGCTTCCCGGATGCTTTCCGTTTCCTTGGAATCGACAGGGTTTTGAATATTCCAGTTCCGATCTATATAGCGGTTATCACATTCTTTGTCGTCTGGTTCCTGCTTAGGCGGACTACCTTTGGTCGGAAATTGTATGCAACCGGTGCGAACAAGGAAGCCGCTCGTCTTTCAGGTATCAAAGTTGACAATGTCATTATTTGGACTTTTGTATTAGCTGGGGCTTTGGCTGCACTGGCGGGCATCATTCAGGTCTCACGGGTGAACTCATCGCATGCATTCCTGGGTGATACGATGCTCCTGCCGGCGATTGCAGCCGTTGTGCTTGGTGGCACCAGCATGTTTGGTGGTGTAGGCGGCGTTTTCGGTACGGTAATCGGTGCTCTGATCATGAGTGTGATCGATAATGGCCTTAGTTTGGTTGGTGCACCTTCCATCCTCCAGCAATTTATCGTTGGCGTCATCATCCTGCTGGCGGTGGTTATCGACCAATCCGTGCGAAAGGTGACGGAGAAACAAATGCAGTAACTTATCGGTGTTCTATAACTGCCTAACCAAAAATTGTCATTGGAAGGAGGCGATTTATTGGAAATTTTTGAAAAGAAACACTTTACTGGTCAACATTTTCTAAACCACATTTAAGGAGAAGTTCGTATCATGAAGAAAAAAAGTATTTTCCTGTCATTGGTTGTGATGTTCGTGCTCATTCTGAGCGCTTGCACATCGACCCCGACCACAGCTCCTGCGACTCAAGCTGCTACCGAAGAAATGGCAGCGACTGAAGAGATGGCAGCGACGGAAGAAATGGCCGCTACCGAAGAAATGGCGGAGACCGAAGTTGCTGCAGAACCGGAGCCGGTTTATGACTTCGATCCCAGCGTTCCCGCGGATGCACCTTACGACATCGCAATCGTCGTGAAGAACTTCCAGTCCGCTTTCTGGGCGCAGCATGTTGACGGCGCTACCCAGGCTGCTGCCGATCTCGGCATCAACCTGACCTCCCATGCTCCCGAGAAACCCGAGAACATCGAAGAACAAATCGCGATCCTCGAAGACCTCATCACCAAAGGTGTGGACTGCATCGCTTTGGCACCCACCAACACCAAATCCATCGCAGCTGGTATTGTCAAGCTGAACGACGCTGGCATCCCCGTTGTCTATGACAACACCCGCGGTTCCGGCGGCGATTTCCTCGCCTATGTCGGCATCGACAACTTCACCGTTGGGCAGCAAATTGGTGAATATGTTGCAGAACAGATCGATTACAAAGGCAACCTGCTCCTCCTCGAAGGTGTGGTTGGCCAATCCACCAGTGACCTGCGTTCAAATGGTATGCGCGATGCGCTGTCCCAATATCCTGACATCACCGTTGAATCACAGCCCGCGAACTGGTCCTACGCTGAAGCCAGCGACATCACCACAAACGTCCTGACAAAATGGGGCGGCGAGCTTGATGCCGTTATCTCCGCTGGCGCAGGTATGTCCGAAGGTGCAGCCGAGGCGATCAAAGCCTATGGTCTGGCCCAGGATGATGTTGTCGTCGGTTCCTTCGATGTCACCGCTGAAGTTGTGGAAGCAATCCGCAATGGCGATGTTGACTTCACCATTGACCAGCAGCCCTACTGGCAGGCATACTACAGCATTGCTGCTTGTGTGCAGCACCTGAATGGTTCAGATGTTCCCCAGGAAATCCGCACCCCCGTGGCGATCGTAACCCTGGATAACCTTGCTGAACACTGGACTGACTAATCAGTCGTAACAATCTCAACTAACTAATATGACAGCCTGGCAGATAATAAATCGCTGTTCCAACATTCTGCCAGGCTTCATTTCAAAGCAGGAGAATTAATACATCATGGCAGAAGTACAGAGTCGTTAAAGTTCTGGAGAATCCCGAAGTAGATATTCCCGGTCATACTTTTTGCACGGGACGTGAGATCGCTGGCGAATTGCTCGGAATCGACCAATATGCGCTCAAAATCGGATATTTCGGTAAAGGCGGCGTGTCTGAAGAGCATACGCATGTCGGCGAACATGTTTTTTACATCTTGGAAGGCGGAATCACGGTCTTTGTAGATGGAAAAGAATACACCGCACATACCGGAGAAGCGCTTCACATTCCTTCGAACATCCCCCATGCTTCTGCGAATGTCTATGACGGCACTACCACTTATATTGCCTTAACCCTGCCCCCAACCTAGCATTTATTTCGATATAATAGGCAAGGTTTTGCATTTATTGGTGGAAATTATTGAAACATCAGAAACTGAGCGAGTTTCCAGGTGAATGGATTGAGCGAAGGTTATGTTATCAGCATCGATTTAGGAACCAGCAGCGTACGCGCCTGTCTGGTGAATCGATCGTTAAAGATGTTGTTCCAGAGTCAAAGGCCGGTTTCGCTGGAAACGGATCGATATGGAAAAGCGGTCCAGGATGCCGAGAATATCATCGACGCCGGTCTGAATTGCATCGCCGAGGTCTTGGACTGGGCGGAGAAGCATTCAATTTCACCTGATGCAGTTAGCTTTTCGAATGCGGTTGCCAGTTTGGTTTGCCTGGACGAGCAGTATCATCCTTTAGAACCTGCATTGACCTATATTGACTCGCGCGCTCACGAAGAAGCGGACAGTTTATTGCGAGAATACGGGAGCCAGTTCTTCCGGACGACGGCAACACCTATGCATGCCAGTTATTGGCTGCCAAAGTTTGTTTGGCTGAAAAATAAGCAAACTTTTACAGATACGAGATTTTATTGCACGATCAAGGACTTATTTATTTATCGATTGACCGGTCAATTCGTAACTGATTATTCCAACGCTGTTGCGACCGGGTTGTGTAATGTTACGACTGGGGATTGGGATGAACGGCTGCTGAATATCGCCGGGATCAATAAGGACCAACTTCCTGAAATCAAACCGACTACATCCGTTCTGGATTTCAATCCTTCAGTTGAGATGCCTGAATTGACACAGGTTTCGACTATCAAAATTGTTCTGGGCGCGAATGATGGGGTGTTATCATCCCTGGGTGCAGGTGCCTTCAAGCCCGGCCAGGTGACGAGCATGATCGGCTCCAGCGGTGCCTGTCGGATCGCTGCGAGTTCACCCCTGATTACCGGTGAATCACTAATGACCTGGTCCTATCCATTGGATGAGGGAATCTGGATCAGGGGTGGCGCGATGAACAACGGTGGATTGGTCACACAATGGTTGGTGGAAAATTTTTCCACCGTGCGAACAGATGATGATGAAGCCTATGATGATCTTTTCGCTGCAGCCGAACTGGTAGAACCAGGTTCGAAGGGATTGATCTTCCTGCCTTATTTGTTTGGCGAACGCGCACCGATCTATGATGAGCGAGCACGGGGCGTTTTCTTTGGTCTAACCAGCAGTCATCATCGAGGGCATTTCGCCCGGGCGGGCCTGGAAGGGATACTGTTTGCAATGTATTCCATTTTTGAGATCATCAAACCCGAAGATGTTGAATTGGAAGTCATCGCCACAGGAGGATATCTGCGGTCTGCGCTGATGCTTCAAATCCAGTCGGATATTTTCGGTGTTCCGATAAAGACTCCCTCCTCTTTTGAAGGGTCATCCATCGGTGCAGCCGCGTTAGGTTTGAAGGCATTGGGTATCATCGATTCATTTGACGAAATCGAATCAGATTTACTTTTAGAGAAGACTTATTTACCAGATCTGGTAAATCACAGGCATTATCAGCAAGAATTCATTCAGTTCAAGCAGCTTTATGCAAGTCTAAAGCCGATGTTCGCATCGGTTGGGAGTCAAAAATGATGACACCCAAACTCCAACTGGCGCTGGATACCCTCTCGATGACTGATGCAATCCAACTTGCATCGTTGCTTGAAGGGTATTGGGATATTCTTGAGGTTGGTACCACGCTTCTGATCGCCGAAGGATTGGAGAGTGTCCGACGGCTCCGCAGGACGTTTCCAAAAGCTACTCTTCTTGCAGATACCAAGATCGTGGATGCCGGTTCAGTTTTAGCGAAGGCAGCTTGCGAAGCCGGAGCTGATCTGGTCACCGTGATCAGTACGGCAAGCGAGAAGACCATCCGAGCAGTTGTTGAAACAGCACATGGCTATGGGGTGAAGGTTCTGCTCGATCATCTCGGTGAAACCTGGAGCCCGAAGGAGATAGCTGATGTGACTACTCTGGGCGTTGACCGGATCGGTTTGCATTTGCCGATTGACCTGCAGGGAGAACATGTCATTCAGCCGGAAGTGGTTCGTGCCATCACTTCGGTGGTTACTTTGCCGATCAGTCTGGCGGGTGGCATTAATCCGGAGAAAGTTGCCCAGTTGAAGGATGCGGGTGTTGATACTTTTGTCGTAGGCGGGTATTTGCTTAACGCAGATGACCCGATTGAACACGCTAAACTGCTCAGGTCCGCTCTGACAGGATCCTAAGCAAATTGATGATTTTTACAAACTAAGGAGAGTTTATTCTGATGGTAGATATCCCCGAAAAGATGAAAGTGATTGTATCTGACAGGTCCTGGCGAGCACGAACTTCAGGAACTGCCGGTCCCCAAACCGGGTCCATATGAGGTCCTGTCAAAGGTTAGGGCCGTTGCTATTTGCGGCAGCGACCCCGAAATATTCAATGGTGGTCTGGCAGGATTCTGGCCGCCGTATTACCCCTTCATCGCCGGGCACGAATGGGCGGGTGAAGTGGTTGCGGTTGGTGAAGGTGTGACCAACCTTAAGGTCGGTGACCGGGTTGCCGGTGAACCTCATAAAGGCTGTGGATATTGCGAAAATTGTAAAGAGGGACGTTATACCCTTTGCATGAACTATGGCAATGCTGAATCAGGACACCGCCATTATGGATTCACAAACGACGGCGCTTATGCACAATATGCCGTTCACTCCGTCCAAGCGCTGACAAAAATGCCAGATAACGTTACCTTTGTTGAAGGCTCGCTGGGTGATACCGCTGCGGTTTCCTTGCACGGTTTGGAATTGACCGGCGTTACCCCCGGCGGCACCGTAGTGGTGATCGGACCTGGACCGATTGGTCTGCTTGCAATGCGTCTTGCCAAAGCGATGGGCGCTGCCCGGGTGATGATGGTTGGCCGCAGGTCTCGTCTGGAAGCTTCGAAGAGGCTGGGCGCGGATGTGACCATCGATTTTGAAAAGGTCGATCCCGTTGAAGTTGTCCGGGAGTTGACGGATGGACGTGGTGTGGACGAAGTTTTCGAATGTTCAGGCGCTGGCGGAACGATGAACCAGGCTATCCGGATGGTCAAGAAAGGCGGCAAGGTTAGCCTTTTAGGTGTTCCTTCGGGAGAGAATACGGAAGAATTGGTGCCGTTCAAAGCCATTGTGCATGACGAGATCATGATCACAGGTTCCCGAGCGGACCCCAATACAATGTGGCGTGTGATCGGGATGATCGGCTCCGGGGAGCTGGACGTGAAAGACCTGGTGACCCATACTTTCCCGATCGAGCAATATAAAGAAGCGTTGGATGTATTCATCCATCGTAAAGACGGTGCCGTAAAAGTTGTGATCGAACCGAATGGGCCGGAGGAGGCATAATGATGATGGATAAAGTTCGAACCGATCGAATGAAGAAATTCATGCGGGAAGCCGGCATTGACCTGCTGGTCTGCCGTTTACCGGAGAACATCGTTTATCTTTCGGGATACTGGCCGGTCTTTGGCTCTTCCTGCTTGATCTTCCCGGTTGATGATGATCCAGTCGTAATCCTGCCGTATTCCGAGTTGGATTATGCAGCCGAAGGTTGGGTCAAAGACCAACGGACCTATCAATTCATCAACATGGCTGAACTCGCCAACCCACCTGCCAACATCCTCCGATTGATGAAGGATCTCTGGAGTGAACGCGGTTATGAGAATGCTGTGGTTGGATTTGAGGGCAGCTTTGATCTGGTCGGCGGGAATAACGTGGCTGCAGAAGCTCGTGTCCCGACTTTCAAGATCCTGAATGATATGTTCGAAACCTTTTCGAGCAACACCTGGGTGGATGCGACACCGCAGATCAAGCAATCCCGGGTGATCAAGTCTCCGATGGAGATTGAACAGCTTCGCATCACCAGTGAAATCACCGGGATCGGTCTGGAACATGCCCGCGGCTTGATCAAACCTGGCGTGCAGGAATCCCTTGTCGCCGGGATGGTAGAAGGCTATATCTACGGGATGGGGATCGGTTATAAGAACGTGACCCGTGCCCGTGGCTATTGTTTCGTGATGTCCGGTGAGAATGCACGCAATTCCTGGCGCCCATTCTGCGTGGCTTCCAAGAAACCTATCATGTGGGGCGAACCGGTCTTGGTAGAGCTTGATGCAGTTTCGAATGGCTATTTTATTGATATCACGCGTTCATTCTTCGTGGGCGATCCTGATCCGAAATCCAAAGAGATCATGAACGTCGTTCATGATGCGGTCAATGCGGCAATCGATGCCGCCAAGCCTGGCGTGTTGGCTCGTGAGTTGGATGCGGTTGCCCGTCAAGTGGTTGAAAAAGCAGGTTATGGTGAAGCGTTCAATCACCAATTGGGTCATGGAATTGGGTTACAATTTCATGAAGCCCCCTGGCTGCATCCTGCAAGTGATGAAGTACTGGAACCCGGAATGACAGTCGCAGTAGAACCGGCAATTTATATCGATGGGTGGGGCGGATTCCGGATTGAGGATAATATCGTTATCACGGAAGATGGTTGCGAAAACCTTACTCCTTTACCACAAATATTTGAGCCAATACTTTAACCAGAGTAATTTTTTGACAAAAGGATCAGGGGTGCCAGTATGAGCAATGAATTTAAGACAATGCAGGAAGTCATCTACGAGAAGCTCCGCCAGCGGATCGTGTCGGGCGTATATGAACCCGGACGGCGTTTGATTGCCAGTGATTTGGCTTCCGAATTTAATATCAGCCGGATGCCGGTCCGTGAAGCGCTTACAAGGTTGGGATCGACAGGAACTCGTTGAATTGATCCCTTATAAAGGGGCGATCGTTAATGAATTAACACCTGAAGAATATGTGGAAATCTTTAATATTCGTTCGGTCCTTGAGGGTTTGGCAACCCGGCTTGCTTGTCCGAATATGCGTGAGGAAGACCTTGAACGCATGAAGGAAGCCAATGAAGAAATTAAAGACATGATTTCGGAAGATGATGTGGAATTTCAACGGGTGAACCGGGTGTTCCACTCGACGATCTGGAACCGGACTAACTCCGAACGCCTGGTGAGTTTACTCTCGGACTTATATACCGAGGCTTCCCAATATCGTCAGATGGTCTTTATCCATCCGGACCGCCTTACCGAGATCCACAAAGAGCATGCGGAAGTTCTGAACGCATTATATACTGGGGACGCTCTCCTGGCGGAGAAGCTGGTCCGGGACCATTATAAACAAACGCTCGTCTGGTTAATGGAACTGATCCATAAAGAGTGAATGACACAAAAGGAATTTAATCATGACTGAAGAAAAAACCAAACGCATATTAATTGCGTCTGATCATTATGGTCTTTTACTAAAAAACCCCATCCGGGATTATTTGATTGAAAAAGGCTGCGACGTGCAGGATATGGGCGTCAACACGGATGAGCCTGTACTTTATCCTGAAGTTGCCATTAAATTTTGCAAAAAACTTTTAGCTGAAAATTACGACCGGGGGATCCTGATTTGCGGCACCGGCGCAGGTATGGCCGTGGTCGCCAACAAAGTGCCCGGCGTACGAGCCGTCTGCATTCATGATCCTTACACCGCTGAACGTGCGCGGGCCAGCAATGATGCTCAGGTCGCGACCTTGGGTTCTCAGGTTGTCGGTATCCCGAACGCAAAAAAACTGGTTGACATCTGGTTGGAGAGTGAATTCCAGGGCGGTCGATCGATGCCTAAAGTTCAGATGATCTACGATCTGGATAAGGAAAAAGAAGGTTAGTCTTCCGACATCGACGACTTTCTATAAAAGAATTCACTATTATTTAAATTAGATGGAAGCTGGGAAGCGCCATGATTATTGTCCGTAATTCTCATTAATATGGTGTGTCCGGTTAAATAAAGGTAAGGATTGGTTATGGTTGGTCTACCAGGTGATCTTAAATTTCCTTTTGATCAACAACAGCAATTCGAGAAAGCTTTGGTCGATAACGAGATTAATAATGACGATGTACTCAATATTGACTATTTACGAACAGAATATGGGCTTTCAGATTACCAGGCGCAGGTTATTTTGGATTGTGCCTATCGGAAGGGGTTGCTGGAGCAGGTTTCCGCAGGATCATTCTCGCGAAAAGAACCTTCTCAACCTGAGATCATAAGTGTTTTCCAACATGCCGAAAAGACCGGTATGAAACCCATTTCCATTGTTCGCTCCGTGGAATTGGTGCCCGCTTCGGCTTCAGTTGCAGAGAAGCTAGCCCTTCAAGAGGGAGCCCCTATTTACCAGCAGAGGCGATCTCGCCTGATCAACGACGTGGTGGTTGCCAACCAAACCAACAGTATTCCTTATTGTGTCACCCCCGACCTGGAATCCCTGGATTTGAAGCATCGCTCCTTCCAGGTTGTTTTAGAGAATAAATATCATGCCGTGGTTCACGCAATAAAAGAGGCATTCGCTCTAGCCGAATCCACGGAAGAGGATAGGGAAATCCTTGGTTTGGCAGATGGTGAGCAGGTGCTGCTGGTCCAGCGGCTTTCCTTAAGTGCTAACGATCGTCCGCTGGTTTGGGCTGACATTCATGTCAATCCACATCATTTCCAGTTGGTCGAATCGTTATGGCCCGAGGCTGCCAAATTTGTTAAATAATCCCGGCGATGAGGAAACATCAAGATGAAATTTTTAGTAATTGCGACATTGGATACCAAAGGCGCTGAAGCCGAATTCATCTGTCAACGTATCCGCAATGCAGGGCACACACCTATTTTGGCCGATCCCGGCACGCTGGGTCAGCCGCAGATCCAGGCGGATATAACTCGTCAGGAAATTGCAAAAGCATCCGGACTACCTCTCGATGAGATCCTTGCCAAGGAAGATAAAGCCTTCACACAGACATCCATGATCCGGGGTTTGTTGAAGATCGTGAAAGATTTGTTTGAGAAGAATGGATTTTCCGGTGTGATCGCTGTGGGCGGTGGACAGGGCACCGCGATTGCGACAGCGCCCATGAAAGAATTACCGGTAGGTATTCCAAAAGTGATGGTGTCGACTGTTGCCTGTGGAAAGACGACCTTTGGGCCTTATGTGGGCACTAAAGATGTGACCATGATCCATTCCGTCGCGGATATCAACGGCTTGAACTTCGTTACAAAGCGGATCGTTGCTCAGGCGGTTTCCGCCGTTATTGCCATGGCGGAGACGAGCATTGAAGAGGATCATGACGAAAAAGAGCTTATCGCGATCACGTCTGCTGGTGTAACCACGCCCGGTGTGATGGCTGTGAAGTCCCGATTAGAGGAAGAGGGATTTGACGTGATCGTTTTCCATTGCAACGGGATCGGCGGCGAGTCGATGGAGGAATTGATCCGCCAGGGCACGATCAAAGGCGTGATCGATTATTCTCCCCACGAGATCACCGACCTGCTTTATGATGGCTTGATGCCGGCACTGCCGGGACGGATGACCGCTGCAGGGGAGATGGGTATCCCTCAGGTGGTTTTACCCGGCTGTGCGGATGTATTGCTGTATGTGTGGCGGGACGACTTCTCGGAAGACCTCCTCTCACGCCAGTATGTCCGGCATACACCCACCCATACCCATTTCCGTACAACATATGATGAGATGAAGGCTGTAGCCGGTTATATTGCTGAACATCTAAATGAAGGACGTGGACCGAGGGCCGCAGTCGTTCCGTTGGGTGGGTACAGCATGCTGAATAAACCCGGGAAGCCGCTTTGGGGAGCCAAAGAAAATGAAGGTTATCTGGATGGCCTGAAAGAACAGCTGCACGATGACGTTCGCCTAATTATCGACCCCGGCCATATCAATGATCCTGATTTCGCAAATCGCGTTGTCGATTTGTTTTTAGAGTTACGTGAGGAAAATTTAAAGGAGAAAGACCAAGAATGACAACGACTTATACGATCCGTCCGATCTTGACCGGCTGGCAATTTCTGGATAAAGGACTTTATGCGACTTTCAGAGAGGGCATTGGCACGATCATTAAACACCCGGTTTTTGCATTCCTGTTGGAAGATGGGACCCATAAGTATCTGGTGGACACCGGCATGGCGTCCACTGAACGTTCGAAGAAATACCACCATGACGGCTTACAGGAACCGGGCACGGCCATTCATGAGCAAATTGAAAAACTGGGGATTGGTCTAGATGAGATTGAAGCGGTCATTTTCACGCATCTGCATTGGGACCATACGTCGAATATGAAGAAATTCCCTAAAGCGGAATATTATGTGAGTAAAGAGGAATATGAGTTCGCAATGGATCCAATTCCGCCTTATTGGGGCTCCTATGAACATCCGAAAGCCGGCCTGACACCACCTTTTGAAGGTGTTACATTCAATCTTGTGGAAGGTGAAAAGGAAGTTTTCGATGGGATCACCATCGTCCCCACGCCTGGACATAGTCCCGGGCATATTTCCGTGGCCGTCAACACCTCTCGGGGAGTTTATTATCCTGATCGGTGACCTGATGATCTCTCGTTTGAGTTTGCTGCCGGACAAAAAGCATGGCTGGCCCATGACACCACCGGGACGCTTTGCGAATTTTGTCGAGTTGTGGAAGAGCATGGAACTCGTCGTGGATCGGGCGGATTACTTACTGCTAACTCATGATGAAATCGAGCAGCTCCACGTTGAACTCTATCCGACCCCAAACGATAAATTATTGGAGCATGATTGATGATCCCTCTGGAAAAACATAATCCGCTGAGGAAGTTCTACGCTTCTGAATATGACCTGGATCCTGAAGCATATATTACGCTGACCTACTACTTCGAGACCGATCATAATCCCTACGAGACAGCCGCGCACTTATGCCAGGAGCAATCAACCGCACAGTACAAGCGGGTTGATGTCGATGAAGATTTTAGACCAAAACACGCGGCAAAAGTTCTTTCTTTGGAAAAAGTGGAAGATACGGCGCCTTTCTATGATGAAGCGGATCCTGAATTGGCCGATCGCGCCAGGAACGGGTGGCTGGTAAAAATCCTTTATCCCCACGTCAATTTTGGCTCACGGATCCCGAATATGCTCACCGCCATTTGTGGTGAAGGGGCTTTCCATTCACCCCAAATTAAGACGATCAAATTAATGGATATTTCGTTCCCAGAGTCCTATTTGGAAGGTTTCGAAGGTCCTCAATATGGGTTGGAAGGCATCCGTGAGATGCTTCAGATATTTCGACCGCCCGTTGACCCTCGGTGTGATCAAACCGAACATCGGATTGGACCCGGAACCATTTGGTCAGTTGGCGTATGAAGCCTGGCTGCAGGGGTTGGATATAGCCAAAGATGATGAGCTGCTTTGCGACACACCCTGGAGTCCGTTTGAACGTCGAACGGAAATCCTGGGTAAGCTTCGTTTGAAAGCTGAACGGGAGGCAGGCAAGCCTAAAGTCTATCTGGCCAACATCACCGATGAGGTGGACCGGATGCCGGAGCTTTATGAGATCGGTCTTCGGAACCATGTTAATTCAATGATGATCAACGGTATGACAACCGGTTTGAGTGCGGTCCGTACCTTTGCCAAAAAGGGCAAGGTGCCGCTTTACTCCCACTTTGATTTCATCGCGCCCTTCACTCAGGACCGTTTTTTTGGTGTCTCGCTCAAAGTCGTTATCAAGTTGCACCGGCTGGCAGGTTTTGATGCAATGATCTACCAGGGCCTCGGCGACAGGATGCGGACGACCATTCAGGACGTGTTGGACGGTTTCCATGCCTGTTTGGAGCCAATGGGTCACCTCCGACCGATCCTTCCGGTCCCTGCCGGCAGTCAATGGGCGGGGTCACTTGGTAAACTTTATCGCTTATTTAATGACAGTATAGATTTTGCGATCGTTCCCGGCCGGGCTGTCTTTTCACACCCCATGGGCCCGGGCGCCGGAGCGAAAGCACTTTTACAAGGATGGGAAGCTGTGGTGGCAAATGTGCCACTTTTAGAATATGCACAAGACCACCCGGAATTAGCAGAAGCAATATCAAGTCGTTCATAAAGGAGAATGGAATAATGGCAGACGAAAATGTAATGATCACGATCTTTCTGAAACATCACCAGTCAATGAACCTCGGTGAAATCGGTGAGAAACTGACTGAAAATGGTTTCTGGAAAAAATTTCCCCCTGAGGGTGTAGAAGTTGTTTCCTGGTATGTCATGATGGGTATCGGCCAGGTCGTCACCCTGAGCGTCCCCCCGGCCAAGCTCCGCCAGGTCAACCTGGCGATTGAGCAAAGCGCCTGGGGTGCCTTCAGTACCGAGTTTTATCCGACGTACGATTTTACTAAGGTCTGGAAAGAGAAACGCAACAGCTAAAATCGATATTCCTGATTAAGTGCTTTTTCTTCTTTTTCCACAGCTACTGGTTAAAAAGAGGAATGTAGTCTATCGTGACTTTTTGATGATATGTCCTTCCATTCGTAATAGATGGAAGGACAGTATTATTATCTGATAAAGGTTGTGCGAGGCAAAGTGTATCCCAACGTTAATTTTCGGGGTAGATAAGGCTAATGTCTTGTGGGGAGAGCGCACAAGGTTTTCTCGAAGTGGCTGCTTAATTTCATACTATCTCACTTTTATTCATATATTGAATTAAAGATAATCATCCGGATATCAAGCGTGCAGGAAGATAGATCTATCTCTTTAGAAGTGGGGAAGACAACCTTTATTCTAAGTAAACTTTAATGTTAAAAGTCATATTTTGGAGCCTTGCTCATGTTAATATAAATTCGTTTCCAATCAACTACATTTCCTGAGGAGGAAAAACATGATTGTCCGCACAAGATTGTTAAATCTGGTGTTGATAGCTGTCATGGCTTTTGGCGCGCTGGAATTATGACCCAGCCTGTCAAAGCCGCTACTGCCGACCTGTTCATATCTGAATATATCGAAGGCAGCAGTAATAATAAAGCGATAGAAATTTATAACGGAACCGGTAGACTGTTGATCTGGCTGCAGGAAATTATGCGATCCAGATGTATTTTAATGGATCTGCATCTGCCAGGTTAGACGATCAATTTAACCGGAAGTGTTGCTGACGGTGATGTTTATGTTGTGGCGCATGTCTAATGCTGTTGGAGAGATTTTAGCGCAGGCTGACCAAACAAATGGTTCCGGTTGGTTCAATGGCGATGATGCTGTTGTCCTGGTTAAAGATGGCGTTGACCATTGATGTTATCGGGCAGATTGGTATCTGACCCCGGATCTTATTGGGGAACAAGTCCTATAACTACAGCTGATCATACACTTGGTCCGGCTAAGAAACTATTTGCCATGGGTGATCCAGATGGATCGGATGCATTTGATCCGCTACAATTGAGTGGGATTTCTATGCCCAAGTAATACGTTGAGTCATCTTAGGCAGCCATACTGCGAATTGTGGTGGCGGTGGGGTCGTAGTGGCAGAACCGGTGATCAATGAATTTTCCGTCGAATACAGCCGGGACGGATGTACGAATATATTGAGTTTTTTGGCGAACCCGAGACCGATTATTCTGCTTATACATTGCTTGAAATTGAAGGGGATAGCCCCGATTATGGGATGATTGATGAAGTACTTCCTGTCGGCACAACGGATGTCAATGGTTTTTATCTGGTCAATGTGTCGGCAAACACTTTCGAAAATGGCACCCTAACTCTGCTTCTGGTGAAAAATTTCACCGGCGCTTTTGGGGAAGATATCGACACCAACAATGATGGTGTGATGGATGATAACCCTTGGGAAGCCATCGTTGATGCTGTTGGCTGTGAATGATGGGGATTCCGGTGATCTGAATTATGGCGTTCCAGTCCTTTATGGGAATTATGATGGCGTGAGTTCATATCCTCCTGGCGGTGCTTCACGCATTCCAGATGGCTTCGATACCGATTCTCCGACCGACTGGGTGCGGAATGATTTCGATCTGGCCGGTATTCCCGATCATGATGGTTCGATCACCCTCGGGGAAGCCTATAACACACCCGGTGCTCCTAATGAGGCCTATACCCCGCCGCCGGAAGCCTGCGGTGACCCTTACACCCCGACCTATGAAATCCAGGGGAATGGGATGAGTACCCCGATCTATGGTACCGAGGTTGCGACTGAAGGTATCGTGGTGGGTGATTTCCAGGAAGGTGGTAAGAACGGCTTCTTCATTCAGGATCCCGTTGGTGATGGCGATCCGACGACATCTGATGGGCTTTTCGTCTATGCACCTGGTGGCATGGATGTTATGACCGGCGACTATGTCCGTGTTCGTGGTTATGCTTCGGAATATTACGGTCTGACCCAGGTCAGTTCCGTCAGCCAGATCTGGCTCTGTGAGATGGCGTCAGACGCTTCCTGATCCCATGCGCTGACACTTACCGGTAACCGATTGGGATACCTTTGAACCTTATGAAGGCATGCGCGTGATCTTCCCGCAGGATTTGGTGATTTCCGAATATTTTAACTTCGATCGCTATGGCGAGATCCTTTTGACGTCCACCCGGCACATGACTCCCACAGCTGAATTCGAACCCGGCTCACCGGAAGTTTATGCTGCGATGGAAAGTTACTTGTTGGATAGCATTACATTGGATGATGGACGGTACTAATCAGAATCCAGATCCGGCATTACCATCCCAATGGCGGGAATCTTCGATCTGAATAATCTTTTCCGTGGGCGGTGGATTGGTTACCAACTTGATCGGCGTCCTGGATTATAGCTATGGTGCTTACGCGGTGCAGCCCACTCATGGTGCAGAATATACCGATGCTAATCCACGCACGGCCAGCCCTGATGTGGCACCTGGTGACCTACGGATCGCCAGCCTGAATGTGTATAACTACTTCACCACGATCGATGATGGTAATTGGATTTGTGGCCCCTCCGGTGATATGGAGTGCCGCGGCGCCGATAATACCGCTGAAGAACTTGACTCGGCAGCGGGCAAAGATCATCGCCGCTCTTGCAGGAATTGATGGCGATGTGGTCGGCTTGATGGAGATCGAGAACGACCATCCCGAATTGGTCGCCGGATTATGCCGTGGCCGACCTGGTAGCCGGTTTGAACGAATATCTTGGCGCAGACGTTTACGATTACGTTGCAACCGGGGCCATCGGCACCGATGCCATCAAGACGGCGCTGATCTATAAACCTGCCAAGGTTGCTCAACTGGGTTCCTTCGCCGTCCTGGACTCCAGCTACGATCCGTTGTTCCTGGATGATTACAACCGGCCCGTTTTGGCTGTGACCTTCATGGATAACTTCAGCGGCCAGGGCTTCACGGTGGCGGTGAACCACCTCAAGTCAAAAGGCTCTGATTGCAATGATGTGGGTGACCCAGATCTGGGTGACGGCGCGGGGAACTGCAACATCACCCGTGCCAACGCGGCCATGGTAGAAGTGAATTGGCTGGCGAACGACCCGACCGGTACCGGCGTGAAGAGCACGGTCATCATTGGTGACCTCAATTCCTACGATAAGGAAGACCCAATCGATATGATTAAATTAGGACCTGATGGAGTTGCCGGGACGAGCGACGATTATTTCGATATGCTCTACGAGTTCCAGGGTGAATATGCTTACAGCTATGTGTTCGACGGGCAGACCGGCTATCTAGATTACGCCCTGGCAAACGCTTACTTCGCCCAATTCATCAATGACGTCAACACCTGGCATATCAATGCCGACGAACCTGACCTGATCGATTACGATACTTCTTACAAAAAAGCCGCTCAGGACGCGATCTATGCGCCGGATGCTTACCGCTCCAGCGATCACGACCCGGTGATCATCTCGGTGACTTTCGAATACGATGTGATGGTCGATGTCAAACCCGGCAGCTGCGATAATCCCTTCAATGTCAAAGGTAAGGGCGTTTTACCGGTTGCTATCCTGGGTTCGGACCTCTTCGACGTGACCATGGTTGACCCCACCACGGTGACCCTTTTAGGCGTTCCTGCTGAACAATGGGCTTTTGAGGATGTTTCTACAATCGGTGATTGCTCGGCCTACGGCGGCGATGGCTATCTGGATCTCGTCCTGCACTTTTGACTCCAGGGCTTTAGTTGCTGCCCTTGGGGAGGTATCGGACGGCGATATGGTGGACTTGATGCTCGAAGGGTATATCCTGCCCGATTTGGGCAATGTGCATTTCTCCGGGTTCGATACCGTTACGATCCTGAAGAAGGGGAAGTAAACCTGAAAATATTAAACCATCCATCTTGATTTGATTGGATGGCCGGATAAGTGAATGTTGAGGGAGAGGATTAGAACCCTCTCCCTTATTTTATTTAACTTTCGATGATAAAACGAGAGAATACCCTGGGTTATAATTCAGGCATGTCCATTCGCATCCTGCCAGACCATATCGCTTCCCAAATTGCCGCCGGCGAGGTGATCGAACGCCCTGCATCGGTGGTCAAGGAATTGGTCGAGAATGCGCTGGACGCAGGCAGCGACGCGATCACGATTGAGGCGCACGGCGCGGGTAGACGCCTGATCTCTGTCGGGGATAATGGCTCTGGGATCCCTGCGGACGAACTCGGTTTAGCCGTCTCACGTCACGCCACCAGTAAGCTTCTACGTGCCGAAGACCTATTCCGGATAAAAACGCTTGGTTTCCGCGGGGAGGCGCTGGCTTCCATTGGGTCCGTTTCCCGGATGACGGTTGAATCCCGCATTCCGGAGAGTACGACCGGACAGCGGCTGATCGTGGAAGGGGGCAAGCTGGGCGAGGGAGAGGCGAAGGGCATGCCCACCGGCACCCGCATCACGGTCCAGGACCTGTTCTATAATGTCCCGGCTCGACTGAAATTTCTCAAAACGGACAATACGGAACGTCGCCACATTGAGTCACTGGTGACGCGTTACGCCCTGGCTTATCCCAATGTGCGCTGGCAGTTGGTGGTAGATGATAAAACCTCTCTGCTGACCAGCGGGAATGGTGATCGGCGTGAGGTACTTTCGGCACTCTACGGCGTGGACATCGCCCGGAAAATGCTGGCGGTTGAATTCAAGGAGCAGGATTACTTCATCCATGGTTTCATCAGCCCGGTCTCGCTGACCCGTTCGAACCGGCGTGAGATCACGATCTTTGTGAACGGCCGCTGGGTGCATGACACTGCGGTGACGGCCGCTGTCCTGCGGGCTTATCACACCCTGCTGATGGTAGGGCGCTACCCAATCGTGACGCTGTTCCTCGAGATGCCGCCGGAAGCGGTGGATGTCAACGTCCACCCGGCCAAAGCCGAAGTCCGATTTAGAGAAAGTGACCTGGTCTTCACCCGAGTACAGCGTGCGGTTCGGCGAGCGCTGTTGGCTTATTCTCCGGTGCCCAGCATCCAGCCCAAGCCCTTCTGGGGTTTACCAGCCGACGAAGGGCAGCAAGCCGGGGAATCCACCTGGCAAATGGCCGCGGAAATCCCCGAACGAGACCCTGCCGAACCGGATCAACCGCCGGCGCGAGTCCACATTCATACCGGTACAAACGACGGTGACGGGCTGCCCCTGCTGCGGTTGGTCGGGCAGGTGGCCTCAACTTACCTGATCGCCGAAGGGCCGGACGGCCTTTATCTGATCGACCAGCACGCCGCCCATGAGCGAGTGCTGTTCGAAAAGCTGATGGCGCAGCAATCCGAAAAACGGGTCCCGGCCCAAGCCCTGCTCGAACCGGTGAACGTCGTCCTGCCGCCGGAAAAAGCCCGACTGCTGGCAGAGCAGCTTGATACGCTTGACCAACTCGGTTTCGAGGTGGAACCTTTCGGACCCAATACTTTCTCCGTCCGGGCGATCCCGGCTCTGATTGTGGGTGGGGACCCTGAAGCGGCGATCAACGTGCTGGTGGAAGATTTCGAGGAAGATGAAACGCCCCTGGCCGCTGAGATTGAGGCAAAAGTTGCCGCCCGGATCTGTAAGCGGATGGCCGTTAAAGGAGGGCAGACCCTTTCGCCGGAGGAGCAATCCGCGCTGCTGCGAAACCTGGAAGCCTGCCAATCACCCCGCACCTGCCCACATGGCCGGCCGACCATGATCCACCTCTCTGCGGATTTGCTTGAACGGCAGTTTGGCCGCCGCGGGGCGCGTTAGGAAGCGATCAACGATGAGCCGAGTCTTCGTCGCCGGTTTGATCAACCTGGAGACCACCCTCGCCATCGACGGCTTTCCCCTGCCTTATTTCCCCTGTCATTATCCCTTTTTCGGTATAGAAACGACCGTTTCCGGCGTGGGCTTCAACATCTCAAAAGCTTTGACGACACTGGGCAACCAGGTCCAATTTGCCTCACTGATCGGCCAGGACGGCAATGGCGAATTGGCGCGTCAGGCTCTGGAAAAAGATGGCATCGCAAATGACATCGTCCTTTCAACATTGGCGCAAACCGCCCAATCGGTGATCCTTTACGATCCCGCCGGTAAGCGCGAAATCCATGTGGATCTGAAGGACATTCAGGAACAGAGCTTTCCGTTGGATCTTGCGAAGAACGCCATCGAGAACAGCGATCTGGCTGTGATCTGCAATATCAATTTCGCCCGTCCGCTGCTTGAATTGGCAAAACAAGCCGGTAAGCCGGTCGCCACGGACGTGCATGCCCTCTCAGACCTGGATGATGCTTACAACCGGGATTACATGCAAGCTGCCGATATCCTCTTCCTGAGCGATGAATCGCTGCCGGAGCCGCCTGAGGTTGTGGTTCCTATGCTGATGGATCGATACGCTGCGGAAATCGTGGTGATCGGGCTGGGAGCGGAAGGCGCGGTGATGGCCGTCCGCAGCGACTGCTTCATTGGCTGGTTCCCCGCTGTGCAGACCCGACCGGTGGTCAACACCATCGGCGCGGGCGATGCGCTCTTCTCGGCCTTCCTTGACCGTTATATGCGTACCCACGATCCTTATAACGCCATCAAAGCCGCGACCGTTTTCGCCTCCTATAAGATCGGCGAGAGAGGCGCGGCCGAGGGATACATGACAGCGGAACAACTGGATGACTGGATTGAAAAATTAGAACAGGAGAAGTGAGACCATGAAGGGACTCTGGCTTGAAAACCAAAAAGTGACCTATCGCACCGATTTACCCGAACCGGAGGTAAAACCCGGCATGGCGCTGATCCGGCTCCGAAAAGCGGGTATCTGTGCCACCGACCTGGAGATGCTGCGCGGGTATTACCCCTTCACCGGCGTACCCGGCCACGAATTCGTTGGCGACGTGATCGCTGCGCCCGGACATGAGGCCTGGGTGGGGCGGCGGGTGGTGGGAGAGATCAACCTGACCTGCGGGGACTGCGATGCCTGTCTGGCCGGGCGGCCCCACCATTGCGCCAACCGGACCGTGTTAGGTATCCTCGGGCATGATGGTGTGCTGGCAGAATTCTTCACCCTGCCCGTTGAAAACCTTCATGCGGTACCGGAGAGTGTGGAGGATGACATGGCAGTCTTCACCGAACCGCTGGCCGCGGCTCTGGAAATCCAGGAGCAGGTGCAGATCAAACCCGATATGCGGGTGTTGGTGGTCGGTGCGGGGAGGCTGGGCATGCTGATCGCCCAAACCCTGCGGCTGACGGGCTGTGACCTGCAGGTGGTCGTACGGCGCCAGGCGCCGGCGGACCTGCTGGCGCGCTACGGGATTGGGTCGGTCTTTGTTGAAGAGGTGTCTGAAAATTCGGCTGATCTGGTTGTGGAGGTCACCGGCTCGCCAGACGGGTTTGAATTCTCCCGGAAAGCCGTTCGGCCGGCAGGGACTTTGGTTTTGAAAAGTACCTTCGCCGGGGATGTGAACGTGAACCTCTCGTCGCTGGTGGTGGACGAGATCACCCTGGTCGGGTCCCGCTGCGGCCCATTCGCGCCAGCCTTACGGCTGCTTGAATCGGGACTGGTGGACCTGCGGCCGATGATCTCGGCGGAATATCCGCTTTCGGAGGGCGTGGATGCGCTGGAAAAGGCTGCCGAACCGGCGTGCTGAAAGTGCTGGTCAAACCGGATTGATGTGATTTAGTTTAGAAATCCTGCAGCCACTTGGGGGAATCGTGCGGTTTGGGTTTTTTACCGTAGAACAGGTCATCCATCGCCGCGCCGACTTTGCGGAAGTTGGCGGAGTGAGCAACCCCATAGCGGATCAGGTTATGGAAAGCGTTGTCGGGGTGGGAATAGGGGCAGACGGCCATACATCGGCCGCAATCCGTACCGACCTGGGTCCAATAGGTGTAACATTTCTCGGAATTGATCTTCCAACGGTAACTGCCGTCGGGGAGGCTCTCACGCTCGCCGAATGGGATTGCCTGCGAGGGGCAGACCGCCGCGCACTTCCGGCACCGGCTGCAGAAATCCAGCACGGTGGGGTCGAAGGTCGGCTTGTCGGGGAGCAGCGGCAGGTCGGTGGTTACCACGGCCAGGCGCACCCGGGGGCCAAGGCGCGGGGTCATCAGCAAGCCCATCCGCCCAATCTCTCCCAAACCGGCGTCTTTGGCGACCAACGGGGCGATCACGCGGTAGTTGCCGTCGATGTGCGCCCGGGCGGGATAGCCCAGCTTGCGGATCGCTGCCGCGAGGATCACGGCGATCTTCCCGGCTTCCACATACTGCCGGGCCGACTCCATCACCGCCGGCATGCGCGGGGCGGCCTCGATCATGGCGTGGTCCATCTCCACCGTGAAGGCGACCGCATAGCGATGATCGAGGGTGATGGGTGCGCCGTAGGTGCCCGTGCCGCGCCCGATGTGGGAATAAAGGTGATAGGGCTGCAGCTCGCAAATCCCAACGGATACCGCACCGTGATAAGCAGCCAGACGTTTGACGAAGCGCGTCAATTCCTCCGGTGGGCGTTCGACGATGTTCTCCGCAACCGGCCCGTCCACCGCGTTGCGCAGGGCATCGGTCAGGAAGAAACTGCCGTCCGGTGACGCGCCCAGCAGGTCATCATAGAAGGTCGCACCGGGTTCTAACAAGCCCGGGTTCTGGCGGAAGGCATTGTCCGGGGCAAGGTGCGCCGGATGGTCGGCGTAATAAGCGTCGAAACGGGCGGTACCGGGCTGCAGCCGGGCGCGGGCGAACATGATCGTGCGTTCGTCCACCCGCTGCGTCGGGGAGCCGGGAGGGGGTGATGGATTGTCGCACCGGCCAGGCCAACCAGATGAAAAAGACCAGCAGTCCGGCCACCAGGCTGATGGCCGCGATCTGCTGCACCAATGCAGGGGAGAGCAGCAGGGCAGCCAGGATCAGCCCGGAAGCTGCTGAGAAGAACGCAGCAAGTCGCGCCGCCCGGCGCTGGCCCTCCAGCATCGAGAGGATCGCGAAGGTCAGGAAGCCGGCCAGGAAGACTAGGCTGAGGATCAGCAGGAGGATGGTATAGATGGTCATATCAGGCCCAATTATACACGCGGGGCCGGTTTTTCATCTTGTAAAAACAAGGTTGAATGGTATAATGGGTCTTCGCGGGGCGTGGCTCAGCCCGGATAGAGCGCACGGTTCGGGTCCGTGAGGTCGACGGTTCAAATCCGTCCGCCCCGACTAAAAACACCTCTTTTTTGAGGTGTTTTGTGGTTAAAGCGTTCTAAAGAAATTCTCAAAATTATCGAAGGTTTCCTACTGCTGCGCTTTGGGACAGGCAAATCCGTTCGTCCAGACAACCGATACCCGAATAATTATGAGTGTTTTTGAGTAACTGGCTTTGAAGAAAAAACTTCCAAGGTAAGAAGGTCTTTACAATGAGTGAAGATTTCTAGGGATAAATATCACGATCTGTGAGGTTGATGGTTCAAATGGGGCGTTGGATTTTACTATTAGGGGTTATATATGAGGTTTCATTAGAGTTGGTGGTTAAGCGCAAACGACCAGAGTTGCAACTCTGATCGCCTGCTAATTCATCAATCGATATGAGATCAATGAACTAAACAGGATTATACCCGTTTCTTAATTATGTTGTTGTGTATTACTTTGGATTATTTTCCAAGTCCGTGAGGTCGACGGTTTCCCACCGCTGCGCTTCGGGACAGGCAAATCCGACCGGACCAACAAGAAACTCCTCTGAAGAGAGGAGTTTTATAATTCACCTATAATTAGTAAATGCTTGGTCATACGAACTTGAATATGATCAAGCGCTAATTGGCTGTCTCCAAAAATGACTTGGAGGGTGCGTAACGACATGCATCCTCAGTTGAGAAATATGGCAGTAAAATTATTTATTCATTATAAAGATGAGAAAATCGTTCTTCAACCCTCATATATGAATTTGATATTATTTCAATTTGCTCTTTCCAGAATTCATCAAAAATCTTATAGCTAGCTTTCTTATCATTCTTAATGATCTTTAAGACGCTGAAGGAAGTTCTGAAATTCTGGGGAAAAATAATAATTAACTAATGATTGAACAAAAATAGTTCCCATTACCTTGAGTTCCTTATCTATCAATTTATGAGTAGAGAGGAAATCATTGTTCTTTTTTATCGTACTTTCAAGAAAAATGTTTGCATCATGTAAACTCGTAACCCCAGAATATATTGAAAAAAATTCTGAATTGCCAGCATTAGAAAGATCCTTATAAATACCATACTCAAAGTCGTCGTTAAATTCGACCTTTACCAAATCGGGATCTATATCTCTGAAAGAATGCTCGATAAATGTGAATAGCTTTTAACAGTTCTCTAGGATGATAATAATAGAAATCTAAAAATTCTTCTTTAATTTTGTCAACAAAGATAAAGAATTCTTTATCGTTTTCAAATTTTGGGTTAAAAGCTGGCTTTATTCTTTCAATCTCTTTTGAAATCCTACCTTGTTGTTTATTTAATAATAACCGAATAACGAAATAACCAATCACTGAGATAAAAAATGTAGTTACAGAGGTAATTATTGCACTTACGATTTGTGGATCCATCCTGAAATTTAGCCTTATTCATTCAATTAACTTGATTGCTGTCCCTCATCACCCTGATGCCTTGGCGCTTTACGATAAGTCTGGTTCACCTGTTGATTAATTAGTAAATGAATTATCATCCTGATTTAAGTATTTTCTCCAGACCCCAATAAGAAAACATATTTCACAGGTAACATACATTTCGTTATATATTTTCTTATTATCGGTTTCATCATATCGTTCTCTCGCTAATTTCATTTCTTTCCGGCGTAATTGGATCTTTTTTGCTAAAGTTTGCAGAGTTTCATATTGATCCCATGCAAATCTGTCAGCATCTTTAAACATCTTTATTGATTCTGTAAAAGCTGCATTCATCCCATCGAACATTCCTCTTTGACGAGCACTTTCTTTAGGAGTGAACATACGCTTATTTAGGCTATTTACGCTTGGTGACATAAGTTGGGATAGACGAATTGTTTTTCTTATATCTTTAATAGATTCTCGGTAAGTTCTTACACTTGATTCATCAAATCTAGATAACTCATTTTCAATTTCAAAACTATCTGCTTCTTTTCGCCATTTATCCCAATCTGTCATTTTGAAATCCTCCCATTTGTAAAAACGAATGTTCATATTGTAACATAGTAGGAAAAATTCAAAATAAAAAAGATATTAGATGTCGAATATCAGCCTTGATATTGAATTAAAAGAATATTAAATTGTAGAAGTATCTTTACGAAAATAACATAACAATCAATTTACTTGAATTATCGTTTTTAGAAATTCCTTCACTGTCGAGATTTTTCTGCTTTCGATTTATAATATCGCAAGAATTTAATTACCTCTCCAACTCCGGCACCTCATCTGGCAGCGGCAGGCTCAATTCCACCACGCCGGCGAGCTTCCCATCCTCGAAGTAGGGTATCTGGTAGACCAGTTTTCTTCCTCCCATGTTTGGTGACCATATATTCGTTCGGTTCCCCGCTCTCATACAGCTGGCGGACCACCTCCTGCACCTTCGTGGGGTGGCAGTCGATCACGCTTTGGCTGACACAGGCTCCCCATTTTTCCAAAAGCATTTTTAATCAAGTGGCATTGAAGCATTGGGATGAAACCCGATGTGGAAGCGAGCTTGGGAGAGGTTCAGTAAAGATCAGCGTTTTCACACAATTTTCCTCATGGCTCCGCATGGTTAGCCGTAAATGAAGGAAGATGGTTTTTTGATTAACCAACCAATTCTTTTTTGTGGAAAAATTCTTTGCGATCAATAATCATAATTGCGAAAGTAAATACCCAGAGCAGTCCAACGGCAATCCACAGAGGGATGAGGCTTCCGCCAGTATTTTCGGGCATGATGGGCAGCACGCCCAGAAATGTGTTGCTGGCAGCGTGAAAAATGTGAACCGTGAAAAGGCTATTCGACGTCCGATTATACAGCCAGGTCATGACGATTGTCAGAGCGACTGATTGCAGAATAAACAAACTGAATGGAATTTGGCTATGGAAATTCCCAGCCATCCAGAATAAGGGGAGATGCCAGATTCCCCAAATAATTCCCAAGATAATACTTGATAAAAATGGCGTGAGATTCTTCTGCATCAGCGGCAGTGCATATCCTCGCCAACCGATTTCTTCACCAAGCACGCTCAAGAATAGGATTTGGAAGAAAGCGGGAATGATCAGATACCATTGGCGGGGATCATTGGTCTGGATAATGGTCCCTCCTTGAAGACTGAATATCCAAATCGCCAGCAGGGGAATGATGGAAGTGCTACCGAAGATAATGAGATACCAGTAAAATTTAACTTTCCATCTTAATAATCTGGACACGATCGAACGAATCCCAGGGAGTCCCTGAAAGATCACCGTCAGGGAAAGTGCGGTCACGGTTGGTCCGAAGGTGCCGATAACGAGAAATGCGGAGTTGTCTTTTGCTCCGCTAAACCAGAACAGCCAAGAGAAGACAAATGTAATGATAAAAAATAAAGAAAGTTTTAATCGATCTTTGTTTTTCACGTGATTATGCTCCATCGTAAACATTATCCCTTATTCTATAAGCAATTTCTTGTTATAAATTTATTCGGCATGTATGTAAGTTTGCACATCTTCATTGTAAATTAACTCTTCGACAGAGAGAATAGCCCAGGGCGATTCCTCATCCTGCCACGTAATCGCCGTCACAATGGGTGCCAGGCGTCCGTCGAGTGTATCCCATTCCAGCACCTCATTGAGCCAGAGTATTTTCTCATTGCTTTCCTCACCTTTGAAGCGCATGGATTCCATTGTGCGCAGCATTCCGGTCTCTGGGTCAAACCTGATGATAAAACGCTCTTCTTCCGCATCGAATGGAACGAATAGATAGGCGGTATGGTCATCTATGGGTGCCCAGCGAGCATCAGGGTTGGTGATCCACAAAGATGGCATCCAGACGGCTTCGGCCCATAATGCAAGGTTTGCGCCTTGATCAATTTTGTATCCTTCGCTCACGCCAAACGGTAATTCCATACGGCCGTTCCCTTCCAGGTATGTTTCATTAATTTTCATCAACGGAAGACCGAAGATTGTTGCTTCTATGTAATGGCGATAAGATTGTCCCGTTTGGTGAATGAACCGAAAGCGTACCGGGAAGGTTATTCCGTTAACCCGCATGGTCCCTCTTCCGCTGATGATGGCGGTTTTAATCAATGGAACAAGCTTGCCATAGATGCGATTGTAAAAAAGTTCAACAGGTTTAGGCAAATTTTCTGGTAATGGGAGGGTTTCCGAGTCAAACATTGCGGATTGAATACTGGGAAAGGGCTGAGGCTTCATTTGCAGCCCAAACCAAAGGACTAGAGTAGATACAATCAGGATGATCAAAATGAATAGGATTATTTTCATTTCACTGTCCCTTTGTTTCTGTGAATTAATGTATTGTTTTGTTTGTTGTCTTCGTTATAAGTAGTTAAGTACTGATTGGTTTGCAAATTATCTACCTCATCGATAGCCATTTCGGCTTGTGAATATTGCAAAACAAGAATGCCTTATTCCAGAAAAATTTCAATCATTCAATGATTTAGAATGACCTATCGAAAAATAAATTTTGTAATTATTCAATCCCGTTCAAAATGCGGAATCTCTTCCGGCAGCGGCAGACTCAATTCCACCACGCCGGCGAGCTTTCCATCCTCGTAGTAGGGCGTCTGGTAGACCAGTTTCTTCTTCCCGTGCTTGGTGACTGTATATACGTTCGGTTCCCCGCTTGTATAAAGCTGGCGTACTTTCTCCTGTACGTCCGCGGGATGGCAGTCGATCACGCTTTGGCCGACCAGATCATAGCCGCCGTCATCCTTAAAAGCTTCGGCTGCGGCGTCGTTCATGGCGATGATAATTGCGTTCTCGTCCGTGATGGTGATCGCGCCGGGGAAGTGTTTGAACCAGGTGTCGCTGTGCATCCGTATCTCCTTGACGAGGAAAGTGGCATTTGTCATCGCCAATGATATCACACGGGTTTTTTAATTTACCAAAAACCCGGGATAATGATATCCCGGGTTTTTGTTTTTTAAGATTATTTTTTTGTTTGTGGTTCAGCTTTCGTTATTTTTAGCCTTATTCTTTTTAGGCTTTTTCTTGGCTTTTTCCTCCACCGCTTCGTAACTGAAGACCCTGCCGATCTCGACCCCGAAGGCTTCCGCAATCCCGAAGGCCAGCTTGAGGGAAGGGGAGTATTTATCCCCTTCGATGGCGATGATGGTCTGGCGGGAGACACCCACCTTGAGCGCAAGCGCTTGTTGGGTCATCTCGCCGGCGAAGAAACGCAGTTCCCGGATGTTGTTATGGATGATGATTTCTTTAGCCATGGCTGGCGTCTTTCCGGTAGAGGACCAGGTTCGTGATGCCTTCAGCGATCGATCCGATGAAGAAAGCGCCGTAGACCAGGTTCAGCATCACGGCTGCGGGGAAGTTCAGTACGATGGAAATAAGTCCGAGAAGAAGGCCTGCCCCGAGGGTGATGGCGTTGGCGGAGGTTGATTTCCATTCGAGCAGTTTGTCGCGTTCGTCTTCGACCATTTCGCCTTTGATCGCCTGACCGATTTCCTCGCCGAGATCTTCATCCTGCTGATCCATCCGTTTGACGGCCTCGCGCACGGAAACCCGGATGGAAAAGGCGATGTGGAAAACGACCTGGATGATGATGGCAGCTAAGGCGGCGATGCCGATGAAAGTCAGCATGGTGACCGCCCAGGGCCGCAGGGGGTCGCTGAATGCGTGCCGGGAAAAGGCGACGATGCAGTAGACGGTGTAGACCAGTGCCATGGTGATGATGTTGACGAGGGTCCTTCTTTGTGGATATGACATTTTCTTACTCCTTTTTTATATGTTTGTTTTACATGACATAGTGTAAACTATATTTATCTAAATGTCAAGTATATTTTACATATTGATAAATATTCTTAACATTCAAAAGTCAAATGGTGATACACAACCATCACTTTTTCGACAATTTTGGGTTGTATTTTCAGGAAATCATATAGCCGCTATAATCAACTCCATAAACTCGCCCAACGTCGGAGTAATAATTACACCCATGCCTGAATTCGCTTCCATCGCCACCGTACAATCCGCCATCACGGATGAAATTTTCTTCGCGCTCGGCTTCAAGCGCCGTGGATTCCTGCGCCGCAGCCTGGGTTGGGCTTTTGCCCTGCCGACACGCCGGTTCTCCCGTTTTATGACATCCGTCGATGCTGCGATGGCGGAGGGTGGGTCGCCGGCCGGGTGCCGGGTGATGATGGAACTGCTGCAGGTGCAGATCGATGCCCGTAACGTGGAGAACATCCCGGTGGCGGGGCCGGTGATGATCCTGGCGAACCATCCCGGCGCGTATGATTCGATGGCGATCGGCAGCCTGGTGCCGCGACCGGACCTGAAAGCAATCGTCACGGGGACCCGTCTTTATGATTCGCTGCCTAATCTGCGGCCAAACGTGTTCTTTGTGAGCAAAGACCCCGCTGCGAATATGCGGACATTGCGCGAGGGGATCGATCACCTAAACGGCGGCGGACTGCTGCTGCAGTTCGGTTCCGGCAAGATCGAGCCGGACCCTGCGACCGACCCGGTGGGTGACGAGGTCTTCGCCCAGTGGTCGCCCAGTGTGGAGATCATGCTGCGCAAGGTGCCCGGGCTGAGGATCGTGCCGACCATCTCCAGCGGCGTGCTGCTGCCGCGCTTCCGCAACAATCCCCTGGTGCGGCTGCGGAAAGGGGCGATGAACCGGCGGCGCTTGGCTGAGTTCATTCAGATCACTCAGCAATTGATCGTCCCAAAATCGGTCAAAGCTCGGGCGCAGATCAGCTTCGGTAAACCTTTCGAGCTGGCAGACCTGGAGGCGGAGAGCGACGGTCGGCGGCTGCTGCCTGCGGTGATCGATCGGGTGAAAGCCCAATTGAACGAACATCTCAAGTGGATAGAGGAGTAACTAATCTGTATTGAATCACAAACGCGCTAAATTTAGCGCGTTTGTGCCGTTTACTTTAAGTCATTAACTTCGCTAAACGTTGTACCCGCCGCCCTGAATATATTTATTCAACTGCTCGATGGTGAATTCCTTGCTGGTGATCATCGCCTTGACCACGTCACCAATCGAGACCAACCCGACCAATGCGCCTTCTTTCACCACCGGCAGGTGACGGATGTGCTTCTCGGTCATCAATTCCATACAATCTTCAATATCATCCTCGGGTGAAATCGTGAAGACTGCTTTGGTCATCACGTCACGGACCGGATGGTCGATTTCGCAGGTTTTCTCAGCAGCGATCCGGCGGACGAAGTCCCTTTCGGAGACGATCCCGGCGATCTGGTCGCCATCCATCACCAGCAGCGCACCGACCCGCTTTTCCGCCAGGGTTTGCAGGGCGGAGAGCACTGAGGTTTCGGGTGGGATGGACCAGACATTATCCCCTTTGATACGTAAAATATCCTGTACCTTGGTAAGCATGGCGCAGCTCCTTTTGGTCTATGCGGTTGATCGCGTTGGGGGATGGATGCACAGCGATGACAATACGTTGTGTTGATATTATTTTACATTAAGAACACCGTTTCAGCTCATTTACCCTGTCATATTTCAACATTATCTCACATTAAAGTAGGTGTAATTTAATTTCCTTTACGATTTATACGCTTTGTTAATATTCAATTAGGTAGAATTAATGAGTAAACAAATATTCAGGGGAGTGTCTATGACGGAAAATAAACTCGAGAAATACAATGAAAAGCGCGATTTCAGGAAAACTCCGGAACCGGACAGCAGCGACGTCACTTTTGACTGGGCCAAAAGCCGGCCGATCTTCGTGATCCAGAAACATGACGCCTCGACCTTGCATTATGACTTCAGGCTCGAGGTGGATGGCGTGCTCAAGTCCTGGGCGGTACCCAAGGGACCTTCCACAAATCCAAGTGTGAAACGGCTAGCCGTGCCCACCGAGGATCATCCCCTGGCTTATGCCGATTTTGAAGGCGTGATCCCCGAAGGGGAATACGGCGGCGGGACGGTGATGGTCTGGGACCGGGGGCCTTATCGCAACCTCAAGAAGGAAGAGGATGGGAAAGAAGCCAAATCCGTTGCCCAGCAGATCAACGACGGGCATGTGACCGTCTGGCTGGAAGGCGAAAAGGTGCAGGGCGGCTATGCCCTGATCCGCACCGGCAAAGGCAAAGACGCTCGCTGGTTGTTGATCAAAGAGAAGGATGACGAGGCTGATGCGCGGCGTAACCCGACCTCGACGGAGAACAAATCGGTGAAGACTGGCCGGACGATGGATGAGATTCGAGAGAATAAGAATGGAGAAAACAGTCATGGGAAATTTGATTGATCTACTTTCAGATGACGAACAAAAAAAGGCTAAGAAAACCAGCATGCCGGATTGGATGGATCCGATGCTGGCGAAGCTGACCCACGATTATTTCACGGGAGATGATTGGGTGTTCGAACGGAAACTGGATGGCGAGCGGATGATCGCTTATGTGCTAGAGGATGGCAGCGTGCGGCTGATGTCCCGTAATAAAAAGGTGATCAACAGCAGCTATCCGGAGATCGCGGACGCATTGGAAAAACAAGCCACACCGGGCTGCATTTTGGATGGCGAAGTGGTGGCGTTCAACGATAAAGATGTCACCGACTTCCAGAAGCTTCAGCCGCGCATGCACGTCCAGGATCGCGAAGAATCCCTGAAGAGTGATGTTAAAGTCTATTACTACATCTTTGACTGCATGTATGCTGATGGACACGATATCACCCACTGCGAACTGCGCAGCCGCAAGAAGATCCTGCGTAACGCGGTTAAATTCGAAGGTCCCATTCGCTGGGAAGAATACCGGATCGACGATGGTCTCAAATATTACCGAGAAGCCTGCAAGAAAGGTTGGGAAGGCCTGATCGCCAAACACCTGGGTTCGACCTACGTCCACAAACGATCGGCGGACTGGCTCAAATTTAAGTGCATTGAACAGCAGGAATTCGTGATCGGCGGTTTCACCGACCCACATGGTTCCCGGATCGGGTTTGGCGCGCTGCTGCTCGGTTTTTACCGGGATGGGAAACTGTTCTATGCCGGTGAGGTCGGGACGGGGTTCGATGATGAGACCCTGAAGCGCTTGCATGATGAAATGGTGCCGCTCGAATCGGAAGAATCCCATTATGATGCGGGTGATCCGCCGACTCATGAAGTCCATTTCCTCAAGCCGGAGCTGGTTTGTGAGGTCGCATTTTCGCAGTGGACGGAAGCCGACAGGCTGCGCCATCCCCGGTTCAGAGGCATGCGGCGAGACAAATCCCCACACGACGTGCATAAGGAAGATGAGAGCGAAATCGCTCAGATCGATGAGATCCCGAAATGATGCAAATTGATGGGCACGAAATCAAGCTTTCCCACTTGGATAAGGTCTTCTTCCCGGATGAAGGTTTGACCAAAGGGGATGTGGTCAACTACTATAAAAAAGTTGCCGATGTGATGGTTCCTCATCTGAAGGATCACCCAATCAGCATGCAGCGTTTTCCGGATGGGATGAAGGGCGAAGGTTTTTTCAACAAGGACGTTCCCGACTATTTCCCGGATTATATCAAGCGGGTGAAATTCCCCAAGCGGGAGGGCGGCAGTTTTGATGCGCCGATCGTGGATGAACCTGCCGATCTGGTTTATCTGGCGAATCAGGCCGTCCTCACCATGCATCTTTACCTCTCGCGTGTCAGTGACCTTGAGATGCCGGACCGGATGATCTACGATCTTGACCCGCCGGAAGACACCCGGGATTATGACAAGGTGCGTAAGGCTGCGTTGGATATCCGGGGCGTGATGGAAGAACTGGACTTGAAAGCATGGGTCCAGACCACCGGTTCACAGGGCTTCCACGTGGTCATCCCTCTGGATCGCAGCGAGGACTTTGATACCGTGCGCGATTTTGCCCAGGACGTCGCCAGGGTGTTGATCCGGCGGAACGAATCCGCCTATACGCTCGAAGACCATATCAAAGCTCGCAAGGGCAGGATATTTCTGGACACGCTGCGAAATTCCTATGGGGCGACGGCCGTGTGCACCCTATTCGGTGCGTGCCCGGCCGCAAGCATCGGTAGCCACCCCGGTTGACTGGGATGAAGTAGAAGCAGGGGTCAACCCCAGGGATTGGACGATTGTGAACCTGCCCAACCGTCTGGCGCAAAAGGAAGATCCCTGGAAGGATATGATGCGCCATGCTCAAAAACTTGAGAACCGACAGGAGAAGTTGAAAGCATTGCTTTCCAAAGAACAGCCTGCTGCTGAAGAAGATTGATCCTGAAATATCAGCCATTTTAATGAAAACGACACTGCAAGACAAAGGCAGTGTTGTTTTTTAATCATCTAAAAAAAGTGAGGGGAATTTGAATGTTTGATTATTATTCCTAATTTATACTGCGCTTCGCTATAATTTATTTTGGTATTGGAAAAGGTTGCGAAAAAGGGGCCCGATACCGTTCTATAAAGTAAATTATTGGTAGGTAAGCATGAATCAACCCCTGGATCAAACAATACGGAAAACATCATGAATGGAAGAATTGTCATTGTAACAACGCTGATTCTTGCTGCCCTGGTCCTGTTTCTATTGGGATTGGCAGCGTGGCTGCGCAGATCGACCGGAAAATCTGCTATTTTTCTTGCGATATGTATGTGGGCGGTGGCAATTTATAGTTTTGGCTACGGCATGGAACTCCTGTCCAATAACCTGAGTCAGGCTGAGTTCTGGATACGTTTCGAGCATTGGGGAATTCAGCTGATCGCGCCGACCTGGCTGTTGTTTGCGCTCAGCGTTTCAGGTTATGAAAAACGGATCAAGCCGGTCATAATCATAGCCCTGGCAGTCATTCCACTGTATCTCTTTCTGACAGCGCAAACGCTCGGTTGGTTGAACCTTGCCCACCACAATCCAAGGATGGATTTCAGCGGACCTTTCCCAATTTTCACCTATGACCGAAATATCTGGAATTACATTGCAATTGGCTATTACAGCCTATGTATAGCTGCAAGTACGGTGGTTTTTGTAATTGCATATATTAACTCGGTTCCCGTCGTCAAGAAAAACGCGCTTATTTATCTCCTTGGGTCCATTCCGGCCTGGGCGGGGCTGATCCTTCACAACCTGGGACTTTCAGGAGACATTGACCTAACCCCGCTATTATTAGGGGTCAGCGGCTTGTTCTTTGTCTATGGATTCACCAAACTCCGCATGCTTGAGATCATCCCCTTGGCGCGTGATGTGATCTTTGAAAATATGGGCACAGGTGTCCTGATCCTGGATCGGGAAGATCGTATCGTTGATTTCAATCCGGCGCTGCATGACATCTTCCCAAATATTGTGAGGAAGGCAGTTGGCGCTTCGATCTATACGACATTTCCGAACGATCCCTCGTTGTTGAACCTTATACGAGGTGCGGAGACAGGACGGATCGAACTGCGGTTTGATGAAGGAAAAGGATTCGCCTATTACCGGGCCAACAGCACCAACATCAAAGATAAGCGAGACCGAACGATCGGTAAAATCGTAAACTTCTACGAATACACCAAAGAGAAGCAGCTCCTGGAAGAGTTGGAAAGTCTGGCATCCCACGATGGTTTGACAGGGATTTATAACCGTCAGCAATTCATGAAACTGGCTGAGAAAGAGATCAAACGCCATGACAGGTATGGTGGCAATTTATCGATGATCATGCTGGACCTGGACAAATTCAAGAAAATCAATGATACCTTTGGGCATGCGGCGGGTGATGCTGCACTCCAGTTGGTTGCTGAAACTTTCTCAAAAATGATACGTCAGTCTGACATTCTAGCCAGGATTGGCGGCGAGGAATTCGTTTTGCTACTTCCGGAAACGACACTCGAAGCTGCACAATCCCTGGCGGAACGCTTAAGAAACGCATTGGCGTCCAAATTAGTTGATTTTGAGGACCAGGCCTTTTCATTCACCGCCAGCTTTGGCATCTCGGGAATGAACTCGGATATGAGCATGAGCTTGCAGGACCTTTATCGAATCGCGGACAGGGCGCTTTATCGGGCGAAAGAGTTGGGAGGCAATGCTGTCTGTGTGAATATCCCCAGCCAGATATAGGGGCGGATGAATTTATATTTCTGAATAAGTTGGATGATTAGGTGATGTAAAAAATGCGGTGCTGATCAGCACCGCATTTTTCTATTTGGATGAATAATTACAGCTCACTCGATGATCTCGACATTCTGA
This sequence comes from uncultured Chloroflexia bacterium, assembly GCA_963748065.1. Classification (GTDB taxonomy): domain Bacteria; phylum Chloroflexota; class Anaerolineae; order Anaerolineales; family Anaerolineaceae; genus Brevifilum. The sequence goes on along the minus strand of CAVVHL010000005.1, from coordinate 88,880 downwards.
GCCTGGGGGCCTTTTTGACCTTCGACGACTTCAAACTCTACTCTTTGACCTTCACGAAGGGTTCGGAACCCCTCAGCATTGATCGCAGAGAAGTGCACGAAAACGTCCTTTTCGCCGCTGTCACGTGCGATAAAGCCATAGCCTTTTTCGCCGTTGAACCACTTGACAACGCCAAGTTCTCGTTCTGCCATGCCTGGAACCTCCTTTTAACAATATTCCTACTTAATCCTGCTAACGTACGTTCCAAACAAGAACAAAACGAGCCTTCTTCTTTTTGAACTTCCGTTAACCATCTTTTTCTAATATACTATGGAATTTTTACCAAGTCAAATGGGATAATTTTGATTTTCTAACAAATAAAAACTGTCCGCTAGCGGACAGTTTTTATTTGTATTTTAGTTTATATTGAAATATTTCTTAATCGTCTTCTGGAACCGTTTTAGGTTTTTCGCCTTCGTCAATCGGTTTTCGATACTTTTTTCCTTCGAGCGCTTCGACGATCCCAGCCAGGACGAGCATCACTGCCACACCCTCATCCAGGTTCCCAATAATTGGTAAATTGTCCGGAATGAACTCGATAATGCCGAGGGTGGGATTGAGTAGATAGATGAACCCGATCACGGCCATCAGATAAACCAGCCAGGACGGCCAGCCGTATTTTGACAGAGGTTCGCTCAAAGCTTTGACAAAGCCGGAAAGTTTATTTCGATCTTCGTCTTTTGGCGCTAAATTCTTTTCCATATTTTTCTCCAGTGACTTGTTAAGTCGTTATTTATTTTTACCATTAATCAAGCAATTAGAGAATGACCGGTTATTTCCAGAAAGTGGGGAGGTGTTCACGGTAGGCGATCAGATATTCATCCAATACCTGTTGGGCGACGTCCAGGTCACGGATGACGGGATCAAGCAGCAAGGCTTGCAGAGCAAGCTGCCGGTCACCGGCAACCACTGCATCGACCGTCAGGTGGCTGACCGTGATCTCCCGACGCAGCAATTCCGCAATTCCCTCCGGCAGTGCGCCGAGGTGTATTCCCGTTACCCCATCCGCATTCAACAGGCCGGGGAGTTCGATGATCGCGCCTTTGGGCAGGTTCGTGATCTGCCCCAGGTTTGGTACATTGACCGCTTCCCAAACCAGATCGCTGTTCATCTGGATATTCTCAATCACTTCCAGTGCACCCTCGCTGTACGCGGGGATGAACTGCTCCGGGTTTGTCTTTTTCTGTGTGGCCTGCTTTAGTGCGATCCACTTTTCATCACGCTCCTGGCTGTGAGTTGTCCACTCATAAAGTTCAAGCTCATATTTCTCCCATGGTTCGGTGATGGGGTCACTTACCCAGGGCAGATACTCACAGAGATGCTCGTCGCCGGGGATAGGGAAGAGCCCGAAGGCGCTGAAAACTCTCCTGGTAAGCGGTTCAAATTCTTCCGGGAGTTCCGCCCAGCGTTTCCTGAACAAGGGGTAGAGGTCCTCGCCGGTTTCGCGGTTGCGAACGGACAGCATCCAGGTGAAGTGGTTGACGCCGGCTGCGGTGATCTTCACCTTTTTCAGGGCCTGCAGGGAAGTGGCCGCCTGCGCTTCATTGTATTTTGGGCTGGCATGAGTGCTGGTGAACTGTGGTGGGACGGTGATGTCGAGATCATCCGCAAGCGCTTTGCCGACCATCGCGTAGCCCGCGCCTAGCTGGTGACAAAGACCGACCACCTTGATCTTGCTGTGGCGGTGGATGGCCGCACAAATCCGCTGCATGGGATTGGTGAAATTGATGAACCAGGCCTGCGGGCAGAGTTTTTCCATGCTCCAGGCGATTTCCAGGATCGGCATGATGTTCCTGGCGGCATGGGCGAACCCGCCCGGACCACCGTTTTCCGCGTAGGGTTGGCGGACGCCGTACTTCAGCGGGATGCGCCAATCCGATTCCCAAAGGCCTTCCCGTGGGCCGACCTCGGTCGCGTTGATCACGTAATCCGCGCCGGGCAGGGCAGGTTCGTGGGAGGTGAAGGCGGAAATGCTCATCTGGCTGTCCCAGACGTCGTTGAGCCAAACCATCAATTTCCGCATAATTTCAAGATGTTCCGCGTTGCGGTCAACCAATACCAGTTCGCTGCCTTTCAGATGTGGGCTTCTGAGCAGTGAGACCAGGGTGGTCATGCCAAAGGAATAACTCCCTGCACCAATACAGACAATTTTCGCGGGAAAAGCCATTTCCCCTCCTACGATTTAGATTCTAAATAATTGTTGATTGCACGGGCAGCCTTACGACCGGCGCCCATTGCCAGGATCACCGTTGCACCACCGGAGACGATATCGCCGCCGGCGAACACACCCGGCTTGGAAGTTGCCATGGTCCCTTCGTCAACAGCGATGTTCCCTCTGTGGTTGAAATCCAGGTCTTTGGTTGTTTTTTCGATGATGGGGTTGGAACCATTGCCGATCGCGACGATCACCAGGTCCACCGGGATATCTTTTTCGGAGCCTTCAATCGGGATTGGGCGGCGTCGACCCGAGGCATCGGGTTCGCCCAGTTCCATTTCGATCACGCGCATGGCTTGCAGCCAACCGCGCTCATCACCAAGGAAAGCGACCGGGCTTTTCAGGAATTGGAAATCGACGCCTTCTTCCTTGGCGTGAGCGATTTCTTCCACCCGAGCAGGCATCTCTTTGTCCGTCCGGCGGTAGATGATGCTGCCCTTGCTGGCGCCTAGCCGGAGTGCGACCCGAACTGAGTCGAGGGCGGTATTGCCGCCGCCAATCACGGCCACGTGTTTACCCTGACAGTTGATCACAGGCGTATCGTAATTGGGGAATTGATAAGCCTTCATCAGGTTGACTCGGGTGAGGAACTCATTGGCGGAATAGACGCCGACCAGATTTTCACCGGGGATCTGCATGAAATAGGGCAGGCCCGCACCGACGCCAATGAAGACCGCGTCATAGCCTTCTTCATCCATTAACTCATCGATGGTATAGGTCACGCCGATCACGGTGTTGGGTCGGAAATCCACACCCAAGGCAGCCAATGCGCCCACCTCTTCACGGACAATCTCTTTGGGGAGACGGAATTCAGGGATGCCGTAAGTCAACACGCCGCCAAATTCGTGGAATGCTTCGAAAACGGTCACATCATGTCCCATTCGGATCAGATCACCGGCACATGACAGGCCGGATGGGCCGGAACCGATGATGGCGACTTTGTGGCCGGTTTTCTCATGTTGAGGGATAGGTTCGGGGACCAGGTCGCCGTGCTGGCGCTCGTAATCGGTCACGAACCGGGCAAGTGCGCCAATCGCCACCGAATCGCCGCGTTTTTCCAGGATACAAGCGCCTTCGCATTGGTCGGACTGCGGGCAAACCCGGCTGCAGACCGCGGCGAGGACGTTATCCTGTTTGATCAGGTGGGAAGCGTCCACATATTCCCCATCAGAGATCATCTGGATAAATTCCGGGATTCGTACACCCACCGGGCATCCTTCAACACAGGATGGTCGCTTGCAGTTGAGGCAGCGTTTGGCTTCCAGTTGGGCAAGGGCTTCGGTGAAGCCGAGGTTGACCTCGATGAAATCCTTACGCCGTTCTTCCGGGACACGAGCCGGCATGGGTTGGCGCGGTAGTTTTTGCACCTGGCGTCGCTGGGGACGTTCCAGTTTCTCTGCTGCTTCTTCCAGGGCACATTGCTCTTCGTGGAAATAAGCACGGTTGCGGTTCATCAACGTGGTGAAATCGACCGCGTGAGCGTCGAATTCCGGGCCGTCCACACAGGCGAACTTGATAGTATCATTCACAACCACCCGGCAGCCGCCGCACATTCCAGTACCATCTACCATGATCGAATTGAGGCTGACAACCGTTTTGATGTTGTCGGGTCGAGTCACTTCGGTCACGGCGCGCATCATCGGCAGTGGCCCAACTGCGAGCACGTAGTCAATCGGATCACCTTTATCGATCAGCGCCTGAAGCTGGTCGGTGACGAAACCTTTGGCGCCATAACTGCCGTCATCCGTGCAAATCAGGACTTCATCTGCGAATTGCCGCATGTCCTCTTCGAGGATTACCAGGTCTTTCGTGCGGGCACCAATGATGGCTGTAACCTTATTTCCCGCTTCTTTCAAAGCTTTTGCTTGTGGGAAGCTGACGGCAGTGCCAACACCGCCGCCGACAACCACCACGTGACCGAAATTCTCGATCTCGGAGGCGTTTCCTAAAGGCCCAACCAGATCCCGGATCGTCATCACCGGCTTCCAGTTGGTTGAGTTCTCTTGTGGATTTTCCAATACCCTGGACGATCAATGTGATCGTGCCGGCCTGCGGATCCGAATCCACGATTGTCAATGGAACCCGCTCACCTGATTCGGAGAGGCGGATGATCACGAATTGGCCGGGATGACGCTTTTCAGCGATCACTGGCGCTTGAATGATGAATTTTTTAATATCCTGGGCGATGAATGTCGCTGCAGCAATCTTATGTGACGCCATAACTACACCTTAAAATTAAAGTTAAGACAACGTATTGATTATAGAATCTTTTCATCGATTCGGAAGGGTCAACCGGAATAGCTAAAGAAAGTAGGGTGGAATGCGATGATAGATAAGTTGAAGATTTACTTGGGATTGGTAAGGTCAATTTTAAAGCACCAATAAGAAGCGGATTCGACCGTGGAATCAGCCGGGAGTTGTTGGAAACAATAGAGACCGGCATCAAGCGTATCCTGCGGCGTGATTACATCCATGTTCTTCCGGCTGGTAGATGCATTGAAAACAATATATTCGCCGGTTTCATAAATCAGGTTCAATTGTTCGGGGTCGATTTCCGATTCCCATAGGATGATGGTTGGGTCGTCGAGAGAAACTGGTAGGGATTCCAACATCCTGTGAGGGCAGGCCGTGGTGCTGCTGGATGTCGAAGTAAATCCCATTTTCAAACAGGAAAACGCCGGGATAAGGCGGTTCCGAAGCCAGCACTTTCTGATTGATTGAGAAGGGGCCGAAAGGCAGCTTAATGTCGAAGATGGCGCTGGCTGCAAGGATACCAATGAAACAGAAGACAATGACGACTACACCTAAGAGGACTATCTCAAACGGGCTCAGCTTGGGCAAGTTCTTGAAGAAACCGCCTTCCAGGTTTGACTCGGTGGGGGTGTCAGGTGTGTTTCTCCTCGTCTTCATCTGCGGCGAGCTCATCGATTCCATCCAAATCGAGCTTTTCCCAACCATTGTCGTTCTTTTGGGGAGCTGGGCGACCTGTTGCGGGAAAAGGAGAGATGGGGCTGGTATGATCGGAGAGGTGCTCGCTTTCAGCGGCTGCCTGATCACGTTTACGTTTTTGCAGGTAAGCCAGGCCGCGCTGGGCGGGGATGTTGCGGGGATCGATTTCGAGCGCTTTCTTGAGGAAGATTTCCTGCTTATCCAGGTCATCAATGATCGCAGCAACCCAAACCCAGACTTCGGCGTTTTGCGGCTCTTCAATGATGGCGTCTTTCAGGAAGCCAAGAGCTTCCTGCATCCTTCCGGCTTTTGCGGCGCTGATCCCTTTTTGAAGCGAGGACACCATTAATGCTCCCTAATCCAAAAAGCTGAAATGAATAAAATGGATGCGTTTCGTGTATTTTGACAATAATTTATACTTTAATGATTTTACCACAGGCAGGTATGCGGATAGGTTATTGTTAGATTATAAAAAAGGAAGCATGATCTCCATATGATTTTGTGGTGAATATCGGCGATTTGTTATTCAGCCCCCATCTTCGCGTATAATGTTAGGAGTCAACAAACAAGGATTTTCTCAATGAAAATTGGCGTTCTCTCCGATACGCATGATAACCTCTCCAACCTGACTTTCGCGCTGGAAACTTTCCGTGAACGCGGGATCAAGACCGTGATCCACTGCGGTGACCTGACCGGATTTGATCTGGTCTCACAGTTTTCCGATTTCAGGCTGATCTATCTCATCGGCAATATGGACCATACCAGCGGGACGGTCATCAAACGAGTGAATAAGTTGGGGGAGGATAATTACGCCGGACTGACCTTTATGGGTATACTGGACGGGATTCCTGTTGCAGCAACTCATAGTCACATTGAAGGCAAGGTGATGGAATTGGTGCGTTCGGGGAAGTATCAATGGGTTTTTCACGGGCATACCCACCGAAAACGCGATGAGGTGATCAATGGCGTACACATCGTCAACCCGGGCGCACTGGGTGGGCTCGCGCGTGGCCCGCGTAGTTTCTGTGTCGTTGATTTGAGCTCCGGCGATGTTGAATTTATCAACGTTCCGAGCTTTTAAGGTGGAGAAGATGGATTATGATACTTTGATCACTTATCTGGAAGCCAAGCCTGCCGCCCGACGGGACATGCCTTTCGGCGCGGATACACTGGTCTTTAAAGTGCTGGACAGGATATTCGCGCTGGTGGCCTGGCAGGCTGACCCGTTAACCATCAACCTCAAGGTGGATCCGGTCGATGCGGTTATCTTGCGGAAACAATATAGGGCCGTCAAAGGCGGCTATCACATGAACAAGAAACATTGGAACACGGTGACCCTGGATGGCAGCATTCCGGACGAGGAAATCCGGAGGATGATCGACGAATCTTACACCCTGGTCGTGCAGGGGATGACCCGGGCCAAACAGGCGCAGCTACGAAGAATGGGATGGATGGAAGATGAAGCGTAAACTGGATAAAATCCTGGTCGTTGACCTGGAAGCAACCTGCTGGGAAGGCGACCCGCCCGCCGGGGAATCGAGTGAGATCATCGAGATTGGTCTCTGCATTCTGGACGTCGCAACCGGTGAACGCTCCGACACGCAGGGAATCCTGATCAAACCGCAGCGATCAACCTTGAGCGATTATTGCCAAAAATCTAACCACAATCACGCCTGAGATGCTAGCAGACGCACCGAATTTTTCAGAAGCCTGTGGCTTGCTGATGGGGAAATATGAATCAAGCGAGCGAACCTGGGCAAGTTACGGTGACTATGACCGCCTGAAGATGATGCAGCAGTGCGAGGATTGGGGCGTACCCTTCCCCTTCGGCCGATCGCATATTAACGTGAAGAACCTGTTTGCACTGCAGCAGGGGCTCAAACATGAAGTTGGATTACAGCAGGCGACCGCTTTATTGGGCATGCCGTTCGAGGGCACGATCCATCGCGGAGTGGACGACGCCTGGAATATTGCGGCGGTGCTGGACCGGGTGCTGTTTGGGCGTCGCGGGCAGACGTAACTGCCGGGCATCCGAGAGCATCCGCTTTTCCAATCTTTCCGTATCCCAACCCCAGGGCTCAAGCACGATCCCTGCCGCACGCAGCAGCAGGTCCTGGTAACGCGCCACGTCCACCGCATGCGGGTTGGGCTTTTGGGGCAGGTCCCAGGCGAAGACGCCCGGCTTGCCGCGGATATAAAGGAAGGGCACCCGCTGGCCCGGGCGCATTTCCTTACCGGCGGCCTTGAGCTGCAGGACGGCCCGCGCCGCGGGGGAGGGCGTGCGATAAGCTTCCAGTTTGCGCCCCAGCCGCTGCCGGACGAGCAGGTCCGGCAGGCTGACCCGCCCCTCACGCAGCGCTGCCAGCCGTGACTTCAGGAACTGGATCGCTTCGGGCAGCGCCTGCGCCGGGTCTCCCGCGCCGGTCAGCAGCTCCAGCAGGTGCAGCTGCGCCTCGGAGACGAAAGGCGTGCTGTCTCGGCGGCGGGCATCGATCCCGCGCACCTTGATTGAGCCGTCCTGGAACACCCCAAAATAGCGGTTGGCGACCGGGCGGGCTTTGTTCTGGCGGGAGCCGACGAACACCACCCAGCGATAGATGCCGTCCAGAGCGATCGGCAGGCCGGTCCGGTCCTGGATTTCCAGCAGCAGCGGCTCGATATCCGCCGGGTGTTTCTTCTCGGGGTGCCGCACCCACAACCCATCCACGTACATCTGAATGACCTCATAGCCCATGTCCTCCGCGACTTCCTTGGCACGCAGCAGTACCTCGCGGCCGTAGGCTGTGACGGCCTGGTGGGCCTCGATCCGCCCGAAGCGGGCGTTCTTGTAGCCGAGGTAGCCGAAACAGGTCACCAGCAGCCATTTGAGGGCCGAGGCGCGGCTTTTGAAGCCTTTGTGGTAAGGGTTCCAGGCCGGCGTGCTGGCAAGAAGCTGTTTGAGTTTGATCCGCTTTTTCAGCAGGGGGCGCAGCGCTTTTGGGATCAGTCCGTCCTCGCTGGTGTCGATCGCCAGGCCCAGGGCAGGCACGATGTTGTCGGCGGTCGGGTCGGGCAGGATGGTCTCCGGCGAGATGTTGAAGTGGACCATGATGGCCGGATAGAGGGAGACAAAATCGATCTCGGCGACGTCTTCATGCACCCCGATCCTGGGTTGATAGACCAGGCCGCCCTGGTCAGCCGAGAACAGGTCGGCGGCGGGTTTGAACATTTCCGCTTCCTGTTTCTGCCAGGGCACCAGGATGCCTTCGCGCAGCGCCGTCAGCATCTCGATTGAGGAGATCCCGGTGCCGGGCGATACACGCGAAGAGGTTTGCAGCGGCAGGGCGGTGATCCGGCAGACCTCAATGGTGCCGTCCAGATCGTAGTCGTTCCAGAGCACGGCGTTCTGCCGGTCAATATGGCAGCGGCCGAAGAGGTGGATTTGCTGTCCGCGGTAGACGATCTGCCCGTAGGAGAAATAAGTGCGCTCACCCCGCCAGCTCACCCCGCGCCCCGTCTCCCGGTTGAGGCCCAAAGGGATGTGGTGTTGTTCGGATTTCTGCAGCAGCCGCGGCAGGAGCCAGGTGTCACCGTAATCGGTCAGGATCAGGTCGGGGTCATGGCGCTGGATCATGGCGCGCAGGTTGATCAGCAGCGGACGCCAGGCGCGCAGGTCGAAATGGTATTCTTCGCCCCCAACTTCCACTTTGAGATAGTGCGGCCGGGCGTGATGCGGAGCGACATCCGGCGCCAAGTGACATGACCCGGAAGGGGACTTGCCGGGGCCAGATTTCCCCGACTTCCTCCTTCACCTCGATATCCACCAGATGCCGGTCTTCGTCCGCCGTCACCCGGCAGTAAGCCAGCGGGAAAGCGCCCGTACGGGCCGCAAAGCGCAGCGAGATTTGCAGGTCGGCGTCGGCGTAATCCAGGTTCGGGAAGTTGGAAGCGATCTGGTGGAAGACTTTGCTGACCTCGTAGGGGTTCTGGACTGTGATGCCCATGACGGTCACCTGGCGGCGCTTGAAGACGTCCATGCGTTGTGTCCGGCTGAGGTTGACGTCCGTCCGTCCGCTCAGGTGCTGCCAGAGCGCGCGCAGTTGGGCGTCCGGCCCCAGGGCGTAGAACGTGACCGGAAAGGGCTGGGTCAGCCGCCAGCGGGCGCCGTCCTCCGCCATGAAATAGAGCACCAGTCCTTCGCGGGGGTCCTCGAACAGGTCCAGCAGCCAGCCGGTGAACTCAGGCATGCATTTCCTGCAGCACTTCGACGATCTCCTGCAGGCGCATCACTTCTTTGTGTTCTTCGAGCAGCATGGCCATCAGGAAGGTCTCGAAGGGCAGGGCGTGGGCGGCGTAGGCCGCGGCCGAGATATGTTTCTGGGCGGACGTGAACAGGTCGTCAAAGACCAACTGGTCGGACCGGCGCAGCGCACGGCGGAAGCGCGACAGAGCGGCTTCTTCCTGGTGCATGAGTTGGGTGGCGGAAGGGAGGGTGCGTCCCATGATGTGCTCCTTGTGATTGGAAAAAGTAACGGTTAAAACAACGGTAATTGATGGGTGGGCATTTCCGGCGCCTGCAGTTCCCAGATGTCGTGAGCCGTCTCCAGCAGGGGCGTGAGCAGCTGCTGATCCTCGCCGGTCGGGGTGGCGCGGGTGCGGGCCCAGACGGCGACCGGTGCGCCCGCGCTGATGCGCCTGAGCAGGTTGAGACTGCTGTCGAGCAGGCGCAGGCGCTTGGTGAGGCTGACGTTTTCGTCCAGGAAGGTCGAGAGCATGTCCAGGACGACCACCGGCGTGCCGTCTACGGGCAGTTCCGCCAGCGTAGCGACCATCTGGTAGCAGGTGAAGGTGCGGGACAGCCAAACCCGTTTCATGGCTTCCTGGACAAGGTGGGTCTGACGGCGCAGCGCGCGCGCCAGGGCGTAGCCGTCGAAGCAGTTGCCGCCGTCGAGTACCAATGCCCGACCGTTCAGCGCCAGCGTGGCGATCATCGACATCAGGCTCTCTGTTACGCCTCTGGGCGCCGCGACCAGGGATATTTTGCCTGCAGCGGGCGTCGGGAAGACGGTGATTTCGCGTGTCATATTCTCATCTTACGGCAGGGACGCGGCAGCGGCTATCACGACTCGGGGTTAAACCGGGGTGATTCAGAGGTTAACCTGTGGGGGTAGTGAGGAAAAGCGGGGAGGAACCTTAAACCCACTCGCTGAAGTCCCAATCGGCCAGGGCTTCGCGCAGTTCGGTCTTGCCGTGCAGGTCAAAGCGGTGCAGGAGGTTGCGCATGTGGGATTTAACGGTCTGGGGGGAGATTTTCAACCGGGCCGCGATCTGGCGGTTGGTGAAGTTCAGGCAGGTCAGGGCGGCCACCTGCTTTTGGCGGTCGGTCAGCAGCCGCCAGCGCGCCAGCTGTTCCTCGGCCACCTGCCGGTCCGCCAGGGCGGTCTTCAGCAGGTCCAGGGCGACCTGGCTGCGGGAGGAAGCATTCCGGTCGGCGAGCTGCGCCAAATATTCGGCGTTGACCGGGTCCAGTTCGAGGACCAGCAGATGCGCCTGTTGGGCGGGGTTGATCCAGTGCCAGAAGTTTTCGAGCAGCGTCATACCCTCAGTATAATAGAATATTTGTTCTATTTCAAGTGTGATTCAGGTTTACAAGACGCTGGCTCCAATTAAAGCAAAACACCCGGCAGTAAGTTGTACCGGGTGTCCTTTCTCTTGTGGAAGAGAAAGACTGATTGCTTAGGGGGCGCTGACCAGTGGAACAAAGCTCAGAATTGCAGCCATCAGATCAATGGAGGTCTGGTCGGTGGCTTTGGGAGTCTCTGGGTCGTTCTGTGAAGTGGCTGACAGGATAATATGCTCGACATCTCCAAAATCCGCATCGGCTGGGATCGTGATCGTGATCTCCAGGGTTGTGGTCTCACCGGGCTGCAGGGTGATCACGCCCAGTGTTTTCAGGTTGGCGATCCAGGTGCTGTAGCTCAGGTCAACGGTATAGGTATCGGAGTTGAGGCCGGCGTTGGTTAGTCTGACTTTCACGGTGACATCCTGGCCAGGAGCATCTCCTGCCGATACGCTGTCTGAATTCAGATAAGGACGATAATCTGGTTTGCTTTCGCAAGCGACCAGGGAGAAATCGTCGACGTACCATCCCTCGAGACCGAGGCTGGCGTCGGTACCCTGGGAGAAGCGCAGCTTGACGTCCTGACCGGCGTATTGTGAAAGGTCAACCACGGTTTGAGACCAGTCTTGCAGCCCGCACCAGCCCTGGCTTCCGCCCAGCGGGTTGCCGTAGGAACTGGAGATAGGACCGACGTAAGGGTTGGTCAACAGCAGGTTATTCGGGACCTGGGACCAGGTCTGGCCGCCGTTATTGGAGACTTCAAGGATGGCGCCGTCGAAACAGCCGGTGCTGTTGGATTCGATGTCGAACCACTGCCAGAACTTGAGGGTGATGGGTTGGCCGAAGGTCTCCGGGACCGTGAAGGTCGGGCTGGTTAGATGCTGTATGCTGACGGCGTTTTTATCGACTGAGTGATAGGAGTAGCTAGGGCTGTTCGAACGAGTTGAACTCCTTGCCCAGGTATCATTGGTACCGTTATGCGTCCAACCGGCGGCATCCGTGAAGTTGGTTTGGTAGATTTCCGTTGGTGCGGTCCCACTCGGGCAATCGCCAGGTGCAGCGGATGTCGTGAAGTGATAGACAGTCGAAAAACTGCTCGTACCGCAGGCATTGACCGCCCGGACCCGCCAGTAATAGGTCGTGCTGTTTGCCAGCGAGTTGGAGGGATCAAAGGAGGGTTGATCCAGGCCGGTCTGAGAGTAGACGATCTGGCTGAAATTGCTGTCGACCGCCACCTGGATTTCATAGGTCAGGCTGGTCTGGGTTTCCGCCCAGTTGAAGAAAGTGTTGATGTCCACATTCGTGGCGCCGTTGGCCGGGCTGGTCAGGGTGACATTACTCGGTACGCCTGAGAACACACTCAGTCCGAGGTTGAATTCATGATAAAGTCCGCCCGATGAACCGCTCACGACCAGGGCATAGTCACCGACAGGTGCCTTGTTGTTTGCGCTGAAAGTCAATTGGCTGATGTTTGGCGGTGAGACGGGGTTGACGGAAAGATCCGCAGCCACGTTTGAAGGTACGCCGGTGACTGAGAGTGAGACCGGATCGCTGAAGCCGTTGGTCTGGCCGACGCCGATCGTTGCCGTCGATTGTGCGCTCCGGCAGACGGACACAGTTGATGGTTCGACGCTGAGCGTGAAGTCGGATTCTTTCGGTCCGATCAATAATTCGAGCGAGGGGTCACCGAAGGTGTTATAGCTTTCCCAGTAATAGCGGCTTTGGGCTGTGCCCGTACCGGGGCGAGTGTCTTCAATTTCCATCAAACCGGCGAACTTGAACGAACCAACCACATTGGCTGATGGCGCACCGCTGTATAGGGAGTCCATCATCGCCCGTTCCATGGCATCGTCCGGTCCCCAGAACGTGCTCGATGAGGAGCCGATGAAGGCGACCGCACCTTTATTGGCTTGCAGCATCCAGGTCTCGCCGAAGGATTCCGTCGTGTCGAACTTGCCGGTATAGCAGGCAAAGCTGGCAACGACGCTGAATGTTCCGGTGCTGGAAATACTGCGGATGTTGGACTCGCTGAAGGAGGGCCCACCCCAGGAAACGCTCGAGCCATGCCCGGTGTAGGCGATCAGCGAACGGCCGTTATTGATAGCGCTCAACACGCTGGATGTGTTGGCACTATATGAATAAGCGTAGAGTTTATCTCCACCGGCTTGAGGGTTGGAGGGGAAGGTCCCCGTATACCCGGCAGGTTGAGTGTGGTTTTGATTGACGTAATTCTGCGTGCTTTCAGCGACCGTCCAATAGGTGGAGTTGTTGGAGGCCAATAAAGCCGCTTTCTTGACCCAATTTTCGGTCCCGGTCAGGTTATCGTAGGCGATGAGGTTATTGATCATCGTGCTTAATTGACTGGTGGACCGTGCCGGAAGCCGGCCGACGAAGATATCGGGTACCCAGTCAGAGCCATCCACCGTACCATAATATAGGTCGGTCGCGCTGCTGGATGAATAACCGGTGAAAGCAGGCATTGTGTTCGAGCCGTTGTCAAGGTCACCAACCAGCAGGACGTAGGTGGGCGGGACGGACCAGTAATCGTATGCGTTTTGGATATAGGCTTTGATGCTGTCCGCCGATGTGCCGGTGGTCGAGAGACCGGCGACGGTGACGGAGAAGCCCTGGGATTCTTTCAGGTCCACCAGGCTGCCCAGTGAGGAGATAAAGGCATCCGGGGCGACGATCAGGTATCCTTCACCGCCGGTTGAGCGATCGGTCTGGGTGGTTGCCTGTGGGGTGTAATTGAGGACGGAGGAGGAGAGCAGGTACTCGAATGCCGGTGAGGCGACATTTGAGCCGCTGGAAGCGGCACGCAGGTCTGCGCCGGAAACGGTGATCCGCACGGTGATCTCTTCGAAGATTTCAACCGATTGGTTGGTGGGATCGTATTGAACGGGCCAGAATTCGATCTGCGCGACCTGGTGCCCGCGCATGATGTAGTCCCCAGTCAGTTTTGCGACAGTCTCAGGGAAAACGCCTTCGGCTTGCATTGAGAGCGAAGGATAAGAAATACTGCACAATTCCCCGGCAGAACATTTCTCGACTTCAGCAGCCCGTTCCGGGATCGAAGTGGGTAAATTTCCTTCTCCCAGGATTCCGGTATAAGACTTGCTATCTAAAATCTGAATTTCAACCGTTTCGCCGGCAGGAATTTCTATCTCTTCATAAAGCACGGGCAGGTCCGGCAGACCCGGTTGAGAGGGATGGTCGTAAAATGCTTCATTAAAAATAGCTGAATTATCTGTGGTTGGATTTTGAATCGGTTCCGCAGGAAAACGCACGATGAGATCTACCGTGTCCGTGGAAACCGAAAGTATCGTAATTTCGGGTTGAGCCGCAGCCTGATGCGCCTCGGTTCCCTGCGTTGCAGCAAAAACGCTCACAGGGAACACGAGTGACATCAGAACGCCTACCAATATTAATACTTTTAAGAGTTTAGCTTTAATCATTGATGATTTGCCTTAAACTTTGAAATGCGGATATAATTTGTGTCCATAAACCGATTTCATGGTACCGAGATTAGGGCATCAAACGAGTGTAAAAAAACGCCGAAAATGAATAGAAACCAGTGAATCTGGTTAGAATAAAATTAGAATCTCTAAAAAGCTGAAAACTCTAATCCGAAGTCTTAATTTAAGGGTCGCATTCATGGTAGAAGTGGAGTTTGTGCAAGAAATTCGTCCTCGGATCGTGGACGATTTTGATATCAAGGGGACATTTAAACCGCGCACGCCCGCCATTGAAAGAGCTTATGAACTCGGGAAAAAACTCCATAAAGGTCAATTACGATTAAGCGGAGAGCCATATTTTGAGACCCATTGTGTATGGATCGCTTCATTTATAGATCAACTTGTAAAGAATGAGGCCTGGACCATTGCAGCACTGCTGCATGACGTTGTGGAAGATCAGGGTGAGTCCCTGGAAGCCATTCAGCGAGAATTTCCCGGCCTGCTTGGCAAGCATGTCGCTTATCTTGTCGACGGTGTTACCAAGATGAGCAACCCCCGAGGCGGCCGTTCACGTGAACTTGAAACCCTCCGGAAGATCGCAAGATTTCGCGACCCGGGGGTTTTTCTTATCAAGTTGGCGGATAAGAGTCATAACATCATGACCCTGGAGTTTATGTCTCCTGAAAAGCAGCATCAGAAAGCGACTGAAGCGATCCGGGCCTACGGCAAGCTGGCAGGCATTCTCAATTGTTATCGTTGGCGGCGCTGGCTGGAGGATATGGCCTTCCCATTCGCCGAATCGGATGCCTTCAAATTTGTCAAGGAACAAATCGACCGGGATCCGCGGCTGGATACCGGCTTCATCAATGATATGTTGGGGCAGCTCCGGAACCTGATGGAAGCGGAGGGCGTCGAGGGGAAGATCCAGGTGATCGTCAATGGATACTGGCAATCCTGGCAAAAACTGCGGCGGATGGCCCGTGACCGCCGCACATCGCTGGATGATTTCTCGGATGTCAACGACATCGTCAGCTTCCGTATGCTGGTAGATGATGGCAATGTGGAAGGCTGTTACCGACTGTTGTCGAGAGTGGACCGCTTTTTCAACCGCAACCTGGACCAGGACCGGTTTGACGACTACATCGCCAGCCCGCAGCATGGTTACCAGGCGATCCAGGTGACGGCCTTGCTGCCGGACATTGGTGCGATCGAGGTGGCGATTGCGACTGAGGAAATGGAGGGCGAGAATTTATGGGGTGTGGTCTATGCTCTGCAGAACGGCAAAGAGATCACCCAATATAAGCCGGTGCAAATTTTCACACCCACCGGCGGGACCCGATTCCTGCCGGATGGTTCAACGGTGTTGGATGCGGTCGCGTCGATCCAGGATTTCCTGCTGGACAAAATCAACCATGTTGAAGTTAACGGCGAAACCCGCAGGCTGAGCGAACCGGTGAACCCTGGAGATGTGGTCGAGGTGATCACCGATGGCAAACGGATGGTGCCAACCGACGCGTGGCTGGAATTCTGCAACACCTCCACTGCCCGGCAGCTTCGTTCGGCTCTGGTGACTGTGGCACTGAAGCAGACCGCCGAGGAAGGCCGAGAAATGCTCAGGCCGCTTTTGGTGGACCGCGGGATCGTGGATCTGGAGGATGTTCAGATCCAGGAGCGGGTCAAGTTTGAGAATCTGCTCAGCGCGTTGGCGGCTGCCAGTATCGACGACCTCTATTCGGCGCTGGGTGGTGGGGCGGTCCGGTTGAGTGATGTGGATGAAGCATTGGACGAAGCCGGGATTTCACGCTCGGTCCTTGGCTGGACCACGGTCAATATCGTCGGCCCGACCAATACCAATAAACCCGGTGTATTGGCCTATCTGGCTGGTTTGGTTTCAAACTTCGGAGGGAATATCCTGCGAACGGTGAATAACACCTTTAATGACGGTTCATTTACGCTGCGATGGGTCATTCAAGGTTTGGACCCATCACGAAAAGAGGAATTGCTGCAGACTTTTCTGAATTGTGAAATTGAACTAACCCAGGTCGAGATCGTATAAATCAACCCAATTGAGCGCAGCAGCGCTTTTTTATTTCCCCAATTTATTCAAAATTGAATGTGTCAAGATTAAATTGATAGATCGCGCCATCCGCGGATTGAACGGTCAGCCCGTTTTCACTCAGCGCTAAAATCGTCAGAGCGCCGCTTTTTTCCGGCGATAACCGCAAGGTTGAGGTTGAGTCTGTCTTTGAAATGGATGTGGTTAAGATAAAGAGCGCGCCCTGAGAAGGGTCTTCAGCCAACGAACCGGCTGCAATCTGGAGATAACCTTCCGGCATCATAGTTTGCCATACATTATTGATCGTTGTGCCGTAAGGAAGCCCTGCAATCATTCCGCCTGGTTGGATCCCGCTGATGAAAGCTGGGTCCTTTTTGGCAGGGATGGAAATGGGCGACCGGGTTCCTTTCGGCGCTGGGTTCATCTGCGAAAGTGCGATCTGATCGGCTATGTTTTGCAGTAAATCAAGCTTGATAGTCAGAGCCTCGTGCATTTCGGGCGGCAGAACAGTGGTTCGATCCGTCACCTGTAAATCTTCAATCAACCCGGTGAGAGAGGTTGGCGGCTCAGACGAATTTACAGCAGCGGAGCCATAGATGTCGGGATAAGCTTCTTCCCGCAAGATCCAACGAATGTCCGTCTTCCAGTTAAGATCCTGTGCCGTTGTCGGATATTTATTCAATTCTTTATAAAGCTGTGTATAGGCTTCAGCAGGTGTATTATCGGTACCGCTGCAGCCCCATTGTTCGCAAGCCTGGGATTGGGTAAAGACTCCGGTGAAGTCCATCCGTGCGCCGTGGTTGGCGACAGAATATTGGCTGAGGAAGGCCCATTGCTGCGCGTGAATCCCATTGGTCAGGTAGATCAGCGGCAATGGGAGCGACGGGCCGAATCCCCAGGAGACATACCAGACATCTTCTTGGGTCCATTCCGGGAAGGAAGAGGTGCCGCATTCTAAATATGGGCGATCTTCATATGGACATCCGGCGGCGTCCCCGTAATGGATCATCGGCGCTTCAGCCGCAGCACCGTAACCCGCGAGCCAGTCTTTGGACTTAGAGGGTGAGTTCCAGCCCAATTCGATATCACTCGCGCCGTAAGCCTGGACTTGCTGGAACAGGTTGTTATCCACAGCCCACTGATTGACATCGTTGACCATCCCCGCCCAGGCGGTGCCGTGCGCAGTCATCTTGGACGTGGTGTCGCAGGAGGTCGGTTTGTTGTTGGTGCCGATCCCGAGGACCAGGTTGGACGCGCTGTCGTCTGCGGTGCAGGTGTAATACCCCTGCATGAAACTTTCGGAAGCGGCTTCAATTTCCGAGAGAGGGACGGGGCCGAAGCCGAAGAGTTCCGCACCGTAGGTGTTATCGGCGTTGCATACCGGGTAGCTGAAATCGAGAACCACGACGCTATCCTGCGCACCCGGCGTGTTCGCATCGTGTGTGCCCAATTCACAGCCCAGGTCGTAGGTGAAATCGGTATCCACCGTGATCATGTAATAACTGGTCGAGTAATGAACCTCAGTTGTGTTCATGAATATCGGAAAATAATAATCATTAATATCACCCTGAGCGGAAACCGTTGGAGTATCCATTTCGGTTGTCACCCAGATGATCCCCCCAGTGAGTACGAATAAAATCAGAATAAAGGGAAGAAATCTGATACTGTTTCAATATTCAATCCTCTGCCATGTCGAGTTCTGCCAATAAGACCCAATGTCCGTCGCGGTCGAAAGCGTCTTTGGGTGCCCGGTCGTAATAAAGCCGGAACCGCTGATTTGTGTCCGTTTCCACATCGAAATAAAATCTGCCCACGCCCCAGGACCCTCGCTTGGTTGCAACTTCTGCATGTTGAGGCTGCATATTGCGTGCCATGCGGCCTTTTCTGGAGAAATCTTTTGATTCGGCGAGGCACTTTGTAATTCTGAGTTCCGATCCTCGCCACGAAAATCCATTCGGGCAGGGCGGACTTTTCGGATGCAGGGGAGGGGAATCGAATTGGACGGTGATAGTTTCGGATATGAAATGTTTTAGCTGTAATTTTCCAAATGTCATTAAAACAGAGCCGGTTGGTAAGCAGGTTGACGGCCATCCAGAAGGATGAACCGCATTGCCCGTTTGGTCGATACGCCAAAATGCTGCAAATCGCTGATATCCCGAATCTTACCATAACGCCGGCTTATGATGATCTTTTTTGCGATGACCGGACCGATCCCTGGAATCTTCACAAGTTGGTCGTAATCCGCAGTGTTCACTTCGATCGGTCTCTCCCGTAAATTACATTCCGCCCAGGCGATCTTGGGGTCTTTTTCAAGATCAAGGTGACCGGATGGGTTGAACTCGATCTCTTCCAGGTCGAAGTTGTAATCACGCAGCAGGTAGAAAGCCTGATAAAGGCGGTGCTGTCGCCAGGTGTTGGATGGCGGCAGGTTTTCGAAAGGCGTATCGATCACCGGGTTGAAATTGGAATAATACGCCCGTGCGATGTTGAAATGGGCTCGGAGATTCTCCGTCGTCAGGAGCAGGTCCAGGTCAGTCTCACCGACCGCGCCGACCACGAACTGTGTGCAGCTTGACGGCCAGGTCTGTTTCCAGGCGGATAGCGGTGAAGATTCGTGCCGGATCTGATCAATGAGTCGCAGCGGCTGTAAAAGATCCTGGAAGAAGACTTTCTTCGGTGCGAGTTTATTGAGGCTGGTTTCGTTCGGCCCTTCCAGATTGATAGACACCCGATCGGCTAGTTGCATTGCGCGGAAGATCTGGTCCTTTTCAGCGCCGGGCATGATCTTCAGGTGGATGTACTCCCGATAATGGTAGCGCTGGCGTAAGACCTCCGCGGTAGCGATGATCCGGTCCTGGGTGTGGACCCCTCCTCCGACAATGCCCGAACTCAGGAAAACACCTTTGGCGATCCCTGCATCGGAGAGCTTGACCACTGCGGAGGCCAGTTCATCCGGGGACAGGCTGGCGCGGGGCGTATCACGGCCGGCGCGGAAGCAGCAGTAATTACAATCATTCTCGCAGACCGAAGTCTGCATCGTCTTGAGCAGGGGGATCGTCTTCCCGTTGGGCAGGCAGGCATGCGTGACCGGGAAGCGGTCTTTGAGCTGCTGCAGTTCCTCGCGGCAGTTGACCTGAGGTGTAGAGAACCGTACATCCTCTGCTGCTTCAAAAGGCATATTAATGGAGAAGGACTTGATCTTTTCCATGGTATCCATACCCAGAGTATAGAACAAATGTTTCTATTTTACAAGCGAGTGAAAAATGGGAATTCTTCACGCCAATTCACCATTTTTCCATTTTGAATTATGATTATGGATTGCAATACGAAAGGATAATTGGATGACCGAAAAAATCCTGGTGGATACGGATATAGGCTCCGATATTGATGATGCCGTTGCCCTGGCTTACCTGCTGATGCAGCCGGAGGCGGAAATTCTAGGCATCACCACGGTTTCAGGGCAGAGCGAACTGCGCGCCCAGATGGCGGATGCAATCTGTCAGGCGGCGGGACGAGATATCCCCATCATCCCCGGGGTCGAAAATCCATTAATTGTGGAGAACCGCCAGCCGTTGGCGCAGCAAGCTGTCAGGTTGGAAAACTGGCCTCATCGGACTGAATTTCCGGAAACCAAAGCAGTGGATTTCCTCGCCCGGCGGATCCTTTCCAATCCGGGGGAGGTGACCCTCTTGACCATCGGGCCGCTGACAAATATTGCGCTGCTGTTCTCGCTTTATCCGGAAACGGTTAGCGCGTTGAAGCAGTTGGTGATGATGTGCGGCGTGTTTACGGACATGCCCGATAATCCCTGGAAAGCGGAGTGGAACGCCCTGCTGGACCCTCATGCCACCGAGATGGTTTACAATGCCCGTGTCGGTGTGCATCGTTCGATTGGGCTGGACGTCACTCGTCAGGTGATGATGCCGGCCGCGGCTGTCAAAGCGCGTTTCAACCATCCTTTGCTTCAACCCATTCTGGATTTTGCTGAAGTCTGGTTCGAAGAGCAAGAAATGATGGTCTTCCACGATCCGCTGGCTGCGGTTTCGATCTTTGACCCTGAGGTCTGCACATTCGAGGGTGGATTGGTGACCGTTAATAGTGACCGGTCTGCCGGGCTTCTGGGTGAGACGACCTTCGATCCTGGTGCATCTGAACGTCCGCACCAGGTCGCTTTGAAAGTTTACCCGGAACGATTCTTCGAGGCATATTTCAGCGTGTTTGAATAAGAGGCAGGTTGGAAGAATTAACCTAACCGACTCAAGTCATACACGAAGTCTTTCAGTGAAAACTCAGGATGGATATCAGCTTTACTTGTGACCATACCTTGATAAAATAAAACCTGTCTTATCGACTACGAGATCAGAATTTAATATGAAACGAACCCTTGCATTTACACTCTCCGTGCTGCTGAGCTTTATCGCAGCTCTCACGACCATCTCCGTTCAAACGGCGTTTGCTGCTAAGCCTTCATTGCCAGTGCAGCAGCTCACGCCTGCGGGGCCGGAACTGACTCAAGAAATCACCGGCTGTTGTCGCTGAAGATGCAGTCCACGCTTATTTCTTCTATGCCAATGACTGCCCGCACTGCCACGCTGCGCTGGAAAATGTGATTTACCCACTGCAGGACGAGTGGGCGGACCAGTTGGATATTCGGCTGTTGGAAATCGGGGTCCCCGAATATTATGAAGCATTGATGGCGGTTGAAGCACATTTTGATGTGCCAGCAGCAGAACGAAGTATCCCGACTCTGGTCGTGGATAACCAGATCCTGGTAGGGGAAGATGAGATCTTCAACCAATTCCCCGGCATCGTTCGGAGCGGGGTTGAAGGTGGCGGGATCCCTTTCCCGGAGATCAATGGGGTTAATCCGCAAGTGTTGGTCAGCGTGAACCCGGATGGCAGCGGGTCGGGGGATGAGACTTGTGATACGGGGGAGAGCTGTGTGGTGACTGCGCCAATCTTCGCAGCGTATTTTTATCAAACCGGGTGCGATGAATGCAGCCGGGTCAATGCGGATTTGAATTACGTGAAAACGAAATATCCTCAACTGCAGGTGGTGGAATTCAATATCTACGACTATGCAGATCTGGCATCCTGGATGACGGAACAGATCGGCTATAGCGGTGATTTCCACACACCGGCGCTGTTCATCGGTGATCAGGTATTGGTGGGTGATGAAATCTACCCGGATACGATCGTGCCGATCCTGCAAAAATATCAAGACAGCGGATCGGATGCATACTGGCTTAATCACGATTCCGCGCAGGGCCAGCAGTCGGTCATCGATCGCTTCAAGAATATGGGTTGGCTCGCTGTCGTTGTGGCTGGTTTGATCGATGGGATCAATCCCTGTGCTTTTGCCACCCTGATATTCTTTGTGTCATATCTGACCTTGAGCGGCCGAAAAGGGAAGGAAGTCCTGCTGGTGGGTGGGAGTTTTACCGTGGGAGTCTTCCTCGCCTATCTGGCTGTCGGCCTGGGCCTTTACCAACTTCTGGACCTGATCGGTGGCACACTTGAAATCATCTCGAAAGTGGTTTACGGATTAACCGGTGTTTTCTGCGTTGTTTTAGCTGTGCTCAGTTTCCTGGATTATCGCAAAGCGAAAAAGGGTGAGATCAAGGACATGCTCCTGAACCTTCCCGAGCCGCTGCGTAAACGAATCAACGCCACGATCCGTAAAGGACGCAACGCCGCGAACTACATGGTCGGTGCATTCATTGCCGGCGTCCTGGTTTCGCTGTTGGAGTTGGCTTGCACGGGACAGGTCTATCTTCCGACGATCATTTTCGTTAGCAGCATCCCTGAAATGCGGCTGCAAGCGATCTTCTACCTCCTGCTCTATAACCTGCTGTTCATCCTCCCATTGGTGGTGATTTTTATCCTGGTCTATTATGGAACCACCTCCAAAGACCTGACAAAATTCCTTGAGGAGCGCGCCGCGCTGGTCAAGCTCGTGATGGGATTTGTTTTTATTGCTTTGGGGAGCTGGCTATTGATCTCCCTTCTGACAGGATAATCCTTTGAGGATAACGATTTGAATGTGATAGAATCTGTGTATGCGGTATTGCACAGATTTTTTCTTTAAAGGGATGTAGATGTGCGGTCGATTCACGTTGACGCTTGACCCCGGAGAGCTGCAGGAACTGCTCCATCTGGGGCCGTTCGTGCATATCGTCCAGCCACGATATAATATCGCACCCTCCCAACCTATCCCGATTGTAAAAGACCTGGAAACCCGAGCGGTCGAACTTTACCGCTGGGGACTGGTGCCGTTCTGGTCGAAGGACCCCCAAATTGGAAATCGTCTGATCAATGCACGTTCTGAAACGGCCTATGAGAAACCGGCTTACAGGGCGGCTTTCAAGTATCGCCGGTGTCTGATCCTGGCGGATGGATTTTATGAATGGCATGCCGAAGGAGGGGGCGGTCCAAAAACGCCTTATTTATTTAAATTAAAAGATGATGGTCCATTCACGTTTGCTGGACTTTACGAACATTGGGAACCGCCTGAGGGCGGTGAACTTCATACAGCGACGATCCTGACCTGTGCGCCGAACGATCTGGTTGCGGATTATCACAACCGCATGCCTGTGATGCTTGGATGAAGAAGCGCGTTGGCAATGGCTGGAACCGGATGCTAAGCAGAAGGATTTGAGGGATTTGCTGGTGCCATTTCCTGCAGAAGAGATGAAATGTTATGCAGTTTCCCGGGCTGTGAATTCCCCTAACAATGACAACCCGGATGTTGTCGATCCGGTAAGTGATTAACGCCGTTAACCGTTATTAGTGATTTTAAGGTGGAACAATGAAGAAGATGACTCGCATTCTTTTTACGTTATTGATCGTTTTGATCATCGCAGGATCTGGTCTTTTCATTGCCGATTTAGTCCAGGCCCAGGGTCAGCCGCCGATCTATTTCCCAATTTTTTATTACAACCTTGATCGCTATTATGCCTTATGGGTTGGATGGGGGAACGGTTGAAAATGTGCTGATTGATCCTCAGAACTCTGATGTGCTCTATGCCGGCACCTGGGGTAACGGCATATTTAAGAGCACGGACGCCGGCGAGAGCTGGACTGCAATTAATGAGGGATTGCGTTCCGCCTATATCTATGAAGTGGCAATCGATCCTTTTGATTCGCAGCATCTCCTGGCCAGTGTCTATGAGACCGGGATTGACCAGTCCTTTGACGGCGGGGCGACATGGGACGCAACCGATGGTTTTCCACCTTATGCAGTTGCCTATTCCATCGACTTCAACCCGGTTGATTCGAGCATCGTTTATGCCGCGCTCCGTGAGGCGACGATTTATGACAGCAGTGGCAATGCGGTTTGGTGGCCGGGCGGTGTGTGGAAGTCCACAAATGGCGGTGGTGAGTGGTTTGATGCAGGCAAAAATAATGGCTTGATTGAAGACTATATCTATGACCTGGCAATCGATCCGCAGCATCCGGATACGATTTATACGGCTAACCATAAAACGGGTGTATATAAAACGACCAACGGCGGTGGGCATTGGGACAACGTGAGCAGCAATCTGGTTCATAAGGATATCCGTGGAATCCAGGTTGACCCGTACAACAGCAATCGAATTTATGCCGGGATTTGGGACGGCTATGGATTTAGTTACTCAACCAACGGGGGCGAGAGTTGGGTCAGTGTCTCATCGACCAACGCTCAGGATATGTATGTGTATGAGGTCCAGGTCGACCCGAAACATCCCAGCAGCGTCTACCTGACGACATCGACCGGCGTTTATATTTGTGAAAATCCTTCATCGGGGAGCACCTGTCCGCTCGTTTCAGACAGCGGTAAATTCATCTTCGATGTGGCGTTGGACATCAACGGTCCGGCTTACAGCAACGGCAAAACGCAGAATATCTACACGGGAATCCAATACAATGCGCTGCATAAAAGTGAGGATGCGGGCGCCAGTTTTGATCCCGCCTACAAAGGGATTCGCGCCAATATCATCCAATCGATGGTCATTGACCCAAGTAACTCGGATTTGCAGTATGTCAGTTCCTATGGCCGCGGGCTGTTCAGGACCACCGACGGGGGAGTTAATTGGACGGCGCTTCACTATACTTTGGGTTTGAAATGGATCAACGAGATCGCTTTCCGGCCCGGCGTGTCCGACGCGGTATACGTTGGGGATAAATATGGCGGTCTTTACTTCACCCAGGACGGTGGGACCTCATGGGTTAATGGCAGCACCGGAATAAGTCGCGAAGCGCTGGATCGAACGGAGGAAAGCGGAGACCAAACCGATCAGGCGTTTGGCCCTTATGATTGGATGGACCCGGTTGATTATCAGGATTTAATGGATGCTCAGCCTTCAGCCGCATTGGATCGAGCGACTTACCCTAACGTCACAGCGATTGGGTTTGACAAGGACAACAACGCCTATAATGTTTGCCGGCTTAGGCGGCAAAGGCATTAACTACAGCAACAATTACGGTCAATCCTGGGGAGGGACAAACATCACCGGCGGCGTAGCCACCGATTCCATGGTAGACCCCAGTCTTTCAAATTATTACAACTTCGTCAGCATGTCTGGAGGAGGCGGTGTGAAGGCCTCCACCAACCGGACAAGCTGGGTGAATAAAAACAATGGATTAAACACCGATGTTTATGCGCTTGAACGCATTGGTAATGGGATCTATTTAGCCGGAACAGTGAACGGCGTCTACAAGACCACCAATGCCGGTGATTCATGGGAACGAAAGACAGGATTGGACAACATCAAGGTCACGGATCTGCTGCTCGATCCGACAAATTCCTCTATCATCTGGGCGACGACTTATGAAGGTTTGTATCAATCCACGGATGCGGGCGATACTTGGAGCCCCTATCCGATCGCCGATCTATTGAACAAGAAACTGATCACGATTGTGGCGATCCCCGGCGTCCATGAATTTTATCTTGGCGCTGACGGCGGTGATATTTACCATTTTGCGCCCTAGCTTTATAAGGTTCAATTTTCTTGACCAACCCAACATAGAATGGTAGAATTGCATTCGCTTAATTGAGCGCCCCCATCGTCTAGGGGACCAGGACGTAGCCCTTTCAAGGCTAAGACCAGGGTTCGAATCCCTGTGGGGGCATGGAAACGACTTGTACAAGAGTTGTTTTCGCCTTTTAAAAGCGAGTAGCCCTTTCAACACTCACATCGAAAGGGTGCAGGCACTCAAAAACAGTTAAGTGCCAAGACCAGGGTTCGAACGAAGTGCCGGAGGCCCCTGTGGGGGTCGCCATTAAGAATGGGGGTAATCCTTTCAATGCCTGACTTGATCTTGTCATTGCGAGGCGGTGCGAAGCACCAACGAAGCAATCTAAGATATTGAACAAAGATCAATTTTCTCCAATGCTCATCACCACCAGTAAAATTTGAACACAGGATAAGCCATTGATCCTCCTTACTTGTTATATTTGCCGACGGTGGTACATAATCTACTTCGACATTTTGAGCATGGCTTCATCACTGTTTAATATTCAGGAAACAGAAGAAATCTAAAAATTATTCACCCATATTACGTTTTTTACACGATGGGGTAAAATGATGTTCGCAATTTTTTGAGAGCGTTATCAAAAGGGATATTATATGACCGAGGTTCGGATCATTCCTGCCCGGAGAATCAAAACGGAATTTACTGCAAAGAACTCGCGCTTTATCATTAACGCCGCGCCGGCGTTCACCGTTGATCAGGCGCAGGATTTCGTTCACCATATCTCGGAAAAGTACCCTGATGCGACGCACCATGTCCCGATCTTCCTGATCGGCCATGGGAGTTCGACCATCGCACACTGCTCGGATGACGGTGAACCTTCCGGTACGGCCGGGAAACCGGCGCTGTCAGTCTTAAAAGGCAGCGGACTGGGAGATATCGTCGTCGTGATCACTCGCTATTTTGGTGGGACGAAGCTGGGTACGGGGGGGCTGGTCCGTGCTTACAGTGACTGCATGCGTCAGGCGCTGGAGGAACTCCCGCGAGCCAGGAAAGTCGCCACAACCACCCTAATGTTCATCATTCCTTATTCGCTTTTTGACCGGGCCAAGATCATCATCAACGGTCATAATGGCAAGTGCATCGAAGAAAATTTTACTGCAGAAATCACCCTCTCGGTTAGAATACCTGACGATTTGATCGAGCCTTTCAAATCCAGGATGACCGAACTCACGCAGGGGAATATTGAGTTCATCACCCTGGAGTCTCGTCAAAATACGATCCTGCCCATAAAATAAAAAATGCCGAATTAGATCGGCATTTCAAAAGATCAGAAAAAATTATAGATTTTCCTGGACGGTATAAAGGCGTTTGTAAAGTCCGTCTTGTCGGATCAGTTCTTCGTGTGTACCTTGTTCGATGATCTCTTTTCCCTTTAAGACCACGATTTTGTCCGCATTCCGAACGGTTGATAGCCGATGAGCAATGATGATGGTGGTGCGTCCTTCCATCAAACGCTCCAGCGCCTGTTGGATCAGCAACTCAGTTTCCGTATCCACAGAAGAGGTCGCTTCATCCAGGATCAGGATCGGTGTGTCCTTCAATACCGCACGCGCGATCGAGATGCGTTGACGTTGGCCGCCGGAGAGTTTGACGCCGCGTTCCCCAATGAGCGTGTCGTAACCATCCGGAAGGGCGGTAATGAATTCGTGGGCGTTGGCGACCTTGGCCGCTTCGATCACATCTTCTTCCCTTGCGCTGGGTTTGCCAAAGAGCAGGTTATCCCGTACGGTTCCATGAAAGAGAAATACATCCTGCAGGACGATACTGATATTCTTCCGCAGTGTTTCCACCTGCAGTTCCCGGATATCGACGCCATCCAATTTGATCGCACCGGATTTCACGTCGTAGAAACGCGGGATCAGGCTGACCAGGGTGGATTTACCCACACCTGTCGGACCAACCAACGCAACCACCTTGGAGGCAGGGATATCCAAATTGATGCCTTCCAACACGATCTCACTGTCATTGTAGCTGAACGAAACATTTTCAAGGTTCAGATCTCCACGGATCGGTTCAGCAATTTGGGTCGGATGATGTGCATTGGTCACATCAGGTTCTTCTGAGAGCAGCTCGGATACCCGGTCGAACCCGGCCAGCGATTCCTGCACCTGCTCCCAGGACGTGCCGAGGGCGCGGATCGGTTGGTAGAACATTTCCAAATAAAGGAAAAAAGCCACCAGGTCGGCAATGGATAGACTGCCGCTGAGCGCCATCCGTCCGCCGAAGAAGATCGCCACTAATTGACCAATGGACGTTGAAAAATCGATAAAAGGCTGGAAGATCGCCATCAGTTTCAGCGCGGTCATCAATGAGAGGCGGTATTTTTCAATTCCCAACTCAACCCGTTCTAACTGTTCGCTTTCACGGTTGAAGGCTTTGATCTCCCGGACCCCGGAAATGCTGTCATTGAGGATCGCATTCAATTCTCCGATCTGCGCCTGCCGGCGCCGAAAGGCAGGTCGGACAACCTTGGCGAAAATGAATAAAGAGAGCAGCACCAGCGGAATAGGCGCCATACTGTAGAGTGTGAGTTTCCAGTTCAGGCTCCCAAGGATGATGGTGATTCCTACGAAAGTGATCACGTTGACCAGCACATCGGGCACGGCGTGGGCAATCATCCGCTCAAAAAGGTCTGTGTCATTCACGACCCGAGACATGAGCTGACCGGTTTGTTTATCTTCATAAAACCGGAGGGAAAGCTGCTGCAGGTGTTCATAGACGAACTTGCGAGCATCGGATACCACACCCCAGCCCGCGATATGGGCCATATAGCTCCGGAGGAATTGCACAATTCCACGCGCCACGAACGTGATCAGAGCGATCAGTGTCAGCCGGGTGACAGTTTGCATGGTGGCTTCTGAAAGGGTCTGGTCCGTGATCAGGTTGATCAGGCTGCGGATCAGCCAGGGGATCAGTAATTGTGCACCAACCAACGCGAGCATGCTCAAGACAGTAATGGTGAGAGCCCAGGTATATTTTTTTGCAAAGCGGAGTAATAATCTCATAGCGGGGACAATTATACAACCTGCAGAGTCAAAATCAAAGGGTTAAGAGAAAATTCGTTAGATATTTATCTAAATAACGCCTCAATGACTGGTTTTGATTAACTTTTATTCCTGATTTCCCCTCTATACTTTTAGTTTATGGTTGTTGAAGGGTTTAAACGCATTACTGCTGTCTAATCTCTATTATAGTTAGGCGGTTTTCGCAGTTTCTTTTTCTGTGAATGGATCCCTTTACGCGCCAATCGCCGTTCTTGCGAGGAACGGGTGGGTTTGGTCCTTTTGCGTTTCCGAGGGGACTTCAACGCCTTACGAATGATATGTTTCAATCTTTCCCTTGCAGCGCTCCGGTTCTTTTCCTGAGACCGGAATTGGCTGGATTCGATCAATAAGTCACCATCCTTGGTTACAGACCCGGGCACCAGGGACCGGATTTGATCTTTGACTGCGTCAGGTAAGACGGCTGATTCCTTGAGTGAAAATCGCAGTTGAACAGCAGTGGAGACTTTATTCACGTTTTGGCCGCCTGGTCCGGAAGATTGGATAAATTTCTCCTCATATTCCGAATCAGGAATGGACAACGTTTCGGTTATCTCGATCATCTATGACTTATTTCCATTTCGGTTTTCAGTATACTATATGGAAAGCTTCCATTTTTTAATATTAGGGTTGTCCATTAACCAAAATAAAAAAACCGCCCAAATCTTGGGCGGTTTTCCTTGAGGGAGAGAAATATTGGAGGTTGTAAGAATCGTACTATTTGCTGGTCGTCAATCCATAAGGAGAATATGGATATTAACTATCTAAATAGTACACTATTATTGGCTTGATGTCAACTATTTTTTAATATTGAGTTTTAATGAACGAAACTTGAGACATCTTAACTGAAGTCCTTGGCAAGCGCGTAGATACCTGGAGATGAATTTCCGGAATTTCGATGGTTGTAGAAAGATCAGGTGATCTCGCGATATTTCAAAAGATCGCCCTGACGATCGAGATGCTGCGTGGTGGCGGAGGCTACGATCAGGACTTTCACCGGTTCATTCTCGTTTGCGCTTGTTAGTGTTGTGCCTTTGAAACTGGTCAGGTGTGCACTGTCGCCTTCATGCAGAAGCACCGGTTTCTTGTTAGGTAAGTCAACTTCCAGGATACCTTCTTTCACCAGGATGAACGCTTCGCCTTTTTGAAGCTGAATACTTTCCTTATAGGACCCGGGCGGAATATACGCCAGGATTGATTTGAAGGAGAGATTGTCCTCTGGTGATAGCAAGAACAGGGCGGGTATCGCCGGGTTGCTGTATTCTCCAAGCTGTTCCATCTGCGATTTGCGCACGATGTAGGCTTCTTCTTCTTCAATGTCCTGGAAAATCTGGAACAAGCGCACATTGTAGAAGTTGGAGAGTTTCTGGAGGTTTTCAACAGATATCGATGCTTTATCGCGTTCTATCAGTGAAATGAAGGAAATTGAAAGGTCTGCACCTTCAGCGACTTCGTTGAGTTTGTACCCTTTTTGGTGTCGTAATTCTCTTAATTTTTGACCTAAAGTAGCCATATTATCCATCCTTTTTTACTTTTATACCCTAATTTTACCTGAAAAATCAATATATTTATATAGTTATCTATTTTATTGAAAATAACACATCTTTCGGATGCTGCTAAGATTGACGTTCATGATATCAATGATAGAATCTGAGTAAATGGATTTAGAACCGTAATGACAGAACAAAACCGGCCAAGCCCAACCATTGAAGATTATCTGGGTGTGATTTATACCCTCGACCGTAACGGCGAGCGGGTCATTGCTGCGCGTCTGGCGCAGTCTTTGGACGTTTCCGCACCGACGGTCACTGCGACGCTCAAGCGGATGCAGCGGGATGGCTGGGTGAAGCTCGATGAAAATAGAGTGATCGAGTTGACGCCATCCGGCCGGTCAGCCGCACAGAGCGTTATCAAACGGCACATGCTAACAGAATGGATGTTGTCCAGGATGTTAAAACTGCCGCTTTCCGAGCTCCACCGAGAAGCACACAACATTGAACACACGCTCTCTCCTGAAGTGGCAGAACGGCTTCAGGAGGAAATGAAAGACCCGCGTTTTTGCCCACACGGCAACCCGCTGCCTGGTTTCGAAGGAGAGGCGCAGCAATGGATCCCACTATCACAAATTGCTCCCGGCGAAACGGTTGTGATCAAGCGGATCATGGAGAACCTCGAAGATGATTATGAAATTCTCGCTTTCCTTGAATCGAAAGGGTTGATCCCTGGTGCGGAGTTTCAGGTCAGTGAACGCCTTCCATTTAACGAGACGATAAGTCTTCTGAATGAAAGTAGCGAGGTTATTCTTGGATTGAGGCTGGCTGCGGATATTTACGTGAGTAAAGTGATATGATCGGGCAATTCATTTTCATATTTATTTGTTTAAATTTATTATAATATTAAAACAAAGTGAATTCAAATTTATGTCCAGGCAGTAATTTTAAGTAAACTTCTTTAAAACATTGGTTCACGAATGGGGGTTATCCACGATGGACCATTTCGTACAAACGGGGGACTTGGTCTTTTAGAACCTGTTGGTTCGTCCGCCAGACGAAAATATCGCCAACACCGCCATATTCGAAAGCAACGATCCTTGGCTCACGCCACATGCCGGATTTGATCTGTTGCAGCGCCCAATCCAGTACATCCCATCCCTCATCATCCATCCCGAAATGGTCGGTGAGGATACCACCAAAGGGCTGAATGCCCGTTACATGCATTTCCGCGAGCCTGTCCAGCGGCAGCGCCTGGATATAGTCCTTCACATCCATTCCCAGGGTGTCCGCCGAAATGCGCGCGTGAGCCAGATCGAGTAATAATTGACAGCCGGTATCCTCGATCACACTTGAAAAGTTTTTCGGGTCAGCGGCCGGCGCGATATAGGGCATAGCCTGTGTAAAGGGGTAGTGTTCCAACACGACGCGGTCTGCGCCGAAATGATCAACCAGCATCGTAATCTCCTGACGCCAAAGCTCTTTGACTTTGGAGAGTTCGGTTGGGTCATCAGGCGTGCAGCTCCGAGGTGTGACCAGATGAGTATTGACATGTGGTGTCTCGGTCAATGCCAGGAATTTCTCAATCCGATCGAAATCCAGATCAAGCATTTCACCCAAGCCCGCATCCAGTGAAAAGTGGATCGTGACTGGTCTATAAAGCGCCGCTTCTTCCAGCATCCCTTCCCAATCCGGGCATTTGATCAGGTCTGTTTCAATCTCTCCTGATTTGATCAGCTTGACCAAAGGGTTCGAATAATTGACTGCGAGTTTCATCCCACCTCTGTATGTTCTATTTCAAAGGAATCATCCGGCATCCAGGCCGGTACACAGATAGCCAGGAAGACCAGGTCAACCTCAGATTCATTTCGGATCTGGTGGACTTCCGGAGGTTGTATCACAATCGAATCGCCAGTCGTCAGGATAAGGTCCTGTCCGTCAATCGTCAGGTGAGCTTGCCCGGAAAGGATCAGGTACGATTCTTCAGAATTGCGGTGAAAATGAGGCGTGGAAGCGCCATTCGGTGGAATCCTCACCTCAGCCAGGCTGTGCGATTGGATCTCGCCCACCTGGACCCCCAGAATTTCCTGCAAGGCTTCGCCGCCGGGGTTTTCCATATAAGGCGGTCGTTGTGTTTTCTTGGAAATATACATTTTATCTCCCGGTTGGAATGAAAAAACAGCCTTCCCATGATAGCAGATGATTGGGAAGGCTGCAAATAAAAATTCGTTCAGATCAAGCTGTCTCAGCCGGTTCAGTTTCGTTAAAGATATCGTACTGGGCTTCAAGCTCATGGCGGAACTGCTGGGTATAAAGGTTGTAATACTTCCCCTGCGACTTGATCAGATCCTTATGGGTGCCCATCTCAGCGATCTGCCCATCCTCGATCACGATGATCTTATCCGCCCGTTTGATGGTGGAGAGACGGTGGGCGATCACAAAGCTGGTCCGGTCTTCCATCAAGCGTTCCATCCCTTGCTGGATCAGCGCCTCGGTCAGGGTATCCACAGAACTGGTCGCCTCATCCATAATGAACAACTCGGGTTTGGCGAGGATCGCGCGAGCGATGCTGATCAACTGCTTCTGTCCGACGGACAAGAGGTTCCCACCTTCACCGACATCCTGGTCATAACCCTTTTCGAATTTCAGGATGAACTCATGCGCACCGGCCAGGGCGGCTGCTTCCTCGGTCTCTTCATCCGTGGCGCTCAGCTTGCCATAGCGGATGTTATCTCTTATAGAACCGCTGAACAGGTGCGGCGTTTGGAGGACCATCCCAATCCTCGACTGGATATCCTGCAGTTTCATTTCCTGGTAATCCATGCCGTTGAGATAGATCTTCCCGTTGGTTGGCTCATAGAATCGGCAGAGCAGGTTGACAATGGTGGTCTTGCCGCCGCCCGTCGGGCCGACCAGCGCCACCATTTCACCGTGGCGTACATGGAAGTCCAGACCTTTGATGACGGGGTCGTTTTCTTCATAATGGAAGTGGACGTTCTCAAAAAGGATGTCACCCTGGATCGTCTCAGTCTCCACCGTCCTAGCTCGGTCTTTGACTTCGGGTTCGGTATCGATCAGGCTGAAGATCCGTTCAGCAGAGGCGACTGCGTTTTGCATCTGAGCATAAACTCGCGCCATATCCTGGATCGGCCACATGATGAAGGTGATGTATGAGACGAAAGCCTGGATGCCGCCGATGGTCATATTACCGACCTGCACCTGCAGACCACCTTGCCAGAGGACGATCCCCAGGCCGAGCGCGCTGATCACCTGTACGGTGGGCAGGAAGAGCGCAGAGAGCCAGGCAGCCTTGTAGCTGGCATCGTACATCCCTTTGGTAAGTTCCGAAAATTCTTCCAGGTTGGTATCCTCACGTGAGAGCGCTTTGATCACGCGCACGCCGGTGATGCCTTCGTTAAACGCGCCGGTGATCTTGGAGTTCATCTTGCGTGATTCCCGGTAATATTTCAAAATGGTTTTCCGGAATCGGAACGCCACCACGATCAGGATCGGCAGCATCACAACCACGATCAGCGCAAGCTTTGGCGTTGATGATGAACATGAAGATCGCTGCCGTTGCGATGTTGATGATCGCCCAGGTGACATCCAGAACACCCCATGTCATCAAATCTGCCAGGCGTTCGGTGTCTGAGGTCAGCCTTGACATGATCCAGCCAACGGGGGTCTGGCTGAAATAGGAGAGAGATAGTTCCTGCAGGTGATTGAACATCTTCTTACGCAGATCGTATCTCACCCGTTCAGCGAGGATGCCGACCAGGTAAATGAATCCAAACACGGATGCCGCCTGGACCAGGATCATCCCGCCATAAATCGTGATCGTTCGTACGATCTCCTGTGGGTTACCTGCCACGATCCCCTTATCAATCAGGTTCTTACTCAGAAACGTGGTATAGGAATCAATCGCTGACACGATTGCAATACAAATCAGAAATCCAACAACCCATTTCCAGTGTGGTTTAAGGACCTGGAGAAGTCGTTTGAAGACCTGGTTGGTCAGTTTGCCATATTCTTTTTCTTCTAATTCATGATACGTCGACACTGGCAATATCCTTTTCTAATTCAACTTCGATCCGAGTTTGGATATCAAAGATCTCACGGTACATACCAATCGTATCCATCAGTTCTGCGTGAGTCCCTTTTTGCACGATCTCACCCTTGTCAAAGACCAGGATCAGGTCAGCGTTCATCACACTTTGGATGCGGTGGGCGATGATGAAGGTCGTCCGTTCCTGCATCAGGCGGTTGAGCGCATCCCGGATTTGGGATTCAGTCTCGGTGTCCACGCTGGAGGTGGAGTCGTCCAGAATCAGGATACGGGGGTTCTTGAGCAACGCACGAGCGATTGCCACGCGCTGCTTCTGTCCGCCGGAGAGGGTTACACCGCGTTCGCCGACCAGGGTGTCATACCCGTTGGGGAACTCGGTGATCACGTCGTGGATCGCGGCGAACTTGGCGGCCTGGACCACTTCTTCATCCGAGACTTCGCGGTGGACACCGTAGGTGATGTTCTCCTTGATCGTCCGGGAGAACAGGAAAGGCTCCTGTTCGACAATGCCGATTTGCGACCGGAGAAATTCCCGGGAATATGAAGTGAGGTCGATGCCATCGAGGGTGATCACCCCGCTGGTGGGATCATAGAACCGGGGCAGCAGGTTTACGAGAGAGGTCTTCCCGGACCCCGTCGAACCCAGCAGAGCGATAACGTTTCCCGGATTGCAGGTGAAGCTGATGTCTTTGAGCACCGGGTTGTCCTTCTCATATTCGAAACTCACATGATCGAAGATGACCTCACCTTTAGCTTCACCTTCGGGGTGATAGGTGCCTTCGGTCAGGGATTCACGTTCCTGCTTGAGGATATGAGCCACACGTTTGTAGGAGACCATACCGGTTGAGGTTTGAACGATCAGGCGTCCCAGGTTGCGCATGGGCCAAATGATCCAGATCACCAGGGAGGCAAAGGCCAGATAGGTACCAACAGTGATCTCACCATTGACAGCCATCATCGCGCCGGCAAAGAACGCGCCCAGCATCTGCGCGCCGCAGATCAGGTCTGAAACCGGCCAGAAGAGCGAATGGATCGAAAGTAATTTCTTCCCGAGCCGGAACTTCTGCCAGTTCTCCTGGTCGAATTTATAGGATTCATATCCTTGCCGAGCGAAGGCTTTCACCACCCGGATACCAGTCAGGTTCTCCTGTAAACGGCTGGTGAGGGTCGCTTCCTGTTCCTGGTATTTCTCGTAAGCTTTGGAGACCTTGCTGAAAAAGATGACTGATACGGTGATGATCACCGGGATGGCGATCACGGAGATCAGGGCCAGGCGCGTGTTCAGTTGGAGCAGGGCGATGAAGTTGACAATGAACATCAAAAAGATCCGGCCGATGCCGATCGCCTGTTCACCGTAGAATCGGTTGATCGCATCCACATCGGAGGTGGCTCGCGCGATCAGATCGCCGGTTTTCGATTCGGCATGGTAGGCGTACGGAAGCCGCTGCAGGTGGTCAAAGAGGTAGTTGCGCAGGCGGCGAGTGATCGATTCAGCGGTCTTGGCTGCCATCGAGCCAGAGAGGAAGGAAAAGATCCCTTGCATCAGCGCCAAACCAACGAAGCTTAAAATGGCGATCAATAGATCGGTCCCATAATTGCCTGCGATAACCACCTTATCGATGAAACGTCGCAGCACCAGGTAGATCCCGGTTCGGGAGATGGTGGCAACGGCCAGGGTGAGGGTTGCGCCTAAATAGAGCAGCCGATACCCTTTCATCATGCGCCATAACCCGAGCAGGCGTTTCTTCGATACGGTCTTACTCAGATCAAGATCATAAAATGCATATTTCGACACGAGTATTCTTCTCCAGTTTGATTAAAGTCAGAATAATCCCAACGGACGACAAGACTGGTTGTGTTTTGCCATTAGATTCTGTAGGCATGCGTCAACGACGGAGCATCGCGCAGTCCGTTTAATCACGTAAGTGAGGTTTGCAGTTGGTTGTGTTCCCGAGGGTTCTAGTTTACCGTGTTCTGAGATGTGTGTCAATCAAAAATCATGGTCGAATCGGATAGTTTTGTCCCTATCCGGACGGCCAGTATTTTTGAAATTTCAAGAATGATTATTGATGAATTCTACGATCATCTCAAAAGCAAGGTCCAATTCGCCGTCCAGCAGGATGCAGTGGGGAGAGTTGGCCATATGGATCAGGGATTTATCCGCTGACCCCAAACCTTTCAAGATGATATCCGCCGCATCGTCTGTGAGCGACGTGTCGTATTCACCTGTAAAGAGGAGAGTTGGCGTCTTGATTTCACCAAGCTTCTGGCGGACGTCTTTCTGCAGCTTGAGCATCTCGACCGCAGCCTGGACCGGATAGACGTTATAACCTTTCCAGGGCAATCCGTCATCCTCATCACTTTTTTTCTGGTAGTCCATGAATGGGGCCAGGAACCGGGAAAGCCATAATTTATGGACCTTGATCGCCGGTGCGAACAGCAGCAGCCCTTTGATCTCCGGGTGCTGCACGGCCAGCTCCAGGGCGAGCAATGCGCCCATCGATTCGGCAATCACGAAAACCTGGCTGCATTCCCGAGCGAGGTCTTCGTAGGATTGCTTGACTTTTGCCAGCCACATCTGCCAGGTCGAACGGTTCAGGTCTGACGGATCTGTTCCATGGCCGGGGAGCAGCGGCGCGGCGGTTGTGTAGCCGGCCTGGTGCAGTTTTTCGGCGATCAACCGGACTTCGGCCGTCGTCGCAGTGAAGCCGTGAATCAATAAAATCCCCGTTGGGCTGCCTTTCCAGAAAAAGTCATCGCCTTCTAGCTGTGGATTGCGCATATATCCATCAGTTTGCATGCTGCACCTCCGCCATTGTCCGGGTTGCAGCAGGCAAGATCGCCACCCTGGCATCACCGGGTAACTGCATTGCCAGCCAGTCCAGCAGCGAATCGAGCTTCTCAGGCTGACTGGGTGTCAACATCAAGGCCTTGACCTGCTGCGGATCGATTTCAGAAACCAATATGATATTGGTCCGTACGGCATCCTTTGCGATCTGGAAGGCTTTGTGCGGTCCAACCTGGAAAAAGCCTGATTTGAATTGGTCGATGACATCCTGGTGGGATTCCACTTCGGCGATATAGGATTCGTAGGATTGGCTTCCCGAGCCTTCCGGGCAGGCTGCCAGCAGCAAGACCCAACCGCCATCTTTGGTAATCCGCGCGGCATGGGTTAGGCCTTTTTGCGCCTGGTATAAATTGATATCCTTAGGCGCGCCGCCCGGTGAGGCGATCACCAGATCATAGGCTTCAGGGACTTTGACTGAGAACATCTTGCGGACTTCCGGGATGGCTGTTTCCATCACCAGTTTTGGATCCCCAAAATAAGCACGCACGATTTCTTTCTTTTCGTTCAGGATGGTCCCCAGGCTGAAATGCACCCTCATCTTACGGCCGATCTCTTCAATATCCTGCCGCATGGGATTGATGCTGTAAATCCCGGAACGGGTCAGGTCGCGGGTCAGCATGGCATGGTTGGTGGTGATCGTTTCCCGAGCCGCGAGACCGATGGCAGCAGTCTTCACTCCGCCTGAAAAACCCATGAAGTGATGCGGTTCGATGTTCCCAATGGTGATCTTCAGGTCGCATTCGTAAAACGCACGATTAACCTTGATCGGCGTATCGTAATCGGTCTTTCCCAAAGTGACCATCTCGCTGTGGTCGCAATCATGAATGACAACCGGAAAACGAGAGAGGATCTCTTTATCGAGGACACGGTGCAGTTCGCCGACCGTCATGGGGACGTGCGTGCCTGAACCGATGAATAAGGTGATTTGATAGGGGTCGAATCCTAAAGATTCCAAGTAGGTCAGCAGGTGCGCAACCGGATTTGGCTTGGGGATTGGGCGAGTTTTGTCATTAATGGCAATCCCGATCTTGACATTACGATCAAATTGTGAGAGGTTCAGTTCACCGATCGGGTTAGTGATGACATCGGCAATGACTTTATCCACATCCTGAGGCGATTCAAGGGTTTCAGGTGTTAATACATCAACCTGATAAGTCTCTGGAAGATGGACTGTTAGTTTGGTCTGACCGTAGGGAAGAGAATATTCAGGCAATTTATATCTCCTCATGGATTGTAGCGAAGGCTCATTTTTCCGGAATGTGAAAGTCTCTAACCGAAGCGTCCGGATTTTTTCTGCAATTCATTATCTTGCTGACTTTATTACGTCTTATTATAACCTCAGGGATAGGCAGACCTGAAATATCTGCTGATCAATCCCGAGAGATCCTCATCCGTATACTGTCTCAGCAGCGTGAAGAATGCCGCTGTTGTCCGAAAGTGATCCGGCGAGTTGGTTTCACTGTATGCCTTCAAGAAGGAGAAGAAGGCTTCATCGCCGATCTTTTGCCGGAGGGCTTCCAGGAAGCGCACGCCGCGTAAATAGACCGCGTTGACATAAGGCCGGAAGTCACTATGGTCGTAGATCGTGCTGTCTACATATCCGCTTGGATTGAAATTATCCACCCGGAAACCCCACCACCAATCCACGAGGTCGGGATGGTTGGCTTCCAGGAACAGCAGTTCGCTGTATGTCGCCAGGCTCTCATCCAGCCAGGGCGATTGCGCCGGGTCGTTTGGGATCAGGGCGTAGAACCACTGATGGGCGGTTTCGTGGACTAACAACAGTTCGAAGTAGTTCTTGGGAGTCGCATCGGCCGATTGGAAATACCAATCGCTGATAAAAAAAGTACCGTCATATTCCATGCCGTCTTCCAGGTCCGCTTCGATCAGGCTGAGGTATGCGCGTGGATTGTCAGTATAGAGACTCTCGTAGAGAGTCCAGGCATCTTTGACAAGGCCGGCAGCGCGCGGTCCCAGAGCGGTGTGCTCTGGTAGGACGTAAGCCTGTACCGACACCTGGTCGCTGGCATCCGAATAGACAACATATTCCGGGCTGAAGGCAAAGGAGATGTTGCGGACCTGATCCGCCTGGTAGGTGCGGCAGTTACCGTCTACTGCGATCGCCGGTGTGCTGGCAGCGACGACCAGGCCTTCCATGGGCGGCGAGAGCTTAAGTTTGACCGTGAAATCCGCCAGTGGATAAGCCAGGTATTCACCGACCGCGCCGGGCTCATTGACCAGCCAGCCGGATCCTTTGAGGTAAGGTGGGATAAAGGGGAACCAATCCGCCAGAAGGAGCTGCCGGTCGGTGTACCCCAGAACGCTGCGCGATTCCGGCACCTGAAGTTGCAAGATCAGAGAAAGGTGAAGACTCTCTTCGGGCTCAAGCGCCGGCTGGAGAACTAAGTTCAGGACCGCGCCTTCCATCTGTGCGTTCGACTGGTCATAGGGAGGATCGGCCTGGCATGAGAGCAATGAAAACACGCCGTCTCTATGCACAGGCGGCACGACCAGCGGCAAGTTGTTGAGTGTCTCACCGGTTTTATTCGTGTAGTCAATATTCTCGATGACTGTCAGGGAATGGTCGGGATAATTCAAGCTGACATCGAACTGATAACTTAATTCGGTGGATTTGTCTGCTGTCTCCGGCGTAACGGTCAGAGTCTCGGTTACCCTGGGTACGTCAACTTCGACCGATTCCGAAGTGAGAGAGGGTTCAATTATGGGGGAGGGTAAACTTGTCTCAGATTCAGTCGCAATAACAGCAGGTGTTTCTGAATTGCGGCAGCCGGTAAGAATGAGAGGGATTCCGACAAGCAGTAAGAAAATTGATCTTTGAATTTTCTTCATGGGATGAAATTGGAAAATCCTATTTTCGTTATTTGTGCGAAACCAAAAAGTGACGGGCGTTCCAACGCCCGTCACCATTATATGTCAATTCGAATTATCCGATGATCTCGCTGATCTCATGATAAAGCGGCTTCAAGCGTTTATACATCTTTTTATAGACCCGGTCAAACAATGCGCTGTAAACCCGATGACGGGCGGGGTCCGGTTCGAAGGTTTCTCCCAATCGGGTCATCTCAGCGATCGCGGTCTCAAAATCCGGATGCAAACTCAACCCGACCGCCACGTCCATCGCTGCGCCCAGTCCGGAGGCTTCGTAGACATGCGGTCTGGAGACGGGCAGTCCGAAGATGTCCGCCGTGATCTGCATTGCGCCGGGGCTTTGACTCCCACCGCCTGCCACCCGAATAGCCGTGATTGGGACGTGAGATCGTTTTTCAGTGCGCTCCGCACCCTCACGCAGGCCATAGGCCAGACCTTCAATGATGGCGCGATAGAAATGCGCCCGGCTGTGAACATCACCGAAGCCGATCACTGCGCCTTTGGCTTCCGGCCCGGGGATCTTCAGACCGGGCGACCAGTAGGGCTGGAGGATCAGGCCTTCCGCGCCGGGCGGGACCGTCTGGAGCAGATCGTCAAAAAGGGTCTCCGCTTCGATGCCTAATTCTTCCGCTTTCTTTTTCTCAACCTGGCCGAATTCCTCTTTGAACCAGCTTACCATCCAAAAGCCGCGATAAATTTGCACTTCCAGGGAATAAGCGCCCGGGACAGCGGAGGGGTAAGGCGGGATAAGAGGAATGACCTCGATATACTTGCGGTGGGTGGTGTTGATCGTGGCGGTGGTGCCGTAACTCAGGCAGCCGATATGCGGGTCAAGGCAGCCAGCGCCAATTACCTCGGTGGCTTTGTCCGCAGCGGTTGCGATCAGCGGCAGCCCTTCGGGGATGCCGGTGGCTTCAGCCGCAGCTTTGGTGATATGGCCCAACACTCCTGTTGGCGGAACGAGTTCCGGGAGCATCTCCCGCTCCACCTGAACGGCTTGCCACTTCCAATCGGAAGGCTTGGCCCAATCCTGGCTTTTATAATCGAACGGCATATAGCCCACCTGGCAGCCGACCGAGTCGATCACTTTGCCAACCAGTTTGTAAGTCAGGAATCCGGAAAGGAAGACATATTTGTCCGTCTTTTGCCAGATTTCCGGCTGGTGGGTCTTGATCCAGTTGGCCTCAGCTTCCGCTTGCAGGTAACGGACGGTATCCTGCATCCCGGCGATCTTGAACAGGAAGCCCCA
Organism: uncultured Chloroflexia bacterium; assembly: GCA_963748065.1. Taxonomy (GTDB): domain Bacteria; phylum Chloroflexota; class Anaerolineae; order Anaerolineales; family Anaerolineaceae; genus Brevifilum. Next base: position 47,969 of record CAVVHL010000005.1, on the reverse strand, counting down.
CAAGCCGCCGACCGGGGCCAGGCCTTCCGTCCTGCGCTGATCCAGCCAGACCATCGCGGGACGCAGCGGCTGCTGGTTTTCGTCCAGGTTCAGGACCGTTGAGCGCTGGGTCGTCAATCCAACCCCAACGATGGCGTCTTTGTGGACGCCTTCCATTTGCCATAATCCCTGGCAGGCATCACAGACGCCCTGCCAGAAGACATCGGGGTCTTGTTCGGCCCATCCCGGTTTGGTGGAATAATAGGGTTCGATCGGCACACGTTTCTTGGCGATCAGGTTGCCGCGTAAATCAAAGATCAGCGCCCTGACGCTCTGGGTGCCGTTGTCAATAGCCAGGATCTGCTCTCCTGCCATCTTTCCTCCCGAAATCAATTAATGCGTTGTGAGTCAATTCTTTATAACACGGATTCTGAAATCCGGTAATGATTTTATTGCGGTAAATGGTAATAACTTTGCAGGATTTTACGGTAACGTGAGACTTCACCCTGCCAGACCTCATCCGTCCAGCCCAGGCGCGGTTGGGTGAGTGCCCTAATCCGGTCCTCTTGATCCATCCCACCATTCCGCATCAACAGTCCCAGCCTGACACGGCGCAGGAGCAGGTCGTCCAGATGGACCACGGCTTCCTGCTCCGCCGCCCAGGCGAGTTCCGCCCAAAGCTGCGGGATTGGCTCGATCCGCTGCAGATTGCTAGGTTCGGCCGTTTCAAAGAAGGCGCCAACGTCTTTGCCCAAACGGCCAGCCATCATCATCCATTGTTGATTGTCTGTCGTTTTTGCGGTTGGGGGTTCCGGGTGGATGAAACAAGGGGCGTCATGCTCGAATTTCGGCATGTCCGGCAGGCGTTCCCGGCAGAAATTAAGCACATCGGCAGCCATGACCCTGAAAATGGTCAGTTTTCCACCGGCGACGCTCACCAATCCGTCCTCTTCCCAGACCTGGTGTGCGCGGGATTCCTTTGAGGGGGTCGGGGCATTGGTGTTGATCACCGGGCGGATGCCCGAGAATGAGGCAATTAAGTCCAAATCGGTCACCGGGAAATCCGGGAAGGCATACTGCGTAGCTTCCATCAGATATTCATATTCCAGCGCGTCCATCCGGGTTTCATCTTCGGTGGAAGTGTCATCCAGATCGGTGGTCCCGATCATGGTGCGTCCTTCCCAGGGGATGGCAAACAGGGCCCGGTTATCGCGGGGATGCAGCATGGTCACTGCAGCGTTGATGGGCAGTTTCTCCCGTGAGAAAATCAGGTGGCTGCCGCGCAACCGGCGTAATTTTGGTGCGCCGTCAATTTCCTTACGAACCTCATCTGACCAGGGTCCGGTCGCGTTGATCACCACATTCCCGCGCAGCTCCACCTGGTTTGGGGACAACGTACCGGTTTCATCCTGAACGAGGACGCCTTCCACCCTGCCGTTCTGAGCCTTGCAGAGGCGAATGACTTTGGCGTAGTTAAGCGCCAGGCCGCCGAATCGGATCCCGTCGGAGATCACCCGCAGCACAAGCTGGCTGTCATCCAGGCGGGAGTCGTAATATTCCACACCGCCGATCAGATCATGCTTGTTCAATGCCGGAAGTTTTTTCTCGACATCAACTTCATTCAGGTAAGCGTGCTGCCACTTCGGCGCCATCAAATCATAAGCGATCACTCCCAGGCGCATCTGTTGGGTTTCGTACGTATTGTCCTTATAAGCGGGGAAAATGAATGCCAGGGGATCGACCAGGCTGTCCAATTCACGGATCAGCCGCTCGCGTTCCGTGACGGACTCGCGGACCACATCGAACTGCCGGTTTTTGAGATAGCGGATGCCGCCATGGATCAATTTGGATGACCGGCTGGAAGTGCCAAAAGCAAAGTCGTGGCCTTCCAGTAGGACGACCTTCAAACCTTTTTGCGCGGCCATATTGAAGATCCCCGCGCCGGTTATCCCGCCGCCGATCACGATGATGTCCCAGAGTTGGTCCAGCGCGGACCAGGTGCTTTCACGCCATTTTCGATCGAGCATTCTCCCTCCTTCCTAATCGAGATCGACCAGTTTGCCCCGGTTCATAACCTGTTCCGGGTCAACATCTCGAATGATGCCTTTGATGATATCCATGCCCAGCGGACCTTTTTCGTTGGGCAAATAAGGCTTGTGGTCCAGGCCGACGCCGTGCTGATGCGTGATCGTCCCGCCGTGAGTGACGATCTGTTCGCTGGCTGCGGTTTTCAACCGTTTCCAGCGGGCCAGGGTCTGTTCCGGGTCTTCGGCTCGCCGGTAAAGATAAGTCACATACATCGAACCACCGTTGGTATATACATGAGAAATATGACTGAAGACCAGGACGGTCTCGTTCTCATCTTCCAGTCCGGTACGGATCGACTTGAGGATGGCTTCCCGTCCGGAGAGGAGCTTGTCCCAGGGTAAGGCGGTTTCGAGTGTGTCCAGAGCGAAACCCAAATCCCAGAGGGTGTTGCGCAGATAGGGTGTGAGGAAGCGTTTCTTCATCCAGGCTTCACCAAGATAGAACTTGACCAGCATACCCTTGTATTTACGGATGTAGTGTGCCAGCTGCCGGTCTGCCAGGGCGTTCTCCGCGCGGCTTCCGGTCAATCCATAGATCAGCATGCATCGCTGTTCCCCCTGACCGAACAGATTGAGACCTTTCTTGGCGATATCCACCAATTTTTCCTCACCGGAAAGCTGGAAGGTGGTTTCTGTTTCGAGGGGATCGCTCAACCGCAGCATTGACAGGGGCAGTTCCGCCTGGGCAATTTCCCTGACGGCTTGCGCACCGATTTCAAAGTTTGGGAAGAAGGCGGAATAGAAGCGCTCCTGTTCCGGCAAACGGCGGATGCGCATGGTGGCCTGGGTCAGGATTCCTAAACGGGCTTCAGAGCCCAGCACGATATGGCGCAGATCCGGTCCGGCTGCACTCTTCGGCACGTGAGGCAAATCCAAAGGTCCGGAAGGCGTTTCCATGTGCCCGGTCACGAACAACGGTTCGATCCTGCCGTAGTGGTAGGACTGCTGCCCGACGGAGCGTGTCACCACCCATCCGCCGAGGGTTGAGTACTCCCAGGATTGCGGAAAATGCCCCAACAGGTAACCGTGCGCGTTGAGCTGCTCTTCCAGATCCGGGCCGCTGATGCCCGCGCCGAAAGTGGCTTCGTGGTTTTCCTCATTGAGGTCCAATAGATTGTTCATTTTAGCGAGGTCGACGCTAAGGGTGGGAAGACCTTCGTCCGGGGGCGTGAGATGACCGACCACGCTCGACCCGCCGCCGTAGGGGATCAGGTTGATCCCGTTCTTGACGGCAAAGGAAATTAGATTCGCGAACGTCCTCGTCGTTTTCAGGATATGCGACGCCATCCGGGAAGCTGTCCACCAGCCCGTCGAACATATCGATCCAGTCATTGAGTGATTGTCCGCGAGCATGCCGCAGGCGTTCTTCCGGATCGATTGTGATCAATGGGTGCTGCGGCAGGCGTGAGGGAGGGATCTTTTTAAGCAGGCTCTCAACGGACGCGTTATGAAGTGATAAAGGTTTACCGACGACACTTTCCAGATAGTGCTGTGCGGGCTCCGGAACCGGATAATCCGTTTTGGTATTTCCCCAACCCTGAATTCGTTTCATGGTTTCCTCCAAAAGAGTTGATCAGGCGAGATTGGTCTGTTTCCAAAAAGTGAGGCTGTCGCGGATGATCAATTCGGTGAGTGTTTGGGCGCGCTGGGCATCATTCGTGCGTGCCGCTTGGCTGAGTTCTTCGTAAAATGAGCTGGAATGCTCGCGGGCATCCGGGATCTCGAAGTAGTACGGGGCAAGATTCAGATAGAGGTCTTTGAACCCATTCAGGATCAGAACGAAGACCGGGTTTGCGCTGAGGATCGTTAACTGATGGTGTAAAGACCAGTCGAATATGGAAAAAGCGTCAGGTGAATCGTCCAGAGCGTTGCGACCTTCCAGGAAGGTGATCAGATCCTCCGGCGCGTTCTCGACGGCCAGCGCGGTATACATGGGCGCCATCGCGAGACGGACGTTGAGCAGGTCGGGGATGAAGTTGTCGGGGATATGGTCGGTGTTTTCGGAGAGGGCATTCAGCACACCAAGTTTCCCCTCCTGAAGGTATTCACATACCCGGGTAGGTTTCCCCTGGTGGATTTCGACCCAGCCGTCCCGCGCCAGGCGCTGCAGCGCTTCTCGCAGGGTTGGCCGCGTCACACCCAAAGATTCCGCCAGTTCCCGCTCGCCAGGTAAGTGGCTGTTAGTGGGGAAGGTGCCATCGAGGATAGCCTCAATCAGGCGATTTTCCGCAATTTCAGCGGGTTTTTGAACGGGTTTCCAGGAAGGACTTTGGTGTTTGTTTAACTGGTAAGTGGTCATACCAGTATGATAATATGGATTTTATGGAAAAGCAAGGAAATAGTGAGTGGTGATCAGAGAATAGTGAATGGAGAATGGTAACAGGTAGAAGGTTATCAGGTATTAGGTATTAGGAATCAGGGGATTAGGAACGGGGAATAAATCGGGGAATACAACGTCCTTCATGAATCCAAGCTCTCGGAGTTTACTTAGGAAAAAAGAATTTGTAATTAGTCCATTTAAAACCGTTAAGTTTCCACTATATTCCATCCATCAATATTAGTCACTTTCTCCGGAGCGCGGACTTTAGTCCGCACAGGAAAAATGCATTCAATTATTTCCTGATTTACTAATCATTGGAAAAGAATAATTACTGGTATTAAACAATCACCGTCTCTGAAACATTCCTTCCTATTCCCTAATCCCTAATACCTAATACCCATTCCCCATTCCCCAATCACAATCTCTTCTCATACTGCCGGTGTGTTTTATGGAAATCAATGTCCAGATTGGCGGCTTCTAAAAGGATATTGATGTTTTCCTCCCGCATCTGCAGCAGTTCGGCATAGTCATATTGGGTGTAATTCATCACGCTCTTGTAAACCTCGTTGTAGAGGATCGCCGTCCCACCCAGGCGCTGGTAATCCTCGACGATGCCGATGCCATTAAGGTCGATCCAGCGGGTACGTTTGCTTTCCAGCATGATTCGCAGCCAGCCGAAGGGGAAGAGACGACCTTTACATTTCTGGAGGGCGCGGCCGATATCCGGATACCCGAGCATCCAGCCGACGGGCTTTTCGTCCTTATAGATGAGTTTGATTAGCCGGGGATCGGCGATCCAAAGGATCTGTGAGGCGATGTTCCGCATGTCCTCGTCCGTAAGGGGCGGGTTACCGGCGGGACCTGCCAGCGAATCGTTGTATAACCGCATGAAGTCACCAATGACGGCTTTGACTTCTTTCTTCGAATGAAGTTCCGGGGATTTAAACCCAACCCGTTTTTCAACCAGTTTGGCGGCCTTGAGGATCTTCTCCGGCCATTGCAAGCTGCGGTCGATCCGGCCGGTATAGATGTCCTTGACTTTGGTGAATCCCTGTCGTTCGATCAATGCGGGGTAATATTCGGGATTATATGGTTGGCCGAAAGCGGGCTGGTACTCAAATCCCTTAACCAGCATACCAAAGCCATCCAGAACGGTCAGGCCCTTCGGACCGAGGACATGGTCCAGGCCCTGCGACCGGGCCCACTCGAACCCGGCATTAAATAATCCATCGGCGACATTCGGGTCATTGATGGATTCAAAATAATAGAAAAGTGCCGTTTTGGTGCCATGGAAATCATTGAACCGGTGGTTATTTGCCATCACCAGACGTCCCAAAATGCGGCCACTCTCATCCTTCGCCAGCAGGAAGGCGGCTTCACCGTAACTATAAAAAGCGTAACTCGGGTTGAAGATCTTGCGCATCTCCATACGAAGTGGGGGAACCCATTGCGGTGTGTCGCGGTATAAGTCAAATGGAAATTGAATGAATGCCTTGCGGTTCTTTCGGTCGTCCGGAGTAAATTGAATGATCTTCATACGCTATTAATTCCTGTGATGTACGCAAATGAATACTTTGAATAACTAAAAAGACCTCCCCAGAGGTCTTTTTATGATTAGAAAATTATAATGGATTTTCAGTGAATTCAGGGTACGTTCCAGTACTTCAAATCATCCACTTCTAACCGTGAACCCGGGATTATTGACGAAAGCGATCAGGAATCCCGTGTAACCCTCGTTCGATAAGGTTGAATCGGTCGCGGTACCCACTTCTTCGCCATCGATATAGAATGTGAAGTTTGAATTCTTCATCCAGATACCGACTCGGTGAGGATTGTTAGTACCATTGCTCAACTGCGTGGCAGTCTGGTAGGGTTTGATCTCATAGATATTGACATCCGGCGCCATCCGATAGAAGCCCCACTGCCCATCACAGGTGACGCTCATGAAATAGAACTGCTGGCCATCGGAACTGGCTCGTACAGCCAAACCGAAGTGATCTGCACCCGAGCAATTCGACATGAGGATAGTGGCTTCGACATAGGCATTCTTCAACTTCGGGCTGGAAACGTACCAACTGTGCCAGTTCGGGTTGACCTTGGCCGTCATATTCAGATATCCATTGGCGGTCTGGAAGGTTGCCTGCTGATAATCGAAATCCCAGGCGCTGGTGTTCCCGCTGAAATCCTGAGTAAAGGCTGGTGATCCCAATTGCTGAGCGGGATCATTCTGGTTCTGGGTCGGTGTCGGCGTGATCGTGACCGTGGGCGAAGCTGTGGGCGAATTTTCTACTGGCGGTTGGGTTTCCTCGGTTGGGGGTGCAACTGTCTCCGAAGGAGATTTAGCGCCTTCGGTTGCACCTTCAGTCAACATCCGCGCTACAGAGGTGGCAACGATATCCACGGTGGGTTCACTGCTTGTCCCGGGCAGGTTACAACCAGTCAATGAAAATGCCAATACAAGTAAAAATAGTAAGTAACCAAACCTCTTCATCTGAAAACCTCCTGAACCTTTACGAATAGGATCAACGAGTTAATTATACGGATGTCGGTTTCTATACGCAACTTGAATCTGATTTATATTGTTAATAGTATAGACAATTATTAACATTTGTTTTTTGAGGGGAATATCAATCTCATGTATAATGACCGGTGCAATTCAATTATTTAACAAGGATGAAATTATGGATATTTTTGAAAAGTGCTATCAATTCTCAACGGTGAAAGAAGCCAAAGAATTGGGGATTTATCCCTATTTCATTCCGCTGGATGAAAACGAGGGCACGGAGGTCACCTTTAATGACCAGCGGGTGATCATGTGCGGCTCTAATAACTACCTGGGTCTCACGATGCATCCTAAGGTGCGTCAGGCTGCAATCGATGCCGTTGAACGTTACGGTACAAGCTGCACGGGTTCCCGTTTCCTGAATGGAAACATGACCCTGCATGAGCAGTTGGAAACAGAGCTGGCGGAATGGGTTGGGAAAGACGCTGCATTGGTCTTCTCGACCGGTATGCAGGTGAATCTGGGTACGATCAGCGCCATGGTGGGTCGGGGAGACTATGTGATCCTCGACAAGGAAGACCATGCCAGCATTGTGGACGGCGCTTTCCTCAGCAGCGGTAAGATCGAGCGTTTCCCGCATAACGACATCGGTCATATGGAAAAAGTTTTCCAAAGTCTGCCCGAAGATCGCGGTAAGCTGCTGGTGGTGGACGGGCTCTTTAGTATGGAAGGTGATATCGCGCCTCTGCCGGAGATCGTCCCGCTGTGCAAGAAATACGGTGTCCGCCTGATGGTCGATGATGCACATGCGATGGGCGTCCTCGGCGCCGGTCATGGGACGGCGGCGCATTTCGGCATGACCGATGATGTGGACCTGATCATGTCCACCTTCAGCAAGTCCTTTGCTTCCCTCGGTGGGTTCATTGCCGGTGAAGCCGACGTGGTGGATTACATCAAACATAAAGCGCGCAGCCTGATCTTCAGTGCCAGCATTCCCGCCTCAAATGCCGCCGCGGCGCTGGCTGCCCTGCATGTGATGCAGGAGGAGCCGGAACGGATCGATCGCGTCAATCAAATCGGGGACTACATGCGTAAGGAATACAAGCGCATGGGCTTTGACACCGGCGATTCGGTCACGCCTGTGATCCCGATCGTCATCGGTGACGATGAGATGACCTTCCTGACCTGGAAACTGCTCTTTGAGAATGGCGTCTTTGTCAACCCGGTCATTTCTCCTGCTGTTTCCAAAGGCCGGCAGCTGCTCCGTACGAGCTACATGGCCACGCATACGGATGAACAACTCGACCAGGTTCTGGAGACTTTCCAGAAAGTTGGCAAACAACTCGGATTGATTTCCTGAATTTAAATCTTTATTTTAAATAATGAATCCCGGGAGCTCGATGATCCCGGGATTTTTTTATCCTTGGAATTTATGGTTAAGGGTTTTCCCAGTAACGGATCTGGTCTACCCAGACGGTTACATTATCGTCGGCGTTATCACTCCCGACGAAGACCCCAAATGATCCTTCCAGATATCCGTTGTCAGTCAATTCCTTTACTTTCTGACCATTGATGTACAAGGCAAGGGTATCACCCTTAGCCATCACGCCCAGCGTGTTTTGGACATCCTGTCCCTTGACGATCAGGTCGCTCGTGGTCCAGTTGACGGGGTAGTGCATGGTTGTGCCATCCCAGCGGCGTAAACTGTACTTGCCGTCGCAGGTGATCCCGAAAAGATAACCTTTGTTGGCATTGGCATTTTCCGGCACCCGGAACATCAAACCGTAATGGTCGGTCCCTTCACAGTCCGGTGACTGCACCTTGGCTTCCAGATAAAAATTACCAAGGAAGGGCCAGGATAGCCGCCAGCCATCCAGATCGGTTTCAGAGGTCAGCTTCATATACCCATTGCTGAACTCGATGGATGTGTAATCGTTGTAACCGGTGGGCCAGTTATCACCATTATCCATGTTGTCCACCCAATCCGGTGTACCAAGGGTGAGCGCAGGATCGGTATCAGAAAGCGTTGAAGTCGGCGTGACGGTCGGTGTCATGGTCATTGTTGGGGTTGCGGTAACTGCCGCTGTTTCCGTATTCCCCGGTTCCTGAGTTTCCTCTCCAACGGGAGGTTCCTGGGTCTCACCCTGTCCCTGGTCGCCTTGCGCGGTGGGGGAGATCAGGATCTGGACCGGCGTCCCAGTCAGGATTTTGGCGATTTCGGTCGCCATACTATTGTCATCCTGGCCGGCAGGCGCTTCGTATCCGGGCATATTGCAGCTTGAGAGCAGCAAAACCACTAAAATAATGGGGATTAAGGCGAATTTCTTCATCATTTACCTTCCATTCAGTCAATTTTGATTATTGCCTCAGGTTAAAGACGAGCCAATCCTTATCAAAGTTCCATTAGCGAGAAGATTGAAACCCTAAAACACTGATCAAGTTTATGCGTGCAAGTTTCCGGCCATTTATAATAGTCTACGGGATAAGACTTAATAGGACATGATATAATCCGGGCAGGGTCAGGGCCTGTCAGATCGTTGACGGCCAGTTTTATTTTAATCCGGAGAAATCATTTTTGGAATCACTTATCGCAATATTTACGATCCTTTATGCTTTCTGGCCGCTGATCATCTTTTTCGGCTTTCGTGTGTTATTCAAACGTGGTTATTCATTCTTTGAACGTATTAGAAGATCAGCAAACAGGGTTTTCATCGGCTGGCTGGTTTGGGCTGCCTTCCGGATCTATCTCGACCGCACATAACCAGGACATCTTTTCATTGATCCCTCAGCCCACGAACGATGTCCTGTTCTACACTTTGGGCGGTATCACGGGTGGTATTTCACTTGCTTTCCTGATCCATCAACTGCGGAACCGCAGGATTCGCCTGGAAAACGCCAGTACGCTGGACGAACTCCTGGCGTTATCACCGGATGATTTTGAAGCAGTCGTTGCTGAGATCTTCCGCAGCTATGGGCATGAGGTCGAAATTTCCGGCGGCAGCGGCGACCACGGTGTGGACCTATACGTTCAGACGATGAGGGGGAGAAATGGATCGTCCAGTGCAAACGCTATATCGGGTCTGTGGGGGAGCCGGTTGTACGGGACCTTTACGGCACGATGCTGCATGAGGAAGCACAGCAAGCTTACTTGATCACGACCGGCAGCTTCACTCAGCAGGCCCGGACATGGGTGAGCGGCAAACCGATCGTGCTTTATAACGGCGAGAACCTGATCAAGTTGATCCGCCGGACCCAATCCGCCAAATTGAGGAAAGCGATCTAATCTCCGCCAAGCCTTTCCGCAATTTGCAGGAGCAGCTTTTCGACCTGGATGCCATGGTCCAGGTCAGGAATGAAACTGATCCCAGGTGCGCCGCCCAGGAATAAATAATGATTGTGCACCAAAGCTCTTAGCCACCCGGAAGGGACATAATCCGAACTGAATTTGCTTGCCGGCAGATAATCGCTGTAAACATCGTGCCGTCGCCAGCCCTCGTTCGGCAGGTAGCTCAGATAGATATCGGGATCTGCTGTATTGAACAGCAGTGACCCTTTTGTGCCATGCAGTTCCAGCTTTAGCTGGTCACCCGCTCCCGAGGTGATTCGGCTGGCGGTCATCGTCCCGATGCCGCCGGAAGCGCTATCTTCCATCAGGACAATTGAACACATATCAGTCTCCATGTCCAGTGAGACCACACCTGCATTGGTGAAAGTTGCCTGCTGAACTTGAAGACCATTACCGAGGAACGCCGTCAACAAGCTAAGGACGTGGGAGCCCAAGTCTACGGCTGCACCGTTCAGTGGGGCGGGAGCCAGTCGGTCTTGATGTGCCTGACGATATTTTGGATCCAGATAGCCGCTGTGGAGGTATTCCGTTCTGAAATGGACCAGGGTCCCAAAATCCACCGGAACGCCAATGCGCCAGTGCTTTACGGATGGGTGATTTTTGCAGAAATTGGAACCCCATCAAAATGAATTTGTCATTCTCCTGATCAACCACAACTTGCAATTGTTGAACTTCTTCCCGGGAAATAGCTACCGGCTTCTCAATATAAATTCGTTTGACAGCCGGATTTCCAATCGCCTTCAGGAGTTGTGGGGTATGGGTGGGATTCGGTCCCAGAATATAAACCGCGTCCAAATCGTCCCGCTGCAGAAGTTCCTCCGGCGAACTGGTTTCGGCGAAACCGAACCGGTTTGCAAAGGTTTCACGGTGCGCAGGAGTCGGGGAAGCGACAACCACGCGTTCAATTTGAGGGACATCGGCATAATAATATTTCAATGCATCCAGTGCGTAAGCGTGCGCCCGGGCGATGCCACCTGAGCCGAGAAAACCGATCCGTACTTTTTTATCCATATCATCCTCCAATATTTATCGATAACTAATTATACGTAAGAACCGCCATCATTGATGGCGGTTCACCTGTTATTTGATAAATCTATAGCTAGTTAATCGAGATGAAGGGTCAACAGCCAGCCTTCTCCGGTGACCTCTGCGCCATCAGTGACGGGGAGATTGACTTCGATTTGTGGTGCACCAGTCCAGGGATAGGTCGTCTCAACGCCTTCAATAACGATCACGACGGTTTGCTGTCCGGCCATTTTCACGATGACCTGCAACGACCCGTTTTCTCCTGTAGTGATACATTCGCCTTCGACCGTTGTTTCTCCTTCAAACTGCACCGAGAAGGAGCCCCAGTCCGCAGTAAGGACGTCTTCATAATAATCGACCGGACCTGCTGCCGTGATCAGGTAGGCATTGCCCTCTTTGACCACCTGGAAGGGGATCATTGCAAAGGTGTACGGTTCAAGGCCGACCGCTTCGGACGGTCCGACCAGCAACTGCAGTTCCAATGTGCCTGCCAGACCTTCGCAGGGATTTGTTTGAGTGGACTCTGAGGCGACGAATGCGCCATCGATCTCAGTAGGTGTAGGGGTTGGATTTGAGGCGCTGGTACGGCCAAGGCCGTTAAAAAGGCTGCAGCTTATAGTAGCGAAGACCATAACTAAAAGGATCAGTGAAAGGTGCCAAACAGATTTCTGAAAGCGCATATTCTTCTCCTCCTCATGCAAAATAAAAGAAGTCATCATCCATAGGTACCAATAAGATGAAATGCTGAATTGTTTATTGTTGGTAGTAGTGAAGCGCGTGATGATTCTATCTTATGATAGATGAAATTCCCTGTCAATGCGAATACAGGGAATATTTAAATTTCTATTCACGACTGTAATTAAATCGTAACTTACAACAATTCGTGATCTGAAATTTATAGAAGATAGAATAATCAATAATCTTCTAAATGGAGACCTGCAATCGCCCTGGACATGACTACGCCTGAAATGATGGGCAAAGGAATGTATGACCACCATGGGAGAGTTATTTGTGGGCCACCTGTCAATTTGAAAAAATGTAGGGCCAAGAATAGAAGGCCATCCAGGGCTAAACCTCCAACCAGCCCCATGAAAAAGCCGGTAAGGTATTCAATGGAGCGTTGAGGATTCATTGTTTCTTTCTAAATAGTTAATTTAAGCTCTTGGTCAGAAAATTCCACAAATCAAACATCAAGTCATTAAACCTATAAATTTATTTTATCATTCAGAGGATATCGGCTGGAAAAGAAAAACCACCATTTACTGGTGGTTTTTAGAAGTCGGGGCGCTGGGATTCGAACCCAGGGCCTCTTACACCCCATGCAAGCGCGCTAGCCGGACTGCGCCACGCCCCGATTTCAGATTGGTATTATAGCCGTCTTTGGGTATTTTGGCAAGCAATCTTTCCATTTTTTGACCTATTCCACCCAACCGATCGCGTAGAATGTTGGGATGAACATCACCCGTTCACCATTGGCCCAGGCTTGCCGGTCAACGGATTCAAATGCGTTGATTTCGTCTTCTGTAAGCGTACTGTATAGGTCCGAACGAAGGACAGCCCATTCCCCCGAGTTTTGCTGTGAATGACGCATCCCATTGGGCACCGAGAATCCCGCTTGTGACGTTCACCAAACCGGTCTGCTGAAACAGCGTCTTTAACTCGCCTACCAATGGAGACTTCCGCACCCTGCGATGCAAGCGCTGCGGTCTGCAGCCGTCCCAATTCATCCAGCGGCGGAGGAAAGTCGATCCGCGCAGCATGGTCCGGCTCCGCCAGGGCGATCACCGCACCACCGGGTCGAGTCACCCGCTTCATCTCGGCCAGCACCCGCAACGGGTTAGTGACCCAAAGCAGGAGATAATGACAGTAAACAATGTCAAAAAGGCCATCCGCAAAGGGCAGCAGATGGCCGTCAGCTTGAGCTAAGTTGAATTTCGAATTTTGTTTTTGAGTAAAGTCCAAACCGGCATAGTCAATATCGATCCCGGTCAGGGTAAAGTCGTTCTCCGTCGCGATCCGGCTGAGCACTGCGCCGGTCCCGCAGCCGACTTCCAACACCCGATTTCCGGGTTTCAATCCGGCTTTTTCGAACAGATGCCGGCGAATTTCCGCTGTCCATTCCGCTTGCTGAAGGTAGCGCTGGTGCCAGTCCGCCAGGCTGAGTTCAGCTTTCGAGTTGGGCATCTTCTTCCGCGGACCAGATATTATCCCAATCGTCGGTTAGCATGTTCCCAAGGATCTGGTCATAGAGCCCCTGTGCCGGGAGCACATCACCATCCGGCTCGACATACAGCCAGGCCTTCCCCGCACCTTCCGGTGCTTGGTAATCCTCATCTTTTTCAAGTTCCAGCGAAACCGGGTTATTACTGGAATAAGGTACTGGCATATCCCAGACCAGTTCCAATTGGTGGACCGCGGCGTCGTCACGCAGGCTCTGCAACTGATCCGCCATTCCGGGATCCGCTGCGCTCAGCGAGATGGCATTCGCGCCCATTTCCGCCAGGCGTGCGATCACCGGATGCAGATCGGTGCCGTTCTTCAATGTCAAGTGCACGGTTGTGAACAGGTCTTCCGGGAGCACCACCTCCAGCACCTGCCAATCCTTCTTGTCATCCGGATCGAAGATCATCATCAGGTGGTCCAAGCCGCTGTTCAGCAGTTTGTCCAGATAGTCCTTATTGGCAAGTTTCAATCCATCCGAGAGCAGCCCGGTGACCAGGCCGAGGTCTTCGGCGGTTTGAAGCAGTTCCGGCAGGTCCTCCCGCAAGGTGGGTTCGCCACCCGTGAAAAGAATATGGGGGATGCCTGCATCATAGGCTTTATGCAGGATGGTGTTCCATTCATCGGTGGTCAACTCACGGTCTACCCGATCCAGTGGTGCATCTTCCTGCTTGCTGTTCGCGCCGACACGATAGGTGAGGGCGCAATCCAAACGATAAGGCGCTGAGAGGTCGGTATAGGGCTCCTGGCGCTCAATATCGAGATAGGTGACCGGATCAAGGTCCGGTGTGTGGATCAAGGTGTTGATCTGGTCCTGGAAGGCGTCAAAATCCTGACGGATTTGCTCCTGGTCCGCGTTATACCGTCGGGCGACATTCTGAACGACCTCATCAATCGGTGTTCCTTTGACGATGTTATATGCATATTCCACCGCCGTCTGGTTGAGATGGAGCACGGTTGAAGCGTTGATCACCAGGATCCCGCTGCCATCTTTTTCAATCCGAAGATGGAGCCGGTACTGATCTGCTGCATCGGGTGAGGATTGGAAACTGTACATCCCGGCGGGTATAGGTTCTTTTTGTGCAAAGAATTGCTTGATGGATTGAAAGAGATTAGCCATAACTCCACTCCGTTCAGGTTGTAAAAATTGGATTTTGGATGGGATCGATCGTCTGGTGTTCTCTTGCCAAAGGGCAGCCGCCGCCGCACTCGGGCAGGAATTCACAGGTCCGGCAACCTTCCGGCACGTCACTCCGGTTGCGGAGTTGGAGTGCCAGCGGATGTTCCCAGATTTCCTCCCAGGAATTTTCGAGCAGGTTTCCTAAAGATTGATAGTAAGACTGGCAGGGGATCACGTCCCCGTTCGGTTCCACACACATGTTGTATAACGCCGCAGTGCAGCCTTTCACGCCCAGGTCCAACTGCAGGGGATTGAAATGGCAATATTGGGTTGGGGTATACCAAATCAAACGCTGTCCCTGGGCCTGCGTGATCTCCCGGGCACGCTCCAGCAGGCTGGGGAGATCTTCTTCGGCCAGGCCGGTGCCCACTGCTTCACCCTTGCCAGAATAGATCAGGGCATTCAGACCCACGGTTGGAACCCCAAGGTCACCTAGAAATTGCAAAGTGGCTTCCATACCTGGGCTGTTATGGGTCAGCAAGGTGGTGTTGGTCATCACGTAGAGCCGGGAAGCGAGAACGTTCCGAATGCCGGCGACGGTCTCCGCCCAGGCGCCTTTGGCGGCCACCATCCGGTCGTGGATGGCTTGGTCATGGGATTCGAACGTGATCTGGACGTGGTCCAGGCCAGCATCGACAAGAGCCTGTACGAATTCGGGATCGGCCAGCTTCCGACCGTTGGTGTTCAAGCCGGTGATCAAGCCCTGTGATTCAGCATAGGCGACAAGTTCAATCAGGTTTGGGTTGAGGGTTGGCTCACCACCGGTAAATACGAGATGTGGGATACGCTGCGCCCAGACCCGGTCGATCACCTGCTTCCACTCCTCTAAGTTTAGTTCGGGGTAATTGCGCGGGCGGGCATTGTAGCAATGGCTGCAGTTGTTATTGCAGCGGTATGTGATCGCCAGATCCATCCGGTAGGGAGCGCTGGGCCTGGCGCTGAAAGGCGCCGTCGTCTCCAGATCCAGTTCGCAGATCGGGCAAGCGCCGTCTGGCTTGAGGAGTTCTTCCAATTGCAGGCTGAATTCCTGGTAATCGTTCATTGCCTGGGAATGGGAGACTTTGAACTCACGTTGAATTGAACGAGCAGCGGTTTCCGGGGTTACCCCTTGCAGATGATAAAAAGCCATTTTCGCCGCTGACGGGTTCAGGTGTACGACCCGGTTGGCGTTGACGATCAACAAGCCGCGTCCATCGGGATCGATCCGTAAATGCAGGCGCGTTTTGTCTCCTTCTTCCTCGCGTCGGTAATGATAAAGACCGGGTTTGGGAGAGGGCGTTCTCTGAAAAAGGTTCGAAAATTTACCGGTAATGCTTTTTGTTTGGGTCATAAAATGTTTTGTGCTCCTGGCATCAAAGACGCCAGGAGCGAGTTAGGTATAAGGTAGAGATTGATCTAACGACCACCGCCGGCGCAAGCGCAGGCGCATCCGGCACAGGCACAGGCACAGGCGCAACTGCTGCCGCCGCCACCGCCTCCCCGGAATCCCCCACCACCGCTCTTGGTAGTGACAGGGATTGGATTCGTCCGGGTAGTGACACCGCTGGTGAAGGCTGTCAGGCCGCCGATAACACCTGCTGACATACCGGTTACGCCGTTGACGACGCCGGCTGCGAAGTCTGAGCCGGGGATATGCGGCAGCGAGACTGATGTCCCACCGGTGGAGACTTTTCCGGTTGAGACTGACGGCGTTGAGGTGCCCATCCGTCCGATATTACGTCGATAGGTCGGCGAATAACGAGGCCACCAGATCGGGACGAAGACCGGACCACCCGTGAAGGTGCGGCGGGTGCGTTCGGCGTAATCATCGTCCAGCATCGTCCATTCCATGGTCTGTTCGTAATTCGAACTCTTGACTTCAGGCGTATTGGCGTCTTCGACCATCTTCCAGGCCCGGCGCATGATGTCCTCGTAATATGCGATCGTTTCTTTGCGGCTGAACCCTTTCATCTTTTTCGAGACGCTGTTCACAAGGTCCACCATCATCTTCTGCAGAGCGACCCTGCGTTTATTTTCAGGTTCCTTGAAAGCCTGCAGGAAATCAACTTCATACGGATGCAGCCCTTCAGGCAGGGGATCGGTGACGGTCAGTTTTAATGGTTCCTGCTGTTCGACTATGGCTGCATCTTTTTTCAGCGTACCGAACAGGATCATGGTCATTACCTTGTCCATCGGTTGTTCCATCAGGATTGCGGCTTCCACTGCTGTCAGTCCGCGCTTGATGCCGTGGCCTTCGATCTTCATCTTGGGCGGTAGATATTTCATTTTGCGTTTCTTCGCGCCGACTGTGCCCTGGTAAATACTCCAGCCGAAGATGGCGACGAATAGCACCCCGAACCCGAAACAGCAGGTGTTGCCACCAAAGAGGCCCAGAACAGAGGCGATGAACCCCGGGGTTGAGCCGCTGGAAGAAGGTTCTGTATTGACTGGGATCTTGGTAACGATTGAATCTGCTGGAACGTATTGGTCCGGGAAAGCGACACCGAAGACATATTGACTGTGGCTGTTAGCATTGGTCGTATACCAGGAATAGTAGACGCGGTCCTCCGCCTTGGTACGCCCCGTGTCGTCGGGTGTGTCCGATCCGGGCCAGCCGGAGGGGTTGTAATAAACGCCTTCGTCATTGCCGACTCCGGGCGGTAAGATGATCGTGACGCGATACTGCGTGCTGTTGCTTTTGTCATAAGCCGAATCGAACCAGGATGGGCTGAACTGGAAGTTGGCATAGTTTTGCCGGTCACCATTATCATAAGGTGTGAGGACATCCTTAATCCCGGAGACCCAGGCGGTTACGGTGCCCGTCTGTCCTGGTGGGATCGCGGCGTCGCCCAGGTTCAGGGCGAAACCGTTCGCAACATATGGTGAGCTTTCCACACCCGAGACGGCGTTACCGTTGATCTCACCCTGTACGGCGCTGAGCGCGTAGGAAGAGGATGGCATCCCGATGTCGACAAACTCAATCGGTGCGCCGTTTGACGAGTTCTGAAATTCGAACAGATACCACAGTGAAAGTGTGCCGTCATCTTCAATGTAAGCTTCAACCTCCATAGAGGTCACTGTGAAGTTGTAATCCTGTGCAGATACCGGTGAGGGCAGTCCGAAGACTCCCAGAAGCACCAGTATCAGCAGGAGTAATCTAGTCTTCTTCATAATTGATCACCATTTTGGTTCTTCAGTGAGTTGATAAGTCGTGCCACAGTTTGGGCATACGACCACCGGTGCGCCGGCAACCATTTTGATATCTTCCGGGCTGAGCGGTGCGCCGCAGGACTTGCACTTGATCGTTTCCATGTTGACATCAGCGGGCAGGTCAACATTTAGGTTAACGACCTGGTCACCGGGCTTCACGGGTGGATGGAGCCTGGTACCGACAAAAATCAACACGAACCCGATCAGCAGTCCGACGACGCCTACAATGATCCAACTGGGAGAGCCTTCAGGGCTGAACGCACCCAGGATGAACAAGAAGGCAAAGATGATAAAGACTGCTGCCGTTATGAACGCGATAATCCTTCCTGCACGCATAGAACCTCCAATATTGACTTGAAATTTTCTCTATGATTATTTTAGTCGAAGATAACAACCTTTACCTGAGATAATCACAGGCATTTGGATTTTAATTAGGGCTTTTGATGATAAGAGTTAGCGTATAATACATTTGATTCACAAAGCCAGACCAATCAAGTTTACATTTATTATACAGGATTCGTGACCTATGGCAGAAGAAGCCGTCCCAGATATCGTAATCAGCCGCTTACCCTGGTATTTACAGACTCTCAATCAGATGGCCAAAGAAGGCCTGCATACAGTTTCATCCAAGATGCTTGCAGAGCGGCTGGGGACAACCGCGGCACAGATCCGAAAGGACCTGTCCTATTTCGGCGGCTTTGGCAAACAGGGCACAGGTTATTCCATTTACTACCTGATCGAACAGCTCCAAATGATCCTCAATCTTGACCAGGTATGGCAGGTTGCTGTCGTTGGTGCCGGTGACCTTGGGCGTGCTTTGACCCATTATCAGGGATTTGCCAGCCGCGGGATTGAGATTGTGAAGTTATTTGATGTTGACCCAAAAGTGATCGGCACGACGGTGGGCACGGTAACCGTGCAGGATGTGAAATACCTGGAGCGGGAGATCCGGGAGATGGGGATCAAGATCGCCATCCTGACCGTGCCGGCCCAGGCAGCCCAGGAAACCGCCGACTGTTTGGTGAAAGCGGGGATTGAGGCCATCCTGAACTATGCGCCAATCACCTTAATGCTGCCGGAATCCGTCCGTGTCCAGCATATTGATCCGGTGCTTCACTTGCAGCGGATGATGTATTATCTGCGCGATAAATAAGGATCGTTCTTGGGGGAATTTTCCAGGAAAGCCAACAGTATATCCGTATTTCGGAAATGATTGACATGCCCTTTGAACAGGATTTCCTTGTTTGACGGCGCCTTAATGACCAGGGATCGGCTTTTGATGACCGGCTCGAGTCCTTCCCAGGGATGAGGTTGGTCTTTGATGAGCAATGCGTTAAGTGTCGCTTTCAAGTGACGGTGAAAGCTTAATTGCCCACCCTGACGCAGCGTGGATAAGGATTGTTCATATAGGCGAGGCAGGATTTTTTCCCGGCACTGTTGGACGAGTTCCCGCATGCCCGAAATCCGGTCTGTGATAGTGAATTTCTTGTTTTTATCTGTTTCGAGGATGATCTTCGAACGTATATCCATGACGCTGGTGGCAAATTTGATCAATTTGATCCGGGTGTCGAATCGTTGAATCGATTCCCAGGGGATGAAAGCGGATTTCTTACCTTTGATCACTGAGATCCCGTTTGCAAGAACGCCAACGCCGTCGTTCCAGTGTCGACCGGTGAACACCAGCAGGATCAATCCAACGACAAGAGTTATGATGGCAATCAAAAGATAAAGGGGAAAGTCTTGAAGAACCATTACCCGGCCATGACGTTCAACCGCCGACCAGGTGGTGAATAAGCCGTAAAACAGTGAAATGAGGGATAGAAGGAGCAGCAGGATCCCAGCCGGGATAGCGAGCCAATGTTTGAGCTTGCGCCGACGCAGTGGATAGAACCGGATCAGTACGTTTTCCCGATCAGAAGTCTCAGACACCGGTTGGTTGGTTTCAAGAGGTGCGTCCATTTATTGGCGCTTTCTCATGCCTTTGGTGGGAGGTTGCGGCTCAGTTCTTCAATCATCGAATAAGCTTTAGCTGCGCCTTCGACCACGCAAGTGGTGGGATTATCAACCAGGTAGGCGGGGATGCCCAATGCCTTGGTTAGATATTTATCCATCCCGCGAATCAAAGATGACCCACCGCAAAGCGCGACGCCTCGGTCGATGATATCGGAGATCAATTCAGGTGGAGTTTTCTCGAGGACGTGCCGGATCATCGCCACGATGTCCTCAAGCGGTTTCTGCAGGGCTTCCACGATCTCGTCCGTGGTCAGGGTGGTAGGCCGGGGGAGCCCGGAAACCTGGTCCTGTCCCTGGATTTCCATGGATTGCTGGTCGTCCTGGGGGATGGCCGCGCCAATCTTGATCTTGAGTTGTTCGGCAGTTGGCTGCCCGATGATCAACCCGTATTTATGCTTGACATAGTCGACGATTGCCTGGTCCATAAGCAGCCCTGCCACCTGGGTCGTTTCGGCGGAGACGATCCCGTTCATCGCCAGGACCGCAGCCTGCGAAGTCCCCCCGCCCAGACAAATGATCATATTACCGGTTGGCGTGCTGATGGGCAGGTCAATACCGATCGCCCCGGCTAAAGGTTGCTGGATCAGGTTGACATCCCGGCTCCCAGCGCCTAATCCGGCTTCATAGACGGCTCGACGCTCAACGCTGGTGACGCCAAATGGAACGGTGATCATCAATTTCGGACGGAAAAGCAGCATGCGCCCGGTCACTCGCCGGACAAGTTCGCGGAGCAGGTTCTCGGTGATCTCATATTCGGCGATCACGCTATGGCGCATCGGCCGGTTAACTTCAATATTGTCCGGCACCCGCCCCAGCATATCCAGCGCAGATTGACCGATTTCAACCAGTTTCAACTCATCCAGAAGGATAGCCACCACGGTGGGTTCCTGGATCAGAATGTCTTTACCTTCAGCGATCCGGGTGTTGATGGTCCCCAAATCGATACCGAGTTCATGTGAAAGTCCTGCCATAATGCCTTCCTTGTGTGTCGACGAACGCGCACAATATAACCGTTTTATTGTAATCGATATAGGCTGACAGCGCAGAAGTGAGGTGGTCTTGATTCTGCAGAGTAGAAAAGCCGATTATTCCGGGCTATTTTTTTCAGTCCAACCTACCGGTTAGTTATACCGATATTCTATCATTTTTGGAATAACGGGCAGATTTTCGGAGAAAGAGTGTAAAAGATTAAGATGAAATTTTGAATGGATAAGGAATTTTGAGCAAGGTATAATCATTATAATGACGCCATTGATGATTGGAGAATAAAAGATGGCAGAAGAGAAATTTGAATTTGAAATTACGATCCACGCGCCGGTGGATTTGGTTTATAGAGCCTTTACGTCTGCAACAGCACTGCGAGAATGGTTGTGCGATTTCAGTACCACCAACCCCATCCAGGGTGGGCGTATCTATCTGGCCTGGGACAGGGGGTATTTTGCCAGCGGTCAATTCCTGGAGTTGAATTATCCGAGTCGAATCAGCTTTTCCTGGATTGGTAAATCCGAGCCAGACTGGACCGAGGTGGATGTTACCCTAACAAAATTAGATGATGAAACAACACTCGTCAAACTCCAGCATCGAGGCGTCGGAGACGGCGAGGAATGGCAGACCGCCCGGATGGAAATCGAAAAGGGGTGGGCTGCAGGTATTGAAAACTTGCAATCCATTTTGGAAGACGGAAAAGATCTCCGTATCACGGAACGGCCACTGATCGGCATTTACCCTGAAAATTATGATTCACTCACCAATCAGCGAAAAGAGGAGCTGAATGTCCCTGTGGAATCGGGCGTTCTGGTCGCGGACCTGCTGCCCGAGTATGGCGCAGCCCAGGCGTGCATTGAGGCTGGCGATGTGATTGTCGGGATCAATGGTCAAAAAGTCGAACGGATCAGAGAGTTAAGCACGGTCATGGCCGAGTTGAAAGCCGGTGATGAGATCAATGTTGAAGCATATCGCGGTCCGGAAAAAATGGACTTTGTGATCCATACCAAAACCCAGAAATTCCAATCACTGCCCGATACGCCAGAGGAACTTGCCAAAGAGATTGAAAATCAGAGCAGTAAGGCTTTGGAAGCATTGGAGCAAGCGCTGGTAGGCATAACCGACGCAGAAGCATCCTGGACACCGGGTGAAGATGAGTGGTCAATCAAGGACATATTGGTTCACCTGATCCATAACGAACGTGATACACATACCTGGATCAATGATCTCGTCTCAGGCCAGGAACGCGCGTATGATGAATGGCCGGGCGATAACCTGTTCAGGATCCGGGCGACTTTGGTGGCTTACCCCAGACTGGATGATCTTCTTGCAGAATTTCGGCGGAGCCTGAAAGAAACTGTTGCATCGGTTGCTTTTATCGATCCTGAATTCACCCGTCGAAAAGCCAGCTACTGGCGTTTGGGGACGCAACTCCTGGGTGGTGATAAACATATTATTGAACACATCACTCAGATAGAAAACAATCTTGAGGCGGTTCGAGAAAAAAATTCCAAGTAGTTGGCAAGTAACTGGAATATTGCCTATCGGAATCATTTCCGATAGGCTTTTTGTTTATTATCGAAATCGCAATATGTGTTACAGGGTAAATCACCACCGCCTATTTACTCAAGGGATATAATAAATCCACGAATTAGCCAGACCTTTACATTGAAAAGGATGAGATTTTCATGACGGAGCTTGAGCAGCGGTATCAGGAATTGCTCGATTTCCTTTACAGCTTTATTGATTACAGTTTGAAACGTAATTTCCGAAATGCGGCTGAGAAATTCAACTTGGACCGGATGCGTCAGTTCATGCATCTTTTAGGAGACCCGCAAAAAGATTACGGAATCATCCATGTCGCTGGCACCAAGGGTAAAGGATCTGTCTCATCTTTTTGTGCCAGTATTCTCGTTGCGCAAGGCTATAAAACCGGATTGTATACTTCACCGCACATGGTAGAGTTCACCGAGCGGATCCGTATTAACGGTGAAGAAATCGAAAAAGCGGACCTGGTTGAGCTGGTTGCTGAAATTAAACCGCTGACGGTCGAAATCCCCGAGATCACAACTTTTGAATTAACGACAGCGCTGGCTTTCCTGCATTTTTCACGTCAAGAAGTGGATTACGCTGTATTCGAAGTCGGTCTAGGAGGTCGATTGGATGCGACCAACATTGTTGATCCCATCATCGCCGTGATCACTTCAATTTCTTATGACCACACAAAAATTCTGGGCGATACGCTTACCGAAATCGCCGGAGAAAAGGGCGGGATCATCAAGCCGGGTATACCTGTTGTTGTGGCGCCGCAGAAGGAAGAAGCCCGGCTGCGGCTGGAACAAATTGCAGCGGAAAGAAATGCACCACTGATCCAGGTCGGTCGGGATTATCTTTATGCTGCCGATTCGCATAGTCTAGACGGTCAATCCTTCCTGGTTTGGACGCCGGATGAACAGCCCATGGTGGATGAGTTTATTGAAACAGGCGGCAGGAATGTTTGGAGCCCGCTGCGATTTCATATTCCTTTGCTTGGTTTCCATCAGGTCGAAAATGCAGCCACTGCATATGCCGCGTTAAAAACAGCCGAAAAATACGGCCTGGAGATTTCTCAGGAAGCGTACGCCAAAGGTTTCGCCGGCGTCGAATGGCCCGGCAGGCTGGAAATCCTGCGGCGGAACCCCCCAGTCGTGATCGATTCGGCGCATAACCGTTTTTCCTCGCTGCGACTTCGCCAGGCTATGGATGATTATTTCCCTGGCCTGCCGATTGTGATGGTTTTCGGTGCATCGGAAGATAAGGATATTGAAGGGATGTTCCAGGAACTCCTCCCGCGCGTGCGCCAGGTGATCACCACGCAATCCGTTCACCCTCGGGCATACGATGCCAACGAACTGGTTGAAATGGCTCACCGCAGTGGTCGATCTGCTAAAGCGATCCTCCCGATCGAGGATGCGTTTATGGAAGGATCTGCGGGAAGCCGGTAATGAAGCAGTCCTGTTGATTACGGGCAGTGTATTTGTGGCGGCGGCTGCCCGGGAGGTGTTAGGTGATCTCAAGAATGGCAACGGCAAATGATAAAATCAGTACGAACAATTCATTATATTAAATTATTCGTAATCACATTGGAGAGCGTATGAACGACGAACAATGGTTCCCGCCAGCGGACGATGACAATGATCTGATGGGGAACATCCATCAACGGACTGAAGAACTCTATCGGATCAGCAACAGGGACGCTGATGAATCCGGGCTGTTTGTCAGCCCTGCTTTTGTGCTCAAAGATGTGGTTGTATTCCCTAAGATGATCTCTCCAATCTTCGTTGGCAATGAGATCAGCCCGAAGGCTATCGATGCCGCTCAGGGACAGAATAAAACGGCGATTGCTTTGTTCCTCTCAGACGCCGGAGAAGAAGGAGACTTAAAGAGCCAGTACCTCTCTGTGGGGATGGAACTGGCGGTAGGGCGCATGCTCTCCATGCAGGGTGGCAACCATTCCGCCCTGGTTCAGGGACGTAGGCGGGTGGAAATCGTCAATATCCTTGAGACGGAACCTTATTTCATTGTCGAAGCCCGACCCATCGATGAAGAATTCAGGACCACACGCCAGTTGACCGCGCTAATACGGACTTCCCGCAGTTTATTTGAGCGCTGTGTTGAACTTAATGACTCCATCCCTGACGAAGCCCAATTGTTCTCGATGAATATTAATGATCCCTCCTGGCTGGCGGATATGATCACAACATCGCTTTCACTGGAAAATGATGTCCGCAAGGAAATGATGACGTTGACGCATCCGGCCGATAGGCTCAAACGTCTCAACCAGATCCTGGCGGAGGAACTGGATGTATTGGAGCTGGAGGATGAGATCCAGGCCCAGGTGCAGACGGAAGTGGATCGCTCGCATCGAGAATATTACCTGCGTGAACAGATGAAAGCCATCCAAACCGAACTTGGCGAAGGGGACATCTGGACCGAAGAGATCGTCGACTTGCGCGAGCAGATCAAGACCAAGGATTTACCGGATGAAGTCCGGCTGCAGGCTGATCGTGAACTGCAGCGGCTGCAGCAAATGCCGCCGATGGCGCCGGAAGTTGGCATCATTCGCACCTATCTGGATTGGCTGCTGGAACTCCCGTGGAACGAATCCAGTGAGGATAACCTTGATGTCGTTCATGCCGATGAAGTGCTCGAACGGGATCATTATGGCCTGAAACGGGCAAAGGACCGCATCATCGAATACATCGCCATCCGCAGCCTTAATCCCTCCCGCCAACGTCAACCGATCCTTTGTTTTGTCGGGCCGCCCGGGACCGGGAAAACCTCCCTCGGTAAGTCAATTGCGAATGCTTTAGGACGAAAATTTGTCCGGCTGTCATTGGGAGGAGTCCGTGATGAAGCGGAAATCCGCGGTCACCGCCGTACCTACATTGGCGCGATGCCAGGCCGCATTATCCAGACCATGCGCCGGGCGGGGACCAATAACCCGCTTTTCATGCTGGACGAGATTGATAAGCTTGGTGCGGATTTCAGGGGTGACCCGTCTTCCGCTTTGCTGGAAGTCTTAGATCCCGAACAGAACAACGCATTTTCGGATCACTACCTGGAGGTGGATTACGACCTCTCCAATGCGATCTTTATCACCACAGCCAACACGCTCAACTCGGTCCCGCCGGCGCTGTTAGACCGTCTGGAAGTGATTGAGTTTTCGGGTTACATTGAAGAAGAAAAACTGGAGATCGCACGGCGATTTCTGGTCCCGCGTCAGTTGGAAGAGACCAGCCTTGAAAATGAGGGGATCGTCTTCCAAACACCGGCTTTGGAAAAGATCATCCGCGAATACACATTTGAAGCCGGTGTACGGAATTTTGAGCGCGAGATCGGCCGGGTGCTGCGTAAGATCGCCCGGTTGAAGACTGAACATAAAGACCATCCCAAACATATCACACCCGCAGCGATCCGAAAATTCCTCGGGCCGCAGCAGTTCTTTGAGACTGAAGCAGAAGGTGATGACGAAGTGGGGGTCGCAACTGCCCTGGCCTGGACGGAAAACGGCGGCGAGATCATGCCGGTGGAAGTGCTGATCCTCGATGGAAAAGGTAACTTGCAGATCACCGGTCAGATCGGGGATGTGATGCAGGAATCAGCCCAGGCCGCGTTGTCATACCTCAAATCCCGTGCGGAAGTTCTGGATATCGATCCGGATATTTTTGAGAATGTAGATGTGCATTTGCACGTCCCGGAAGGTGCAATCCCGAAAGACGGACCAAGCGCCGGGATCACCATTTCAACGGCGATGATCTCAGCCTTCACGGAACGCCCCAGTTATCACGTGGTCGGCATGACGGGTGAGATCACCCTGCGCGGTCGTGTGTTGCCCGTAGGTGGGATCCGGGAGAAGGTGTTGGCGGCACATCGAGCAGGTCTGAAGAAGCTGCTTTTGCCTGCTCGCAATGAGAAAGATCTGGAAGACATCCCCAAAAGTGTTCTCAAGGAAATGGAATTGACCTTCATCAACCACATGGATGATGTCCTGCCGGTCGCTTTGCACGCCCCGAAACCGAAAACAAAACCAACCCGGCGTAAGACCCAAAAGAAAACAGCATCTGAGTCACTCAGATGCTGCTAAAGATTGATTTAGAACCGAGGGTTTAGAGCAGGTCGTTGTCGACCGGAGGCTGGCCGCCGCTTTCGGATTGGGCGGAGAACGCGTCAGCCTTGAGGGTCGAAATCCCGTTCCGGGTCTGGTTCAAGAGTTGTTCCATTTCCCTTTCCAGTTTCGAAAGGGAATCGAGGATATATTTATCGGCTTCTTGTTGCGTGCCGAGGGCTTCCTGGTGGGCGCGTTCAACGATCTGGTTCGCTTGTGAGCGGGCGGATTGGACCAATTCATTATCTTCCAGGCTTTTTTCGGCTTTATCCCGTGCCAGTGCGATGGTGCGGTTGGCTTCTTCTTTCGCCTGGGCCAGGATCCGGTCCCGCTGGGTGATGATTTGTTGTGCTTTCTTGATCTCTTCAGGTACGGCGACCCGCATCTGGTCAATGAGGTCCAGCATCCGGTCCTCATCCACGATAACGCTGTGGGTCAGCCAGATGGGGCGGCTCTCATTGAAGAGCTCTTCCAGTCGATCAACAAGGTGTAAGATATCCATACCATCCTCCGCTTAATTTTTTCACTCTTTACGGGTTGCAAGCGTTATACCAATATTAACATAATTTGCTAATATTTGTCAGATTAATCCCGTAATGATGTGAGCGGGACGATTTCCTGGTCCTCACCTAATTGATTAAATCGGGCTTTCAACGCCTTTTCCACATATTCAGGTACCATCGTTGAGACATCACCGCCCAGGGCCGCAATCTCACGCACCGTTGTGGAGGAGAGGAAGGTATGTTCCTCGCTCGTGATCAGAGCGATCACGTCGATATCCGGTTCGAGCCGGTTGTTCGCCAAAGCCATCCGGAATTCATATTCGAAATCGGAGAACACCCGCAGCCCCCGGATCAATGCCCTGGCCCCAACTTTCTTGGCAAATTGTACGGTCAATCCTGAATAGGACGTCACACTGATATTATCGACGTTCTTGAAAGCTTCTTCCACCAAGGCCAGACGTTCTTCCGGTGGGAAAAGGATGTTGGGCTGGTCGTGGGCATAGACCGCTACGATCACTTCATCGAAAAGATCGGCTGCGCGGCGTGCGATATTGATATGCCCATAATGGATGGGGTCGAAGGTCCCGGGGAATAATACGGTGGTCATTTAACTCAGGTCTCCTTCACTCTCGGGCCAGAAATGGTTTAATGCATCCAGCATCAACTGATGTTCTTGTGCGGTTAGGTCCGGATCATTTTCAAATACCTGCTTAGCGTAATGGGAAGCCTTTTCGATCATATGGATATCGGTCAGGTTCGCCAGACGTAGATCGGTGTAGCCTGATTGGCGAGTCCCCAGGAATTCACCCGGGCCACGCTGGTTCAAGTCGATGTTCAGCAAGGACGAAATCCATCGGTGGTGCTTTCCATCGCTAATAAGCGTTCGTTCTCTGCGGCATCTTTGGTTTCCGGGATCAGGATGCAGAAGGATTTATCCGAACTGCGACCGACCCGACCGCGGAATTGGTGAAGCTGCGCCAGGCCAAAGCGATTTGCACCTTCCACAACCATCACGGTCGCATTGGGGATGTCAACGCCAACCTCAACGACGGAAGTCGAAACCAGTACATCCAATTCTTTGTCACGGAATTGGCGCATGACGGTTTCCTTTTCCTCGGGCCGTAAGCGGCCGTGCAGGAGTCCGACATTCAGATTATGGAAGATCTCTTTCTGCAAACGCTGCTGTTCTTCCACCGCAGCCATATTTTCGTCATTGTCGCCTTGCTCAACCAGGGGATAGATGATGAACGCCTGGTGCCCTTCTTCCACCTGCGTGCGGATCAAGGTATAGATCCGTTCCCGTTCGGTGGGGTAAACGATGTGGGTCGAGACGGGGAGGCGTCCCTCAGGCATCTCGTCCATCACACTCAGGTCGAGGTCGCCGTAGATGGTCAAGGCCAGTGACCGCGGGATCGGGGTAGCGGTCATCACCAGCAGGTGCGGATTCTCGCCTTTTTCCCGCAGCGCGGCTCGTTGGGCAACGCCGAAGCGATGCTGCTCGTCGACCACGATCATTTGAAGGTCCTTGAATATGACCGGGTCCTCAATAAGGGCGTGTGTGCCAACCAGGATCTTGATCCTTCCGTCAGCAAGGCCGGCGAGGATTTCTTCACGTTCTTTCGCGGGCGTATCGCCGATCAATAAACGAATTTCCTCTTCCTTTAGAGCGGCATCTTCATCTTCCGAGTTGGCAAGGATGCGTTTCAGGCTGGCATAATGCTGTTCCGCCAGGATGCTGGTCGGCGCCATGAATGCCGCCTGAGCACCATTCTTCGTAACGACTGTGATTCCAAGCGCAGCCACGACAGTCTTGCCGGAGCCGACGTCGCCCTGAAGCAGGCGGCTCATCGGGCGTCCGCTGTGCAGGTCCTTGCGGATGTCCGTCAGCGCACGCAGCTGCGCGTGAGTCAACTTGAAAGGCAGGTGCGTGGCGCGTTCGGCCAGCCAATCATCCGAAACCTCAAATACACGGCCGGTCTGATTCGTCCACTCATATTTCTGCCTAAGGACGCCTAACTGGAGCAAGAAAATTTCATCGAAAGCCAAACGGTAGCGTGCTTTCTTTAAACCGGATTTGTCCTCGGGGAAATGGGTTTCCATTAAAGCTGTGGAAAGGTCCATGAGGTCAGCATCTTCGAGGATGTATTCTGTGATGAAATCCGGGATCTTGGGTGCCCAGTAGCTGACGACATTGTGCATCATCCGCCGGAGCCAGCGTTGACTCAACTTCGCCGTCAGGCCGTAAACAGGCACAATCCGGTTTGTGTTGAGCTGCTGCTTGTCAACCTCTTCGTATTCCGGGTGATACATCACCAGGCGGCCCATGTATTGTTCGATCTTTCCGGAGATGGACAGGAACATATCCTTACGCAGGTAGCGCATCTGGTATTCCTGGTTGAACCACATCAACTGGATCGCGCCGGTGCTGTCGGAAACGATCGCCTGGGTGATCTTCCGGTTTTTGTTAGGTAATTTAAATGTTTTAACACTCTTGACCCACGCCAGGATCGTCACTTCCTCGCCGGATTTTAAATCCTGGATCGGTTTTAGTTCGGAATAGTCATCGTAGCGGTATGGGAAGTAATACAGCATGTCTTCAATGGAATATAAGCCCAATTTCGCCAGCAGTTCAGACTGCTTATCACCGATACCGCGCACCGTTGTCGTTGGTGCGGTCAAACCTAGCGGGGAGGCGGTCTCTGGGACCGGGGCCGGCCCTGTACCACGTTTACGCGTTGAGCCTCGGGCTTTACGCTCTGGTTTGGATTGGGTTTCTTTGGTATTCGTTTCCTGTCGTGTCGGAACAGGTGTCTGAGGTTTCTCCTCCGGCGAGGAAGCAAGATATTTAATACCGGCGACATCGAGGATCTCCCCAATTTCTTTGAGGATCTGTTCGCGCTGTGGGATTTCCTTTATAGGATATTGCTTGAGATAGTCGCTGATTTGTTGGATCTTTTCTTCCGGTATGCCTTCCGCTCTAGCCTCACCAGTCCAGGTTTCGGTCAGTTTTTCCAACCCGCCAACAACTGCTTTGTTTGAATATTCGAGTTCAGCTTCCAGTTTGAAGATTTTATAGAGTTTTTCGATAGATCGCTGCATATTTGTAAATACCTTAATTAGCCGATTGTCCATTCATTTTAACGCAATTCACTCAATAATCATAACCTATCCGGCAGCGTGACGCTCGAAATAGCCAAATTCATTGGATTATTCTCATTGAGGTGAGGATTGATTAACACAAGAACCCCGAGTTTACCGGGGTTCCTAAGCATCTAAGATGATTGATTTCACTCAATGGCAATAATTAATTGGTAATGCGGTTGGTCGCCCTCATGGACTTCGATTTCATGGTCCGGGTAGACTGAACGGATCTTATCCGCCAGGTCGTTGACCTGGGACTGCTTCATGTTTTCGCCGTAGAACAAGGTGATCCGTTCATATTCATTGGCGTCAGCGGCAACCAGGAGCTGCTCGCAGGCTTCGTCGATGGAGCGAGTTGAGGCGACCAGCTTGCCGTTGTGCAGGGCAATCACCTGACCTTTTTCCACCTGGACACCGTCGATCTCGACGGTACGGGTCGCAGTGGTGATCTCACCCGTCTCGACCTCATGCATGGCGTCTTTCATATCCGAAACGATCTGGTCGAAATCGCCGTCCGGGATCAAACGGAACATGGCTGAGAGTCCCTGGGGGATGCTGATAGTTGGGATCACAGCCACCTGCTTAACCGTCATGGAGGCTGCTTCTTTGGCTGCCATGATGATGTTCTTGTTGTTGGGGAGGATAATGACTTTATCGGTGGGGAGGTTCTCAAATGACGCCAGGATCTCCTTGATGGAGGGGTTCATGGTCTGGCCGCCGTGAACAATAGCTGCTACACCCAGGCTGGCGAATATCCTGGTCAGACCCGCACCGGGGGAGACGGTCACGACGGCGATCTCACCGGGCTGTACGGGGGTTAATTTGATCTTTGGATTCTTATTATTGTTCTTTTCATCCATTTGGGCGATGAGGTTTTCCATCATCACTTTCTGGATCGTCCCCAAAGCCATGGTGTGGTCGATGGGAAGATAGCGGTTATCGGTGGGGACGTGGATGTGCATCCGGTACATACCCTCGCCTTCACCCACCTGGATGGATGTGCCAATCTCTTCCAAATCGGCGTAATACTTCTCCAGATTGAAGGATTCTGTGGGGGTGAAATCGATCACGACTTCGTAGTCCTGACCGGGCTCCAGGGTCTCCATGGTCTCTTCCAATTCCATCTGCGAGAGCGGCATCACCTCAGTCAGAGGCTTATCGAGGGACTCACCATTCAAGAAGCGCCACATCCCTTCGAAAATGCAGAATAGTCCTTTACCGCCGGAATCGACCACGCCGGCTTGTTTGAGGATCGGCAGGAGATCGGGTGTCCGTTCGACGGAGGCGTTCGCGGCTTCGACAATATCCGCCAGGACGTCGGAAAAAAGGGAGGTCCGCTGGACGGAGACTTCCGCCTGAGCAGCGATATCTTTGATCACCGTCAGTATGGTCCCTTCGACCGGGCGTACAACACCTTTATAGGCCGTTTCTTTGGCTTCATTGAGCGCTTTGGCGAGAAGATGGACGTCCATTGTCTCTTGATCGTCCAATGCACGGGCAAACCCGCGCCAGATCTGGGAGAGGATCACACCCGAGTTACCCCTCGCGCCCATCAAGGCGCCTCGTGCAACGGCATGACCGAGTTCACCGACGTTCTGAATACCGGAATTTTCTACCTCATCAAAGGCAGCCTGCATGGTGAGGACCATGTTGGTTCCGGTGTCACCGTCGGGAACGGGAAACACATTTAAACTATTGACGTTCTGCTGATTGGTCTTGAGCCAGGCCATACCGGCCTCCAGCAGTGTTTTCAGCCCCTGTCCATTAATCGGTACTGAAACAAGCTGATGGCGTTCTTCAGCACTCAATTTTGTTAAATCAGCAGCACTCATAATTCTCCAAAGATAAAAAACCGCGATGATATCAGGCTTTCGTTCCGTTGAAAGCCGTTTAGTCCATGTTACTGATCCGCAAGCCGCGGACGTGGACGTTGATTCGCCGGACGGGCAGTCCGACCGTTTTTTCGACGTTGTATTTTACACTATTTACAATACTGTTGGTAATGGATTTGATCCGGGTGCCATATTCCACCACGATATACAGGTCGATCACAAGGCCGTCATGGTCAAAGGCGACCTCCACACCGTATTTGGAATCCCGTTTCAAAATCCGCCGAATGTTTTCAATCAGGTTCTTCGGCGCCAGGCCAACCACACCGTAAGATTGAAGCGTGGATTGCCGGGCGATGGATGCAATCGCATCCTTCTGGATCAGGATGCTTCCCAGTTCATTGTGTTTATTTTCTGATTCAGACATATTTTCTTTTCACCTTGACTTGCTTGTCGCGCTTAGTGGTTTATGGTAAAATAATTCGCTGTTTGGATAAAGATTAACCAAACCCAGTCAGTCATTATAACTTAAAGATGTGAAAGGACGACATCATGGCAGTCTGCGAAAAATGTGGAAAGAAGACCACCTTCGGCCATAATCGAAGTCACTCGATGCGGGCGACCAATCGCAAATTCAAACCGAACCTCCAGAAAGTCACCGTTTACGAAAACGGTCGAACGGTTCGTAAGACTCTGTGCACTCGCTGCATCCGCACCCTGGTCAAATCCTCTAAATAGGTTTAACCCAATCAATGCGCAATAGTCGCGGCAAACCTGCCGCGATTTTTTGCGTTAATGATCTAATTTTCCAATGCATCTCGCAGAGCCTGGATACCTGCGGCGATCCCTTTCGGGTGTTTGAAGATGGCTGAACCGGCGACGAAATTCGTCGCCCCTGCTTCATAACAGGCTTTGATGGTGGTCTCATCGATCCCGCCGTCGATCTGGATCACGGCGTCCGATCCGGTTGCTTCCAGTAAGGTTTTCGTGCGCCGGACTTTGTCGTTCATCGTCTCAATGAAGCTTTGACCGCCGAACCCGGGATTAACGGACATGATCAGGACCTGATCGAAATCATGGGTTAATTCTCGCAGACAGGTAACCGGTGTACCGGGGTTGATTGTGATTGCCGGTGAGACTCCCAGGTCCCGGATCGTCTGCAGCGTACCCTGGATATGCGGGCAGGTCTCGTAATGCACAGTCAGATGATCCGTCCCGGCATCGGCAAAAGCTTGCAGATGCCGTTCGGGGTTCACGATCATCAGATGGGTATCGATTGGTAGGGTGGTGATTTTGCGAACGGCACGAACCACATTCGGACCAAATGAAATATTTGGCACAAAACTACCGTCCATCACGTCCACGTGGATCCAGTCCACCCCGGCGTCAATGGCTTGCCGGACCTGATCCGCAAGGTTGTTCAGATCTGCGGCGAGGATGGAGGCTGAGAGAGTATACGACATCGTTTTCCTTGTCTTTCTAATTGGTAAAACTTTACGGGTTGAGCGAGAAATAAATGAACAACCAGAAGGGGATCAATCCGAGCACGGCTGTGAAGGCGAGCAAACCTAATCCCCAGGTGATCCAATCGATACGCGGGCTTTCCTCAACGCCTTCCACTTCATCATACGCAGGATAGTATTGGTCCTCAACCGGCTCTTCTTTCGGTTTAAGTGTCACGTATGGGTTTTCAACTTCAGGGTGGTCGCTGTTTTTCGCCTTAGGAAGCACGATCGGTCCGGTTTTTTCTTTGTTATGGTTCCCAAAGGAAAGCAGCACCCGTCCTAACTGGTCGGCAGTCCGGTAACGCGAGGAAGGCTCCTTGGATAGCACCTTAAGTGTGATCTCTTCCAGGGCTTCCGGTATAGCCGGGTTGATCCGGCGTGGCGGTAGGGGGACTTCTTCACGGTGCATTCGGGCCAACTCGGTGGAATCGGCAGCTTCAAAAGGGAGCTGCCCGGTCAGCATTTCGTAAAGGATGATCCCGAGGGAATACACGTCCGAAGCAGGTGAAGGTGCGCCGCCGCTGGCTTGTTCAGGGGAGAAGTAGTGCGGGGAACCCCACACGATTTCACTGTGTTCTTCAGGATGAATGGTGGCGAGCGCACGGGCGATGCCGAAATCGGTCACTTTGAGCCGGAAGTCTTTGGAGACCAGCATGTTATGCGGCTTAATATCACAGTGTACCAATCCGGCTCGATGCGCGTAGCCAACGCCTGCACAAGCCTGGGCCATCAAGCCAACCGTATCCTCCACGCTGAAATGACCCTTTTCCCGGATCAGGGATTTCAGGTCGGTACCGTCGATATATTCCATGACGATGAAGACCTGATTTTCATCCAGGCCGAAATCATAAACCGTGACAATGTTGGGGTGGGAGAGATTGGCTGCCGCTTTGGCTTCCTGTTTGAAGCGTTCGCGAAAATCCTCGTCTTTAGCATAATCCTCGCGCAGGATCTTCACGCCGACAACCCGCTCGAGCATCGTGTCGAGGGCTTTATAGACGACCGCCATCCCGCCTGAACCGAGGGGTTCGAGCAGCTTATAGCGGTTGTTCAAGAGAGTTGGTTCATCCATCATGAATTGAAAATCCTCGCGAAATTATAACATAGCCAAATATAGCCATATTGCAGTCATTTTACCCGTCTCGTTGAAATTATGAAATCCACAAGACAGGATTTGATTAGTATGGGCTATAATTATAGAGGAAATTAGTCTGATTTTTAATCAAAATAAAATTAAAATGGCAAAATCACCTGAAAAGATCACTCTTAAAACGTTCATCAATCCAATCACGCTGATAACAACTGTTATCTTATTGGTTGGGCTGGTCCTGGCAGGTCTGGCGGCAATTTTCCTTGGAAAGAGTTCCGGTCCGACCGCCGGAGCGACGCCGGAATTGACCAAAGTCGCCGCACCGACCCAAACTCCTGAAAATACTCCTGCCGCTGCCACACCGACACCAACCGCAACCTCAATCTTCTTCCTGCCGGATGGCGTGATCGGTGTAGGCGCATACGTTAAAGTGACCGGGACGAACGGCGCAGGTCTGCGGATGCGGGCTGAACCGGGATTGAGCGGCGCAGTCAATTTCACTGCGTTGGATGCGGAAGTTTTCCTGGTGATCGATGGGCCGGTGGATGCAGACGGGTACACCTGGTGGTATCTTGAAGCGCCTTATGACAAGACCCGTAACGGCTGGTCGGCCGGAGATTTCCTGACACCGATAGAAGAAGAGCAAGGCCAGTAGGGTTCAATCACAAAATATGAATAATTCTGGACATATCCAGTAAAATAAAGAAGATTTAGAAATAAAATAAATTGGAGAATACCGGTGTTTGATTTTTTCAAAAAGCTATTCCCGGAAAAAGACGAGGGTGAGTTCGGAACGGATGAACCCACATTGCAAGGTGTTTCCAAAGAATCTCTGATGGTTAAACCGACTCACTCGCAGCTACCTTTCCGGGTGGCGACTTGTCAGTCCACCGGATTGGCGCGCGGGCACAACGAAGATACGCTTTTCATCTTCCAGACCTACCTTGATGGCGTTGATAACGGTATGTCCCTTGGCCTTTACCTGGTGGCGGATGGGATGGGAGGTCATCAAAATGGCGAGATCGCCAGTCATTTGGCCGCTCAAGGGGCAGGGCGTTTCCTGCTGGACGAATTGGTCAATCCATTGATCTTTGAGCATGAAGGGTTCAAGGAAGCGGATGTTACCGGGTTATTGGTTAGCGCCGTGGAACATGCCCAAAGCCTTATCCTTCAGCGTGTGCCGGGTGGTGGGACGACTTTGACGTTGGCGCTTGTGATGGGTGACCGGGTTTTTACAGCCCATATCGGCGACAGCCGGCTCTATGTCATTAATAAAGATGGTTCGTTGTCTTTGAAAACCAAAGACCACTCGCTTGTAAAACGATTGGTTGATTTGGGTGAAATCACCGAAGCTGACGCTGCCAACCACCCACAGCGGAATGTGCTTTATAAGGCACTCGGGCAAAGCGAGGCCCTCGAACCGGACCTCGACCAGTTCAAGATCGCAGCTGGTGAAGGGCTGTTGTTGTGCTCGGATGGCTTGTGGGGGCTGGTGAGTGATCAGAAAATGAAGATGATCCTCAGCGAGAACGCTGACCTGAACAAGGGTGCTTGTGAATTGGTCCATGCGGCGAATGAGGCCGGCGGCCCTGATAATATCACCGCTATCATTGTGAAAAGAATTGCTTAGGGAGTAAATCGGGAGGAACCATGTTTGATACACCTTCAAGAAAATATCGTATTTTAGTCGTGGATGATGAACGCCGGATGGTGGGGTTCATCCGGCTGAACCTCGAACAGGATGGTTTCGAAGTGATTGAAGCCTTCAATGGTACCGAAGCTTTGGACCGGTTGCGCGATTCACTCCCGGACCTGATCCTGTTGGATGTAATGATGCCGGATATCGACGGATTTGAAGTCCTGAAGATGATCCGCGAGATCAGTCAGGTGCCTGTGATCATGCTGACGGCCAAAGGCGAAGAGGATGACAAAGTAAAAGGCCTCGAACTTGGCGCGGATGATTACATCACCAAGCCGTTCAGCCCCCGGGAGTTGGTCAGCCGGGTTAAAGCAGTCCTGCGCCGAGGCGCTTCGCAGGAAGAGGACGAAGAGGGTGTCATTGAAGTTGATGACCGCTTAAAAATTGATTTTGGCAGGCGGGAAGTCTGGGTGAACGGCGAGTTGGTTAAGCTGCGCCCAACGGAATATCGCTTGCTTTATCATTTGGTGCGTAACGCGGGCTGGGTCCTGACCCATGACCAGATCCTGACCAAGGTTTGGGGCTATGAATATCGGGACGAACCCCATTATGTAAGGCTGTATATTAATTATTTGCGTAAAAAGATCGAGGAAGATCCCTCGAATCCGAAATATATCCTGACGGAAAGGGGCGTGGGTTACCGCTTTGTGGATTACAAGCGGGAGGATACGCCCTAAAAGAAAGTTGCTGTTTATGGAGAAAAAAGACATCCTATTGGTTGATGATCATGAAGTCGTCCGGCTTGGACTGAAATCTCTGCTGGAACATAACGATCAGTTTGAGGTGGTGGCCGAAGCTGGCACCGCCAAAGAAGCGGTCGAAATGGTGGAGAAATACCATCCGGATGTGGTCCTAATGGATATCCGGCTGCCCGGGCCCTCCGGGATCGAGGCTTGCGAGGAGATCACCGAACGCTGGCCGGATGTGCGTGTCGTGATCCTGACCTCTTATGCGGAAGATGAGATGCTGTTCTCGGCCATTCGGGCCGGCGCCAGCGGTTACGTCCTCAAGCAGATTGGCGCGGAAGGCTTGATTACGGCCATTGAAGCCGCATGCAGGGGCGAAGCGCTGCTCGACCCGGCAGTGACCCAGCGTGTTTTCCAGGAAGTTCGCCGGGCGGTCAAGGAAGAAGAGGCGGCCGCTTTCGTTAACCTCAGCCAGCAGGAAAAACATGTCCTGGCGCTGGTGTCGGAAGGCAAGACCAATCGTGAGATCGCCGCAGCACTGTTCCTCGGCGAAGGCACGGTGCGCAACTATGTCAGCAGCATCCTGAGTAAATTGGGCGTCAGTAACCGGGCTGAGGCCGCGGCCTATGCCGTTGAACATAACCTGAAGGAATATATCGATTGAAATAGGGCGTCGTGAAAAGTGAATGGTAAATCGTGAACGGGCTGCCAAATCAGGCAGCCCGTTTGTATTATCGAAGATCCCCGGGATCTTTATAACCGTTCAATAATCTGCGTGGATAAAAGGGAAGGCCGGCGGGAACATGGTTCGCAGGATGGACTGCTGCTCTTCGTTCGGATCACCCCAACCACGCCAAATGAATTCATCCGGGTCTTGAACGCCATATACCAAAGCGGAAAGTCCCTGGATGGTGAGGTGACAATCGGGATTGGTTGCTGGTGTGACAACCAGGCTCCCGTTTTCTGCTGAGAGTTTCCAGACCCCGTTGTTCCAATCACAATCCACGTCCGTTATCTCGACCGTGATGGTTCCTTCGCCAACCGGCAAACCCTGCAGAGCCTGGACGTCGATCACCCGTCCCATAGGGGCAAGAAAAAGCCTGTCCAAATCCGGACGCAGATCAGTGAACAGCGTCTCGCCAAACTGGTCCGGTTTGAGCGGTAAGACCACGCTGGCAGCCTGGTCGATGTGCCGGGCGATCCAGTTCAACAGCAGATACTTCCCCAGAGTGTTACTGAAAAAGAAATCATAAGCTTTCAATTCCTGCTTCATCATCTGGCCGCTGAGGCGGTATTGCAGCAGTCCAATCACTTCATCTTTCTGCTTCGCGATCGCCAGCCATGTAGGTCTGCCCTTGATCGCCTCATCCTGCGGGATGTTCCAGATCGCCATGCCATGCGTTTGTTTCTGCTGCGCTTCAAGGTAAGCCTGATAGATCGGGTAGCCATCCTGCATGCTGAGCAATTCAACTTTCCCGGGTAGATCGAGTTTCAAAGTCGGGCGAAGCCTCTCAGGGGGAAAGGTGATCTGCTTTGGTTGGGGAAATGTGACATAACCTAGTCGCTGATAAAAAGTTTCCTGAAAGGGATAGAGGCAGGACACAGCCATGCCATCTTCCTTGAAAACACGATACATATAGCGCATCAAGTCTCGCACGAGTCCCTTCCGACGGCCGGCGGGATGGGTGGCGACATTGGCGATCCCGCCCATCCGAAAGTATCCCCCGCGTAGGTTCTGCGTCATTGGCGAAGGCGCACAGGCGATTGCCAGGGGCTGCTCATCTTCATATGCGACGTAAAACTCAATACCTGCTTGTTTTCGCACCTTCTCCGTGAACTCTTCCAAATTCGGCAAAGGCGGTGTGGACGAGAAGGCGTAATTTGTCAACAAATGGACGATCTCAATACTCTCATCAAATGACAGGTGTCGGATATCGGTGGTCATGAATGGCATTTTCCTTTCAGGCTTCCCATCTGAAAAGCCGTTTGGCGTTGGCGGTTGTGACTTCGGCAACCTCTTTCGGGCTGACGTTATGCAGTCGGGCGATCTCCTCGGCAATTAGAGGAATATAGGCGGGCTCATTGCGCTTTCCGCGATGCGGATGGGGCGTCAGGTAAGGCGCGTCGGTTTCGAGCAGCAGATGATCGAGGGGCAGGTTCCGTACGACCGCTTTCCGGTCGGGCGCATTGGTGAAGGTCACCGGTCCGGTGATGCCCAGATAAAAATTCATCGCGATCGCAGCCTGGGCGGTCTCCAGGTCCGCACTGTAACTGTGCAAAGTACCGGGTCTTGCAGCCAGGGGATGGCCGCTTTGGACGAGACCCGCGTGCCACTCGGTCAGGATCGTCATCAGATCCTGGGTGGAGTCCCGGTTATGAATGATGACGGGTAAAGCGAGTTCTTCCGCCAGTTTGAGTTGTTCCCGGAACATCATCCGCTGCTGGTCGAAGGGCGTATGCTGGCGATAATAGTCCAGCCCGATCTCACCGACTGCGACCACTTGCGGTGCATTGGCTTGCTCCCGCAAGGCTGGGAGAATATCCGCCGTCCAGGGTTTACCAAAGTTTGGATGGATCCCGATTGAAGCGTTAATTTGGCCGGGATAGGTTTTTGCCAGGTCGATGGCGGCCTGACCGGTCTCCAGGTCAATTGCGGGGTTGAGGATCCAAACCAGTCCATTTTTCCAGGCGCGTTTGAGCACCTGGCTGCGGTCTTCATTGAAGCGATGAAAATCCAGATGGCAGTGTGTATCTGTAAAGCGGATCATTGCGTCGTCCTCCAAATCTTAGCTGTTTCAATTATAGCAGGCTGGTTCGGTTCGTTAGGGTAAAATGGATGGCATGAATTCTTCTGGAAGCGTCTTTGTGGCGATGAGCGGCGGCGTGGATAGCGCCGTCACGGCGGCCATACTGCTAGAACAGGGCTACACGGTGACCGGCATCCACATGTCCACCTGGGTGGATCCGAAGTGGGAGCAAGCCACAAAAGATCAACCAACGTCAGCGTCGCTGGCGCGGTCCGTCGCAGAGTCACTGGAGATCCCTTTCGTTGATCTAGATGTACGGGATCGATTTTATCAGCAGGTCGTCCAGACGTTCGTCCGGCAGTATCTGGCGGGACAAACTCCCAATCCCTGTTTGTTCTGCAATCCGCAGGTGAAGTGGGGCATATTGCAATCATACGCGCTGGAACAGGGTGCGGACTTCTTCGCCACCGGTCATTATGCCCGGCTTGAACGGGATAACAATGGTGAAGTGCAATTATTAAAGGGCGCTGACCCGGGCAAGGATCAGTCTTATGTCCTCTCGATGCTCTCTCAGGACCAGCTCAGTCATACTTTGCTGCCATTGGGTGCGATGACGAAGGACGCGGTGCGTGAAAAAGCACGGGAGTTGGGTCTGACTGTGGCGGATCGGCAAGATAGCCAGGATCTGTGTTTCCTGGGTGATATCAATTACCGGGATTTCCTGGAGCGGTTCGCGCCGGATTCGAGCAATCCGGGTGAGATCGTGAACCTTAAGGGGGAAGTACTCGGTCAGCATGAGGGATTGGCGTTCTATACCATCGGTCAGCGAAAAGGGATTCGGGTGGCGGCAGGAGAGCCTTATTTTGTCGTTGGAAAGGATATTGCAAACAATAGGCTGGTTGTCGGTTTCGCCGAGCAAATCGGAAAACGGACGTTGTCTGCAGGCGGCGTGAATTGGATCAGCGGCAAAGCGCCGCTGATCAATGAAGTTTTTGATGTGATGATCCGTTATCGGGCCAAACCGATTTCAGCGCAATTAATTGCTGTGGGAACCGACGATTTTCGGTTAGAATTCAAGGAGGATGTACGTGGGATCACACCCGGTCAGGTGGCGGTGCTTTATCAAGGTGAGGCGTGCCTGGGCGGCGGTGTAATTCAGCAAGCGGCCTGAGCTGTGTAGGTGAACGCTTAGAGGAGCAGATTGATGACCTTTCCAGCAATCATATTTTCATTTTTTATCGCCAGTTTATTTGGCAGCCTGCTGCACCTCTGGCGAAATGGGGGATTATTTCGTCTGGTTCTCTATCTCGTTTTGAGCTGGGTCGGATTCTTTGGTGGACATATCATTGCAGATATGTTGAATATCCACTTCCTGGATATGGGGACGATCCATCTCGGCATGGGAATCCTGGGATCACTGGCTTTATTGGGGCTTGGCTACTGGCTGAGCCTGGTTGATATTCAAAATACCTAAAAGGGAGAGTATTGCATGTATCGAATTGAAGCGTTATTAAGTGCAAGGTTATTCCTGCGCCCGGAACGAGTGGGTGACAGGATTTTCTTTTTATCCAACCTGAGTGGCCACAACAGTCTTTATGCGATGAATTATGGTGGCAGCGTACCTGAACCGCTTCTGCCGCCGAATATTGTCCTGCAGAACCCTCACCTGATCGGTGGTGGATCCTTTGCAGTGTTGGATAAACTTAACCAGATCATTGTGATGATCGACCGGGATGGTGATGAGAACTATCTGCCGATGATGGTCCCGGAAAGCGGTGGATTCCCCGAGCCGGCTTTCAACAATTTTTTCGAAAACACGCGCTGTCACCTCGCTGAGGTGGATCCGGATTTGAACCTGTGCCTGATTGCCGCCGAATCGCGTGAAGAGGGCATGATCCGCACATACCTGTGCCACTTTGATACAAACGAGGTTGAGGAACTTGGCAGCAGTCCTTACGGTCGTTATCCGGCAGCGGTGAACGAGGACTACTCCAAAATCGTTTTGGTTGAGGGATATACGGTCGGCGATACGGTCGTCTTTCTCTGGGAAAAAGAGAAAGGCCTGCACCTGCTTTACGGTAAACCGATTAGCGAGCGGGAACCTGGTGAGGAAGTGCCTTTGACTGCTTTCGGCGCAGGCGCATTCGTGGATGACGGCCGCGGGTTGATCATCGATAACGCGATCTTTCAGGATACTTACGGCATCGGGTATATGGACCTCGAGCATCCTGAGGATATCGTTGAAGTCCCGGTGGAAGGCCTGGCGCACAGCGGTGCGGGTGAATATGAGGGGATGGAAGCACTCAAGAATGGGCGTTACCTGCTCCGATATAACATTGACGGCGCAAGCTGGGCTTATGAAGCGGAATATGACCCCGAAGCTCGCCGAATGCATGCGGTAAACATCCTGGCTGGGAAAGGTGTCCTTTCCGAGGGCGTTTTGGAAGCGATCCATTATGACGAAAGTACGGATTCTTTCGCAGCGGCGTTCTCTACTGCCACCTCACCGACCCAAATCTACACCATTGAGGGCAAAGACCGGGATCGGTTGGTCCGCCACACCAACGAAACCATCCTGGGTATTCCGCAGGATATACTTTCCGGTGGTGAAGATCTGTCATTCGACTCCTATGATGGTTTACGCACCTCTGCTCGTCTTTACCTGCCGTCGCCGAAACTCGGTTTCGAAGGTCCGCGTCCGGTGATCTACTATGTACACGGGGGTCCGCAAGGCCAGGAACGGCCGGATTTCTCCTGGTTCTCCATGCCGCTGATCGAATTCCTCACTTTACAGGGATTCGCGGTCTTTGTGCCCAACGTGCGCGGCAGCACGGGATATGGCTTGAGTTACACCAAATACGTTGACCATGATTGGGGTGGCAGAGACCGATTGGACCACGCCTACGCGATGCAGGAAGTCCTGGCGAAAGATAAGCGGTTGGATGTCTCCCGGACGGGTGTCGTTGGCCGCTCCTACGGCGGTTACATGACCCTGACTTTGGCAGGACGGCATCCCGACCTCTGGTCAGCGGCTGTCGATATGTTCGGCCCGTATGACCTGCTGACCTTCCTGGATCGCATCCCACCGACCTGGAAGCCGTACTTCGATGTCGCTATCGGCAACCCTGATGTGCCGGAGGAGAGAGAATTTATTGTGGATCGTTCACCCAAGACCTATATCGACAATCTGAGCTGTCCGATGCTCGTCATCCAGGGCCGCAACGATCCCCGGGTGGTTGCTGAGGAATCGGAAGACCTGGTGGCGCATTTGCAGGAGATTGGTAAGGACGTTGAAATGCTTCTGTTCGAAAATGAAGGCCATGGTGTCGAAAAATATGACAATAAGGTGATCTGCTACAATGCCATCACCGATTTCTTCAAGGAGACACTAAAGCCCTGAAGTAAAAACGGGGTAAAAGTTTAAGGGCAGTGGTGACAAACTGCCCTTTTTTCATTAGAATTAAGCTAAAAGGAGCACGACATTGACCTGGAAGAACTACGGCGAAGTGGCGCAGGCAGGGGACCTGGTCCAGTTATTGGGCCGGCGTCATAAAAGTCATTACATCCGGCTCAAAGCAGGTGAGGTTTTTCAAACCCATCGTGGGGAACTCTCTCATGACGAAATGATCGGGAAACCCTGGGGCAGTCGCCTGCTCAGCCACACCGGCAGTCCGTTCTTCCTGATGCGCCCCGGTCTGGCAGACCTGCTTAAGGAGACGAAACGTAATACCCAGATCATGTATCCTAAAGACATTGGTTATATCGTGATGGTGATGGGCATTGGTCCGGGGGTGCGGGTCCTGGAAGCGGGGACGGGTTCCGGCGCGCTCACCACGGCATTCGCCTTCCTGGTCGGCGATGAAGGTAAGGTCATTTCCTACGAAAGGCGCGACCAGATGCAGAACCTCGCGCGGAAAAACCTTGACCGCCTGGGTTTATTGGATCGGGTCGAGTTGAAACTGGGTGATGTGGCGGATGGGTTTGATGAAGTGGGTGTTGATGCGCTCTTCCTCGATATCCCGAACCCCTACGACTACCTGCCGCAGGTCAAGGCTGCACTGAAGATGGGTGGGTTCTTTGGCACGATCCTGCCTACCACCAACCAGGTGAGTAAGATCTTAACAGCGCTTCATGCGAATGAATTCGCATTTATCGATGTTTGTGAGTTGATGCTGCGCTTTTATAAACCGGATTATGAGCGGCTGCGTCCAACCGATCGAATGGTTGCACACACGGGTTACCTGGTCTTTGCCCGGACCGTGATGGAGAAGCCGGACGAAGCGTAGTTTGGAGGAAACGCATGTTCAGAAGAAGGCCAGTCGGCCCGCGAAGGCGACGACCGATCAATAAAACCAACTTCCGTTTGCGCCAGGCGCATCAATTGATGGAGTTGGGACAATTTCTACGGGCGGCGGAAATCTTTGAAGAATTAGCCTGGGGTGCGCAGCGGCTTCAAATTCCCCGTGCACCTTTTCTTTTTATTCAGGCTGGACGTGGATATTTGCTGGGTGGCAACCATTCACGAGGTTTTGATTATGTCAAGCAAGGTCTCAACCTATTAGCCGAATCGGCGCGCTGGAAGGAACTTCAGCGAGTTAGCCGGCGGGTTATTATAGAGTTGGATGATCGGGAACTTTCGAAAGAAAGT
Organism: uncultured Chloroflexia bacterium; assembly: GCA_963748065.1. Lineage (GTDB taxonomy): Bacteria > Chloroflexota > Anaerolineae > Anaerolineales > Anaerolineaceae > Brevifilum. The sequence continues at coordinate 3,627 of CAVVHL010000005.1, read as the reverse complement.
CTGGAAATCAAGGAATGGCTGACGGATGTGCTGCATAAAAATTTGGGTGAGACGGAGATCATTTCTTTGGAGAAAGCTGAACATCATCCGGTTTTGCCGACTCATTGCCCCCGATGCGGTGGCGCGCTGGACCCTGGCATTGTAAACTGGTTGGATGGTTCCACGGCTGAATGTCTTTACTGCGGCAGCCCGGTTAGGGCGGAAGGTTGAACATCATACTCGCATGCTGAATCTGACTGACGAAAAAATCACCGAGGTCCTTAAATCCTATTCCCTCAAGGAGAACGCGCGGATCCGGCAGTTACTCTCTGACGAGCACGCCACACGGCTTCGGCCTGCGGCGATCCTGATGCCGCTGCTGGTCTATGAAGGTCGTTGGCATTTACTGCTGACCCATCGCTCAGAGCACCTGATTGAGCATAAAGGGCAGGTCGCATTCCCCGGCGGGGCAAGGGAGCAAGGTGATGCGGATCTCAAATTTACCGCCCTGCGGGAGACGCATGAGGAGATCGGTATACGCCCGGAGGATGTTCACGTTTACGGTGATTTAGGTGACATGCCGATCATCACCGGTTACATGGTGCGGGTTTTTGTCGGACGGATACCCTGGCCGTATAAACTCGACCTCAACACAGATGAGGTTGAATCGGCTTTCATCATCCCCTTGCAGTGGCTGACCGATCCGGACCATCGTACGATCCGTTACCGCAGCTTCGCCGGTCGTGAATTTCCCGTGATCTATTTTGATTTATTTGAAGGACATCAATTATGGGGTGCCAGTGCGGAGATGACCATCGCCTTGCTGGAAGCGCTAAGTCTGGATAAATGACAGAATAAAGAATGATGAAAAAATCCCGGGATGATTGTCCTCCCGGGATTTTTGTATTCTGCAATTACGAAGAATGGAATTACTCTTCCTCTTCTTCGCCTTCCTCGTGCTTGCCCTTTTCGATCACTTCGGGCTCGGCTTCTTCTTCGAGGAGTTCGGCCAGTTCGCCTTCTTCTTCCTCTTCTTCGGGTTCCTCTTCGATCGTCACATAGGTCACGCCGGCGATCATTTCGTCTGGATCGGTGAGGACTTCGACGTTATCTCCAAGGACGAGATCCTTCACCAGGATCACGCTGTCCATATCGACCAGCACGCTGGCATCGACCTCGATGCGTTCGGGCATGTCCTGCGGGAGACATTCGATCTCCAGTTCGGAGATACCGGTCACGACCACGGCGGCCATGTTCTGGGTAGCAGGAGCTTCCCCGACCAGTTCGATCGGGACTGCGGTCTGCAGTTTCTCGGTCAGCGAGACGGCCATGAAGTCAATATGCCGGAGGGTGCCGTAAATGATGTCTTTTTGGACTTCACGGACCACGACCGGGTATTGCTCGCCTTCGACTTCAACACGTACCAGGCTCGAGCCTGTCAGGGTGTTGATGATCTTCGAGGCTTCGTGGAGATTCAACTGGATCATGATTGGTTCCAATTGTTTCTTACCAATTCTGCCGTAGATGATTCCGGGCAGGATGCCTTCGCGGCGCAGTGAGCCAACCTGCTTGCCTTTGATCGTGCGTTTATTTGCTTGTAATACAATTTGATCGGTCATTCTTCCATCCTTCGAGCGCCTCTCACCCGCCTTGCCTTGGGTTACCTTCGCTCTATGATAAATTGGGTCAATTGCCGGACATATCCGGCGACATTGAATTCTATCTGCAAAATGAGAGAGCGTCAAGAAGGGGTGAAGGGATCTTAGGTATCAGGTAATTAGAGTATTAGGTGATTAGGTATTAGGTGATTGGTTATTAGGTCTTTAAATGATATGAAATATGAATTTGGTAAGAGAACCTAAAAAATAGGTGGCTAAATATATTATGGATTATTGACGTATCACAATATTTTAAGTTGATTAATCGATTGAATATTGTGGTGCTATTCATTTAAAATGGATTTATGAGCAGACAGGATACCGAATTGGAATTAAATAAATTTCCGCAAGTGAATGTGCCTGGGAATTGTGGGCTCAGGATAACTTCGATCCTTATACATCCCGAAAGAACGAAGCCGTAGGACATGGATTGGAATACGGCTGTAGACTGCTCCAGGAAAGGCGGTTGACTGGGTTCACTGTGAGGCGTAACCCTTTGTGCTCCGCTGTAAAATTGACCGTTGGGTTCATACCCTGATCCTGTAACGGTCCAAGTTCTTCCTCCGCTCCAAAGATGTGTAACCGTCATCTTATTTTGGGTTAGTGTTCCTGTTTTATCAGAACAAATGACCGATGCACAGCCTAATGTTTCAACAGCCGGAAGCTTACGAACGATTGCTTTTTTCTTAATCATACGCTGAACGCCAAGGGAAAGGGCAACGGTCACAATAGCCGGTAACCCTTCAGGAATAGCTGCCACTGCCAAAGAAACTCCTGCCAAGAACATTGTATACATATCATGGCCTTGGAACAACCCCTATTCCAACAACGAGCGCCGTTAATATGAGGGCAATCGTAATTAAGACTTTCCCGAGTTCCTCCAGTCTTCTCTGAAGAGGTGTAGTCATGGTTTCCGCCTTCTGGATCAGTGAAGACTCAGTGGCACAAAGCCGATCAGTCCCCTGGATCCCCAACCAATAAGATAAAACCTCTCAATATATAACGCATCGGGTATTGTACTGGGATTTGGCCTACAGCCACCAGATCGCAAAGGAATGTTAAATTTAGATCGGGACATTCAAAGCTTATGCATCGCAACATCCCGTTAGTAAGATTGAACCACAGCGCGCACACCGCACGGTTTAGGAAGAACGCCGATCCGCTGCGGCTCTGGCTGGTCGACACAGCAAAAGACAAAAAGAATACAACACATAGATGATTACAAATCCGATTCAAGCGTCACACATTATAGAAAGGCGCCTGATTGAAAATACAGCGGCATTGATGGCATCGCCAAATGCAAAACCGATCTGCCGATGACACCATCGGCAACATGACGGCCCTCCCCGCGGTGCGGAAATGGACTCAAAAGCCATTCTGATCCAGCAGAGCATGGGGCCGTGCGATCTTTGATAATGCGCTCACGGACCTGGGCGTCCGGGTAGGCGTATCCGGCACTGGTACGTTGAGAAATCGCTGATTGGTCATCACGGGGACTGACCAAACGGATGATCATTATCGGTGCCCTCGGCGGAACCCAAAATGCCGATCACTGTGCACCGCTAACGATCCACGATCACCCACGATCCAGCCATTAAATACTACGGCGGCATCCCTATGCCTATCGACACTCCAAATGGAATGGAAAAAAGTTATCGAGCTGTTGATCGGGATCGAACGTACTGAGCGGAAATCAGTTGTGCGTTTGTCCGATCGAGCTACTGGCATACTGGCTAATGGCCGTTGATCAGGACATCGAAAACCAGATCGTTGATCGTGCTGACGCCGATGATGGAAACCCGCCGATCGCCGCCGATGAATGGGATCTACGGGAGGATATGGAGATCCGCAATCGCTCACGACACAGTAACCTTGATATCGGCGGCAGAGACGGCCGGAGCCTGATCAATCTGTGCGGTCACCTTGTCCTGATCCGCAAGGAGACCATACATCATCTCGGAAGCCACCGTCTGAACTGATTCAAGTTATA
>CAVVHL010000004.1:0-232794 GCA_963748065.1 uncultured Chloroflexia bacterium | reverse complement strand
CTGCCGGAGACAGTCCCGTTATATGAAGACATGCGTGTCTATGATTACCTCAAATATATGGGCAAGCTCCATCAAGTCAACGCGATTGATGAGCGGGTTGAGGACGTACTCGACAAAGTCGGCATGGTGGATCGGTCAGAAAGTTTGATCAAGAACCTATCTAAGGGGATGCGCCAGCGGGTGGGATTGGGGCAAGCATTATTGCATGACCCGGATGTACTGATCCTGGACGAACCGACCATTGGGTTGGATCCCAAACAGATCAAGGAAGTCCGCAACCTGATCAAAAATCATCGGCAAAGAGAAAACCGTGATGCTATCCACCCATATCTTATCGGAAGCACAGCAGATCTGTGATCGGGTCATCATCATCAATAAAGGTCGGATTGTGGCTGAAGATGCCCCTGAAAACCTCCAAACTCGGCTCTCATCTGTTCGTACGGTCTTTGTCCGTGTGAAAGACTCGACCGAAGAAGCCGCTTCCCTGATCCGGGATATTCCCGGCGTAGTGGCGGTGAAGGTCAGCGAAGACGGACAAATCCAATTTGAAAACGTGCTCGACCAGGATGCCCGGCCGTTGGTCGCCAAGAAACTGGTCAATAAAGGTTTTGACCTGCTGGAGTTAGCGCCTGAAGCGGTCAATCTGGAAGAGATCTTCCTCAAGCTCACCCGAGAAGCCACCGAAGGTGAAAGCCAGGCTGACCCGTTTACCAATGAACAAAAAGGAAATGAGGCGTAACCATGCGAAATATTTGGACCATTGCAAAGAAAGAATACGCCAGCTTCTTTTTCAGCCCAATCGCCTATGTGGTTGGCGTGGTTGTTTTTCTCGTTATGGGCATATTCTTTTCTTTTGATCTAAACAGTGCGGTGCTCTATCAATATGTCCCGGAAATTACGAACCTGCTTGATATTCTGATCTTCCCAATGATTTTCCTCGCAATCCCGATCCTGACTATGAGGACCTTAACGGACGAAAATCGGTCCGGCACCCTTGAATTGCTCCTGACGGCGCCCGTAAGGGATTATGAACTGGTTGTCGGGAAATGGCTGGGAACCTTTTTATTCTTCTTATCGCTCATTCTGCTGACCTGGTTCTATCCCCTGGTGGTCAATTTCATTGTTGATCCAGGGATCGATCAAGCTAAAATCGTGGCGAATTATGTCGGCATTATCCTGATGGCTTCAGCTATGACGGCGATCGGCGTGTATATTTCATCCTTGTTCAAAAACACTATTGCCGCGCTAGTTGCGTCGCTTGGTGTGCTTCTTGTCCTTTGGCTGGCATCCGCGCCCGCGCAGTTCTTTTCAGGCGCGACCGCCGATTTCTTCACCAATCTCAGCATCACCCAACACTATTACAACAGCTTCAGATCCGGCGTCATCGACTTGAAAGATACACTTTACTATGTCAGTCTGACGATCCTGGCTTTGTTCATGGGGACTTGTTCCATTGAATCACGAAGGTGGCGATAAATGTTGAAAAAGTATCAAAAATTTGCTCCCATCGGTTTAGGTATCGGCCTCCTTGCCGCTGCAGCCGCTCTGATCCTGCGGATTTCAGCCGGCCAGTTCACATTGGCTGTACAGATCTGTATCGGTGTCGCTATTCTTGGGTTAGGTATCTTCGTCATTCTTGATCCGGATGCCATCCTTGGAATGTTCAAAGGTCGCCAGGCGAAATACGGCGGGAACGCATTCGTCCTGACTCTCGCCGTTCTCGGTATCCTCATCATCGTCAACCTGTTCGTTTTCAATCATGATGTTTCCTGGGACCTGACCGAAGATAAAGTGAACACGCTCACGCCTGAGACGATGGACATTCTGGGGAATATGCAGCTCCCTGTGTTTGCGCAGGCGTTTTACAGCCCGAATGTCAGTTCGGATACGGCGGAAACCTTACTCAGCAATTTCAAACGTAATTCAAATGGCATGTTCGACTACGAATTCATCGATCCGTATCAGGACCCGGTCGCAGCCAATCAGGCAGGCATCACCCGGGACGGCACAGTGGTCCTCTCATCTGCGGACACATCTGAGCCGTTGAGTTATCTCAACGAAGAGAACCTGGTTAACGGCATCATCAAACTCCAGAACCCCGAAACGACAACGGTTTACGTCCTGACGGGGCATGGAGAAGCGGATTTCTTTAATTCAGATAGCGATTATGCGATGACCAACCTTCGGGAAGCACTCGAAGCCAAGAATTACGTTATCAACTCGCTAAACCTGGTTTCGACGCCCACCATTCCGAGTAACGCCAATGCAATCATTATCGCTGCACCGCAAATCCCACTCGGTCAGGACGAAGTGGACCTGATCAGCGCATACCTTGATAAAGGTGGCGCTTTGATTCTCTTCTCAGAACCGCCCTTCCTGACCCAACAAGGCAGCGATCAGGACAATCCATTATGGACCTATCTACAGGATAACTGGGGTCTGACATTCGGTAATAACATGATCGTTGATACATCAATCGACCCACCTGAAGTGGCGATCGCTGACCAATACGGCGACCATCCGATTACTGCCGCCGTCCAGGGATATATCACTTTCTATCCAACGGCGCACAGCATCCAATCCACACCGGTTTCCGACGTCACTGAGACGGACCTGGTTCTCACACCCGCCCAATCCTGGGCTGAAACGGATGTGGAAGGGATAACGAACGGCCAGGCTGCTTATGATGGCAATGATATCGCAGGCCCGATTACCCTGGCAGTCGCCGCTGAGAATAACAGCACGGGCGCACGAGTTGTTGTATTCGGCGATTTAGATTTTGCTTCCGATTACTACATTTCCGCCTATGGCAACCGTGACATCGCAATCGGTACTGTAGACTGGGCTGCGGAGAATGAAAACCTGATCAGCCTGACACCTAAAGAAACGATAACCAGAGTTCTGGTGCCACCGACCAAAGCCGTTCAGATTACTTTCGTGATCGTCGGTTTGGTTGGGCTGCCGCTTTTGATAGCTGCAACTGGCATTATCATCGGCATCCGCAGGAAACGGACTGGATAATTCAATGAAGAAAACAACATGGTTCGTTCTGGGTGCATTTGCGCTGCTTCTGGCTGCTTTTCTGGTGTTGCAAAACATTGAAAAAAACAAGGAACCGGTAGAAACACCGGTTCCTACATCCCAGCCTACATTGCGCAGTCTGGACGATCAGGACATCAGCCAGATCGATTATACGGATTCACTCGGTGAGGAAATCCAATTTGTTCACGAAGACTCCCTGACGTGGACCTCACCCACACATCCCGCCTCAACAATTACGGCCGGAAACATTGAGGAATTGATCGCGAACCTTTCCGAATTGAACATTCTTTCGACTTTGTCCAATACCACATCGCCGGAAGATTTGGGGTTGGCTAATCCTAACGCGGTCGTCGTTTTCACGTTTAACGATGGCAGCACATATAAGCTCGAAATCGGTAATCCGACGCCCATGGGTGATGGCTACTACGTCCGCATTGATGGTATTGAGATCGTCGTTTTACCTTACGACAGCATTGAACAGGTGGCAACTAGCTTCCTAACTTTGACCCAAACACCTACCCCGGAACCTGAAATCACCGAGACGACAACGCCAACTGATGAAAATGGTGACTAATATCTTAAGTTATTGACAGAATTCCTCGTATCCTTGTTGATTTTTTGCATAAAAAATAGTATTCTCAAGTCTACGAATGTCATTTAATCCAGACACGAATGACAGTGGATGGTATCCAGTCCATCAAATTTGGAACCGCGGGTAATTAACGGTTCCATATCATAAAAGGATCCTATGGGTACAAAGACAGAGAATAGTTCCAAATCCAACGGCGGTCGGAAATTTTCACCGATCGCACGTTTAATACAAATCGGTCGTAAAAAATCATTCGTTACCATCAACGACATCCTTGAATTCTTCCCGGATGCTGAGCAGGACGTGGAACAGCTTGAAGAAGCGTTTGCCGCGTTGATCAGTGCCGGTATTCCTTATGTTGAAGATGCTGACCTGCTGACTGATCCCTCCGATGAAGATTTGAAAAAGGAAGAGCAAGAGGAAGAGGAAGAAGAGAGAAGAACAAAAGCCTTCCGATGACCTTGCCAATATCGATACCGATGACACTATCGGCCTTTATCTCAAGGAAGTCAGTCGGGTTCCCCTGCTGACCGCCACGGAAGAGGTCGAGTTGGCCCAGCGGATCGAAAGCGGCCGAATGGCTCGTGAAGAACTGGCGCGCGGGAATGTCTCCAACCGGCGGCGGGTGGAACTCCGCCGGCTGATCGAAGACGGCTGGGCAGCCAGGGAACACCTGATCACCGCAAACTCACGTCTGGTGATCAGCGTCGCCAAGAAATACATGGGACGCGGCGTTCCGTTCCTCGATTTGATCCAGGAAGGTAACATCGGCCTGATCCGGGCGACTAAAAAATTTGAATACCGCCGCGGGCATAAATTCAGCACCTATGCCACATGGTGGATCCGACAGGCTGTCACCCGGGCGATCGCCGATCAGGGCCGTACGATCCGCGTACCCGTTCACATGGGCGACCAGATCAACAAGCTGCTCCGGATCCAGCACCAGCTCACCCAACGTCTCGGGCGCGAACCCACCGTGGAAGAACTGGCCGAGACACTCGAAGTGCCGCCTAAGAAAGTAGAAAATATGATCCAGGTGGCGCGCAGACCATTATCCCTGGAAACCCCAACGGATGACGAAGAAGATTCGATGTTGGGTGATTTTATCGAAGATGATGAAGCTCCACCTCCGGATGACATGGCCACTTACAACCTGCTGAAGGAACATCTTGGCACCGTGCTTGATTCGCTTCCGCCGCGTGAGGTCCGCATCCTGCAGCTGCGCTATGGGCTGCTCGACGGCCAGGCTTATACACTGGAAGAAGTTGGCCGTAAGATGGGCGTTACCCGTGAGCGCGTCCGGCAGATCGAAGCACAAGCCCTCAGCCGGCTTCGCCACCCCTCCATCAAGCGCCGCTTGCGGGATTATTTGGGCGAATAACCAATTTTAGAGAAAAATGGCAATCGTTTGTGACGAAACGCAAACGGTTGCTTTTTTATTTGTACTATCTTGACCCTTCACCTATAACATCGTATGATAGACTTAGCCAATAGTGAAAACAGATCAGCAAGCTGAAATGTTGATGGGTAAATGGTTATGGATGAGAAAATGAACAATCAACCCCCTGAAAACGACTCGAAAAAGACGAATGACCCGAAAGAAAGTATTCCTTTGTGGCTGCAAGGTCTTTCCGAAAGGCAAGAAAAAAAGGACGAATCCGCTTCGGATGAATGGTTGAAAGAAGAAGAATTCTTGGATGAAGAAGTTGAACCCGTTGAGGACTGGGATGAAGGCCTCACGGACGAAGAGTTCACCGAGGAAGTCCATGATGCCGAAACCGGTGTTGAAGAAGATGAATACGTGGAAGAGGATACAGATCGAGACGATCTACCTGATTGGCTAAATGAATTAGCAGAAGTCAGCCCGGAAACCCCCGATATCAGCGGACAGCGATCCGAAGAAGGAACGGATTGGATCCAAGAGGTCGACGAATTCGAAGATGAAGACACCGAGGAAGTTGCAATACCTTCCGAACAAGTCGATGTTAATATGGAAGGCATGGCTGAAGAACCATCCTTCGCACAGGAAGAAGAATATTCGGATTTCGCCGGTGATGAAGCAGAAGAAGCAGAAGAGGAAGACTTCTTTGCGGATGAAGAAGTCCCGGAATGGCTTCGCGAAATGATCGCTATTGAAGAACGTCACATTGATATTGAAAGTCAGAAATTGGCTCAAGCCAAGGCGGACGAAGCCACAAGACCTGTTGTCATTGAAGATCAACCTGCGTCCCCTACAGAAGAGGTAATCGACGTAGAGGAAGAGGTCGAATCAGTGGGCAAAGAGCCAGTCCTGGACCAAGAGATGGTTTCTGAGGATCAAAAAGAAACAGAATCGCACAATGAAATACCGGAAATTGAACCTGAAACGGGCTCCCTTATCCCGGATGAAGTGGAAATCTACGAAACGCCTGATAAGGGAGGATTCCAGTTAATCGAGGATATGATCCAGGAAGACATCGAAATTCAAGAAGATGTTGACCAGAAGTCGTTTTCCGAAAACTCTCAACCTGAGGAGCCAACGGAGTCGGAAGTTCAGTATGAATATGCCGAGGATATCGAGGCATCCCTTCTGGGTGAAACACAACAAGATATTGAGGAAACAGAAGAGGTTGAACAGAAAGTCGAAGATGAGACGCCGATGGTGTTGGAGGAAGAGTCCACCCTGCCGGTCACACTTCAGGAACCGACTGAGCCGGAAGATTATCAGGAAGACCTGACAGAATTCGTGGAGACGCCGGGCGGTTCAATGCCGAAATTCCTGGTTGACGCCGAATCAAAGCTTGAAATGGGTAATGTTGATGATGCCATAGAAATCATTCGTGGTTATTCCAAAAATCCCGATTTGCTTGAACAAACCAAGAAATGGCTGCATACGTCAATCGAAACCATGGATTGCGACAAGTCAAAACTTTGGGAAGCACTTGGGGATATTGCCATCCAGGAAGGCGATTTCGCTGAAGCATTCTTATCCTATACGAAAGCAATCAAGAATTTAGAAAATATTGAGGAAAAAAATGAAATTAATTAAAGTTTACACAGCAGCAGGTGACCTTGACGCGGAAATGGTCAAAGGATTTCTGGAAGCACAGGGACTGGATGTCACTCTAAGTCAGGAAAGCGTTGCTCGCACGCTCGGCCTGACTGCCGGGAAATTGGGTGAGGTCAAAGTTATGGTACCCGAAAGTCAGGTCGCTGAGGCACAGGATTTCCTGGCGGCCATGCAAGCCGGAGAGTATGAAAATACTGAATATCCTGACGAATCAACTGATAATGAAGATGAAGAAAACGAGTAGAACAATCCGTAATTTTTCTCTTGACGCTGTATGGTGATACAGGTATAATCTTCTGGCTTGGTTGAACGAAGGCATCATTTGAGAAAAATAAGGAGTGTAAGATGACCCCTCTTCCAAAACGTAAAGTTTCCCCCGGTCGACGTGACCGACGACGGGCGCATGACGCCCTCAAGGCACGCAATGTTGTGATCTGCTCGAACTGCGGCGAACCCCGCCTGCCCCATCGTGTCTGCGCAAACTGCGGACATTATCAGGGCCGTGAGGTCATTGATGTTGAAGAACGTGGTTAACCATCTACTGTAAGAAGAAAAAATCCCGGATGTCTTTTTCGACATCCGGGATTTTTTCTTTAAGGAGCTTATCTTCGCATTATTCCCAATCGTCATCAAGGTTGAGCGCTTCATCCTCCTCTACATCCTCACCTAAATCAGGTTGGCTCAGGAAATAGGGCTCAAATGGATAGAGGAACCGCCTGGGAATCAACCCCTCCATGTGAACGCCTTCCTCGCCATGCTCGACATTTCTGACCTGGCCCTTCTCATGGAATATCGAGATCAAATGGCCTTCTTTGAAAGGGATTCGCACGTCTATTTCAATATAGGTTTCATATAACTCTTCTTCGATGGCTTCCAAAAGTTCATCCAACCCCTGCCCCGTGATGGCTGAGATCGGATAAGTATTGGGGAATTCATCCAGAGTCTCCACTGCGCCTTCCGGATCCTTCAACATGTCGATTTTATTGAAGGCTGTAATGACGGGAATATCACCTGCACCAATTTCAACCAAAGTCTCCTGGACGGATTTGGCCTGCGCGCTGGCGTTCGCGTGTGTGATATCCACGACATGCAGCAGGACATCCGCTTCGGTAATCTCTTCCAGGGTCGCCCGGAACGCAGCAATCAGTTCGGTAGGCAACTTTTGAATGAATCCGACTGTGTCAGTAAAAAGCACGGCTTGCCCACCGGGCAGTTCCACCCGGCGTGTGGTCGGATCGAAATGTAGCAAACAGTTGATCTGCAACATAGACATCCGCTTCGGAAAGTTGGTTGAGCAAAGTGGATTTCCCGGCGTTGGTATAACCCACCAGCGCGATCACCGGGATTCGGGACTTCTTGCGTCTTTCCCGATAACGGGAGCGATGCGCACTGACTTTTTCCAATTCTCCTTTGAGAACTTCAATTCGAGTTGAGATCATTCGACGGTCAACCTCAAGCTGAGTCTCACCGGGTCCGCGCAAGCCCACGCCGCCCACACTGCCGGAGCGTCCACCACCGCCGCCTGCCTGTCTGGCAAGGTGCGTCCAGGCGCGGGTTAATCGCGGCAGCCGATATTCATATTGCGCCAGCTCCACCTGCAAGCTGCCTTCGCTGGTTTGCGCATGCTGAGCGAAAATGTCCAGGATCAACGCCGTCCGGTCAATCACACGGATATCTTCACCAATTGCCGACTCAAGTTCACGCTGGTGACGCGGGGATAGCTCGTTGTCGAAAATGATGATATCGGCGCCTAACTCATCGGCCAGGATCTTCACTTCTTCCACTTTCCCGGAGCCAATAAAGGTTTTTGAATTGGGAGAATCAAGGTTTTGGGTAACCGTACCAATAACTTCAACGCCGGCGGTATCCGCCAGCAAGGTCAATTCTTCAAGAGAATCTTCAAGCGAAAGCAAGCTTTTGTCCTTATATAAATCCACACCAACCAGGATTGCTTTTTCCTGGGGTCTCTCAGTATCCATTATTTTTAATTTTGGCATATTGTCTTAGACCCCCTTCTGCATCCAGGTTTTCATCCGCGCCATCGCCTCAGAAAGCTGCTCGATGGGCGTTACCAGAGATATTCGGATATATCCAGCACCGGAAGGACCGTAAACCACGCCAGGCGTGACGCTGACCCCCGCTTCTCGCAGCAGACGGTCACAGAAAGTGATGCTGTCATCCCACATCTTAGGCAGCCTGGCCCAGACATAAATCGCCGCCTTTGGAATGTCGAGATGAAAGCCGAGTTCTTGTAAAGTCATCACGACCTGATCCCGCCGGTCCTGGTAAACGCGGTTTCGTTCATCGATCCAGGATTGATCCCCTTCAAGAGCAGTCTCAGCGGCCATCATGATCGGAATGAACAGCGAGGAATCCAATTGGCTTTTATATGTACGGAGAAGCTTGATCAATTGGGGATTGCCGACCGCCATCCCTACACGCCAACCGGCCATGTTATACGTCTTGGAAAGCGAATTGAACTCGATGGCGACATCTTTCGCGCCGGGAACCTGCAGGATGCTGGGCGCTTTATAACCATCAAAGCAGATATCGACATAAGGCGCATCGTGTGCGACTACGATCTCGTGTTTTTTCGCAAAGCTGATGACCTTTTCGAAGAAGCTGTAAGGGGCCACAGCACCGGTCGGGTTGTTTGGGTAATTCAACCACATCAATTTCGCCCGGTCAGCGACCTCATCAGCGATAGCATCCAAATCCGGCAGGAAATTGTTTTCGGCAAGCAGAGGCATATCATAGGTCTCCGCCTGTGTGATCAACGCACCCATCGAATAGACCGGGTAACAGGGATCCGGCAGGAGGACCAGGTCACCGGGGTCGATCAGCACCTGGCTCAGGTTGAAAATTCCCTCTTTTGACCCGATCAATCCTAACACTTCACGATTGGGGTCGAGAGGCAGGTCGAAACGGTCCAGATAATATTCCGCGATCGCCGCCCGAAGCGCGTTCGAGCCACCGGAGGGCCCATAGCCATGTACATCCGGGCGCTGGACCGCCTCGATCATCGATTCAATGATGAAATCTTTTGGTGGCAGGTCGGGAGAACCGATGTCCAACCGAATGATGTCCATCCCGTCCTTACGTAATTCGTCGATGGTTTTGTCAAGCGCGGCAAAAAAATAGGGTTTGATCTCAGAAATTCTCTTGGCGGGGACTATTTCCATGTAGTTTATGTTCCTTATTTATTTTCCTTATTTATTTTCCATGTCTCGACTGTCAATTATAAGACATTGTTGACAATGGCGCTTACACCTATCCCCCGTTAATTCTTCAATGGTAATCATCATTAACTTTTCAAATAGGTTTCCATATCCCGTAAAGCCCGTTCTGAATAATATTGGAATCGTTCGCGTTTACTTCGTTGTACATCATCATCGGGTTTGGGCAGCAGACCGAACATCGCTTTTGTCGGCTGGAAATCTTTCAGGTCAGCATGCACAATGTAATGCATTAAGGCTCCGGTCATGGTTGTCAGCGGAAGCGCAAGCGGGGGCTTTCCCTCGATCGAATTTGCTGCATTGATACCCGCAACCAGCCCGGAAGCGATATTCCCAGCATAGCCTTCGACGCCTGCCAATTGACCGGCGACAAAAACACCAGGTCTATTTTACAAATTCCAAATTTTCATTAAGCAGCCGCGGGCTGGCGATGAATGTATTTCGGTGCATCTGGCCGTAGCGCTCGAAAACCGCCTTTTCAAGCCCGGGGATCATTCGAAAAATACGCTTTTGTTCTGAGAAGGTCAGATTGGTCTGGAAGCCGACGAGGTTATAAAGGTCACCGGCGAGATTATCCTGACGAAGCTGCACGACCGCAAAAGGCCACCTTCCGGTGTGTGGATCTGTCAAACCTACCGGGCGCATCGGGCCGAACGCCAAAGACTTCTCACCCTGCCTGGCGATGATCTCCACAGGCTGACAACCCCGGAAATATTGTTCCAGGCCGGTATCCACGCCCTCTTCAATCTTTGATTCAAAATCTTTCAACTCGATCCGATCGGCTGTGAGCAGCGCTTTCCTGAAAAAATGATATTGTGCCTGGGTGAAAGGGCAATTGAGATAATCCCCTTCTTCCGTCTCGCCATGGTCGTAACGATTGGCGCGATAGACCACGTCCAGATTAAGCGAATCCAATCGAACGATGGGTGCGATGGCGTCATAAAAATAAAGATGATCTTCGCCTGAGACCGCCGCAATAGCTTGCGATAGTACCGGTGAGGTCAATGGCCCTGTCGCAATGATAGCCGGACTATCAGGCATTTCCTTGACTTCTTCCCTGATTAGACTGATCCGGGGATGTGATTCGATCTTTTCCTGGATCCGATTGGAGAATAATTTCCGGTCGACAGCCAAAGCTCCCCCGGCCGGCACTGAACTTGCATCTGCACAGGATATCAAGAGTGAGTCCATCATACGTAACTCGGTCTTTAATAAACCGGAGGCGCGATTCGGCAAATTCGACCCCAGCGAATTAGAACAAACGAGTTCAGCCAGATCACCTGTCAGGTGGGCACCGGTCGTTTGAACGGGACGCATCTCATAGAGTTCGACCTCGATCCCCCGTTCCGCTGCCTGCCAGGCGGCTTCGCAGCCTGCTAAACCGCCGCCGATCACTTTTAATGCCATCGTATGACCTCGTTAATTAAGATAGCAGGATTTTACCACTGCCCTCCTGCTGATTTCCACTTGTCTGCTTGAAAATGAGTTTGGCATAAAACTTGCAACATTAGGACTGTCAGACTATAATTCAATCAGGAGACAGGATCATGAGACAGACTCATTCACTCGGCCAAATTCAATCCCAGAGCCCGCTTACCTCTGCCCATATCGCGCAGACGATGACCCTGCTCTATATGACGTCGGCCGAACTCCTCCAGACCATCGATGTGGAACTCTCCAAGAACCCCGCGCTCGAGGTGATCTCCGAGCGGCGCTGCCCGATGTGCGGCAGGAAGCTGCCTGAACGTGGTCCTTGCCCGGTTTGCAGTCAACCCAAGACGATGGAACCTGATGAAACGATTGTCTTCGTCTCGCCAAGGGATGATTTTTATACCTACAACGGTTCTGGTAGTTCGACGTTCGACAATGACCAACCTGAAGATCCTTATTCCGCCGATAACCTGGACCTGCCGACTTATGTACTCAGCCAGGTTGCACCGGAACTGAAACAGGACGAACGCCCAATCGCAGCTATGATCCTCACCAACCTGAATGAGGATGGTTTCCTGGCAATTGAAATCCGTGAGATTTGTCGTTTCCACCATGTCACCCCTGAAAAGGTCGAAGCCGTGCTGAAAAAGATCCAGCGCTGTGACCCATTAGGCGTCTCAGCCCGGAATGTTCAGGAAGCACTACTGGCACAAGTGGAATTCCTTTCCGAGACCACCCAGGTGCCGGAGTTTGTCCGGCGGTCGATCTCCGAGGAATTCGGACTTCTCTCCAAACATCAGTATAACGAATTGGCAAAGAAATTGGGGACGACCACTCAGAAGATCAAGCTGGTCTCCCATTACATCAGCGAAAATCTGAACCCCTTCCCCGCCCGGGCGAACTGGGGCAATTTCCGTCAACCGAACGACAATACACCTGAGGTTTTCCATCATCCCGATGTATTGATCTATTACCTCAATAACAAACCCGGTAATCAACTCGTGATCGAGATCATCACCCCCTCCCGTGGTACCCTGCGCCTCAGCCCATTATTCAAGAAAGCTTTAAAGCAGCAGACCGGTGAACAGCAAGAGGAATGGAAGAAAGACCTCGACAAGGCTTCCCTGCTGATCAAATGCATCCAGCAGCGCAACAACACGATGCGCCAGCTCATGGAGCATTTGGCAGCGATTCAGAAATCATATATAATCCATGGAGATACCAAGCTCCACCCCCTCACCAGGGCTGAGATCGCGGATAAGATCGGGGTGCACGAATCGACCATCTCCCGGGCCGTAGCCAATAAGACGGTCCAGCTCCCCAACAAGAAGATCATCCCTATGTCGACCTTCTTTGATCGCAGCTTATCCGTCAGGGCCATTCTGCGAAACATCGTCGATAACGAGAATCACGCGATGAATGATACGGAACTTTGTGAATCACTCGAAGAACGC
The DNA here is from genome assembly GCA_963748065.1 of uncultured Chloroflexia bacterium. Lineage (GTDB taxonomy): Bacteria > Chloroflexota > Anaerolineae > Anaerolineales > Anaerolineaceae > Brevifilum. The sequence goes on along the minus strand of CAVVHL010000004.1, from coordinate 219,993 downwards.
GGGATCAACGTTGCCCGCCGGACTGTCGCTAAATATCGCTCTATGGAAGGTATCCTACCCGCCCATTTACGTCGAATAGAAAAGTTCGCTACAGCCTGAGTATGAAGTGACCCAAAACCGACCGGATTATCCAGAAAGCTTTGACTTATCCAAATCCGAGGGGCTCGAAAGCATCCTCACCTTATTAAATTTAATTCCAGACCCCGCCATTATCTATCATCGCGCCCAGGACCAGGTCCTGGCGGCGAATAATGCCTTTTTCCTGCTAACCAATCTCGAAGAGAATGAGTTCGTTGGTAAGGATATCCATACCCTACTCCCCAACATCACCGATACCGATCCGACGACCGGGCACGGGCAAAAAACGCGCCTGCGCCATAAACGCCAGCCAATGATCCTGGTTTCTGTCAGGTTGTTTTCGCTTACGAAAAGCTCAGAAAATATCCTGATGTTATTTCATCCCGAAGGAATTGACCTTGAACAGCCCGGTAAACCTGCAGACCAAACCGAGTTACTGCATAAACTTCACAGTTTGGTGCAATCCCGAACGAATGAGGATATCCAGGCTGCGCTCACACAAGTCTTGGTGATCGCAGGGGATCTGCTCGACACAGACCTTGTTTGTCTCTACAAAGCCTCAGGATCCGTTCCGCAGTTGGTTCGGTACCTTTCCAATGATAGCAATTTAGCTGCCGATCTCCCTGAAATACTTACCAGCGAGGACCTCGCTATCGGACAATCGGTCACGCTCTGGACCTTGGATGATGTGGCGCACAGCCAGTTGGAAAAAGCTGCCGCTTCTGCCAAATATCAATATCTGGTTATTGTGCCCCTCGGTCATGAAAGTGCCCGGTTTGGCTTATTTGTTGCCTGCGGCAAGCGTTATAAGGAAAATGAAAACCTATTGCCAATGGCATCATTGGTCGCGGATTACACAGCCGGCTTGATGGAAGATCAGATCACCTTGCGTAATACCCGCAATTTAGCAAACAAGATCAAGCAGGTGGTCAAAATCCAGAACGAGATCATCTCCAACCTGGAAGAAGGCATTCTGATCCTTACCCCCGAATTTAACGGTTGCTGAGATCAACCAGGCTGCGGAGGATATGCTTGGGTATGCCAACGTGGAAGCGCTGCGGCAGCCCGTGGACAATATCCTGATCGGGTCCGAATCCTTCGGGTCGGCGTTCACTTCCGCAAAAGAAGGCTACCCCACCCTGATCAGCGCTGACCTGACGCTCAATCACCGCTCAGGGAAATCCTTCCCTGCCCAGGTGATGACACGTCCGGTAATGATCAACGGCAAGCTTGTCTCGATCATTGTCCTGATCCGGGACATCAGCCAGGCTGAAGCAAGCCAGGCGGAGAAGAAACAACTCGAACAGCGCGCCATTCTTGGCGAAGTGACTGCTATCTTTGCGCACGAAGTCCGCAATCCACTAAACGCCATCACCTTGTCTTTGCAGGTCATGGAGGAAAGCCTGGATGAAGATGATGAGAATATGAAATGGGTCAGGAAAATGGAGGAGGAATGCGACAATCTGATCCAGCTCATGGAAAGTGTCCTCTCATTCTCCAAGCCTTTGGAATACCATATGACTCGGGTTGACCTGGTTCAAATGATCAACCAGCTTCTGGAACGCTGGCGGCCACGGTTGGTCAAGGTCAACGTAGAAGCTTACCTGGAAAGTGCAATTGACCGCCCAATGATCGAAGGTGATCAACGCGCGCTCGAACAGGTATTTACCAACCTGATCAGTAATGCCGTGAATGCGATGAGCGATGAAGGTGGCTACCTCGGAATTAAGGTCACCGAACCTGAAAAGGTAGAAGATGGACATTTTTACCAGATCAACGTGACCGATTCCGGTCCCGGGATCCCGGCGGAAATCAAAGAGCACATGTTCAAGCCCTTCATCACCGGTTCCAAACACGGCACAGGGTTAGGGCTTGCCATCACTCAACGGATCATCAACGCCCATAAAGGGAAGATCGAGGTGGACAGCTTCCCAGGTGGTACAATTTTTAAAGTCTTCCTGACAAAGAAAAAGGATTAATCAACCCCAATGAGCGCAACCATACTGGTCGTAGACGACGTCGATACCGCCCGCGAAGCCATGGCGAAAAGCCTCCGCAAGAGCAATTACGAGGTCATTGAAGCCGGTACACTTAAAGCGGCGCGAACCGCCCTTGAGGAAAACAGCGCTGATATTTGTGTCCTGGATGTCCAACTGCCGGACGGCAGTGGACTTTCGCTGCTGGATGAGGTTGTAAACTTGGCCTGGCAGCCTAAATTCATCGTCATCACTGCCTACGGAGATATCGATAAGGCTGTGGAATCAATGAAAAAAGGCGCGGTGGATTTCATCACCAAACCGCTGAATATGAAGACCCTCAAACAGTCCATCGCCAGAGCCGAGGAAATGGTCTCAATGCGGCGGGAATTGGACCACCTCAGGAACAACCAAACGACCACTTTTGTGGTTGGGCAATCCCCCCGAATGAAATCATTGTATGAACTCGGTCAAAGGGCTGCAGAAGCATCTGTCTCCGTCCTGATCACGGGTGAATCCGGTACGGGCAAAGAGGTCATTGCCAATTTCATCCATCAGTCAGGCCCCCGGCAGCAGAAACCCTTCATCGCCGTCAACTGCGCTGCGATCGCCAATACCATGTTTAAATCCGAACTTTTCGGGCATGAAGCCAATGCGTTCACAGGCGCGGCCAATAAACGCAAGAACGGCCTGATGGAAGTCGCTGATGGCGGCATCCTCTTCCTGGATGAAATCTCCACCATGCCCGTGGATATGCAAGCCAAATTGCTGCGCGCCCTCGAAGAACACGCCTTCCGCCGGGTCGGTGGCACCACACTGATCCGGGTGGACGTACAAATCATTGCGGCATCCAACCGCGACCTGAAAGAGGCAATCAAAAACGGAGAATTCCGTGAGGACCTCTATTATCGTTTGAAAGTCGTTGACCTGGACATCCCTCCCTTGCGGAAACGCCCGGAGGACATCCCCGAACTGGTCAGCATGCTGCTCAACCAGAGCAATATGTCAATGGGGACCAACGTTCGGGAGGTCACGCCAAGGGCAATGGACGCGATCAAGGCTTATGATTGGCCCGGGAATATCCGGGAACTGCGCCATGTGCTGGAAAGGGCGATCATCTTCTGCGACGACCCGGCCATCGACCTGAAGCATCTTCCTGCGGAGATCACCGGCGGCTGATCGACACCCTAAAATCCAAAGTTTGGCACATAACTTGCTACTAACACCTCCAGAGACTTAATTTTCAGGAGGTGTTTATGTTTACTACAGCTTTTGATTTCCAAATCACGATGGCGACGATCCTTTTCCTTATTGGATTGATCGCAATCGCAATCAGTATTTTCATCCTCACCCGGCAGGCAGTCGGCCGTGATATTCAGACCATCGCCACACAAACGACGAAACTGGCTGAAAAAGGAATCACCGACAACATCGCCGGCTTGGTTGGAAATGCATCGTCCCTGATCAATGCCCTTCATGATTTGTCCAAATCCAATACAGGGATTGGCATATTCCTGGTCTTCCTCGGCATCGCCCTCCTCACCACTGCTTACTTCATTTCGAGGAATCTGGGAATCACACCCTAAGTGCTAATTCACTTCCCTAGGATTGGATTTAATCATGGCTATTGAGGAATTGTTCGATTTAATCCGGCAGCGGTTCTCCCCTGCCGATGGCAAAATCATCGCAACCAGTCTCCAACAGGATCCTCTGGTCTGGCAGGCGCTTCAAGATGAAGCAAACACCCTGCCCTACTTTGAGACTGCTGAAGCGACTCTGGCAGCTTTCTCACCTGGTGCCCTGGCTGCAGCGTTGATTTCCCAACAAAACGACATTCAACTTTTGGATGTACAAAACCCGGAAACGGTTCTCCCCACCGAGGTCAAACAGGCTGCTGCTAAAGCGTTTGAATCCACATTCAATTCCGGCCTGCCACCTGCGGACCTGCATACAGCGGGTTTACTGGCGCTGACTCTGCGCGAACGCCGGATGATTAAAAGCAGCTGGGAAGGGATTGCTGAAGAGATATTGATCAAACGCGGTCCCGCAGCTGTCGAAAAGAATGTCCAGATCTGGCAAACGCCTGTCGCTTGCCTGTTCACATTTACTGATGATTTTAACAGTTTCATTAATGATTTCCTGAATGCCAAATCCAGCCGGACAGCGATAACGGGTGTTGCACTACTGGTGCATGCCGTTCTTGCGAACCCAAGCTCGGAAACGCAAAAAATGGACAACCTTTTCAATGCGGTTTCCGGTTTACCGATTGATTTGCAGTTGGAAGCACTGAAACGTCTCGAAGCTGCAAGCCAGGATCAGCTTGTCCGGAAACTGGCAACGAACCTGATGCAGGTTCGTTCCACGATCGATTTCATCGCCCGAACTTATTCCGAATTGGAAGTATTTGAAACGAACACTGGGGTGGAACCGCTCAGTAAATCTGTACGGTTTATTCTGGCTGAAAACCTGAACCGCCTGGCGGCTTTCCACCATTTCATCGGCGACGAATCCAGGTCTGCTGAGACCTATCGTAAAGCCGGTGAGGTTCTGGACTTCATTAAAAGCTCAGACCCTATACCAATCGGTTGCCGGGGGACACTACCCTGAAGAAAAATCCACCTGGATGACTGTCATCAAGACCCTGCCTACATCCAAACAAGCACGGATCGAATATATCAACCATCTTATCAATGAAAACGAGCGTGAAGAAGCGGAACGGATGCTGGACAATTTGCCGGATTGTCCGGAAAAAGCATATCTGTTCAACAAATTCGTGACGTCCGGAAACAGTAAAGAACGTCCTTCACACTTCGATTTCGATAGTCGATTATTATCCAGAGATCCTCAATCAACCCAAACGCCGGGCTACTACGTCCATGCAGATAAACTGAATTTTAGTAAAAATATTCTGAAAGATCTTCTGAAATTCGGGAACGCTGCAACAAACAAGTTCAGTACTGACCCGGATTACGCGGATCCCGAACAGCTCGAATTGGTCCGGGATTGGTTTGCCAAAACAGGTCAATATGATAAAGCAATCGAATTGACCGGTTTCCTTGGCCTGGTGCAGCCTGAATCTACACTCCATCAGAAAACCCTGGCAAAGCTATATGGTCAGGCAAAACACTGGACCAAAGCCTATGAAGCCATCCAGGAAATCGTCAAATCGGAAACCTCACCGTCCATGGATGACCTGATCCTCTTTGCCGAATCGGCTTTACACACCGACCGGACGGACATGTCAATCTCGATCTGCCAGAACATCCTTAAGCAATTTCCTAATAACACCAAAGCCCTGGTGCTTTTGGGTCAAGGCTTTTGGCAAACGGGTGATTCCGTCAAAGCCATCCAGCATATGGAAAAAGTTGTTGAAACCATTCCGGAAGAGGCTGACACATGGTTGGCACTCGCCAGGATTTGGCGGGAGAACGGCCAAAGTGAGAAAGCCATGGAAGTGCTCCAAAAAGGCGTCGTCGCGATACCGGACAGCCCCACCTTGCTGCGGGAACTGGGCAAGACTTTGCTTGAAAAGCAAAGCCCGGCGGATGCGATCAGCTATTTACAGAAAGCCTACGAGATTGACGATCAGGACCCGGAAGGCCAGTTCAACCTGGCACGGGCCAGTTACCAGCTTGGACAATACGAACAAGCCTGGTCGCTGCTCGAACCTCATTTTGCATCTTATGAACAAGAACCTGCCGTTGCCAGGTTACTCGGTCACGTCTTGCTTGCGATCGGTAAAACCCAGCAGGCTAAACCTGTATTATTAAGTGCAGCAAAACATTTCCCAGAGGATCGGGATACCGTCCTCTCGATCGCAAAGATCATCATTAATGAAGCAGATCAGAGCCTGGAACATGATGTCGATCTGAATGACTTAACGACGGTTCGCAGCATTCTGGCTAAGAGCCTGGATCATTACGATGCCGACTCGCAGCTTCAGTTACATCTCGCAGATGTTGACCGGCTGATGGGCCAGTACAGCCAGGCGTTTGATGCTTATCTCGAGATCGCCGAGAAGGAACGTCCCGGGAAGGCTCGCCTGACCTGGCAGCTGCAATACGGCCTGGGAAAAACTGCCCTGGCAATGGGTAAGACGGAAATGGCCCTTGCGTCTTTGCAAGATGCCTCCAGCCAACAGCCGGAAAATATCTCCGTACTGCATGCGCTCGCAGAAGCGTATAAATCTTCCGATTTGGAAAGCAAATCCACCGATACGGCCAAGACAGCGCTGAAATTAGCCCCGCAGGAACTTGGGAATATTCTCTGGTATGCGAAATTCCAGCTCGACCAGAATCAACCCGAATCAGCGATCAAAGCGCTCAAAGAAGCCCAGGTGTTGATCTCCAATCAACCTGTCCTTGACCTCTGGCTCGCACGTGCACAGTTCTCTGCCGGTGAAAGTCAGGCTGCGGAAACCAGTTTGAATAAAGTGGTCAACCATATGACCGCATCAACACAAGATCTGCATCAGGCCGCCTATTTTAAGCATCCAGCTCAATAATATGGATCTGACGATCAAAGCATTGGAAAAAGCAAACCAGGTTGCAAATTCATTCGATCCATTAATTACAATGGAACTGGCAACCGCTTATGCAAATCGTGATGAAAACCAAAATGCGTTGGAAGCAATCAACTTGGATGAAGAAACCCAGAAACGGTTCCCTGAACTGGTGATGGTCAAAGCGGACATTCTTGAAAAGATCGGGCAGTATACAAGCGCTTTGGATATCCTCAAATCCATCCAACCCATTATGAAAGCAGAAGAGGCGGACACAACCAACGCCAACTCGGAATACACAAAGTCACCCCTGCTCTACACGAAGGACTTTTCGCCAGCCGGATATGCATATCAGGTCGGCCTGCTCGAACGTTTCAATGGCAATCATGAACAAGCTCTAATCCATTTCGAAGAAGCCCTTGCTTCCAATCCAGAGGACCAGGAATATCTTTTCGCATGTGCGGAGACAAATCTATTGAACCTGGATTTCGCCAAAGCCAAGGACTTCATCTCCAGTTTTGAAGGACAACCTCTCAACCAGGATCAGGCCTGCTTATCCATTGAATTGGCATATTTCACCGGCGACACCTTCCACGCCTCCCAACTCACCGAGCAAAATATGACCAGTTTGACACGTTCTGCCCGTGCTTTAGCGATCCAAAGTCGCCTGGCAATGCAAATGGGTGATGGAGAAGCCGCTCAAAATTATCTCGCCGAGGCTCGGGAAGCCTATGCTGAAACTTACACCCGGCAAGAAGTGTTTGACCTCGGTATCAAATTCAGCCAGGCGATGAGCCTGATCGGCATGGCTGAAGCGGCGCTGGCACTGGAAAACCCAGCCCTTGCTGTGGAACTTTATAAAGAAGCATCAGCCCTTGTTCCAAATCAACCGTTGATGCAGTGGCGTTATTCAATGGCAATGATTTAGGCGGCTGAAATGCAGCGCATGGCCGAGGTCCTCTCTGTCACCGCCCACGCACCTGGTAAGGCATTCCTTTCCGAGGATGCAATTATCCAATTCAACGAAAAAATGGATGCTGTTCAACCATTGCTGGATCAGGAAATCTGGCTCTGTCAGAAAGCTCGCGGCAGCGCTGCATTTGAAGGGGAATGGCACATTTCAAACAACTTTGAAGCCTGCCTGAATGATCCTGCGATAGCCGCAGTCATTGTGATGAACAGCGATGATGATGACATCATCCGCCAGGTGATGGAGATTTACCCGGATGACCGCAAGGTCTTACAAGCTTATGGCTTGAATGCCCTGCGGTATGGCAAAGTGGACGCAATCCCGGCGGTAGAAAAAGCGCTTCAAGCTGAACCCCTTAACCCACTCAATCATGCCTTGCTGGCATTCCTCAATAAAGCCGAACCAGAATCAGCACTCAAATCCATTGAGACCGCGCTCCAGTTCTGGCCGGAAGAATCCGCCTGGCATGCCTACGCCGCGGAACTCGAAATGTCGATTGGGATGCCCGAGCCGGCCTCCAAGCACATTTCGGAGGCACTCGATTCCGAGCCGGAAAACGCCGACTTCTGGCTGCAATCCGCTGAAATCCGCCTCCACTCCAATGATCTGGAACTGGCTAAGTCAGACCTCGAGAAGAGCGTGACCTATCAGACCAAGGATGCGGATGTCTGGTTGAAGCTGGCAGATGTCAACCGCCGGATGGGTGATATGCCCGCCGCGATCAGGGATATTCAAAATGCACAGCAGTTGGACCCCAGGAATAAATCGCTGGCGATCAAAGAAGCGCAATTATTGTTCGATCAGCAGGATTATGACAGCGCAATCGAGAAAACAGAAACGATCCTTGATGAGGACAAGGCAAACAACGATGCCCTCATCATCAAGGCTAAAGCCTTCGCTAAACAAGGCAAATTCGAACCAGCGATTAAGATCCTGAAATCCGCAATGGATCAACATCCCGGAAATGCCACTTTGGCATTGGAAACCCTAAAAATCCGCAAGGAATTTGAAGGCACCGAAGCAGCCCTGCCGGAGCTGATTACTCTGGCGGAGGACAATGCAGAAGACCCCGAAGTGCTGACCCTGCTGACCGATTGGCTGATCCAGACTAATCGGCTGGAGAAAGCAGCTCAGACCGCCCAAACGATTCTGCGGATCCTGCCGAAAGAGGCTAAAGTACATCTGATGCTCGGACGCCTGCAGCGTAAAAGCGGCCAACTGGATCAGGCGATTGCGCACCTTTCGGAGGCGATCACCTACGATCCAACCCTGGTCGATGCCTACCTTGAGCTGGGCAAGACCTACCAAGACCGCCGCGATCTGGAAGAAGCGATCAAAGTCTTCCAAAAAGGTACCGAAGTTGACGCATCCGACCCCAGGCCATATTACTTCGCCGGCATGGCACTCAAGGAATGCAAAGATTACACCGGTGCGGAAGCGATGCTCAAAGAGGCAAAGCACCACGCACCTGAAGACTCCGAGATTATCCGCCAATTAGGCGTGATCACGGCTATGAACTTAATCAATAATTTACGAGAGATGAGCTAACCATGAAAAAATCCACATCACCCCTGGATTACCTGAACGCTCTGGACCGCTATAAATTTCTGACGATCCTGAATGCAGGCAACGAAAATGAAGAATTCCAATTCGTCAAACAAGCTTGCATGCTCTGGCTGGTCAATTATCCCGGTGACATTTATGTCCAATACCAACAGGCGTTGAACTATGCCAACCTGGGTAAACCTGAACAGGCTGTTTCAATGCTCAAGAGCCTGGTCGAAATGGACCCGCAGTTCATCGAAGCCTACCAATCTTTAACCGGACTGACCTCGGACGCGGAATTCAAAAATGAGTTAGCAGCGATCATTTCTTATCTGACAGAAGAAACGCCATCCGCTGATCAAACCGAGAATTGGCTTAGCCCGCTTTGGGAAGCGCGTCAGGCTTATGCAGACGGCGATCTGGGTAAGACGACCGAGCTGATCCACCAATCACTGCTAAAATCTCCCGATTCTCCATTACCGGCGATCCTGCACCTCAAGGCCGCCTATCGGGAGAAAAATGTGGATATGCTGGCCAATCTGTCCGAGATTTACATTCAACAGTGGCCGAACTGTCTGCAGGTCAACATCATCAAAGCTTTAGCCGATATTGATATGGGCAAGGACTCCGCCGCTGTCGAAAGGCTGCATTGGGTTGCCGCTCACGACAGCGCCGGCCAGGTGATTCAGCGTTTGTTGGGATACCGCCATCGTTTCCAAAACCTCTGGCCCGATAAGATGGAAATTTATTTCGATTTACCCGTGCCTGCATCCGTGGCATCCACGTTGGGCTGGAACCAGCTCATTCCCGGGCAAGAACCGGAACCTGAATTGGGCGAGTTTGAGCCAACGGCTGAAGAAGAACCGCAAAAAGCAAAATCGGTCCCGGAACCTGAATCGGACCCAGATGAAACGCCCGTACAAGAAGAAACAGCGGACGTTGATCCGACCCTGGAAAAGATCAATCCTATGTTTGCGGAAGTGGATTATGCTTCCGAAGAGGATTTCGAAGACGTGCAACGGGCGTTCTCCCGGTTGGCAAAACGGTTCAAGAAACCTGACCTCGAACGTGAGGATAACCGTTTCCCGATATATGTCATTATGAGCTCAAAAAACCAGTTGGAAACGCAATATGGTCCCAACACAGCAGGCGTGATCGACGACCTGCTGCAGGAATTGGCTGCTCTCGTCCGTGAAGTACCGGATTGGGGTGCGCGGGTATTCTATCCTGATGACCCAGCTACAATGAGCCAATTGGGAATCAAGCCCACGGTTGCAACCGACGCCTGGAAAGTCAAACTCAGTCTGGCGGATCTCGATGCTGCGCTCGCCAAACAGGGTGAGATGATCGGCGCGCTATTGGTCGTCGGTGGACCGGAGATCATTCCTTTCCATCATTTACCCAACCCGACTCTCGACGATGATCTGGATGTACCTTCCGACAATCCTTACGGCACGATCGATGAAAATTACTTCATTCCGCAGTGGCCGGTCGGACGTCTGCCCGGCGAAAGCGGTTCTGATGCCGGTTTGCTCCTGTTCCAGATCCGCAACCTGATCTACAAATACGAGCAGCGTACAAATAAAGCCTTCCGGCCTGGTGTGACCTTGAACGCCTTTTTTAGCTGGTTCCGCCAATGGCTCGCAAATATTGGCCTGGCTTCGACCAAGAACGGCAACCTGGGGTTGTCCGCCGAAGTTTGGCAGGAAGCCTCAGCCGGGGTCTTTACAACCATTGGGAAAGCCAAATCACTACGGCTGTCTCCACCGAACGACAATACCAATATCGTACTCAACACCAGCGGCCCTGACCTCGGATACTTCAATTTGCATGGTGTCCAGGATGGCGGTAATTGGTACGGTCAGAAGGATTTCTCCTCTGAATCGACCGGACCGGATTACCCGATCGCCCTCAGCCCGAACCTGTTCAGCGAAAAAGTGCCCTCACCAAAATTTGTTTTCTCGGAAGCATGCTACGGTGCAAACATCATCCAAAAGCAGCATGAGGAAGCCATGTCGCTCATGTTCCTCGACTGCGGCACAAACACTTTCGTGGGTTCCACCTGCATCGCTTATGGCTCCGTGACGATGCCTTTGATCGCCGCCGATTACCTGGCAGAGAAATTCTGGACTCAGGTTTTGGATGGCGACTCGGTCGGCTACGCCTTGATGCGGGCCAAACTCACCTTCGCGCAGGAAATGACCCGGAAACAGGGCTTTCTGGATGGCGAAGACCAAAAGACATTGCTTTCCTTCGTCCTCTTTGGCGACCCTTTGGCTGTTTATGATGGACCGAAGTCAACACCCAAGTCAGTACGGGCCAAGAGCCATCCAGCGGTCAAGACCTTGAGCGATTCCGACCTGCAGCCTGCGTTGGACATGGATGAGATGCCTAAGAATGTCTCTGCAGGCGTCAAAGAAGTCATTGAGAAATATCTGCCCGGATTGCACAACGCTCAAATGAAGGTAAACACCAACAGCACTGGTTCTTATGATGGAAAGAAAAAGTCCTCCAGGGACGATCATTACTATGTGACCCTTGAAAAATCAGTCCAGGAAAACCAGCAAATGACCCATCATCATTATGCCAGGATGACCTTCGATAAAAAAGGCAAGCTGGTTAAATTCTCCACCTCACGGTAAATCCTGTGGCTTTCAATTACATCCCCTGAACAAGTCTCTCTCACAGCCACAATCCTCCTCAAATGCCCCCAAATTAATTTGGGGGCATTCCTGTTATCGCAAATGAACACGTAAAAAGAAATTAGTAGAGTATGAAGAAATTCACTTATTCGTAACGCCAGCATTATGTTAGAATAAGACCAGATAATATTGCATCACATCTTCGAGCCTTGATACCTACAGCGGAGCCATGGTATCCCGGCCGATAGGGTAAGGAGGGAAACGTCCTTGCCTCCCGTATTTGGAAAGGAGATGGACGCTTTTTGCGCGTAGGGTGATTTTTACGCGTAAGTTAAGAGCGCTCCTTTCCGAATCAGAAGGAGCGTTTTCAGGTGGAACCAAATACCAAAGCATCAAACAAATTCTACTTTTCAACGCGTGATCTCCTGATCATGGCGGTCCTTGCAGCCTTGGGCGGCGTCGCAAGCACCTACATCAACACCCTCAGTGATGCCGTCCAGGCTGTTCTTGGTTTTCCGGGTGCGACCCAGTGGGCCGCAGGTTTACATGTGATCTGGATCGTGCTGGCCTTTGCCATCACAGGTAAACCCGGCACCGGGACTCTGACAGGCATCCTGAAAGGCGGCGTCGAGCTGCTGAGCGGTAACAGCCACGGGATCATTATTCTCCTTGATTGACCTGGTGGCTGGGTTGTTGGTAGATTTCGGTTTTCTGATTTTCGGAAACAGGCGTTCGCTTTTAGCCTATCTTATCGCCGGGGGGTTGGCGACCGGCTCAAATGTCTTGGTCTTCCAAATTTTTGCAACACTCCCTTCAAATATCCTGGCCGCGACAGCGATCCTGATCCTGTTTCTGGTCGCCACCGCATCCGGCGTGCTTTTTGCCGGATTCGTACCTTCCCTGTTGATGAATGCGTTGAACAAAGCTGGTGTGGTTCGTGAACAGCAGCTCACATCCAAAACGCGCAAGGTCGGTTGGTATATCCTGCTCGGGGTCGCCATAATCGCAGCATTGCTGGCCGTTTTCCTAAAAGTCAGCCTGCAGGGCCCGGAGCAAATTCAGGTTAACGGCGATGTCAACCATCCTTACGGGTTCCCTCCTGAAGATAAGTCGATTGAAGCGGTCAAGCGTCAGATGGAATATAAAGGCGTGCTGACGGAATATGATGGTTATCCGATGAAAGCCATTATTGACTACGCGCAACCCCATTCGGATGCAGATACGCTGATCATCGAAGCCACGGATGGCTACGCTTTTCTCATCAGCTTAGATGAGTTGAATAGCAATGACAATATCCTGCTGGTACAAAGCGGCAGCGGGAAGAACTCGACCTTTGATGTGGTCGGGCCGGAAAGCAGTAAGGCCTGGGTGCGAGGCATCGCCCGGTTGACGGTAATTGCATCTCAGAGCCTGACGATAACCGACCAGAACGGCATTGACCATCCATTCGACCCGGATGCCTGGGTTACGGATATGGACAGCACCCAGGTTGCTTTACCTGAAGGATCGAAGAAACTCCAGGGCGTACCCGTCTGGAAAATCATTGAAGCAAACATGAATGGGAACAACCTCGTGGAGGTAACCTTCAGCAATGATGAGAAGACCCTAACCCTCCCCTGGGCGGAAATCAACCAGAACGATGCCTTACGGATTTTCACCGTTGTTGGTGAATCGAGCATCAGTTATGCATTGGCGAAAATGTCAGGTGAGGTTCAACTTTATCCTGTGACACAAATTACATTGCACTGAACGATGTCTTATATTGAAATGAGCCAGTTTTCTTATACCTATCCCGGCAGAGACCAACCGGCATTGGATGGTATTAACCTATCCATAAACCGGGGCGATTTCACAGTTATCACCGGGAAATCCGGGTGTGGAAAATCCACCCTGGGTAAAGCGCTGGCTGGATTCTTATTTCAGGATAACGCGACCAATCACTCAGGCCAGATCATTATTGACGACGTTGATATGAGTGTCATTCCGCTGTACGAGGCCAGTGAGGTGGTTGCGTATGTCCAACAAAATCCGGAGAATCAATTCTGCACGCTGACAGTGCAGGATGAGATCGCTTTTGGATTGGAAAACAGACTTGTCCCTATCGAGGAGATCAATAAACGAATTGTCGATGCGCTGGCAGTCGTACGCGGCGAGGATCTGATCAATCGTGATTTGGCGACACTTTCCGGCGGTGAAAAGCAAAAAGTGGCGATTGCCTCCATGCTTGCACTCGAACCGGAAGTCCTGATCCTGGATGAGCCTACTTCAAATCTTGACCCTATAGCAACGAACCATATTTTTGAAACTCTTTACCGTCTTCGACAGGAATTGGGTCTCACCATTCTCATCATTGAGCATAAATTATCACAGCTTGTGGATTTGCATCCCAAATTGTTTGTATTATCCGACGGTAGACTTTCCAAACCTGAGCCGATTGAAGCGTTCTTGTCAAAGCAAGAATCAGAATTAGCAAGGTTCATAAATCCCCTTGATCTGGACGTCCAATCAGTCAGGATAATCCTATTATCAAGTTCCATCAGGTCGATCTTAACCTCGGAACAAACCACATTCTGAGCAACATCAATTTCGCGCTGTATCCAGGCGAATTCATCAGCCTGATGGGGCCGAACGGCAGCGGGAAGACCAGCTTGCTCCTGACCATGATGGGGCTTCACAAACCCTATCGGGGAACCATCTACGGTTTTGGCCGTGACATACCCAGTGCAAAAACCTCAAGCCTGGTTCCTGATGTAGGTTTTATCTTCCAAAATCCGGATCATCAACTCTTCACATCCTCCGTTTGGGACTGAAGCCACTTTCACCTTGAAAAATCTCGGTTTATTGACCGAGGAGAAGAGAATTCGAAGCAATGGCGTGGTTGGCTCGCCTGGGCCTGACAGGAAACCTGGAAAGGCACCCACAAAGTTTGAGTTACGGCGAGAAACGCCGGTTGAACCTGATCGGCAGTTTTCTGCACGACCCGAAGCTCCTGTTGATCGATGAACTCCTGATCGGGCAGGACCTGGAAAACGCGAATATCTGGATGAGTTTGCTTTGGGAATATGTTCAACGCGGGAACACGGTTGTGTTGGTTAATCATCACGCTGGTCTCACTGAAAAATATTGCAATCGTTTGATTTTCCTTGATAGCGGCAGGATTGTCGTGGATGCGCCAGTCTCTCAAGCATTTACTCAATTGAAATCGATGGGTTTTGATGATTTCCTGCCCTATTCCAAATGGGGGCTTGGGATGCGTAAACTCGCCTTTCAGCCAGGCCAGACGATCCCGCATCAATTGCATCCACTGAGTAAATTCGTCTGGCTGATCCTGATCACGGTCTTTGTATTTATCATTTCGGATGGGTTGTTGATCTTTGCTATTGCAGCCTGGTGTCTGATTTACCTGTTCTCAGTCTTTCCTCAAATCTGGCAAATGCGGGGATTTAAATTTGTTTTAATGACCGGGATGGCTTTATTCGTTCTATATGTCCTCTTCGATAAAACGGGCGTCGTGCTGTTTGAGACAAATAAGCCATTCTTCAAACTGACTAGCGGCGGAATATTCTCCGGTTTACTCTTTGGCGGCAGGTTCCTAACCATTGTTTCCATAAGTTACCTCTTTGTCATCACGACAAATCCCGCAGACCTGGCCTATGCCTTTATGCGAATTGGCGTACCTTATCG
Organism: uncultured Chloroflexia bacterium; assembly: GCA_963748065.1. Classification (GTDB taxonomy): domain Bacteria; phylum Chloroflexota; class Anaerolineae; order Anaerolineales; family Anaerolineaceae; genus Brevifilum. The sequence goes on along the minus strand of CAVVHL010000004.1, from coordinate 204,597 downwards.
CATTGGCTTTATGTTGGTGACGGCCCTACGTCTTTCTCCAATCCTTGAAGACGAAGGTCGAACGATCTATCAGGCGCAGCTCGTTCGCGGTGTGGAATACGATAAAGGTAATCTCAAGCGGTTGCTTCTGATCGTCAGGCAGTTCCTGACACCCCTGCTGATTAGTGCGATTGCTAGAGCGGATTTACTTGTTTTCAGTATGGAAGGAAGAGGGTTCGGTCAATTTAAGAAAAGAACATTTCGTGAAAAACCGAAGTTTAGAGGTTGGGATATCTTTTTCAACCTGATCATGATTGTAATTACAGTCATTTTTCTCATTTTAAATTTGCTTAAGGAATCAATTAAGTTATGGAAAAGAAATCGAAACGCTGGATCATCATCCTAGTCATTGCCCTGTCCGTCACGATTGGCGTCATCGTCCTGATCCTGGCAACCACAAAACCGATGCCGGTGGCGTTGTTGAGTGATTACAGCATGAAATCGCTTTGGACGGAAGGCACAACTATGAATGAGTGCGCTGAATGTCACAACGGCAGCGACTTTCACACCTGTAATACCTGCCATGACGAGCACGGCGCTGTGGAACTGTCCGGAATCACGTTCTTCGAAGTCGTCGAATTGACTGGTGATGTCCCCGATCCGGCATTAATTCGGGTCAATGAAGTGCTGCCGGATCAGGAAAATGCCGGGACTCACATTACGCTGTATGACTTCCTGGCACAAAATGGGGTCGGCAAAGATGACTTCGAACTCCGTCACCTTTACCACCAATGACGGCGGCTTGGTGACGATTGAAGCGGAGTACCTGGACGAGACAGCCATGCTGGTTCCCTACATTGATGGAGTCAGATTTGTCACCGAATTCAGTCCATTCCTCCTCCTGGTTGAAAGGTATCAACCGGATCATCGTTGTCGGTAAGGACAAACCACTTTCAATCGACGGCGTCAACACATCTATCGGGCGGCTGTTGATTGGTGAGACCGTTCATCTGACCGTTGAAGGCTCGGATGTCATGCTCAAAGATGATGCCGGACAAATCAGTCACGCCCTGGTTGCGAATTGGGTTGAAGGTGCTCAGCTTACCCCCCTGCTCACCGATCCTAAGGCAACGTCCGTGACCGTCATCGACGCCAACGGCGACACTTTCGAGATCACCGGGGATGAATTGGCGACGGCTGTGATCGCCATGGTTCGCGATAAAGTTACGCTGGTCATTCCGGATCGCGGCCGAAGTGCATGGCCCACGGATATCGTTAAGATCGAATCGAATTAAATTATGTCTATGCGAAAATATCTACTCATCCCAATACTGCTCGTTCTGCTTACCGCACTTGCCGGGTGCCAACCTGCCTGGCAGGTCAACCTGACCGTGAACGAGGAAGAAATCGGAAAGATCACTGCCGATAACGTGCAGTTTTATATTGACAAATCGGAAGAGGCGATAGATTCCGTGCCATTGGCGCAGTTCCTCTACGATCAGGGATTCCAACTGATCGACACCATTACGGTCATCTGCGACGATGCCCAACCGGCATATTACAGATGGGATGATATTGCAGAAGGTGCGTCGCTTAATCCTGTCCGGGAACTAACGATCGATGGTGAAACCTGCCCGGTAGGATCCATTGATGTCTCGCCTTCCGAAACGCCTGACTACATCAAATTGTCCATTATGGACCTCGCTCCAACGATCGCCCGTGCACTTGGTTTGCCGGATCTGCCCGACGCCGTCGGTACCCCCTGGATTGAAACCAGTGCGGATCAGGCCGTCCTAATCATTCTGGATGGCACTCAATATGCCAAGCTGCAGTATGAAGCTGCAACGGGAACCCTGCCATTTCTCGCGAGTTTGACGGATCATCTGCAGAATGGACTGACCGTCTATCCCCCCATCACAACCACGGCTTCCGCTTCGCTTTTAACCGGTGCGCCGCCCAGGGACACCGGCGTATATGGCTACGGCTTCCGCACAACCGATCTGACGACCCTTTTCGACCTTGCTGTTGAAAACGGACGGACCGTCCATGCGGTTGAAGGCGCCAGCCTGCCGTTCAACCTCCGTAACGCAGAGGTCACGCTCAGCGGTGACCGAGATGAAAACGGCTATTCCGATGACAACGTATTCGCCAACGCCCTCGACCAGATTACAACCGACCTGCCGGACCTGCTTTATATTCACTTCCATGAGATCGATGACATGGGCCACAGCTTTGGGCCCGAATCAACCCAATATCTGGACGCCATGATCCGGGTGGATGGATACCTTGAAGGAATCTACAACGCCCTGCCAGAGGGCACCTTGATCGTGATTACCGCCGACCATGGCATGCATGAGACTGCTGATGGCGGCAATCACGGCACACTTACTGCGAAAGATATGATCGTCCCTATCATTTTCATCGAGAAATAAGGAGATATAGCAACAATGTTAAAGAGAACCAAGAAATATTTATGGATGATGATCGTCATCCTCCCCATGCTGCTCAGCGCTTGCGGCGGCGCGCCGAAAGTCGATTGGACATTATCGATCGACGGCGCGGTCAGTAATCCCGTATCCTTCACCTACGCAGAATTGGCAAAAATGGATATGGTTGACCTCAATGATGTCCTGATGGAAAAATCGCGTGGTGAGGACGAAGTCCGATCCTTCAGCGGAGTTCCATTGGATAAACTGCTGGAAGACGCCGGCGCAGGGGACTTCAGCACCATCACTGCCACGGCGGCAGATGGCTATGCCATTGAACTCTCAAAGGATGAGTTGGTGGATGGCATCGTCGCACTCAAACAGGGTGATGACTGGATCGTCAATGCGGACCCCGATGCCGGGCCTATTCGCCTGGTTTTCCCAACCACGCCGGCCAACCGTTGGGTATTTCAGGTCACCGAATTAACCGTCAACCCCTAAAGAAATCACTATTAAATTTGTAGAAAGAAGGAAAACCATGAAGAAAACCTATTTGTTCGCTGTATTGTTCGTCGTCCTCGCACTGCTTTCCGCCTGTGCGCCCAAAGAAGCCGCCATGACGCAGGCACCCGCAGTAACGGCATTAACCGTTAACGGCAAAGATTATACTCAGGCTGATTTGAAGGCTCTCGGCACAATGTCTGTGGATTACACCGGTAAGGATGGTGCAACGACCACTTACGAAGGCGTTCTGCTTTCCACCGTTCTAACCGACGCGGGTGCAACCAGCGGGACTGATGTGACATTCACCGCTTCCGACGGTTATGAAGCCAGTTTGACGGTTGATGAAGCGACGGCCTGCGCCAACTGCATCGTCGCATTTGACGATGATACACTGCGTACGGTTATGCCGGATATGTCCGGGAAACTGAACGTCAAAGATTTGGTTGAAATTACCGTTCAATAAACTCTCCTCTGCAGCACACGGTATTTCAAAGAGGGCAGTCTGCTCACTCAGATTGCCCTCTAAATTTTTATTACGGAAACAACACCTGAAATCTCGGAGTATTGTCTTAAAAATTGTGAATCAAATTGACAAGCTGTTTCAATCCCAGTAGAATTGTCCATACAAATTAACCCGCCATAGAAGGTGCGCCTGCTGCCCGGATGCAAGGTGCATAATGGGGGAAGCTGGTGCAAGTCCAGCACTGTCCCGCAACGGTAACACCTTTGGTGAAGTCCGATACCCCGCCCTTTATGACCCAAAGACTTCGTGGAAAGGCAAGTTGGGTATCGGCTTCATACACCTCAGCCGACCTCCCCTGCCGCCCAACCGGGCGGATTTGGTTTAACGATCCTTTCGAAGAAGGGATCGTTTTTGTTATCAACAAAGGAGCAGGTCAATGCAATCACATCTTCGCAAACAAAGCACAAGCATCCTGATCATTCTCGTTCTGCTGGGTATCACAGCCTCCCCAGCCTATGCATCACCGTCGGTATTCCAAGCAGGTCAACAGAATGCGGAAGTCGTCATCGAATCAGCATTGGGTTATCTCAAAACACAGATGAACGATGATGGCGGCATCCGGTGGATGGACGACTCCTCCAGCATGGCGGTGACATTACGGGTCGTCATGGCATTATCGGCCAATCATTTTTCGCAGGATTTCCTAAAGAGCGACTCAGGGCTCCGACCGGTCGATTATCTGGTCGAAAACGGTGATGACTGGGTCAACCAGGTTGGCTCGGAACAACCGGGCTTTAATCTGGCTCGAGCCGGACAGTTACTGACCGCTGTCGCGGCCGCCAATCTCGACCCGCGGCACTTCGGACCAGATGACAGCGACCTCATTTACCAAATCAATCTGTACTTTGACCCAGGCACCGGGATCTTCGGTCAAGCCACATCAGATAATGTCATGGACCAAGTCTGGGCGATCATTGGGTTAAGTGCTGCCAATGTTGATATTCCTGAAGAAGCTGCCCGTTGGCTGGCTAATGTGCAAGGTGAGGATGGCTCATGGAATGACGGTTACGGCAGTTACCTTGACACGACTCCTTACGCCATGCTGGCTCTTCTAGCCAGCGGAAATTATTCCAGCGATTCACCGGAAATACTGTCCGCAATCGCATTCATGCAAAACGAACAGAACTCTGATGGTGGTTGGCAAACCCAATGGGATACCATAACCAATGCCAGCACCACCAGTGCCATGCTGCAAACCATTGCCGCAATGAACGATTTGCCGATGGGCGCCAATTGGCAGCAAGAAGGTGGGAACCCTTATACAACCCTATCCGCACTCCAACAAGATAACGGGATGATCGGCGGTGATTATGCAAACGCCTATTCGACGGCGGATGCACTCATCGGTCTTTCCGGACGACCTGTTTTCAATCTTGGCACACTGGTCAAGGTCAACCAGGCGTTTGATTTTCTCTTCAACATCCAAACCAATACTGGCGGTTGGGATGATCTGCAGCAAACTTCCGATGCGATATTGGCGATCTTCACCGCAGGTTGGGATCCCACTTCTGTCATGGCAGACGGGCATAATCCGGTCGTTGCACTTGGAGCACTCGTTGCATCAGATATTTCAGACAGTCCGGAAGTAATCGCAAAGACCATTCAAGCTGCTCACGTATCTAACCTCGATCCGCAAAACATCAATGGCGTTGACCTCGTTGATACATTGAACAGTACTTTTAACAGTGATACATCCATGTTTGGCGGCCCCGGTTCCACAGTTGATCAAGCTTATGGGATCCTGGGCCTGGCAGCTGCCGGACATGAACTGCCCAACGGCGTGAATGCATCACTGATCGCTTTGCAGAATGTTGATGGCGGTTGGCCTACCTCCGCTGGTGGGGACTCTTCCGCGCTGCCAACGGCGCTTGCCATCCAGGCACTGATGGCTCTCGGAGAAACTCCGGATTCAACTGAAATCCAGTCTGCCCTGAGCTACCTCGTGAACAGCCAATTTCCGGATGGTGGCTGGGGAGATTCCCTTTCAACTGCCGAGGTCATCATGGCCTTGAATATATTGGGACAAACACCTGACACCTGGATTACCGAACAAGGTCATACGCCCATAACAGCGTTGATCCAATACCAAAATGCAAAGGGTGCCTTCGTTCTGGATTGGCGCACTGCCGCGGCTGATTTTAGCGCCACGACAGCCGCCTTGCGATCATTATTCTCTGGGAGTGAGCTGCTTGGTTCAGACAACCCAATCACCAACGTCGCAGGACTGGTGATCGATAGCGGTGACGCTGAACCCCAGAACGCCTGTATCCCGATTGCCGGTGAACCCATTTCGGGCCTGGACATGTTGGACGCTTCCGGAATGCCCTATGACGCCGATGAAGGCTTCATTAACAGCATTAACGAGATCAGTAATCCGGAAGGAGAAACAAATTATTGGTCGTATTGGCATTGGGATGGGAAAGCCTGGGTCTTTAACAATACCGGGATCAATGATTCAGACGTCCTTCCTGGGACTATTGAGGCCTGGCATTTCACCAGCTGGGAAAGATTCCCTTCTCTGCCGCCGGATGTCGCGCCCAGCCTGAGTGATATTTGTAATGAACCCGTTTTGAAAAATTACACCGTCACACCTTTCATTGATTATTCAGATCTGTTCAAGGCTAAAGCCGTTCAGGATTATCAAACGGTAACCGAATCCACGGCAAGCCAAGGAGACACACCAACTTCTGAACCTGAGGGCATAGCAACTGAAATGCCAACTGAAGCAGCTCAGGACCAAGCACCTGTGCGTTCTGTGCTTCCCATCATCATCATTGGCGTCGTCGCTCTGGTTGTGCTGATTGTGATCGTCTCGATTGTCACCAAAAGGCGAAATGAATCCTAAACTCCGTGGGGTTCTGACGAACCTGATCGTCCTGATTCTGGGTGCATTGAGCCTGATCGCCCCTTTCGCCCTCCCTCAATTCCGAGCGGAGGGCGTCCAAAGCGCCGCTTTCCCGGTGATGATCAGCTTGATCATCGGGGTATGTCTGCTGATTGTCTTCTTTGAGATCCAGTCGACCAACCTGGACAGTAAGATGATCGCTTTCCTGGGTGTCCTGATCGCAATCAATTCCGGCATTCGTTTCCTGGAAAATGCAATCCCCGGGCCAGCGGGTTTCAGCCCCACTTTCTTCCTCATCATCCTTGTTGGTTATTTCTTCGGCAGCCGGATGGGGTTCCTGATGGGGGCTATGACGATGTTCGTTTCCGGTTTGATCACAGGCGGCGTTGGTCCGTGGCTCCCCGGCCAGATGATCACTGCAGGTTGGGTAGGCCAGAGTGCCGGATTGATCAAACCGATCATCAAATCACTGCACTGGCAGGGTAAACCCGGCGAGGTGGTTGTGCTTTCCATCTTCGGCGCGGTCTGGGGGATGCTATACGGCGCGATTATGAACCTCTGGTTCTGGCCATTCCTTGGCGGGGCTGCCGGCCAATCCTTTTCTCAAGCACTCTCCCTTTCCGAAAACATCGGACGCTACGGCGCATATTATCTGGCGACATCCCTCATTTGGGATATCACTCGCACGATTGGGAATGTACTTGTGATCAGTCTGATGAGTTGACCTGTCCTAAAGATTTTCATTCGTTTCTCACAACGGTTTTCTTTCACCGTTGTTGGAGAAGAAAACGCATGACCCAATCTATCCCCTGGGTGCTTTGGTTGGCGGCGAATGTTGTTTTGCTGCTATCGACAAGGAACCCTTTTCTCCTCCTTTTAATTTTATTATTCCTGTTCATTGTCGGTGCAAGATTGGCACATGGCAAAAGGCAAGTCACATTGGGTTGGTGGAAACCTGCGTTTCATTGGGACCATGATCCTGCTTTCTTCCGCGATCAATTTCCTGTTTGTCCATACCGGGCAGACTGAGCTGTTCGCACTTCCCAAACAATGGCTGCTGATTGGTGGGAAGTTCACCCTGGAGAGCCTTGTTTACGGTGCGGTCAACGGTCTGGTGATCGGTGCATTGTATATCCTCTTCAACATCTTCAACCTGGCGCTCAGCATCAAGCAGATCACACGCCTGATCCCTCGTGCCTTCCACTCCCTGACCCTGATGGTGACCATATCGCTGACTTTCTTCCCTTCCATTCAGGAGCGGACTCGCCAAATCCGTGAAGCACAATTGATCCGCGGCAATCCCATGAAAAAAGTCTCCGATTGGCTGCCGGTCCTGTTGCCGCTGCTGGTAACCAGCATGGAAAACGCGGTTTCGCTCTCAGAATCGATGACAGTGCGAGGTTTCGAGACAACCAGAGCCAAATCCCAATCGGGCCTCGGTTTGATCGGCCTGATCCTGGCATTATTTACGTTATTCACGGGCTGGATCCTGCAATTATTCGATTATCCCAATTGGATCAGTTGGACGCTGTATTTCACATCTGCAACGCTTATCGTCTGGGTCATGATTGCAGCCGGTAAAGCCGTCCACACCTCACGACTCGAACAAGTTCATTGGCAAAAATCAGATTTTATTGCTGTCGCCTTACAGGTTATCTCCTTTGGGTTTTTTATCTGGATTTTGACAAGCATACACAGCACACTGCTTTCATATACACCTTATCCATCCCTCTCTATGCCCAAATTTAATCCGCTGTTATTTGTCACAAGCTTGATTCCCGCCATCCCCTTACTCTTCAAGACTCATGATTGAATTTCACGATTTCTCCTTCAAATATCCGCAATCACAAGGACCTGTCCTTGAAAAGGTTAACCTGCACATCGAGACAGGCTGCCTCACGTTGGTGGCAGGGCCATCCGGCAGTGGGAAATCCACGCTGCTGCGCTGCCTCAATGGTCTGGTACCGCACTTCACTGGTGGAGAAGTTCGAGGCAGCCTGGAAGTCGACGGAGAGAACCCGGTCAAACGCACGCCGGCCGGGATGGCGAATAAAATTGGTTTCGTCTTCCAGGAACCGGAAGTTCAATTCGTCTTTGATATCGTGGAGGATGAAATCGCCTTCGCTCTTGAAAACCAGGGGTTGGGGCGGGATGAAATGAAAACCAGGCTCGACAGGGTCTGTGAGCAAATTGGTCTTAATGAACTCCGTCATCGGCACATTGCCACATTATCCGGCGGAGAGAAACAGAAAGTCGCCATTGCCAGTGCCCTTATCCTGCAGCCAAAGATCCTCGTTCTGGACGAACCGACCTCCCAGCTTGACCCGACCGAAGCCGAATCAATTTTAAGCTTTGTCACCTCCCTCAAGGATCAACTCGGCTTGACGATCGTGATCGCAGAACATCGGTTGGAGCGGTTACTGCGCCATACGGATAGGATGATTTATCTGGCTGGCAACGGTGATGTCAAGGAAGGGACGCCGCAAGAAATGCTGTCAAGAATGAAGAACGTCCCTCCTATTATCCAAATCAGCAGCAAATTCAACCTTTCACCTTTACCGATCATTCCTGAAACATTTCCGGAATACAAAATCCGGCAACCCGATCCACAAATTCTTCCCCCGAACGAAGCAATTGGTTCTACTTCTCTCCAGGTCGAAGGATTAACCGTTCGGTATGACAACAAAGCTATTCTAAAGGATGTATCGCTGACTCTTCATGAAGGCGAAATACTCACGTTGATGGGACCGAACGGCTCGGGGAAGACCACCCTCCTGCGAGCAATTCTCGGGCTGGTTCCCTCGACCGGCAAACGCACAATCGGTGTTCACGATCTGCAGTTCGGAAGATCTGCAGGACATCATCCAATACATCGCCTACCTACCCCAAAATCCCAATGACTTGTTATTCGCCGACTCGGTCATGGAAGAGATGCTTGTTACGCTAAAAAATCACGATTTACCTGCTGATGACCAGGAAATCGAAAAGCACCTTGCACATTTCGGATTAACCGATAAACGCGACCGATACCCCCGAGATCTGTCCGTTGGAGAGCGACAGCGTACGGCTTTGGCGGCGATCACCGTCCATGATCCACCGATCATCCTGCTGGATGAGCCTACCCGTGGTATGGACTATGCGAATAAGGAAGCCTTAAGTGAAATCCTGAAATCGTGGCGCACTCGGGGGAAATCGATCCTGGTCATCACGCATGATGTCGAGTTCGCGGCGGAGCTTGCCGATCGCGCCGTCGTCCTCGAAAATGGAAACATCACTTTTTTAGGCTCTCCTCAAGAGGTTTTTACTCAAACCCAGACTTATCGAACTCAGACTTCAGTCCTTTTCCCCTCCACAGGCTGGTACCGACCGCAAGATGTTGATCCTGAAAGGATATTCTTCACTTAGAGACTGTGCGCTGTGGTAAAATTGTCCCGGTTCAGAATAAATACGACCGAAAATTAAATATTGATATTACTCATGGTGAATAATTACATCCTTCACTGTTGATATTATCCTGCCTTGAGTATAAATATATTGCGAAATTGTCTTATTGGTAACCATTCAATTAATTGGAAAATAGTGAAATTCGCCAAATTTCCTGGTAAGGCCAAGAATTTTGTCTTCCTTTGAAACCAGAAAAGTCCAATTTAGGAGAGAACTTGAATGTACGGATACAGCGGTGAGATTCTGCATATTGACCTGAAGGATAAAACTCATTGGGTCGAAGAAAAACCGGAAGATTGGTACAAGCTCTATATCGGCGGCGTTTCGATGGCCACCCGACTTTGCTGGGAAAACATTGAGGTTGGATGTGACGCCTATGATCCCGGTAACCCGGTTTGCTTCGCCAACGGCATCTTCGCAGGTACGCCCGTTCCTGTGGGTGGAAAATACGGGCTTGCTTCAAAATCCCCACTGACGGGTTTCATTGGAGACAGCCTCTCCGGTTCATGGTTCTCGATTGCCCTCAAACGGGCACAATGGGATGGCGTTGTCATTCATAATGCCAGCGACAAATGGGTACATATCTTCATTGATGATGATCGGGTGGAATTTTTACCGGCTGATCATCTTCTGGGTTTAGGAACATACGAAACCGAAGAGACCATCCGAGAAGATTTTGGTGATGACCAAATCCGCTCTGCCACGATCGGCCCTGCCGGCGAACATATGGTCCGGTTCGGCAATGTGACCAACGACGGTCGCCAAGCGGGTCGCACCGGTCACGGCGCGGTTTGGGGCAGCAAGAAACTCAAAGCTGTTTCCGTTCGCGGCACGCACGGCATCACCGTGGCCGATCCGGAAACGTTGCTGACAATGTCATTCGACATTACCGATGCAGCCCAGGGGAAGAATACTGAAAAATACCGCATTTATGGGACCTCCACCAATATGCTCAATATGAACAGATTGGGGCTGCTCCCCACCCGCAACTACCAGGAAGGCGTCTTCGAATTCGCCGAACTGGTCAGTGGCGAATATCTGGACGAGCATCATAAAGTCAAGGTGATTGCCTGCGCGCAGTGCCCGATCGCCTGCGAGCAAATGTCGATGGTCAAGAAAGGCCCATTTGCCGGCGCAATGACGGGTATTGAATATGAATGTCTGCAAGCCGTCAGTTCCAACTGCGGCATCGGCGACATGACCGCCGCCATCCGCCTTGTGGATATTGCCGACCGCTCTGGTATGGACGCGATGTCTATGGGTGTGACGATCTCCTACGCTATGGAATGTTACGAACGCGGCGTATTTACAAAGGAAGATTTCATTTGCGAAAGGGCTCCGGAAGGAATCGAGCTCAACTTCGGGAACGGCCCAGGTGCGGTGACCCTCGCCCTGATGATCGAAAATAAGGAAGGGATCGGCGAGATCCTTTCAGAAGGTACGCGCATTGCTGCCGCCTATTTCGACAAGGAACGCAACGTCGAAACATATAAATGGGCGATGAATATCAAAGGCCTCGAACTCCCCGGCTATGATGCCCGGGCACTTAAGACCTTCGCCGTTGGACTGGCTGTCGGTACGCGCGGCGGCTGCCATAACCGCTCATCCGCATACGACCCGGACATCAAGGGCCAAACCAACCGCTTCACAGTCGACGAAACACGCGGTGAAGTTGCGGCAAGGTCGGAAGAATACGCGGCGGTCTATGACACGCTCCCAATGTGCAAATTCATCCGCCGCTGCTTCACGGGCAAGGCGGACCGGGCAGGCGCTTGGCCGGCAATCGCCAAACTGATCAATGCGACGACCGGCTGGAATTTCGAATATGAAGATGTCGACCTGATTGGCGTACGCGCCCATACGATCAAAAAAGCGTTCAATATCCGAGAGGGCTGGACCGCCAAAGATGACGACCTGCCCTATCGCTGGAAACATGACCCGATGACCAAAGGCCCATCAGCAGGACACGTGGTCACCGATGATGAGTTGGCATATTTAAAGAAGATTTATTACGAAGCCAAAGGTTGGACACCCGAAGGTATGATCCCGAAGGACGTCCTGATCAACCTGGGCATGGATGACGTCGCCGAAGAGATCGGTGTTTAAGGAGAGAATAATGGTTGCATCCACGTCAAAATTTAAATACATCGTTTGCGATCCTGAGAAATGCATCGGCTGTCAACTATGCGAATACATTTGCTCTTACACCAAAACCGGTGAATTCAACTCCTATCGCAGCCGCATCCGCACCGTTCGGGTGGATGAAGTCCTGATCACAGCCGTCGCCTGCCGAACCTGTGAAAACGCACCTTGCGTGATGTCCTGCACCCGCGATGCCCTGACCCAGGATCCTGAAACCGGCATCATCCGAATTGACCCAAAGAAATGTGATGGCTGCGCCTGGTGCATTGAAGCTTGCGACTTCGGCGCGATTGCGATCAACCACGATACGAAGCTGGCTGAATTCTGTAACCAGTGCGAAGACGTCGAAGATGGCCCGCAGTGCGTAAAGATCTGCCCCAAAGATGCGCTCGAATACACGACTCCCGACCAACGAGCCCAGCGCACACGGCATAAGTTGATCAAAGAAAGCCTGGACTTCCCCTCCAAAGCAAAGGACCCTCGATGAGCGAAAAGCCCAACGAACCGAACAAGGACGAAGAACTCCGCATTGGCGTTTACGTCTGTCATTGCGGAAGTAATATTGGTGGCGTTATTGATCCCAAAGAAGTTGTCGAATTTGCAGAAGGCTTACCGGATGTCGTCCGGGCAACGGACACACTCTATGCCTGCGCCGATTCCGGCCAGCGTCTGATCAAGGAAGATATCAAGAAGTACAACCTGAACCGGGTTGTGGTCTCAGCCTGCTCCGTCCGGATGCACGAGCCAACTTTTCGGGCGGCAGTCGCTGAAGCCGGGTTGAACCCTTTCCTGATGGAAATGGCGAATATTCGCGAGCAGTGCACCTGGGCGCACGGGCACGACCGTGAAGGCGCGCTGGAGAAAGCGAAAGACCTGACCGCGGCCGCGATTGCCAAAGTCCGCTTCTTAACCGACCTGGAAATGATCGACGTCCCGGTGACCCAGAAAGCGATGGTCATCGGCGGCGGCGTCGCCGGAATCAGCGCTTCCCTCGACCTGGCGGAACAGGGTATTGAAACGATCTTGGTAGAAAAGGAACCGACAATCGGTGGGGTCATGGCCCAGCTCAACAAAACCTTCCCCACTATGGACTGTAGTATATGAATACTCGCACCTAAAATGGTTGACGCGGCGCGTCAACCCCTGGTAGATGTGAGAGCCTTCACCGAAGTTGAAAAGGTCGAAGGTTTCGTCGGTAACTTCAAAGTCACCTTACGAGAAAAAGCCAAACACGTGCTCGCAGACCGATGCAATGGCTGCGGTGACTGCGCGCGTGCTTGCCCTGTTGAAGTCCCCAACTATTTTGAAATGAATCTGGCTCCCCGCAAAGCGGCCTATGTGCCGATGAGCCAGTCGGTTCCCCTGATCTATTCCATCGACCTGGACGCCTGCATTCATTGCTATAAATGTGTGGATGCTTGCGGGCCGTTGGAAGCCATCGACTTTTCTCAGGAAGACAAATTCGTTGAAGAAGATGTTGGCGCAATTGTTGTCGCAACAGGTTTCGGGCATTTTGATCCGAGCGTGATGGATGAATACGGCTATACCCGTTATCCTAATGTGATCACATCCATGGAAATGGAGCGTCTCAACAACTCCGCCGGACCAACGGCAGGTAACCTGATCCGTCCCAGCGACCATTCGAACCCCAAGACCCTGGCATTCATCAACTGTGTCGGATCGCGTGATAAACGCTACAACCCCTCCTGTTCGAACTTCTGCTGTATGTATTCGATCAAGAATGCGGTACTGCTCAAGCAAATGAACCCGGATGTGGATATCACCATTTATTACATGGATATCCGCACACCGTCAAAGGGTTATGAAGAATTCTATGACCGGGCCCGCGAAATGGGGATCCATTTCAGCCAGGGCCGCCCCAGCCTGATCACCGAGGATGCGGAGACGCACAATCTTTTCGTCCACGCCGAAGATATCAATCTGGGTAAGGTTACCGAAAAAGAATACGATATGGTCATGCTCAACCAGGCTGCCATCCCACAGCCCGATCAGGACCACATGAGCTCCGTCCTGAATGTGGCACAAAGCCCTGGCGGCTGGTTCATGGAATATCACCCCAAATTACGTCCGATGGACAGCCCCACCGATGGCATCTTCTTCGCAGGCGCATGCCAGGGACCGAAAGACATCCCCAGCAGCGTCGCCCAGGGGTCTGCAGCAGCAGCTCGGGCAAGCCGTATCCTCCATTCCGATGAATGGGAGATCGAGCCCACTGTAGCCGTCGTCTGGCCGGACCGCTGCTCCGCGACAACGAAGGGTCGCGCCTGCGGTTTATGTGTGAAAGCCTGCCCCTACGGTGCGGTTGTTCTCGATGGTGACAAGGCCGCCGAAATCATTACCGCCAAATGCCACGGCTGCGGTGGTTGTGTGGCGGAATGCCCGGAAGATGCGATCACCCAACTGCACTACACTGATGCCCAGATCCTCTCCCAGATGCGCGCGCTTTTAGCGGACAAGCCTGAAGAGAAGATCCTGGCGTTCCGCTGTCACTGGTGTTCTTACGGCGGCGCAGACCTGGCAGGGACAAGCCATTTTGAGTATACAGCCAACGAGCGCGGCATGAAGGTCATGTGCTCCGCCCGGATGGACAGCGATTTCATTTATGAAGCTTTCCGGTTGGGTGCCGGCGGCGTGCTTTATTCCGGCTGCCACCCGCAAGACTGCCATTACATCACCGGCCAGATCGTCGGCGCGAAACGTGCTGAACGACTCAAGAAAATATTTGACCGCATGGAGATGAGCGATGGACGTTTCCGAGTCGAGTGGATCAGCGCGGCTGAAGGTGACAAATACGCCCGAGTGCTCAATGAAATGCAGGCTTCGCTGGATAATATCTCCCCCGAGGATCTCGATGTGGAGATCGAGCGGCTCAAGCCTGAAATGGCCAAACGCTTGAAGAAATTCCCGGGTGTCCCCGGCGTGACGGATGCGATGGAATATTCCGATAAACTCGTCAAAGCGATCACCGATCAGAAGGAGGCCGAGTGAGCCATACTCCGAGCGTCCAAACCTTCGCCGATAAAGTCAAAGCTGTTCCCGGCGGCGAGCACCTGGAACTGTGTTATTCCTGTGGAACTTGCGTCAGCAAGTGCATGATCCAGCAGAAAGTAGAACCGGATTACAACCCACGCCGGCTGCTCCGGATGGTCATGCTGGATATGCAGGACGAAGCCTTCACCAGCCCGACCACCTGGCTTTGCTCCGAATGCGATTTATGTTATTCGGCCTGCCCCCAGGAGATCCATATTTCCCAGGTGATCAAAGCCGTCAAGCAGCTCGCCGTTGAAGCCGGTTATACCTCCCCACTCACGGCTGTCTCTGTGAACGAAGAACTCTGTTCGGGTTGCGGGGTCTGCGTGATGGTCTGCCCGTACGAAGCCCCATCTCTGTTTGAAAAAGATGTCGATGGTCAGATGGATCGCTTTTCGCAAGTCGATCCGAACAAGTGCATGGGCTGCGGCACATGCGTGGCGGCCTGCCCCTTGGGTGCGATTGCCCGGGAAGGCGTCAGCAATGCTGACATCACAGCTCAGTTCCCGACTACGCCGAAAAAAGCACCGACCATGATGACCTTTGTTTGTGATTGGTCGCTGCGAGAATCACAGGATCTTTATATTCTGGAAAGTTACCCCGAAGATGAGGTCCAGGTCGTTCATATCCCATGCACGGGTCGGATCGATCCGCAGTTGGCGATGATGGCGCTGGATTCCGGCGTCAAAGGCGTGTTGGTTTGCGGCTGCAAACCCGGTGAATGCCACTATAAACGCGGTACCAACGTCGCGACCTGCAAGATTGGCCTGCTGGACACCATGCTGGGTCAAATGCAGCTCCCGCAGAAAGAAATCAAATTCGTCCAGATCGGCACACAGGAACGCGGCCGGATTAAGAATGAGATTGATGCCATGCTGGAAACCCTTACCGAAAACATGGAGGCGAACGCATGACAGCAAAGCCGAAACTCGCCTTTTATTGGGCTGCAAGCTGCGGTGGTTGTGAAATCACCGTAACTGAACTCGGCATGCGCCTGGTCGATGTCTCTGAACAAGCCGACATCGTTTTCTGGCCTGCCGCTATGGACTTCAAATATGATGATGTCCGTGCCATGAAAGACAAAGAGATCGATATCACCTTCTTCAATGGTGCGATCCGCAACAGCGAGAACGAAGAGATCGCGCATCTCTTACGCAAGAAATCAAAAATCCTGATCGCCTTCGGGTCCTGCTCCCATCTGGGCGGCATTCCCGGCCTGGCAAACATGTATGATATCGAGTCACTCTGCCAACAAGTTTTTGACACCTCTCCCTCGGTTGACGATAGTCGTGGGACTCGTCCCCAACTAACAACAGAGGTACCTGAAGGTAAAATCGAACTTCCCGAACTTTACGACCAGGTGAAATACCTGGCTGAAGTGACGGATGTGGATTATTTCATGCCCGGATGCCCACCCGTGGTCACGCAGGTCTGGAAGGTATTCCAGGCTGCCTTGAGCGGCGATCTGCCACCGAAAGGTTCCGTGATTGGGGCTGACCCGAAAAGCGTGTGCGATGTTTGTACGCGTAAGAAAGGTGAACCGGGATTCCGGATCAGCGAATTCAAACGCCCCCACGAGGTTGAACTTGACCCGGATACCTGCTTCCTGACCCAGGGTGTGATTTGCTGCGGCCCGGCGACACGTGCCGGTTGTGGTACGCCCTGTCTGAATGGGAATATGCCCTGCCGTGGCTGCTACGGCCCTGCAGAAGGCGTTGAAGATCAGGGTGCGAAGCTTGCCAGCGCCATTGGTGCATTGATTGATACCGATGATCCCGAAAAACTCCAGCAAATTCTCGATACGATCGTCGACCCCGCGGGCACATTTTACCGGTTTGGGTTGGCGCATTCGATCATGAACAAGATGAAATACGAGTGAGGATACTGATATGAAACAAAAGATCAGCATCGATCCCATCACCCGACTTGAAGGCCATGCCCGCGTTGACCTATTCCTGAATGAGGATGGTGCGCTTTCGAACGCCTACCTCGTCATTCCTGAACTGCGCGGTTTCGAAAAGTTCTGCGAAGGCCGTCCGGTCGAAGAAATGCCCCGTATCACCCAGCGTATCTGCGGTGTTTGCCCGATCGCGCACCACATGGCTGCCGCTAAAGCCGGTGATGCGGTTTATCACGTAGATCCACCGCCGACTGCAAAGAAACTGCGCGAATTGATGTACGCCGCATTCTTCGTCGCCGATCATGCCACCCACTTCTACATCCTGGGCGGTCCCGATTTCGTGGTGGGCCCCGATGCCCCCAAATCAGAGCGCAACATCCTCGGCGTCGTCCGCAAAGTCGGCAAGGAAATTGGGGGGCAGGTGATGCAGCTCCTCAAAGACAACCACGAGATCACAGCCATGATCGGCGGGCGGTATATCCACTCCGTCAGTGCGATCGTGGGCGGTGTAGCAAAGCCCATCACAGAAGAAGACCGGCTTGCGATCCTGGAACGTGCCAAACGATCGGTCGAGTTTGCAAAGGTTTCGCTTCAGTTATTTGATGACATCGTTCTCGGCAATCCCGAATATGTCGACATGATCACCAGTGACACCTTCGCCCACCAAACCTACTATATGGGGATGGTGGATGAGAACAACAAGGTCAATTTCTACGATGGCAAGGTTCGAGTGGTCACACCGACCGGGGAAGAACTGTTCAAATACAGCCCCGAGGATTACCTCGAGCACATCGCCGAACATATCGAACCCTGGACATATCTGAAGTTCCCCTATCTGAAAGAAATCGGCTGGAAAGGCTTTGTGGATGGCGCCGACAGCGGCGTCTATCGCGCTTCACCTCTTTCCCGTTTGAATGCTTCGGATGGCATGGCAACGCCAGAAGCACAGGCTTACTACGAAAAGTTCTTCGAGACCCTTGGTGGAAAACCAGTGCATTCGACTCTCGCGACCCATTGGGCACGTTTGATCGAGCTGCTCTATGCAGCCGAACATTCAGTTGAATTGGCATCAGATGAGACGATCACCGACCCGAATGTACACACGATCCCAACCGAGACGCCCACTGAAGGTATCGGCATCGTGGAAGCGCCCCGCGGCACCCTCACCCATCACTACAAAACGGACGAGCGCGGCCTGGTCACGGCGGTTAACCTGATCGTCGGCACGACCAATAATTACGCTGCAATTGATATGTCCATCGTCAAAGCTGCGAAAGGCTTGATCCATGCCGGTGAGAATGTCACCGATGCCGCTCTCAATAAGATTGAGATGGCCTTCCGGGCTTACGATCCCTGCATGGGTTGTGCGACCCACGCTCAGCCCGGCGAAACCCCTCTGAAGATCAACCTGTTCGACCACGATCACAACCTCATCGAAGAAGTCCAGAGGGATTAGGAGCCAATTATGAGCAAGCGTGGAAAAACGATTAAAATCCGCAACGAACATCAGATGAGTCTTGAACGACCAATGGTCACCCGACATTTCCTGATGACCTGGGATCTGGATCGCTGCGTGGGCTGCCAAATGGGACCAACGGCCTGCCCGAAAGATGCTCTCACTCACATCGATGGTGAAATCGTCGATGGCCGGATGGTCACTCCACCTTCGGTGGATGTTGACCCGGACGCCTGCGTGATGTGCGGGATTTGTGTTGAAATTTGTCCGGTACACGCAATCACCATGACGATCAATGACAAGGAAGAGAACCCTGTTCTGGCATACGACGCTTTTCCTGAGGTTCGAGGGCAAACCACATTTACTAAGGATCAATTTGACTTTACCCTCAAGGATTTCGTCATCGATAACTGCCCGACTAATGTCATTAGCTACGATGAAGATAAAGAAACGATGAGAGTCCGATTTGAGGACTGTATTCGCTGCCGCCAATGTGAAGTCGCCAGCGACGGTGCTTTCACGGTCCTGCAGCCCTGGCAGGGCAGCGTCGAACTGCACCGGGATCGCTGTGTAGAAGGCTGTCTGGCCTGTGCAGATGTCTGTCCCACTCGGGCATTGCACATCAATGAGGAAGGCGAACTGGTACTCGCCGATTATTACTGCATCAAATGCGGTGCGTGTATGCACGCCTGCCCGATCAAACCCGAATTTGAAGAGGAGGCATTCACCTTCGAATCCCAGGGGCTGACTCTCACCCGTACCCATAAGAAGCTCATCAACCGCGATGCCCTGGCCATCAAAGTTGAACGCTGGCGAGTGCGCCACACGCCCATCGAAAGCGCTGCGTGGATTGAAGTTCTGCGGAAGCTGGCAGACGACAAAGCAAGTGCCGTGGAAATCGACCGTAAACGTGCGCTCAAACGCCGTGACCTGGTCGTTGCGTTACGCGGACATATCCTGCCTGAGATGACGCGGGACAAAGACGAGGAATAATTCCAACTAATAAACCAGCCGGCCGCTTTTATGGCCGGTTTTTCATTTAAGGATAGAATTAAACCGGAGGCAACTTATGATTGCATTTCACAACCCGGAAGCTGAAATCTATTTCCCCCAAGGCGTTGGCGATGACCGTGTTCTTTCTCGAACAACACACCTGGGGATCGGTGCGCATCAGGATGATTTGGAGATTTTCGCCATCCATGGGATTTTGGCCGGGTTGGATGACAAATATAAATCGTTTACCGGTGTGACCCTTACGGATGGCCGAGGCGCGCCTCGCTCCGGCCCATATGCAGAGATGAGCGATGATGCTTTGTGGAAGATCCGGGTTGCTGAACAAAAAAAGGCCGCTGATATCGGCCATTACAATGCCCAGATCCTAATGAATTACAGCAGCGACGCGGTCAAATCCAGTGGGCGTGATGAGGTTATCGATGATTTGAAGAGGGTCATCCAGGTGGCCCAGCCGGAAGTCGTCTATACGCACAACCTGGCGGATAAACACGACACGCACGTCGCAGTCGCAATGAGCGTGATCACAGCCTTAAGAGAACTTGCCGGTGATCTGCCGCCTCTCACGGTTTATGGCTGTGAAGTTTGGGGAGATCTGGATTGGTTACCAGATGATCAGAAAGTTGCGCTGGATGTATCCAGCCATCCCGAACTACAAGAGCATTTATTGGATGTGTTCGAATTGCAGATCGCCGGGGGGAAGAGGTATGACATTGCAACAATTGGTCGTAGAGTGGCAAATGCGACTTATTACCAATCACATAAGGTGGACCAGGCGACTCGTATGACCTATGCCATGGACTTGACCCCGCTTATTGAGGATCCAAGGTTTAAAAATTATCGAGTTTATAGATCAACATACCCAAAGTTTCGCAGCTAATGTTAGGAAGCGTCTGGAACGCCTTAGAATGGTTTCTGGGAACTAATCTCCCATCTCTCAGCGACGAAGTCTTAATGAATTGCCTACCACCAGCAGACTGCTGGTCGCCATCGCCCCAGCTGCGATCACCGGACTGATCAGGCCAAAAGCCGCCAGGGGTACAGAAACCAAATTATAGGCAAAGGCCCAACCCAGGTTCTCCCGAATGATCCTGTGGGTTTTCCTTGAAAGCGTAACGAACCAGGGGATCATCATCAGGTCCTTGCGCATCAGGATCAAATCCGAAGTCTCCCCGGCAATATCCGTCCCACCAGCCACGGTGATACTGAGATCAGCTTGCGCCAATGCTGGCGCATCATTCACCCCATCACCCACCATCATCACAATATCCCCCTTTTCCTGCCAGGCTTTGATTTTTTTAGCCTTTTCCGCCGGCATACATTCACCAACGTAATCATCCAGACCGAGATCTTCGGCAATTGCTTTGGTGGTTTCTACGCTGTCCCCGGAAAGCATCGCGAGCTTTAGCCCCTGTTCTTTCAAGGCTTTGAGTAGTCTTTCTGCATCTGGATTGGGTTCGTCACGCAGGGCGATGAATCCAAAAGGCTCACCACTCCATCCAACCCAAACAATGGTTTCACCTTTCTTCGCGTGTTCAACCGCCGATTTCTCAAGATCACTCTGCTTCACATCCTTGCCAAAAAGACCGAGTGAACCGAGCAAGAGACGCTTATCATTGATCTGTGCAGTGACGCCTAAACCCCGCAGTACCTTGAAATCCGTCGCCTTGATCGTCGCCGGTAACCCTTCAGCAGCAGCCTGAATTGCTTTCGCTATTGGGTGTTCTGAGACCTGTTCCACTGCGGCCGCCAATCGAATCGTGTCCTCATTGGTCATATTACTTTTCGATGATGTTTGAATGGAGGCGACACTGAGATGGCCCTGGGTCAGGGTGCCGGTTTTGTCGAAGACGATCCGGGTGCATTGACCTGCGCGCTCTAATGCGGCGGAATTCCGCACCAAAACGCCCTCTTTGGCTGCTCGCCCAAGTGTTACGGTTATTGCCATTGGGGTTGCCAATCCAAGCGCACACGGACAGGCGACGACCAGAACGGCAACTGCATTGAGCAACGCATGTGAAATTGCACCGGTTTTCAGATACCAGCCCACCGCAGTCAGTACGGCTGCTCCGAGTATGCCGAAAGCGAACCAGGCTGAAGCCTTATCCGCAAGAAGCTGGATAGGTGGTTTTGTGGAAAGCGTTTGCTGAACTAATTTTGTGATCTGCGCCAGGCGTGTCTGACCCACCGGCGTTTCGACCTGTGCAACCAGAGGGTTATCGGAAACGACCGTTCCGGCGTAGATCATGGTTCCGGGACCTTTTGAAACCGGCAAAGATTCTCCTGTCAACAGCGATTCGTCAACTGAAGCGTTCCCATCGGTAACTTTCGAATCCGCAGGAACACGCTCGCCCGGCTTGACCAATATGGTTTCCCCAACAACCAATTTATCGGCAGCCTGCTGTTCCCATTGGTCACCCTTTTTTATCCAGGCTTTTTGAGGCTGCAAGTTCAACAATTTCCGGATACCCTTACGCGCCTGACCTCCTCCTAATGCTTCAAGCCAACGCCCAAGCATCACAAAGGTTGTGATCATTGCGACCGAATCGAAGTAAGCCTCACCGCTGCCGGTTAGTGTGATATAGACGCTATAACCATAGGCGGAAATCGTCCCAAGTGCGACCAGCGTATCCATTGTTGCAGTGCCAGCTCGCAGCGCACGCCAGGCGCCTTTCAGAAATGAAATCCCACCATAAAACAAGATCGGAGTCGCCAGCAGCCAAGCCAGATATTGCATTTCCCGCACGACTGGTAAATCGTATTGACCAGCTGCATATTGCTGGTAGAGCTGAACCAGGTAGAGGATCATTATCTGCATGCCAAATGCAGCAGCAGTAAGGAATTGGAAAAAAGTCCGTTCCTGCGCCTTATTGGCTTGCTTCTCGCTCTGCGTATCTTTAAGCGAGGCAGTATACCCAAGAGAATCGAGTGTATGGAGAATTTTTTCCGGATCGACTTTATCCGGATCATATTGCAGCCGTCCCGATTCAGCAGCAAAACTGACGTCGGCATCCTGCACACCGGGCATCTTCCTTAACACATTCTCTGCTGCCTGTGCACATCCGGCGCACCACATCCCATGAATCGAGAAATTTGTACTTTTCCCGGGTCGAACGATCGTTTTAATATTCTTTTTTGGTGGGGTCGCTTTCGTGACCACCTGATCCAACATACCATTGTCATAGGCCGCCTGATAAACCCGGGCGCAACCCTGACAGCAAAAATGCTTCTCCACACCATCAAATTTCTTCACCACCGGTTTCCCGGTTATAGGTAAACCACAAAGATCGCAGGTTTCCGTCCCTACCATATTGCCAACCCTCCCAGATGTAAATGCGGCCAGAAATGCAGCGCTGCGCCGCCGCGTAAAAATAATTGCAGACCAATAACGATCATCAATGCACCGGCGACTTTCAGCATCCATTCGCGTAAACGAACGCTTAATGCGCCAGCGCCTAGATCCAAAGCGAACAGCGCCGGGAAAGTCCCCAGGCCAAAAAGCGTCATTCCCAACATGCCGGACCAGGGATTACCCGTGGATGCCGCCAGCAACAAAGCGCTGTAAACAAGTCCACAGGGGAGCAAGCCATTAAGCGCACCCAGTAAAACAACCCCGATAGAGCCATGCTTTTTAAGAACATTGGAAAATGCCGTATTCCACCAATTTGATGCACCTTCCAAATTCAAGGTCCGGAACAATCCGAGATAATTCGCCCCGAGAAAAATGATTCCAAGCCCCAGAACGACGCTGACGATCCCGCCCAGAACACTGATTTGCTTGCTCAGGCCTAAAAGCGATCCGAGTTCTCCAACAATCCCACCCAGGATGATATATATTATGATCCGTGAGATATGATAAAGTGTGAAGCTCCATGCACTCGGCAGGTTTTCTTTCTTAACCTGAGCAGCCATCATCAAATTCAAAGGTCCACACATCCCCAAGCAGTGTCCCACACTGCCTAACAGACCACTCACGAGAAGTGTGACCAAATAACTGGTTGAATTCATGATTTTATTTTATTGAAAAATCGAAGGTCAATGTTGTCGTTTCACTGCCCTGGACGACGATCACATCCGCCTGCCACTCCCCTGACATTGAAAAAGTGGTCTGGGCTGTATAAAGTCCTTCTCCCTGGAATATCGCCTGGGGTTGATTTCGCGGGCATTTTCATTGCAGGCATCGTCAGGTCATATGAAACCTGCGCATCATTGATCGGTTGACCTGCAGCATCCGTTAGCTGCAAAGATAACGTGACCGGTGACATCACTTCAAACGGGTCCGGGTCGAATGTTAGGACACCTGTAATATTATTACTGGATTGGGTTAATGCCCCCAAACCTGATTTACTGCATGCTGTAAGAGTAATAATTAACAAAAATAGAAATATCAAAATTTTCTTATTTTTCATATCTTCCTTCAATCTTTTTTCTTTGATATTCAACAAATGGAACGGAAAATTCATTTTCCGTTCCATTTCACTATTCGAATAATAATGTTCTGACCAAGTTCGATGGATCAATCAACTTCAGTATAGACGCAAGAGGTCAGATCATCCAATTTTACATGTGGCTGAAACTCCGTAAGGATCTTCGTCTCTGCCAAATTGGATTTGAGATGTTTCTGAAAATCTTCCCAGGTGTCCCAGGTGCTTTCGAAAAGCAAATGGATCTTGTCGCTGCCGGGAAGGGTATGCATGGCTCGTGTTGCAATAAAGCCCTGCTGGCTTGGCATAAGTGTTCTCATGTATCCCAGAACACGCTCAAGGGAATTCCCGATTTCCAGTGTTGACATCTCATCCTTGTCAATAGAGAAACTAATTTGGTTTATGTAGGACATAGCTCCTCCTTACCTTGGCGTCCAATAGAGGATCAACGTCAACAGCCACCAGAGGATGATCCCCGGCATGAAGACCAACATGACCGGTGGCAATCCGCCACCTGCTTCTTCAATCACGCCGGCAAATCCGTCGATATAGCCATCCGGATGGATAACCTCCGTTTCACCCTTATCTTCTTCGTCACGGTGTCCTGAACTGCCCGGTAAGGTGCGCGGCTTCCATTTGATCGCTATCGTGATTGCAAATAACATCAACACGATTGCGCCGCCTACAATCCCTATAATCTCACCCCAAATATTAAGAACGTTCTGGGTCATTTCGAACCTCCTTTACGATCCGGCCAGGGTTCAGGTTCTTTATCCTCAAGCATTTTATATTTTGCTTCTTCGATATTCTTGAACTGGCCTGTTTTCCATGCATAGATGATCATAGTTATAACTGTCAGTGGAACAAATATCATCCACCCCAGGACGACCCACATTCCAAGCGGCATTATTTCCATTATTGGCCTCCCTGTTGTGTAGATACCATTGATTGGACGTAGGACGTGATATCCCAAATATCTGTTTCCGAAATCAGCCAGTTGAATGGCGGCATGATCGTGTCCGGGATGCCTTCCCAAATCCGCCAGAAGATGTAGGCTTCGGGCAGGTCAGCAGGGAATGCTGCGGGAGCGCCGGAAGGTAGACTTTCGGTGCCAGGACCATTGCCCTGACCCATATCACCATGACAGCCCGCACAGTATTGAGTATAGAATGTTTGACCATTATCCGTTGAGATCACATGACCTTCAGCCTTCCAGTTATCTGAACTGAGGGTCAAGACATTATTCGCGATCTTGTCAGAATACAAGCTGCCCTGGTCTTTCGTTCCTGTTTGGAACGATGTCACAATGTATTTGATCACATCCCAGCGCTCGCTCTGCGGGAGGAATTCACCCCAGGTGGGCATCGCTGAGTTTTGAAGACCAAAACTGACTCTTGCATAGTAATCGCCATCGGTCATGCCGGCCATATTCGGATCTGTGAAGTTCGCCGGAGGGACATCAAGGTATTGACCGTCCCACCCGTCACCCTGGCCACTCAGGCCATGACAATGGGCGCAGTTCTGCAGAAAGACGATCTTTCCACTTGCATAGGTCGGAACGACTGGATAGACCGTCGGCATGTTACCGTCAATGATCTCATTCAATGTCGTTTGCGTTGGCATTTTCTGGGTCAGATAAATATCAGGATACTGTTGATCAGCAGTGATAGAAGGTCGCTCGAGTGTTTGGGTAAAGTTCACCCGGAGGTAATAAACAAGTTTCCAACGATCTTCTTCCGAATAGCGCAATTTCCAACTAGGCATCGCGCTCCAGGGAAGTCCTTCACTGATCCGCCAGAAGTAATCTGCGTCAGTGTAAGAAGGATCGGCGAGCGTACCATAACTGCCATCACTGAAATCGGGTGGTCCAGGCTGGAGTTCGGCTCGATATGGACCATGTCCGGTCCCGGCATCGCCGTGACATACCATACATTCACGGATGAAAATCGTCTTGCCTTCGGTGAGTGTCTCAACCGTCTGATCCACCGGGTTTGTTAAATTCGCATAATCCGGAGGTGGATCACCTTCAGCGGGGTCTCGCATCATCGGACGTGAGAAGATCTGCTGAATATAACGGATCACTTCCCAGCGTTCGGTTTCACTCATGCTTTCTTTCCAGGAAGGCATCACAGAACCCTGAACACCTTCGGAAACATGCCAGAACCATTGCTCATCCGGCATATTACGGAATGGATCCTGTTTATAATTCGCAGGTGTAACGATCAATGTACCCGCATAACTTCCTAACCCATTCCCGGCACAGCCATGACAGGTCAGACAGCGATCGACATAAAGTTCCTTACCGGCTTGAAGGTCCGCCGCATTCCATGTCGCCCAACCCTGATCTTGCTGTTTCGGTTGGGTTTCCCCATATTTTAATGGGGTCCGTCGAACTGGCATATTCAACCGGAGGTAAAACCATCCATTCCGCTGCGGTACGATCACCCAGTGCGAAGAGATAGGAGGCGATATGAGATAGTTCTGAATCGGTCAGGAATTCGTAACTGGGCATGATCGAAAGCGGAGAATATTCCCGCGGCGCTTTCAAGTGATTGATCTCCCACTGTTCGCTCCGTTTACGTCCAATATAGGACAAATCAGGACCGGTCCTCTCAGAACCAAGGATCATTGGATTGTCAAAGACGTAGTTCCCGCCTTCAGAGATGGGTCCCATACCCGTGTCCATTTGACGGACATATTGCGTATGGCAGTAGTTACAACCATTGGAGTAGAAAAGCTCTCTTCCGGTCTGTTCGGTATCCGTATAAGGATGGGCAAGTACCGTCTCTGCAGGTTTCCAAATCAGGCCGGGCACAAAAACCGCAACCGTTACAACCGCGAAGAAGACGATCAACCCACCGAAAACTACAACACGAAAAGTCATTTTCATAATGTCACCTCCTCTACCCTATCGCTTCCGAGGCAACGATGTCAGGACTTTCACCCGGTTCAGGCGGCATAGCAAGTACCGGCTTCTTTATGATAGTTGCCAGTACATTGTAGCAGAACAGGAGAAATCCCAGAACAACGAGGACTCCACCGGCGGCTCTCAAAGCCATGTAGGGGCGCAAGCCAGGTAAAACACTCCAGATCGGAAGACCCTGATGTACCCAAGCCGTCCCTTGAACCAACCCGGTGAGCAAGAAACCACCGAAGAAGAAGGTGAACCCGATCACGTGCAGGGCATACTGGACGTTCGCCAGTTTTCGGCTGAAGATCTTGCACTTTAAAATCCTGGGCAAAATATAATATGTGCCGCCCATAACCACAGTCCCTGCGAAGAACAACAATGATAGGTGAGCGTGACCCGGAACATATTGGGTGAAGTGAGTCAACTCATTGATCGGGCGCAAAGCCTGATGTGAGCCCTGGTAGGAAACCAGAATATATGCAAACCAGCCGGTCAAAACGAACCGGAGCGGAATGCTGGTTAAGGCTTTGTTCCAATTCCCCCGCATCGTCAGGAAAATGTTCATCATGAAAGCAATGACGGGTAGGATCATCCCGATGCTTTCAGCGACTGCGATTGTCCTCAACCAGAAAGGAATTGGCGCCCACAATAAGTGGTGCGCACCAACACCGGTATAGAAGAAGGCAATGCCCCAAAATGCAACCAGGGATAGGAAATGGCTGTATAACGGGGTGCGTGCTTCTCTGGGACGATATAGTAGATGACAGGTAACAAGCCGGTTGTGAACCAAAGCCCAAGGATATTATGACCGTAGAACCAGTTGAAGATCGTATCATTGATCCCGGTCAAGGCGCCTGTTGGCGGGTTCCACATGACATTGCCGATGAAATATAGCAACGGCATCCAGATCACCGTCCCGCAGATATACCATAATGACACGTAGAGTTTATTTTCAACTCGATGTCCAACGGTCATGTAAATATTAAATAAATTCATAATCAGTGTGACCATGACCGCCACATCAACGACCCAGATCAATTCAGCATATTCCCGGCTTTGCGTATGGGCAATCGCCAAATTGACGACACCATAAGCGACAGCCAGGTTCCAGAGAATGACCGTCAGGTTTCCGAGTGGTTCACTCCAAAGTCTCCTTCCGGTGAGTTGAGGAACAATGTAAAGCCAAAGCCCCATCATCCCGCCTGAAAGGAACGCGAAGACGACAGTGTTGACATGCTCCTGTCTCAGCCGGCCAAAGACCAGCACCGGGACACCTCTGAATAGATCCGGAAATACAAATTGCAGCGCCAAAGTAAGCCCCATGAGTGCGCCTAAAACGATCCACAATGCGGCGGATAACATGAAGTTCTTACTGGCGCTATTTTCCTTCGTGAACATAAGCTCACACTCCCTCCCGTCAGGCCATGTTTACCTGACATAGACAACGGACAATAGCGAATTGGTACTTGGTGAAACCTATCCCATTTAATAGGATACTGGAAATTTTTTTACATTCAAACTTTATTTATGGCGAGTTAGGATAGTTTGGTTTGACTTCAGTTTGTAAGGTGAGTCTCAATGGCGGAAAAACAAACCGAACATATATTAATTAAAAATCAGTCATTAAAATTGGTATTACCCCGAACATTGGCGAAAAAAATGTAAATTTGTATAGAACTTCAGGAACTTGTCTTCATTAATGGCTCAAAGACTTGATCTTCGCGATGAGCGTTTTTCGCATCCTTCGATATTCTTTTTTAATACTTCTCCTTGCTCAAAACGATCGTCAAGAGCGGCAATCTCTTGTAACATCGGTTCGGCACTTTCGGAAATGGTTCGGCTGATAGGTTTACGCCAAAGAAGGAATATACCTACTCCGGATAAAGCAAGCGTGCTGAGTCCAATCCCCAACTGCCAACCCAAGCCAGGCACACCACCTTCCGATTTTGTCGTGATATCGAACGTCAGCGACTCACCCGCGGAAAAAGGTCCTGCTGAATAGGAAAGTGCATTCCCGGAATCCATTTCCATAACACCGTTAAAGTTTATTCCAGGTCCGCTAATTTCAATCCTACCTTCTTCTGAAACCAGGAGTTCCGCTTGCTGCACCGGAAATTCGAGGGGACGATTAAACTTCAGATCGCCTGAAAACGGCAGGACATAACTAAAAAAGACCTCAGAAGAAGCCGTTCCAGGTACAACTGCGAGCGTATCCACAAAACCGTCAGCAGTGCTCAGAAAGCGGTCCCCCAAACCGGCGCCGCTGAACCATAAACCGCTTGCGTCTGGTGACAAACTGAAAGCGGTTGTCGTATTCGCTTCCAGGGACTCATCATAAGTCCCAATCCAGGTGCGATCGCTGCTATTTGCCAGCAGATAATACTCCCCTAGCCGAAGTTCACCATCCACTTCATTCAGCAAAATCGACATTTGTGTGAAATATACGCCGGATGGATCGTCCGTTGTTTCGTATATCGCCAGGGACAAGTCGGGGATTTCCTGATCCGCCATATACGTGAAGGAGGATGACATATATGAAACACCCAGATATTCCGTCGTCGCAATCACCTGATCCCCTTCAGACAATGCGATCCCCTCAAAGGAAAAAACGCCCGATTTATCAATGACGGTGTCAAACGATCCGGATTGACTCCCATCTGTAAAGACATACAGCGTCACGGTCAGATTATCAGGCACCTCACCCGTCGACGTTCCATTGTACACAACACCATAGATGGTGAAACTTTCAGCTTGTCCCTGGACGGGCGTTGTGAAAAGAACCAAGAAAGCAAAAGCCAGGAGAATAAAGAGTAAGTTCGCTTTTTTCACTTTGATGTCTCCACCGGTGTGCCGCACTGGGCGCAAAACCGGTCATCTGTGTTCAACCGATGACCGCACTGGGTGCAATAGCTAATTTGAGCTTTGATCTTCTGTTTCCTGATTTCTTTAACTCGTGCATCGATCACTTTTTCAAGGTCCTCAGTTTCGGATTGAAAAGGCTGAGAAATATAGGCAACCATGAAAATGCTGATGGCCAAAATAACAAGTATTGATCCGAGCTGCATAATTCACTCCATCCCCGACAAAGATGTTAACTCATTTTCCAGGACTTCCGTTTCAACGACACCGATATGGAAATAAGCGATCTTCCCCGTTGAATTGACGATAAAAGTTTCAGGAACACCCGTGATCCCATAAAGCGAGGTGATACTGCTCTCTTCTTCCACGATCAGTGGATAAGTGATATCCATCTCAGATGCCATTTGGATCACAGCCACAGCCGTGTCATCCATCGCAATACCGACAAACTGAACGTCCTGGCCTTCCAGGCCGCGCCAAACCGATTCAAAAGCTGGTAATTCATCCTTACACTGCGGGCACCAGGTCGCCCAGAAATTCACCACGACAACCTGCCCGCGATAATCCGCCAGGTTGAAAATCTCTCCACCGACGTCGGAGGCTGAAAACTCCGGAGCCTGCTCGCCTGGCAGCGGACGACCAGAACCTTGTCCAGTCGTTAGTGAAGGGCCCCAAAGTGTATAAAGCAGAATAATAAAGACGATCACACCAATGATCGGCAGCAATTTGTGACCAGGTTCTCTGACGTTTGCTTACAACGGACCTGTTTCCATCCGTGCGTGGCCACCAGGCCAATGCCCCCCCGAAGATCAAGATGATCCCACCCAACCAGAGGAAACCACTCAAGGGGTTGATCGTTGCACTCAGGCTGATCTGCCCGGTCTCATCCCATTGGAAAAGTACCAAGTAGAGATCTTCCCTCAGGCTCGCCCTGATCGCAGGCCCCGCCATGGTTTGCTCTCCAATAGCGTAATAAGCAATTTGGGGTTTCAAGGTTGTCAGATAGTTGTCATTCTTGTAAACCGCAACAGTTGCCCAGGTGTTGACATGGTCTTCCGCCGATTCCTGGAAGAGGTCTTCATACACCAGTGTATATGCACCCACCTCAGCCGTATCACCTGAGGCCATTGTCATTTGTTCCTCGGTCACAAACATCTGGGTACCGATCACGCCAACGGCCATCAAAACGATCCCGAGATGAACCAGATCACCGCCGTAACCGTGTCGTCCAGCAAAGGGCAGCCGCCGGACACCATCCTTAAACCCCGATTTTCGGATCCTTCCGCCGATGTTGAAGCCCAGCTCACCCAACACAGTCCCACCTGCAAATCCGGCAGCACCTAAACCAACCATCGCTGCCGGTAATCGGAATCCACCTAACCAGCCAAACAATAAGGCGAGCAGCAATCCAACCAGGGGCGGCGCAAGCCGCCAAATCGAATTTTTAACTGATCGTAAGACTTTTCCAAACAAAGGACAAACCCCGATCAGGAAGACCAGGACGCCTAACTGGGGTCCGACCACC
This sequence comes from uncultured Chloroflexia bacterium, assembly GCA_963748065.1. Classification (GTDB taxonomy): domain Bacteria; phylum Chloroflexota; class Anaerolineae; order Anaerolineales; family Anaerolineaceae; genus Brevifilum. The sequence continues at coordinate 173,597 of CAVVHL010000004.1, read as the reverse complement.
CGATTGAACCATTCGGGAGGCGCAGTGAATGCACCCTTGGTCAATGTTGGGAGCAATGTACCTGTCAGGACGGACAAGGTGATCAGGACCAGTAATAATAAAGTGAAAAAGGTCGCACCTTCGCGTGAGAGGAATTTCTCCGGATAGATCAGCGTGCCAAAAGCCTTACGCTTGACGACCATCAAAACGAGCGAACCTAAAACAACCACGCCAATCGCGGCCAGAAAATAATAGCCGACCGCCGATTGGCTGAAGGCGTGAACGGATTGGATCAGGCCGCTGCGAGTAGTAAAAGTGCCGAAAACCACCAGACCATAGGAAAGATACAGCCAGGCTGACATTCCAGACTTTAAACCCTTTTCCCTTGCTTTGCATATCGAGGCCATGCAGCAAGCCAGTTGCCGTCAGCCAGGGCATCAACCCGGCATTCTCGACAGCATCCCAACCCCAGTACCCACCCCACCCGAGCACGTCATACGCCCAACCGCGCACCGAGGAACAACCCAATCCCGAGAAAAAACCAGGACATCAGGAGCCAATTGCGTGAGCGGTCAATCCAGAGCTTTGCATCACCGCAGATCAATGCCGCCAAGGCATAGGCGAAAGGCACAGCCAGGCCGACGTACCCGATGTAAAGCGCCGGGGGATGGAAGATCATCGCCGGATGTCGCAGCAAAGGGTTCATGCCTAGCCCATCCAGCGGTACATTCGCGCTGATCAGGAAAGGATTGGAAAAGATCAGGGTCATCGCGATGAAGAAAGCCGAAATTCCGGTCAGGATCACCGCCGCCCATATTTCCAGATCGGTGTCAGATTTCCCAATGTGACTTGCAACGATGCCGGTGAACAAGGCTTGCAGGAATGCCCATAACAGCAGCGATCCTTCCTGCCCAGCCCAAAGCGCGGAAAGTTTAAGCGTGAAAGGCAGCGCCAGGCTGGAATGTTCCGCGACATACATTAATTGGAATTGATTGGAAATAAAGCCGATCAACAAGAGCAGGATTGCTGAAAGCAGCAATGCGGCGCTGCTGTACAAAGCCCTTTGGCCGCTTTTCTGCCAGCGTACATCCCCTTTACGTAAACCAAAGACGAGCGCAAAGACGGCGAAAAGGGTTGCAAACAGTGAAAGTCCAATCAGGATCGAGCCGATTTCAGCGAGCATTCATAATCTCCTTGCAATACTTTCCGGTTCTTGATGGAAGTCAGCGGTAAAAAAGTATAAGTTGATCAGATTGAGCCCTCCCCAAAAATCCATTTGGAAAAACTGCATGACGAATTATAGCATAGGGGTATTAATCCCCAAATCAAGCGAAATAACCTGAAATATTTACGAGATAATCATATCCTACCCAATCCAGGGGACAAACTGGCAACACGAATCAAAAAAGCGCCGCAAGTTATGCAGCGCTTTGATTGATATTCTTTCAGTTTTCTTCATTCATCATCATCAGGTGATGATTCCGAGTCCTCTTCCCCTTCACCTTCAGTTGTGGCCTGCCTCTTCGCCTTATTCGCCTCCAACTGCTCTTCCAACGGTGGGGAGAGGTGGTAGGAATCCCGACCGGCGGGAATGAATTTGAAAACGCCGTATTTGATCAGGATCAGGATAACACCAGCCAGGGCCATCAATAGCGCAATCAACCGAGAATAGCTGAAACCCGTCCCGGGGAATGTCGGCTGGTCTGGGCGGAAGAACTCAATTACGTTTCGCCCAACCCCTGCCAGGATCAACCAGATGCCAAACACCACACCGGGTTTTAGTTTATCCTTATATTTCCGGGCGATCCACAGCAGCAAACCTGTCGCCAGGAGGTTCCAGACCATCTCATAAGCAAAGGTGGGATGGAACCGCGTTGCTTCCGGGTATAGGGCCAGGTTGTTATAAGGATAGATCCTGTTCTGAGCGGCGATCTTGATCCCCCAGGGAAGTGTAGTCGGTTGACCGTAGAGTTCCTGGTTAATGAAATTCGCCGGACGAGCCACTGCCTGTCCTAGAAGTAAACCGGGAGCGACTGAATCCATCATCAACCACACATCCAGCTTCATCTTACGTGCATAGAGTATGAAGGCGATCGCGCCAAACAACAGCGCGCCGAAGTAATGCAAGCCGCCTTCTTTAAGGTTAAGGATCGCAAGCGGATTCTGCAGATAGTGCAAATCTCCACCCAGGGTTGCATTGGCTACGTACCAGAGCCGGGCACCGATCACACCGGCCGGTAAGATCCAGAGCAAACTATCCCAAACATAATCAGGATCTTGTCCGCGTCGCTTGAATTCCACTGCAGTCAGCCAGGCTGCTACTGCCACACCCAGCATGACCAGGACACCATACCAATAAAGGGAGAATGTGAAACTCCCGATTTCGATGGTGAAAATGATAGGGTTGATCATGAATTACTGCCTTTCAATTTATTATTCAATATAACCAAGGTCCCGAAGTCGCTGCTGGATCAGATCATCTTTCAGGGAAATCTTACGTCTGGAAGAGCCAGCATTACGTGACATAGCCAATTCTAAATAAGCATCCAGCATTCGGGATAGATCCTCAATCCGTTTTTCATCCTGGTAGGGTTTGCCTTCCCGGGGATCACCCGCCAGGTCATAGAGCACTTTGCTCATCCCTTCGAGTTCAACCATCTTCTCGTCGCCCTGATAGACCGCTCTTTGGGTCACGCCGGCGTTGAATTTGTCAATCAATTCCGGATGGTTGCGGCGCATGATTTGAATGGCATTCTCCGGTGCGTAAGCCTCGGAAACGTTACAACATGGTGTGCCAATCTCTCTATCTGGCATCCGCAGCAGACTTTGACTGCGTACGTCCACTTCAGGTGCGTAAGGCATCGACAGGGATTGCGTCCCAAAATAATCCATCACAGTATAGAAGATTTGGGTAATGGAAACCCGGTTCTCAATCCGTCTGGATTTACCCATTCCCGGCACTCGCATGATCAACGGCACCCGAATAAGCTCCTCATAGACGCCGAAACCATGTCCCATGTACCCATGTTCACCTAACATTTCACCGTGATCGGCAAGGAAAACCGCCATTGTGTTCTCGCGGTGATAATCCGAATCCAGTTCGGTCAGGAGTTGTTCGAGGAGATGGTCCTGGTAAGCCACTTCTGCATCATACATATCTGAAAGTGTTTGGGCTTCAATTTCCGTGAAAGGCTCCGCCAATGGGATCATCCATTGCATAGCCTTTCGGTTGAATTCTCTCATGAAGCGTTGTGCTTCAGGTGTTTCATTAAAATATGGGACGAATTTCTTTACATACTCATCCGGTGGCGAATATGGCAGGTGCGTTTCCATCAGGTTGAGAAAGACAAAGTCACCACCTTTATGCTGTTCCCCGATTTCTCTCACGAAGTTGGTTGTCTCTTTGATGGAACGTGCCGTCATTCCTTTGAAATTGCTAGCCTTGGTCCACATTGGGACAAAAAACGGACGCAGCGCACCCATGAAGAACTCATTGGGTGAGGCAAAGGTGTTTTGGATGGGGTAAGAGAGCTTACGCAGGATCTGCGTGTATTTGCTCCATAGTTTGCGGAAGGGTTTCCAAAAATCGTCGATTTCCTTCTGCGGTGTGGAGGGGACAACACCACAGTAGTTGTAAAAGTTATTAAAACCTCGCTTGAAACCATTCTGCAGGATGCCAACCAGCGGGTTGTTGCAGAAGCCTGTTGTGCGGACTCCATTTTCAGAGAGCCGGCTTGCCAGGGTCCGAAATTCCTTCGGCAGGGCATCATCCGCCTGCAAAGTCCCGTGTACCGCAGGGACCTCTCCGCTGAACATTGATGCGTGAGAGGGAATGGTCCATTGCCCTGGAGCGATCGCTTTTTCGAAGAGCACCCCTTCGGACGCAAAACTATCCAGGTTGGGTGTCGTTGGCTTGCCATATCCATAAGCCCCAATCCGGTCAAACCGGTGGGTATCCAATACCACTAAAACAACATTCTTATCAGTAAACTTTGACATAAAGCCTTCCGAGCAAAAGCATTAATTTATTTTTTCACGATAGAGCCCCGGGTCAACCACGGCGGCCATCGCACCGGCATCCACACGGTTATCAAGGAAGTGCGCAATTGCTTTCATGGTTTCCGCGGGACGCGACAAGATATCATTATAACTGACGTTGAGCGTCTGAATCCAGTCCTGCGAATCCAACCAGGTCTTGACCTCGGAAAGATGGGAGAGATAGGATTCCCGGATTTCAGCTTCATCCGTCCGATCCTTTTTCTCCTTCCCGGTCCGCTCCAGCATATGTTGTTGGGAAGCCAGGATCTCATCCAGGTCTCGTTCCATGAAGATCAATTTGTATTGGTAATTCTTCGGAAGATATTCCAATAATGCAGAAATGACTTTCACCGCTTTCCCGCGCGCTTCATTCAACCATCCGGTGTCCCCTTTGGGCATTTTCTTGACTTGTTCAAACTCGAAATAGCCTTTGGGATTATTTGCATCCGCTTCACGCACATCATCCACCATGAGATCCATCCCGCCTGCTTTCAATGCGGACATCATCATGGACGTCCCTGAACGGGGTAACCCGGAGACGATTGTTATTGTATTTTGTTTCCCAAGGAGTTTCTTGATATAGGAACGAAGCGAAGTCATTCAACCTGAATTCTAGAGATGCCGATGATTGCCATAACTGAATCCGCTCATGTAATGGAACGACCAGTTAGCATTTCCATCCGAGGTTTCATCTTCATGCGGGCGGAAAAGAATGACTTTGGTATTGGCATTCAACCGCCCGAATTCTTTGAAATCACGGGTTGCGGGGACGACATTACGCCACGTGCCGGTGTTGATGTAATATCTTTCGTCCCCTTTTTTTGCCGACATCAATGATACTTCAGGAAAATGCGTATGTCCACTGATCACACACTTGCAACCTGTTTTAGGGTCCTGGATCAGGGCTTCACGCTTGGCCCACTTGACGGGTGATTTGAGTTTGATCGTCTTCGAAACCCGTTTCATCAGCTGCTTGACCATCCAATAAGGTACGCCGTTCTTGAGCAGATCGGAATTCAGGATCCCTTCCAACAGGCGGCGCTGACTGGTTTTCAAAGATGACGTATCGTCTATCTGAGCCATGAATTGGTCGTTGTCCGCCAGGGCATTGATCGCCTTCTTGAAGCAGGGTTTCATATATTCCCAGGTCTGCTTTTTATGCACGCCAGGCGTGGAAAACAGATAAGACAGTAAGGCGGTTGTTGGACGCACATCATCGAAAGCCATCAAGCGTTCATAAAGCGCTTTTAGGATCGGGTTTTCCAGGATTTCATATTCACCATAGGTTTCAACGAAATATCGCGGTAAGGCTGCACCGAACTCGATGGTAATAATATCGCCCAAAGGAGACCGCCCGTATTCTTTTTCAGGGAACTCCGTCGGGATGATCTTCATACCGTGGGTATCCACCGAGAAGTTCATCGGGTCATATTCATGCCCGTGCCGGACCAGGCAGAAGGATTGGCCCCCATGCGTCCGAAATATGAATTGGTGGTCGAGAGGGATATCCTCACCGGGAAGATTAAGCAGTGAGCGGGCTTTTTTGCGGGTTTCCGGTGTAGCATTGATCAAGCGGTCGTGATTACCAAGAAGGTAATGCAGGTCCACTTCAACATCAAACCGGTTTCGGATCGTTCGGAATAACTCAAGCGTTTCCCTGACTTTGTCTTCCACCGAAATTGCTTCCAGGATTTGGAGGATGCTGGTTTCCCAGGGTGAGCCGGGCATGATCTCGTCATTATCCCGGTAAGGTCGGTGTGATCCTTCCAGCCAGATGCCCGAACGGGTAATTTCGAAGATATCACCCGCCAACACAAGGTCAAGTTTCTTGATTTGGTTGGCAACCGCGATTTGGTTGAGTTCCGTTAGATAGGAGTCGTATATTTCAGCCGGGAGATTCCTGTTGAACGTCAGATCGCCAATCTTTGAGGATTGCGTCTCTGAAAAATGCAGATCGGATAGGACAGCTAACATCGTTCCTCCTTACTTCCATGCTTCTAAGCAATTATCACCGAAAGTGATCTGCGTGCAGGTTAAGAAAACCTGAAAAACAGGTAAATACTTTGTATTAATTTATACCTCCGGGAGGAATTAACTTCTATCCAAAACGCGGGTGAATCCATTGATGATTTTTGGCAAATCTTCCGCTTTGATCCAGTAATGGCAAACCAGGCGGAAATGTCGCGGCCCGGTCACGCCGACCAGGATCCCTTCTGATTTTAATGCCGCCGCACATTCTTCAGCGTCAATACCTAAACCTGGATCCAGTTCGATGTAGACCATATTGGTATTCGGTGAACCTTTATCAAGCTTCACGCCCGGCACCTGTGAGAGACCTTCTGCGAGAGCTCTGGCATGTTCATGATCCTCGGCCAAGCGATCTACCATCTCTTCCAGTGCGACGATCCCTGCTGCAGCCAGCACGCCTGCCTGGCGCATCCCGCCGCCAAGCTGCTTGCGAATGCGCAGCGCCTCATGGATGAACGCTTTGGAGCCGCACAGCACCGATCCCACCGGCGCACAAAGACCTTTACTGAGACAGAACGTGACCGAATCAACCATATCCACCAGATTTTTAGCCGGTACGCCCTGATCGACTGCAGCATTGAACAGCCTGGCGCCATCCAGATGAACCGCCAGGTCATTCTCCCGCGCAGCGCCTGCAGCCTCCAGCATATACTCCCGAGAAAGTGAAATCCCACCGCATTTATTTTGCGTATTTTCGAGGATCAATAATCGGGATTTTGGGAAATGGGGGTTATCCGCTCGGACAGCATGTCGGATATCTTCGATCAGTAAAGTGCCATCGGACTGGTTGGGAACCGTCCGTGGATGCACCCCGCCCAATGCGGCAGTGCCACCACCCTCATATATAAAAGTATGGGCGCAATCGCCCATGATGGCTTCATCCCCACGTCCACAGTGCGTCAATACAGCAACCAGGTTACCCATCGTCCCCGACGGCACGAACAGCGCAGCTTCCTTGCCAAGCCGCTCAGCCGCCATTTCCTGAAGGCGGTTGACCGTTGGGTCCTCGCCGTAAACGTCATCGCCTAATTCGGCTTCAGCCATTGCCTGGCGCATTTTCTCAGTCGGGAGAGTGACGGTATCAGAGCGAAGATCGATCCATTTCATGTAACTTACCTCTCATTTTGCTTCAATGTGTCAAGGACTGTTTGTAGGTCAGCCGACAGTGGGGCTTCAAAGGTCCTCGGTATGCGATCACCCGGCAATTTAATGGCGAGCGACCTGGCATGCAGGAAGAAACGGTTCATTTCAATGCTCGGGTTGCGGTGGCCATAAAGGGTATCTCCCACCACCGGTGTACCGAGATAGTTCAGATGGACCCTGATCTGATGCGTCCGTCCGGTGATCGGATGGACTTCCAGATAAGTATGTTTATTGAAATTTTCCAGCGTGAAATACTCCGTCGCAGCTGGTTTCCCTTCTCCACGCAATCCAACAGCCATCCGGGTCCGCACATTAGGGTCACGGATGATTGGCGCTTCAATCCGGCCGGTGGGTGTGGGCGGTTGGCCGTCCACCAGGGCAAGATAAGTTTTACTGATATCCCGAGACTTGAATTCTTTCACCAGCCATCTATAGGCTTTGTCGGTCTTGGCAAAGATCAGTACGCCCGAGGTTTCCTTGTCCAGACGATGAACGACGCCAGGCCGTTCGGTTTCACCCACACTGCGAATGGACGGGAAATAAGCGAGCAGCGCATTGACCAGCGTGCCCGACTGATTCCCCGCACCGGGATGCACAACAATTCCAGAAGGTTTATTGAGCACGATCACCTGATCATCCTCGAACAGGATATCCAGAGGAATGTCTTCCGGGACCAAACCATCAGAATCGTCCACAGGCACGAGGATGTTCAGGACACTACCCGGCCTGACCTTTGTTCCGGCCTTTTCCACCACGGTTCCATCCAGGGTGACATTCCCGGCCTCGATCAAGATCTTGATCTGGGAACGAGTGACCTCCGGTAATTGATCTGAGAGATATTTATCGACCCGGACGTCCTCGCCCGGGTCAATATTGAATTGATACTCTGTATGTTTCATACCTGTTTATCGACAGGCCCGACTTCTTCAGGTGGGACCTGTTCAGATTGCGCCTCTTTCTGTCTTTCCTTACGTTCCGATAGCCAAAGCGCCAGGATCAACAGCGCAACGCCAACGGTAATACTTGAATCGGCGACATTGAAAACCGGAAAATCACCCACTGAAATCCAATCGGTCACGTGTCCCTCGTGGAATAAGCGATCAATCAGGTTTCCTAAAGCGCCGCCCATCTGCATGGACAGTGCAACCCGCATCAACTTCTCATCCTGGGGGATCCTGGGGTAATAAATGATGATGAAGGCGGACACGACCACAGCCATGATCCCGAAGATTAGGGCGCCGTTTTGGAATAATCCAAAAGCCGCGCCGGTATTGTGCCAATAGACGATTTTCAGGAATGGCCGCAGCCATTCCCAGGGCATCCAGACGCTGCCAAAGGAGATGTATGTTCGAACGAGCCATTTCGTGATTTGATCCAGTGTGATGACTGCTACAACGACTGTGATCAGGATCCAGTATTGTTTAAAGAACTTCTTCAAAAGATTCTCCAGATTATAGTTTTTCGATGTTAATTCGGACGGATTTACCGTCAAATTCATCCTGCAGGAAAGGCAGTCCTTCCGGATTGACACCGACGGTCATTTCCTTCGTCAGGGTTTCTTCCTTGATGTAATCCTCAAAGGCCTGGATCGCCTTTGCCATCCGCTCGGATGCCGTATAGTATAAGTGGATCCGATCGGCGATATCAAGGTCAGCATCTTTCCGGAGTGATTGTACCCGGCGAACGAATTCCCGGACAAGCCCTTCATTGACCAGTTCGGGCGTGAGTTCCGTGACCAGAGCGGCCAGATAAGCGCCTTCGGATGCGACGGCATACCCTTCTTTGGATTCGGCACGCACTTCCACTTCTTCAGGCGTGATCTCGAATGTCTCACCATCCACCGTAACCGTCAGGTTCTCAGCATCCAGTAATTTCCGGGCGGACTGGTCCGCCGGAAGTTCCAGCAGCGCTTTACGTACTTTGGGGTAGTCCGCTTTGAAACGTTGGCCCAACTGCTTCGGCAGTGGGTTCAAACTGAAGCTGACCGCCTCGCTGGCGCTTCCCAACAGGCTGACCGACTTTACATTCAACTCGTCTTCCAGCAGGTCGGCGTAATCCCCGACGACATTCTGCTCATCCAGGTTACCCACCACAAAGGCGGCTTCAGCCAGCGGTTGGCGTACCTTGAGATTTTGTGAGTTGCGGGCGGCATGTCCGAGCGACGCCAGTTTCATTACGACGTTCATATCCCGGTTGAGTTTCTCATCGATCATTTCGGGATCGAAAGACGGCCATTCCGCCAGGTGCACCGACATCGGCGCGTCCGGGTCCACTTTCCGGACCAGGTTCTGGTACATATGGTCGGCGATGAAGGGCATGGTCGGGGCCAGCAGGAAGGAGAGCGTCCGCAGGGCTTCATACAAAGTCGCATAAGCGGCGGCTTTATCCGAATCGGATTCCGTCTTCCAGTAACGGCGGCGAGAACGGCGCAGGTACCAGTTGGAAAGCTGATCCACGAATTTCTCGATCGGCCGGGTTGCGCCCAGCACGTCGTAATTCTCAAAGGCAACGGTCACATCGCGAGTCAGGGCGTGCAGCGAGGAGAGCAGCCAGCGATCCAGATCGCTGTATTCCGGCTTCACGTCCCCATCGGGCGACCAGTTGTCCAGGTTGGCATAAGTCGCAAAGAAGGAGTAGGTGTTCCAGAGCGTCAGGGTGAAATTACGGACCACCTCGCCCACCAAATCGTCGGAGAAGCGGCGTTCCTGCCCGGGAGGGCTGGCTGTGTAAAGGTACCAGCGCAGGGCGTCTGCGCCGTGCTTGTGGATCACATCCCAGGGTTCCACCACGTTGCCGCGTGTCTTGGACATCTTCTGGCCGTCCTTGTCGAGGATCAGGCCGAGGCAGATCACATTTTTGAAACTGTTGCTGTCAAAGACCAGGGTGCTGATCGCGTGCAGCGTATAGAACCAGCCGCGGGTCTGGTCGACGGCTTCACAGATGAAGTCACCGGGGAACTGCTCTTTGAAGGTCTCGACGTTCTCGAAGGGGTAATGCCATTGGGCAACCGGCATCGAGCCGGAATCGAACCAGACATCGATCAACTCGACCACCCGGTTCATCTTACCGTGGCACTCGGGGCATTCGAAATGCACGTTATCCACATAGGGCCGGTGCAGGTCCAGCTCGCTCAGGTCCCGCCCGGCGTGTTCGCTCAGTTCATCAACCGAACCGACGCAAATCTGGTGATGGCAGGATTCGCACTCCCAGACCGGCAGCGGGGTCCCCCAGTAACGTTCACGGCCCAGAGCCCAGTCGATGTTGTTCTCCAACCAGTTACCGAACCGGCCGTTCTTGATGTATTCCGGGTACCAGTTGATGTTCTGGTTCAGCGCCACCAGCCGGTCTTTCTTCTCGCTGGTGCGGATGTACCAGGTTGGACGGGCATAGTAAAGCAAAGGCGTATCGCAGCGCCAGCAGAAGGGATAGGTGTGTTCGTAAGTCCCGATCCGGAACATCAAGCCGCGCTGGTCGAGGTCTTTCACGATCAGCGGGTCGGCGTCCTTGACCCACATCCCTGCCCAGGGACCGACTTCAGAGATGAAGCGGCCTTCATCGTTCACCGTCATCAGGATCGGCAGGTCGTTCTCAACCGCCATCTGCATATCATCCGCGCCAAAGGCCGGGGCGATATGCACCAGGCCGGTGCCGTCTTCGGTGGTGACGAAATCCGCCAGCACGACGTAGTGGGCATCTTTCTCCACCGGAAGGAAGGTGAACAGCGGCCGGTACTTCCAGCCTCGGAGCTGCTTCCCTTTATAGGTCTTGACCACCTCGTAAGGCAGGTCACCAAGCACCTTTTCCAGAAGCGGTTTTGCCAGAACGAGATATTCCTCGTTGGGACCTTCGCCCAGCTTCACCTTGACATATTCGATGTCGGGATGCGCAGCCACAGCCACGTTACCGGGCAGCGTCCAGGGCGTGGTCGTCCAGACCAGCAGTGAGGTATTCTCCTGGTCCACCAGCGGCATCCGCACGAACAGTGAGGGGTCAGTGGCCTGAGCGTAACCCTGCGCGACCTCATGATCGGAAAGCGGCGTACCGCAGCGCGGGCAGTAAGGCACAACTTTGAAGCCCTGGTAGAGCAGGCCCTTGTCCCAGATGGACTTGAGCAGCCACCAGACCGATTCGATGTAAGAGTTCTTGTAAGTCACATAGGCATTTTCCAGATCGACCCAGAAGCCGATCCGGTCGGTGAGCTTTTCCCATTCCTGGATGTAGGTGAAGACCGATTCCTTGCAAAGCTTATTGAATTCGGCGATCCCGTAGTCTTCAATGTCCTGTTTGTTCTTGAAACCCAGGCGCTTTTCCACCTCGATCTCAACCGGCAAGCCGTGGGTATCCCACCCGCCGCGCCGTGAGACGTGGTAGCCGTTCATGCTTTTATAGCGCGGGAACATATCCTTGAACACCCGCGCCAGAACATGATGCACACCGGGTTTACCGTTGGCCGTCGGCGGGCCCTCAAAGAAGACATATTCCGGGCCGCCTTCCCGGGTTTCCATCGATTTGTGGAAAATGTCGTTGTTCTGCCAGAAATGCAGGATTTCCTCTTCCAGCAAACCGATGTTCAATCGTGACGATACAGGTTCGAACATGAAGCCTCCGAAATCGTGAATACTTAAACAACAAACTCGTCCCAAGTGACAGGGACGAGCCAAATGACCCGCGGTACCACCCTGGTTTCCACAGCGATGTGGACACCTCGGCCGGTCGCGCCAATCCACATTAGGAATTTGGGGACTGACAAAACCGCACGTTGGTAACAGAGGGTGACTCTGGCGCACCTACCCGCCCCGGCTGGGGTTTCAGCTTGCCGCTCCGGAAGGATTTTCCACCGTCTTGGCTTCCCGGCTCACACCAGGCCCGGGATCGCTGTCAGCCAGCGGACTGTGTACTCGTTTCCATCACTGCGTTTGTTCGCATATTTTAACGCCTACATTATCCCACAAGAGAAGGATGGGGTCAATGTAAGAGAGGTTAATAATTTGTATGCAGACGGCAATAATTCGGTTCCTGTAGTATGGAAACAAGATTTCAATGAAATAACCCCATCCTCGTTCCTTCCCCTCAAGAGGGGAAGGATGTCTGCGTTAGCAGACAGGAAGGGGTCAGCGGAATAACTGAATTCTTGGTGCAATTGAAGATCTCGTGGACTTCTAATTGCAGGTCACGCTTCCAACGTGATCCTTTTTTTGTCAAAATACTGGAAAATTATTTGACTAAATAATTTTCAGCTTCAAATTAAAAAGTCACGCAGGTTCACATTTTCGCTTTGCTCAAGTGTTCACGATACGTGATCTACATCTTATTTATGATGTCTGCAACAGCAGACAGGAAAGGGTCAGGCCTACATCTCCTCCTTCACCCTTCTCAACAACTGCGCATTGACCGCCACGATCACGGTGCTGATCGACATGATCAGCGCACCGACGGCCGGCGGCAGCACGAACCCGATCGGCGCCAGCACGCCCGCCGCCAGCGGCAAGGCGATCACGTTGTAGCCCGTCGCCCAGATCAGGTTCTGGCGCATCTTATTGAAAGTCGCTTTGCTCAGCTTGATCACCCGCAGGATGTCCAGCGGGTCGTTATTCACCAGGATGATCCCGGCCGATTCGATTGCCACGTCGGTCCCGCTCCCGATCGCGATCCCCACGTCCGCCCGGGTCAGCGCCGGGGCGTCGTTGACGCCGTCCCCGACCATCGCCACTTTCTTGCCCTCATCCTGCAGCTGCTGGATCTTTTTATCCTTGTTCTCCGGCAGGACCTCTGCAAAGTAGATATCGATCCCGAGTTCGTCCGCCACCGTCTTCGCAACGGTCTCATTATCACCCGTCAGCATAGCCACCTGGTAACCCATCTCGTGCAGGTCCTTCACAGTCTGGTAGCTGGCTTTACGGATCTGGTCGGCCAGACCAAAAGCTGCGATCACCTGATCTCCTTTTAACAGGAACACACAGGTCTCGCCTTTCTGACTGGCCTGGTCATAAAAGGTTCTGATCTTCTCATCCATCTGCGCGTCTTGTTCCTTCAGCAATTGCGGACTGCCAACGTGATACCATTCACCGTTCACTTTGGCCTTCACGCCCTTGCCTTTGATCGCTTCAAAGTCCTGCGCATCCGGAATGGATAGCTCCTTATCAGCAGCGCCATCGCGAATGGCCTTAGCCAGCGGATGTTCCGAATCCCGTTCCAGTGCGGCTGCCAGGGCCAAAGCCTTGTCATCATCCATTTCATTCGTGCTCGCCATGTCCTGCATCCCGAATTTGCCTTCGGTCAGCGTACCGGTCTTATCAAACACGAACACATCCAGGTTACGGGCTGCTTCCAGCGCGACCCGGTCTCGAATCAGGATCCCTTCCGATGCACCGATGGCGGTCGAGATCGCCACGACCAACGGAATCGCCAGACCCAGCGCATGCGGACAGGCAATCACCAAGACGGACGTGACCCGGTTGAGGATGTCGATATTCCAACCTTCGGCGATCAGCCAGACGATCCCCGTGATCGCAGCCACCCCCAATGCGATATAAAAAAGCCAGCCGGCTGCCCGATCCGCCAGAATTTGGGTTTTCGATTTGGATTTCTGGGCTTCTTTCACCAGGTGCATGATCCCGGCAAGCGTGGTCTTGTCGCCCACAGCCGTCAGCTTCACCCGCAAGCTGCCGTCGCCGTTGATCGTGCCGCTGACCACCTTATCGCCCACCGCCTTGCTGACCGGCTTGGATTCGCCCGTGATCATCGACTCGTTCATGGTCGATTCGCCCTCGACCACTTCGCCATCCGCAGGTGCGCTGGCGCCGGGTCGGATCAGGACCACATCGCCCTGCTTCAACTCGGACACCTTGACGGTTTCGATCTCACCGTCGTCCTTCACAAGGTCCGCATTATCTGGGAGCAACTTGGAAAGTTCGTCCAATGCGCCGGAAGCCTGCCGGATGCTGCGCATTTCGATCCAGTGCCCCAGCAGCATCACGTCGATCAGTGTGACCAGTTCCCAGTAAAAGGAAGCGCCCAGGCTGAAGAAGGTGGAGGCGATGCTATAAAGGAATGAAACCGCCAGAGCCAGCGAGATCAGCGTCATCATGCCGGGTTGTTTCTTCTTCAGTTCGCCGCCCGCCATATTAAAGAACGGCAAGCCGCCGACGATGAAGACGATCACGGCAAAGACCGGTACGATCCATTGAGAAAGCGGGAAGGACGGGATGCTGTAGCCCAGCCAGCCCTGTACCGTCGGGCTGAATATCAAAACGGGGATGCTCAGAACGAGTGAGACCCAGAACTTGCGCCGGAAGAGCTGCTCGTGATGCATATGCGATCCCCCACCGGAGTCATGGCCTTCATGCTGATTGTGATCCGTTTGTTTTGCATTGTGGTTCTGGCTCTCGCTGTTTCCCATATCCCCATGCGCTTGATGTGAGTTCCCCTGATGTCCGATATTTTCGTCCATATCGGGAGATTTTTGTTCGTCTTGCATGATTACCTTTCTTTCCCGTTAACAAACCATACTTTGATTCTCATTTAATTATGTTGTATCTTTATTAACAAGACAAACCAACGGAGAAATGGAGCGACATGAGCTCGGAAATCACGCTGGGATTGGGGGTCATCCACGCGGAAGAAGGCGAAGTCAGAGCTTTCTTACCGGAATTTGTCCATCGAATCGCACCCCTCTTTGATAAGGTCGTTCCTTGAACACGGCTATGGCTTAGGCCTGGGCTTTAACTGAAAATGACTACGCGAAAGCCGAGAACGTCCAGTTCGGGACAGCCGAAGAAACCTACGGCCAGGATTTTGTACTGGTCCTGCGTTACCCACCGGATGAATACCTGGCACTCATGCCATCCGGCGCCTGCCTGATCTCGATGTGCCACTTCCCCACCCGGCCGGAGCGGCGTGAATTCCTGGTGCGGCGTGGGATCAGCGCGCTTTCGCTCGACGCCATCGTAGATGACAACGGTCAACGTCTGGTGGAAAACCTGCAAGCCGTCGCCTGGAACGGCTGTGAGGTGGCTTTCCAGGTGCTGCGAGAACAATGGCCTGATGGCGCATTTCTTTCACCTGATCGTTCTCCTCTCAATGTCACCCTGCTGGGTTCGGGCGGTGTGGGTGCCCAAGCGATGGTTGCGGCTATTCGCTATGGAGATCGAAAACTGTGGTCCGAATACGCAACCTTGGGCGTACCTGGAAACATCGTCCGGGTGGTCGACTACGATTTCACCGGCCACACCAATCAATTGGAGACCCTGCTAAAGGATACCCACCTGCTAATCGATGCGACCCAGCGCCAAAACCCGAGTAATATCATCGTCCCGAATGAGTTTTTGGGACGCATGCCGGAACATGCCGTTATCCTGGACCTTTCGGTGGATCCCTATAACTGCGAAACGGAGCCGAACGAAGTTAAGGGGATCGAAGGCATCCCTCAGGGGAACCTCGATCAATACATCTTTGCACCGGACGATCCCGCCTGGGAATCGCTGCCCTGTTCGGTCGCGACACAGAACCGGCGCTGGACCGTCTCATGCTATTCCTGGCCAGGCCTGCATCCCCGCGCCTGCATGGCACGCTATGGCAACCAGCTCTCCCCGCTGCTGCGCCGACTGGTAAAAGTCGGAGGTGTTCAAGGGATCAGCTCGCACGGCCGCTATCGGGAACGGGCACTGGCAAGAGGGATGTTGAAATATTTAAAATAGATTTCGAATTAAATGAAAATTTTATTGGAATTGTGACAGCGAATAAGAATGTTCACGGCGTGAACCCTGGTCTTTGCATTGCTTAAGTCTTTCCAGAAACCGATCATCGACCGGTGATCCAAACTTCTGATATACCTTCAATACGCCATCCACAGGATTGTCAATGAAATCACCAAAAGCAACATCGACCACAGCTTGATTAATTGCTTGATCCTGGCGCACTTTCTCGTTCCCTTTTAAATAATAATCAATCAACATCGTGTTCTCTTCCAGGATCCGACTGGGGTGCAGCTCCTCGGTGAAGAGCCAATGAGCCGAATAGAGCAGGCTGCTCAGGCTGAGCGCACAGGTCTCCGGGTCGCGGTGGAGCTGGATGATCTGCGCATTAGGGATGGCCTTCAGCAGCAGGTCCAGGTGCGGCATGTGCTCGGGCATCTTGAGCACCAGGCGCTTGCCCGGCGCGGCAGCCTGAAGCGCATGCACCAGCAAACCATACTCTTGATAATAAGGATCCCAATCAGCCGTCATCAGCCAGTTCAAGTAACCGGTCACGGGTGCCATCACCCAAAACAGGATAGATTGAAAGGTCAAGCCCATCATCCAGATCGTCTCCTCAGGGGCGTTCGGTCGGATCACGTGTTTCACATCCATCTTGGGCAGCATCGGCTGCAGAATATTCAATTCAAGCCAGGCGTCCATTTTTCGAAAGTCGAGCTTTCCTAATGCAGTGAACGGACGATAGAGCTGCCAGAAAGGTACGCCGTAATTTTGCGGGTCGGCTGAAAGCAGTCGGTGCAGGAAGGTCGTCCCGGAGCGCGGTAATCCTGTAACGATCAGCGGTGGGACAAGTTCGGTCTGGAATTTCTCTGGATTCCGTTTTTGTGTATCGATAAACAACAGCCGCTGGCGGAGATAATTATCCAGCATGAATCGCATCACCAGCCGGCCGTAGAAGTGAGAATGGACGTCGTTGTGGAAAGATTCAATCAGTTCTTCCAACCCCGATAAGTAATACGGATCGCCGAAGTCGCTCAGCCCCGTGACGCGCATGGCTGCCTTATGAAGACGGTCGATATCGAGATCGGTATAATGCAGCCCCCACCTTTCAGCCTGGTCACCAAGGATGTTGAAAATTCGGTATGGGAATGGTAAACGTTTATGGGAAGGTAACATTGGAATTGAATTACATCCTTTTGGAATTCGGTTCTCCTCAATCATAAACTAAAACCAACTTGAAAGAAAATGAATAACCATGAAGGAGTGAAGCATCATATGAAAAAAGCCCTTACGGGCTTTTTTCATTCGAGGATCCAATAGGTCAACCGGTCCCCCAATAAGTGTTTTCATAATGGGGAACCGGTCGTAGATCTAAGCAAAATTTTTTGAGAGATTACTTTTTATAAATTCTCAAATTTATTTTCTACTTCTTTTTCACCCTTTGCATAGAACGTTTTCTCATCGGGCTGAAGATCATAAAGGACCCTCAGGAACTCTCCGGCGTGGACACGTTCCTCGTCAGCAATATCCCTTAACACTTTGATTGCGAGTTTATTGTCCGTTGATTTGGCAAGCTGGGTGTACATTTGAGTTGCTTCATACTCTGCAGCTACCATGAACCGAAACGCCCTGACAAGTTCTTCATCTGTTAGTTTTCTGTCATTTGCTAAACCTGAAAACGGTGATCCAAATACTGGCATTGTGATTTTCCTTCCTGATTTATTGTTGGCTTTTAATTATGAACTGTGTTTTCTTTTATACTTTAAAATTATACCCATTATTATCAAATGAAAGTTATGTACCGTTCAGCCATTTTGTAAATCACTCTCCATTTTTAAAAAATAAAAACCCTTGCGGGTCTTTATTGGATTTTATCTTGGGGTGCCTGAAGGGGGTCGAACCCTCGACCTCCGCATCCACAGTGCGGCGCTCCACCATTGAGCTACAGGCACCATATTGAAAACTGATTTTATCATATCAAGGCGCGGATGGCAAGAAACCGCTCTTTGAGTAAATGCAAACATTACGGTGTGTGAATGATCTGATAGGTACTGCTTTCATCGCTATCGGGAACACCCTCAATGGGTCCGAAGAGTTCCTGTTCAGCAAATATCTCACCCTTCTTGACAATGGGCAAATCCAATTTCATGAACCCACCCTCAAAAAAAGCCTTATTCGCAGCCTGGAACATTGGTCGCCAGGTCAACAATAATGAAGAGATCGTCTGGCCTTGTGTCGTGCAGGTAATTGATTCCTCAGGTCGATTTGTAAAAAGCATCATGACATGGATCACTGAGATGGACCAGGGATTATTTTGGGAGTAATTCAGCTTGAAAATCACACTGACACTCATCTCACCTGGTTTGCTCTTCAACTCGCAGAAATCAGGAATATTTGACAAAGTGTTGATTTCAAATGTTAGCGGACCCTTCTCCGTTAAAATACCACCCGTATAGTCCAGATCTCCAGACTCATCAATTTTCAGAGGAATGCGAGCCATAACCTGGGAAGTCTTAGTCCCTTTATCCGTTTGTATAACAACTTTGGAACGGAATAGATAATCAAATTTGAAGCATGCTGTAAGCAAATTTTTCGCTTCATTTTGATCCAACCCGGAACGGCCCCATAATTGCAGGTAAGTCGCGACCAATCCATAGCGATACATTCGAAAGCCTTCTTCAGGGTCCTTATTGGATGTGCAGCGTTCAGATG
Source organism: uncultured Chloroflexia bacterium (assembly GCA_963748065.1). Lineage (GTDB taxonomy): Bacteria > Chloroflexota > Anaerolineae > Anaerolineales > Anaerolineaceae > Brevifilum. The sequence goes on along the minus strand of CAVVHL010000004.1, from coordinate 155,004 downwards.
ATTTTTCAAATGCGTTCTTGAATGCAACAGCTAGCGCATCCAATCCCTTTATCAATTTGTCCTCGAGGTTATCCTTTAATTTACCGTTGAAATCCAATACAAGATCCAAATCTTCAACCCAATTTTTCCATGAAAGGAATTCACCAACCGCTGCATCCAGGCGATCATCGAAGACAGCCGCATTTTGGATCCTGACCAAAATGGAATTATCAAACCACTGCCCTAAAGCTTGTGTAATGGCATCAAGCTGCGCTGTAGGGTCATCCACCAAATCGACTAACTGTTGAGACCTGATCCATAGCATTGTTTTGAGCAACGGATGGCGAATATGAATCACTAATCGCCTAACCTCTTCCTTACGCGCCTGCGCCATGCCATAATCGCTGAAATGGGCTAAAGACAAATGAAGCATGCCATCTTGTTTTACCGACGGCTGTAAATGGAAATCCTGTCCACCAGTATCCGATCCAAACCCAACCCACTCCAGGCCTTCCTGAATGGATGCTGGTTGGATTTCCAATGAAACCGCTTTAAAGAAGATCAGCCCTTCCGGTTCCAATCGGACACCGACAGGGGCAGGATCCTCAAAAGGTAATCCTGATACTGAGGATGCAGGAGTCATCTTGATTGTCTCTGGGCTTAATAATGCTTCTTTAGGTATCGTGAGAGTATATACGGTCCCATCGGATCCGGTCAAGCGACAATATACCCGCCTTCCTGACCAACCTCTTTCTCAACGGATGCCGTCGAATCAAGCACCATCTCAATTTTGAGAGGGTTAGCTTCCGGGACTTTACCGATATCCTCCGGTGAGGTTACTTCTTCTCCAGTTGTGTCATTCGTTATTGAAGTTGTATTTGATTGACCCCCTCCAAATACACGAGGCAAAACTTGGAAGAAGGAACAGGAGGTTAATGCAAGGATCAATAACAGACCCAACGCCAATTTCTTAACCATGATCACGCCAATCCTTCTTTATTAAATTTCTATTAACACTATATAGATAATATATGTCATATTTTGCGCTTAAGTCAAACTTAATACCCCTCTTGATCGGCTTTAGACAAGGTATCAAAGATAAATTAATAATTACTAGACCGATTAATTTATCTACTGTAATAGGTGAATCTAATAATTTATCCTTTTCTGAATCTGATCCTTAAAATTCCCTGATTGTATCATCGATAATTATCGATTATAATATTTACATTATGAGCACTCAAGATAATGATATAACTCAACGAATTTCTGCTTTTGGAAAAGCACTGGCGGATCCCTCCCGACTGATCATCATGCAACTCTGCTGCACGGAGGGAAAAAACGTGACCGAACTTGTCGCGCTGACCGGATTGGCACAGTCTACCGTGTCACATCACATGGCTGTACTCCGTGAGGCAAACCTCGTGAAAGTGCGCCATAAAGGTAAGAGTGCGATCTACACCCTGGATCAGCGAGCTTTCTCAACTTGCTGCCAGGTGTCTTCCAATCTTTTCACACCGGACCTGCCGGACCCCGAAAGCTAAAAGCATCTGTCTCTGAAGGAGAAATTGGATGAAAAATTACAATAACGTCCAGATCCATGATCTGGTAAAGAAACATTACAAAGATATCGCTGTGGAATCGCCTTGCTGCGGGTCCCAGAAAGCGACCTCAACCTGCTGCGGCGAAAAGGATATCGACCAATACAGCCAGGCATTGGGATATTCGAGCGAAGACCTTGAAAATCTGCCGGATCAGGCCAACCTGGGTCTGGGTTGCGGAAATCCAACCTCTTTTTCCGGCATTCAGCCTGGGGAGACAGTACTGGATCTCGGCAGCGGCGGCGGATTGGATGTTTTCATTGCCGCCAAACTCGTCGGCGAAGAAGGCAAGGTGATCGGCGTCGATATGACCTCAGAGATGATCGCCCTTGCCTGTGAAAATGCCTCAAAAGGACGTTATCCCCAGGTTGAATTCCGCGAAGGACTGATCGAAGACCTGCCTGTTGAAGATAAATCTGTGGATCTGGTGATCTCCAATTGTGTGGTCAACCTTTCGCCAGACAAAGCCAAGGTGTATCGGGAAGTCTATCGGGTATTGAAACCAGGTGGACGGATTGCGATATCTGACCCTGTCCGGTTTGGTGAGATTCCTCCGGAATTACTCGCAGGCGACGATTCCTACTGTGAGTGTATTTCAGGTGCGGCATCTATTGCAGAACTGGAGAAGTACCTGATCTCAGCCGGTTTTGAGAATATCTCCATCACACCCGTCACCCCTTCAAAAGATGTCATCAATAGCTGGATAGAAACCGCGAAAGGCTCACCTTCGCCGGCGGATATGGTCGCTTCAATGCTGATCATCGCTAATAAACCCGACTAATTTCAATGCAGAAGATAAAGAAAAACAGTCCTTCCGGACTGTTTTTCTTTTCCCTGATCCTCAGAAATTATATCTGAGATAAAAATTTCTCTATTTGCTGCTGCAGGTCCTTTCGATCCACCACCACCTGTTCTCGGCTCTTCAGGTTCTTGACCGCTGCCTTCCCTTCCGCAATCTCGTCCGGTCCGAGGATCACGGCCACCGGGATATCCAGCTTATCAGCATACTTGAACTGCTTGCCGATCTTATCGGCTTCCGGATAGAGCACCGTTCGGAATCCCGCCTGGCGGATTTCCACCGCGGCCTTCATCAATTCCGTCAAGGTTGCTTCATCGAACACGGTCACGATCACCTGGGGCTTCTCGCCCAGGTCCGCCGGGATCACGCCGGCATCACGCAGGACCAATTCGATCACCACATCCCCCATTGCGAAGCCCACACCTGGCAGGGCATTGCCGCCCACATCCGCAACGAGGTTATCGTAGCGTCCGCCGCCGAAGATCGCCCGGGATTGCCCTCCCATTTCGAAGGCTTCAAAGACGGTCCCGGTGTAATAATCCAATCCCCGAATGATTCTGGGATTATATTGCACGTACTCCTGGATCCCAAAGGTCTCGATCAGGTCAAAGAACTCGACCAGTTCCTCAAACTCACGCCAGAGTTCATTATCATTGAGCAGGGCCAGCAGCTTATCCACCTGGTCAGTCGTCAGGCCTGATTCCATCGCGTAAGCTCGCCAAGGTTTCTCATCCAATTTATCCAGCTTATCGACGACTTTGAATACCTGCTTCCGTTGGTTTTTTGGGATTTGCAGGTTCGAAAAAGCCTGGTCCATCAGACGTCTGTTGTTCACATAGATCTTGACCTGGTCAGGAGAAAGACCTGCTTTTTTAAGGAAAGTCGCTGCGATAGCGACGATTTCCGCATCTGCAGCAACGGTGCCGACACCTACCAGATCGATGTTCCATTGGAAGAACTCACGTGTGCGGCCGCGCTGCGGGTTTTCGTATCGCCACATCGGGCCGATTGACCACCAACGCAGCGGCAGCGGGATTTCGTACTGCTTTTGGGCAACCATACGCGCCAGGGTTGGGGTGAGTTCGGGTCGGAGCGTCAGCTCTTCATCCCCGCGAGAGGTGAAGACAAAGGATTGTTCTTTGACCAGCTCTTCGCCGGATTTAGCCGCGTAAAGTTCAAGGAATTCCAAAGTCGGGCCGTCGTACTCCTGATAGCCAAAGCTGGTGGATACCTCACGGATGATGTCGAACATCCATCGCCGGACGGCCATCAGATCGGGGTAGAAATCCCGTGTACCTTTCACGCTGCGAATAATCTCTGCCATCTATACCTCGTTCTCATTAATTTGTCATAGTATAACACCTACATTCTACCTGTTTCATCAAAACGCCTGCTAAAACCCTTAGTTTTTATTGAATTTACGATAAAATATTATGAGTGGTACAGACAATAACACAAAGGTAATTATGAAACTGTCCAAAATCGTTAATCTGCTCAAGGGAAAGGTCCTGACGGACAAGATCAACCCAGAAAAAGAGATCGGCGGCGCGATGGGAGCGGACCTGATGAGCGATGTCCTCGCATCCATCCAGCCTGAAGCAACCTTGCTGACCGGTTTATGTAATCCCCAGGTCGTGCGAACGGCTCAAATCGCCGATATCCAGGTGATCATTTTCGTCCGAGGAAAACAGCCGGCTCAGGAAACGATCCAGTTGGCAAACGATGAGAATATTCCCCTGATCTCCACGCAGTTGGGATTATATGAAGCCTGTGGGATCCTTTTTCAAGCCGGCCTGCCATGCTACGAATCGCAGGCAGATGATGACTGCTCCGAGCACTAAGGTTTAGCCGATGGCAACCAGACACCCGATCATTTCAGATGAATATGCAGAAAATATCACTCGTGTCGAGGAACTCGCCTACGAGCTTCGTATCCACGAGGTTATGACCGAGGAAGTCCTCTGTCTTTCACCTGATCTGGTCATGGAAGACGCGTTGAACATCTTCCAAAAAGAACGGATTTCCGGTGCACCCGTCACAAAAAACGATGACCTGATCGGCATCCTCAGCATGGAAGACCTGATCCATGCACTGCGTGGGAATACGCTGAGCGAACAAGTCCGGGACTTTATGACCAAAGATGTCGTCTCGGTCCATGAATTTGATCCAGTTGTCGAAGCTCTGAAGACATTTTCTCGTACAAAGTTCGGCCGGCTGCCCGTCCTGGACGAAAACGAACATGTGGTCGGGATCCTGACCAAAGGCGACGTCAGCAACGGCTTGCTAACCGCACTTCAGCGGGATTATCACGCAGAAGAACTGATCCGCTACCGAGCCAGTCATTTGTTTGAAGACATCATCTCAGATCGCACCAGCCTGATCTTACGCTACGATATCAAAAAAGGCGATTTCGTTCACGGCGGTAATGCATCCAGCAATATCAAACGCGCCCTGCTGCGCCTCGGCGCCTCACCTCAAATCGCCCGACGCTGCGGGATCGCGATCTATGAAGCGGAAATGAACCTCATCATCCACACCAATCACGGCGGGACGATCCGGGCTGAGATCGAACCCCATAAGATCACCATGGAAGCCTATGATGACGGCCCAGGGATCGAAGATGTTGAACTGGCGATGCGTCCCGGGTATTCCACGGCATCAAACGAAGTCCGGGAGATGGGTTTCGGCGCAGGCATGGGGCTGGTCAATATCAAACGCTGCGTTGATGAGATGAAACTGATCTCCTCCCTGGATCGCGGCACCAACCTCTACATGATCATCGAATTGGATGATCAGGACCAAAAACCCGAAACAACCGGATAACTCACCTATTTAAAAGAGAGCCAAGATGAAATTAAAAAAGATCGTCGACGATCTGAACCTGAAGGTCCTCACACCACGGGACGATATCGAGTCGGTGGAAGTTAAAAGCGGCTATTGTTCGGACTTGTTGAGCTGCGTGATGACCGGCGCGGAAGCCGACGCGCTCTGGATTACATTGATGGCGCACGGCAATATCGTTGCAGTGGCCGCATTGTTGGACCTTTCGGCTGTGGTAATCACCGAGGATGCCCAGCCTGAGAAGGAAACCCTCGAGCAGGCCAAAGAAAAAGGCGTCATCCTCCTTTCCACCCCGAAAGATAGCTTCCATATCATTGGTAAACTCTGGGAAATGGGCTTGCGCGCGAAGCAGGCCTGACCGGATGGAAAGTTTCCCTTGAAAACATTCCAGGCTGAACTACACGTTCACACCGTTCTTTCTCCTTGCGCGGGTGTGGAGATGATCCCTCCGCTCATTGTACGGACGGCTCTGGACAATGGGCTCAACCTGATCGCCATCACAGACCACAACGCTGGGGAAAACGTGGAAGCTGTGATGAAAGCCGCCCAGGGTGAAGACCTGACCGTCCTGCCCGGGATGGAACTCCAGACGGAAGAAGAAGTCCATTCGATCTGCCTTTTTGACTCTCTCGATCAATTGGCTGAATTGCAGGAATTGGTTGAGACAAAACTGCCGGATATTGAAAACAATGTTGAATTCTTCGGCGAGCAATTCATTGTGGATGAAACCGGGGATTTCATTCGTCGGAAAAATCGCCTGCTGATCACATCCACAAGCCTCAGCATTGAAGAAGCCTTCCACGCCGTGACGGATCTGGGTGGTTTGTTCATCCCGGCGCATGTTAACCGGCAGGCTTTCGGTTTGATCTATCACCTGGGATTCGTACCTCCCGATCTCGACCTCGCTGCCGTCGAAATCTCCCGGCATATTTCCCCTGAAGAGGCGATAAAGACGTATCCGCAGCTGGCAAATTACACCCTCATCCAGAGCGGTGATGTACATTTCCTGGCAGATTTCCTGGGGGTAAACCAGTTTGAACTTGAAAAACCATCAATTGCGGAGCTAAAAATGGCCTTTTCCGGCGAAAATGGTCGTAAATTCCGCCTGAAATAGGCTTTTGACGATTCTCCGACTTTAATCATGACATTTGGTTATTGACCAGAATGCCAACCCCGATTAAACTCATTTGTGGTTAATTTCACAAACGAGTTTTCACCGCGCATATTAACCGAGTGATCTTTATCGGAGCAAATTTATTAATGCTAAAAACAATTGAGAAAATCCCTACCGAAGATCCCCTGAACGACCCGGAACAGCGCCAAATCATCGACCAGATCCTCGAGGATAACAAAGACCTCGCCGGAGCGACAATGGTGGTGCTTAACAGTCTTCAGGAATCGATCGGTTATATCTCCCCTGCCATGCAGGTTTATGTGGCCGAGACACTGGACGAACCCATCAGCCGGATCCACGGCGTCGTTTCGTTCTACTCCTTCTTTACCACAACCCCGCGCGGCAAACACACGATCAAATTCTGCGTTGGGACCGCCTGTTATGTCGGCGGGATCAACCAGATTATCGAGAAAGCCAAGCAAATCCTGGGTATCGAGCCCGGAGAAACCACTGAAGATGGCCTGATCACGTTGGAATTATGCCGCTGCGTTGGCGCTTGCAGCCAGGCACCTGTCGTCGTTGTGGACGAAGAAGTCCAGGGTCGGGTGAAACCAAACAAATTCCCCAGGACGATCCAGGACGTTTTATCCCAGGAAGAGTAGCTTGCGGGAATTAGCGCTGCATATCCTTGATATCGCTGAAAACAGCATCTCAGCCGGGGCAACCCGGATCAGGATCGCTGTAGATGAAGACCTCAGGGATGACATCCTCAAAATAGAAATTGAGGATAATGGAAAGGGCATGGATGCCGCCACACTTGCCCGGGTCACAGACCCCTTTGTGACATCCCGAACAACCCGAAAAGTCGGCCTCGGGCTCCCATTTTTCAAAGCGGCGGCGGAAGCCTGTGAAGGCGGCTTGAACATTCAATCCCAGCCTGGACAGGGCACGTCCGTGGTGGTGACTTTCAAGCACAGCCATATCGACCGGATGCCATTGGGCGACCTGGCTGGAACTTTACAAACTCTGATCATCGGCACACCGGAGGTCCATTGGATCTTCGAATACCGTGTAAATGAGGAAACATTCGTTTTTGATGACGAACCCATTAAAGAAACGTTAGATGGTGTTTCTTTATCTGAACCAGCCGTGATGAAATACATCCGAGAAATGCTGCGTTCGGGTATCGAGGAATGCCGCCAGAGAGCAATGACAGCCGTTGACCATCGAAATTAATCTTACAGGAGCAAATTATGCCTACAGTCAAATCGTTAGATGATCTCAAGAAAATTCGAGAAGAAGCTCTTAAGAAACAGGAAATGAAAGAGACCACCGGGAAGACCGAAGTAATCGTTGGTATGGGCACGGTCGGGATCGCAGCAGGCGCTCGTGAAACCCTGAAAGCCATCCTTGATACCATCGAAGAGGATAATCTGAGCGATATCGTCGTTCGCCAGACCGGTAATATCGGCCTCGATTCCTTCGAGCCGATCGTGCAGGTGGTCCTGCCTGGTCAGGAAAAGGTTACTTATGGGAAAGTTAATCCCGAAATGGCTCGCCGCATCATGAATGAACATGTCGTCGGCGGGAAGATCGTCAAAGAATATCAAATAGAAGGTTAAACAGGATCTAATCCATCCTGTAAGGTAATTCATTCATGGCATATTTTCGTTCACACGTCCTCGTCTCCGTTGATCCGGTTTGCGTTGAAAAAGGCGCATACGACGTGATGCGCGCGCTTCAGGATGAATTGGTCAAACAAGGCCTGGTCGATGAGGTTGAGGTCCTGGAAACATCCCGGATCGGCGACCCTGAGATCGAAGGGCCTGACCTGATGGTCTACCCTGAGGCGGTACATTACACTAACCTGACGGTGGAAGACATTCCTTTCCTGGTTGAAGAACAATTCTTAAAAGGACGAGTCGCCGAAAAATTCGTTCAGGAAGCGTCTGCTAATCTGGATGAGGAGTTCTCCGCACCTAAAGCCAAAGAAGTGCGGGTCGTATTAAAAATATCGGTGAGATCGATCCCCTTAATATAGAAGAATATATCGCCCGTGATGGGTATATGGCGCTTGGCAAAGTCCTTACTGAGCTGACACCGGAAGAGACCATCCAATTGGTACTGGATTCCGGTTTGCGCGGCCGCGGCGGCGCAGGCTTCCCCACCGGGTTGAAGTGGCGGTTCATTCGCCAGGCCGAAGGCGAACCGAAGTATATGATCTGCAATGCGGACGAAGGTGACCCGGGGGCATTCGCCAACCGGCGTGTTCTGGAAGGCGATCCGCACTCCGTGATCGAAGGCATGATCATCGGCGCTTACGCTGCAGGCTCCTCGCAAGGCTACATCTATTGTCGGGCTGAATACCCGATCGCTGTTCGCACGATGCGGATCGCCATCGATCAGGCTCGCAGTCTGGGTTTGCTGGGCGAGAACATCCTGGGCACGGGTTTCTCCTTCGATCTCGAAGTCCGGATGGGCGCCGGCGCATTCGTCTGTGGTGAGGAAACCGCGTTGATGGCCTCCATCGAAGGCCGGCGCGGCGAACCCCGCCCACGTCCTCCTTTCCCCGCCCAAAAAGGACTCTGGCAGAAACCCTCCAACATCAATAATGTTGAGACTTACGCCAATGTCCCCCAGATCGTCATGAACGGACCGGAATGGTTCGCCAGTCTGGGCTATGAGAAAAGCAAAGGCACCAAGACATTCTCCATGGCCGGCGATGTCAAGAATACCGGCCTGATTGAAGTCCCCTTCGGCATCACGCTGCGCGAGATCATCTACGACGTCGGCGGCGGCATTAAGGAGGACAAGGCCTTCAAAGCCGTCCAGACCGGCGGCCCAATGGGTGGTTGTCTGCCTGAATCCGACCTCGACCTGCCGATGGACTACGAAGCTCTCGCTAAAGCCGGCTCGATCCTTGGCTCGGGTGGCCTGGTGGTCATGGATGAAGACACCTGCATGGTCGACATCGCCCGCTTCTTCATGGAATTCACCCAGGACGAATCCTGCGGCAAATGTACACCCTGCCGGGTCGGTACTCGTCGCATCCTGGAAATTCTCACCCGGATTTGCGAAGGCAACGGCCGGCCGGATGATATCGATACCCTGCGCCATCTTTGCGACCAGATCAATGAAAACAGTCTCTGTGGGTTGGGTAAAGGCGCGCCAAACCCGGTGAAGAGTACACTGGAACATTTCCTGGATGAGTATGAAGCTCATATTTATGAAAAGCGCTGCCCGGCCAAAGTCTGTAAGGCTTTGATCCGGTTCGAGATCATGGATGGGGTTTGCACAGGTTGTACCCTTTGTGCACGAAACTGCCCCGTTAATGCGATCTCAGGTGAGCGCCGTGAAACCCACGTCATTGACCCCGATATTTGCATCAAGTGCGGTATCTGTGAACAACTCTGTCCTTACGATGCCATCGAGATCAAATAACCTCAGTTTCGATCACTACAGAGGAGGAAGGTAATGTCAGTTGAAGTCAAACAAGGGCAAGACGTTCGAAAGCTAGTGCGAACGCTTGTCAAGGAGCAAGGTGATGAGAAAGCGGAGCTCATCCCGATCCTTCATGAAATTAATGGTGTCCTTGGCTACATTTCAGATGAAGCCATCAAAGAACTGAGTGAGATGATGCATATCCCCACCAGTCATATCTTCTCCGTTGCAACCTTCTACCGGATGCTGTCCACCGAACCACACGGACGCCATACCATCCAGTTTTGCGAGAGTGCCCCCTGCCATGTCGCTGGCGGCCGCCAGGTTTGGCAGAAACTCCAAGCGGAATTGGGTCTGGAAAAAGGCGAAACCAGCCCTGACGACAAGTGGACTTTATTGACCACCAGTTGTCTCGGGGTTTGCGGCGTTGGTCCGGTGTTGATTATCGATAGCGATATCTATGGCAATGTGACGCCCGATCAGGTGCCAGAGATATTGGGAAACTACGAATAGGAGACGCCTCATGAAAGCAATTCGTTCAATGGTACTGGTATCAAGCGATCCGGAAAGCATGGATCGGGGCGCTCTGGATGTTTTCAACAATCTGCAAAAAGAATTGACCAGCTTCGGATTGGAAGAAGAAATTTCCGTCTCAATGGTCAACGATGTCCACAAACCCGGCATGGACCCAATGGTGCTGGTTTATCCCGACGCCGTGATCTACGGTCCGGTGAAGCCGGAAGATGTCCATCATATTGTGGAAGAACATCTCTACAAAGGCCGTGTTGTGGAGGAAAAACAAATTTCTCCTTATGACCTGACCGGCCGAGTTGCCTGGCTTTCAGCGCGTAAAGGCACGCTGCCCGCTGAAAATCGGATCGTGTTGAAAAATGTCGGCCTGATCGACCCGGAAAACATTGATGAATACATCCTTAATGAAGGGTATGAAGCCCTCGGCAAGGTCCTCAAGGAAATGACCCCTGAGGAAACCATCGCCGAAATCAAAGCCTCCGGTCTCCGCGGCCGGGGCGGCGCTGGCTTCCCAACCGGACTTAAATGGCAGTTCGTTGCCGGCGCCAAAGGTGACAAGAAATATGTCATCTGCAACGCAGATGAAAGCGAACCCGGCACTTTCAAGGACCGCCTGGTCCTCGAAGGCGATCCACACGCGATCATCGAAGCAATGATGATCGCAGCCTATTCTGTCGGTGCGGATGAGGGTTTCGTCTACATCCGCGGTGAATATGGCCTGGCCATCAGCCGGATGAAGACAGCGATTGAACAAGCCAAAGCATACGGCTTGATTGGTGAGAACATTTTCGGCACGGACTTTTCCTTTAACCTGCATATTCATGCCGGTGCAGGAGCCTATATCTGCGGCGAGGAAACCGCGCTGATCGAATCGATTGAAGGCAACCGCGGCGAACCCCGTCCACGTCCGCCCTATCCGACAACAGCCGGCCTCTTTCAGAAACCCACATTGGTCAACAACGTGGAGACTCTGGCGAACATCCCGGCAATCATCCGGAACGGCGCTGCCTGGTACAAATCGATCGGTACACCCTCCAGCCCCGGCACAAAAGTTTACACGATCCTGGGTAATGTCAATGTGACCGGCCTGATCGAAGTCCCGATGGGCATCACCTTGCGGGAAGTTATTTCGATTTACGCTAAAGGCATGAAGGACGGTTCCACATTCAAACTCGCTCAAACCGGCGGTTCCAGCGGATCGATCATCCCTGCCAACCTGCAGGATACACCGATGGACTTTGATTCCTTCAGTAAAGCGGGTGTTGCCCTGGGTTCCGGCGCGTTGTTGATCTGCAATGAGCAAGTTTGCGTCGTTGATCTGGCGAAAGTCCTGTTGAACTTCTTCCGCTCTGAAAGCTGCGGCAAGTGCAACCCCTGTCGGATCGGCAATAAACGTTCTTACGAAATCCTTTCCAATATCGCTGAAGGCGTTGGCACGGAGCAGGACCTCAAAGATCTGCAAATGATGAGCGAACAGCTTTACCAGCTCTCCAACTGCGGTCTCGGTCAAACGGCCGGTTCGCCGCTGCGCGATATCCTTTCGCATTTCCGGGCTGAAGTTGAAGCCCATGTCAAGCTCAAAGTCTGTCCTGCTGGTGTTTGCCCCATGAGCGGCCACCGAGCATTTCAGACCGATTGAACAGAAGTAATGGAGTGTCATTATCATGATCAAACTCACAATTGATGGAAAAACTATTGAGGTACAGGAAGGGACGACCGTTTTAGAAGCTGCCGAACAGGCCGGCGTATTCGTCCCCACCCTGTGTCACCACCCCCAATTGACCCCGTACGGTGGTTGCCGGCTTTGCATGGTCGATGTTGAAGGCGCTCGCACGCTGCAGCCTTCCTGCACCATGCCCGCCAGCGATGGGATGGTCGTTACGACCAATTCCCAAAAGGTGCTGGATGCCCGAAAATTCGTCCTGACCCTGATTTTCAGCGAACGCAACCACTTCTGCATGTACTGCCAGGTCAGCGGCGGCGACTGCGAACTGCAGAACCGAGCCTACGACGAAGACATGACCCACTGGGATCTCCAGCCAAACTGGACGCCTTTTGAAGTGGATGCCTCGCATCCCTTCATGGTGCTGGATAACAACCGCTGTATCCTTTGCCGGCGCTGTGTTCGGGCCTGCGGCGAATTGGTCGGCAATTACACCCTCGGCTTCGAGGAACGCGGTGCGAACAGCTTCCTGGTTGCGGATTATGACGTGCCCCTCGGCGAGAGCACCTGTATCTCCTGCGGGACCTGCGTTCAGATCTGCCCCACCGGCGCATTAATCGACCGCCAGAGTGCTTATCAGGGTAAAGAAATCGATGTCGATCATCATGTTGGTGTCTGCACCGAATGTTCGGTTGGCTGCACTCGCGATGTCCTGACCCGGGACAATCGCCTGGTGCGGATCGAAGGCGAATGGGATGCGGAACTGAACCACGGTTTACTGTGTGAATTCGGCCGCTTCCATCCCCTCGAGGACGAACGCTCCCGCGTGCTGACCCCATTGGTCCGTAAAGATGGCAGCCTGAAAGCCGCCACCTGGGACGAAGCCTTCCAAGCCATTGCCGACGATCTTGGCAAAGGTAAAGATCTGGCTGCACTTGCTTCAACACGCCTATCCGTTGAGGACTTGGCGCTATTCAAGTCCATCTTCGAAAGTCTGGATGCAAGTGTTGTCACCAGTCTGGAAGAAGGCGCTGCAACGGCTTCCCTCTCCGCTCTGGCTGATAAACTTGGTAAACCTTTTAAATCCTCACTGGACGTACTCAAAGACACGGACGCCGTCCTTTCATTGGAACTCGATCTGGTGGATGAACACCAGGTCGCCGGTTTCTTCGTGAAACGTCAGCTTCAGGACGGAACGAAATTATTCGTTGCCGGTGAAGAGGGTAACAAATTTGGCGAAAAAGCCAAAGTCGTCCTTGCACTCAAGCCTGGTGAAGAGGCGGGTTTCCTGGCTGCATTACTGAAAGCTGTTGAAAATGGCGAAGGCGATGACGCCCTCAAGACAACTGCAGAGGCACTCAAAACTGCGGACAACCCCGTGATCGTTTATGGGAAGACATTCGCTGAAAACGCCGATGAAGCCGCACTGGACACGCTGTTGAAACTAGCTGATGTTCTGGGTGCTGCGTTAGTTGGCGTCAAAGGTGAGGTCAACAGCATGGCAGCAGCCCAACTCAGTCTTGAATCCGCTTTCAGTGCCAAGGATATCAAATCTGCATTCGTCGCACTCGGTGATGAAATCCCTTCCCAGAAATTGGTCAAAGAACTCGAAGAGGTACCCTTTGTGGTAGCATTAGCTGCTTATGGCTCCCAGATAACCGGGAATGCGGATGTGGTGCTGCCCGTTACGATGTGGGCGGAACAATCCGGCACGTTCCTGAGCCTGGACGGACGCTTGCAAAAAGCCCCCAAGGCGCTGGATGCCCCGGAGGGTGTGTTGACAACCGGTGAAGCGCTGCTCAAGGTCGCCGAAACCCTGTCGGTCAAACCCGATCAGGACTGGAAAGTCAGCCTGACTGAGCGTGTCCCCACCATCGCGATCCAGGAAGCCTGAACCTGCGATCCAATATCGGTTGAGAGTCGAAAGGACAAATGTTATGGCAAAACCCAAAGTAGCCACGGATTGGATGTGCGGATGTGCTGGTTGTCACATGTCGATCCTTGATATAGACGAACGAATTCTCCAGGTGGTGGAACTGGTTGACCTACGGGCCACTCCGATCACCGACCTGAAAGAACCTGACATAGACGGCGTCACTGTTGGCATCCTCGAAGGTGGCGTCAACAACACCTATAATGAGGAAGTCGCCAAACGGATGCGGGAACGCTGCAAGATCCTGGTCGCCATCGGCGACTGTGCGGTCTTCGGCGGCGTACCGGCCATGCGGAACTTCTGTGGTGCAGAAGCGGCCCTCCAGCGAGCTTATGTCGACGCTGAGAGCAATGATTCGGAAGGGATGATCCCCTCCGATCCCGAACTGGCTAAAATGACCCGGGTACGTGCAGTCAACGAAGTTGTCCCGGTGGACGTATATATCCCCGGCTGCCCACCTGACGCAGACACCATCTTTTATGCCCTGGCGGAACTGGCGCAAGGTCGGATCCCGGAAATAAAAGATGATAAACTGAATTGGCAGTAGGAGGAGTAAATAATGGTTGCAGAAAAGATCACAATTGAACCCGTAACCCGAATCGAAGGTCATGCGAAAGTGACCATCCATATGAACGATGAGGGTTCCGTCGATCACGCTTATTTCCATGTGAACGAATTCCGCGGATTTGAGAAATTCTGCGAAGGGCGAATGTTCTTCGAGATGCCTCAGATCACGCCTCGCATTTGCGGGATTTGCCCGGTAAGTCATCACCTGGCTTCCGCCAAGGCTGGCGACATCCTGATGGGCGCTGCGCCACCCAGACCAGCGACCGTGCTGCGTGAACTGATGCACATGGGCCAGATCATCCAAAGCCACGGCATGCACTTCTTCGAATTGGCCGGGCCGGACCTGATCCTCGGTTTCGACGCCGATCCCGCCATCCGAAACGTGGTTGGCCTGATCGATGCCGACCCCGAACTCACTGTACGCGCTGTTGAACTGCGTAAATTCGGACAGGATATCATCTACCAGGTCGGCGGCCGCCGCATCCACCCCAATTTCGCAGTGCCAGGCGGCGTCAACCGTGCATTGACCGCAGAGAAACGCGACCACATGCTGGCCGGGATCGACCAGGCATTGGAAACGACTCAAATCGGCATCAAAATCATCAAAGATTGGGCGGATGCCAATATTGAGGATATCGAGAAGTTCGCCGTATTCGACACCGGCTATTTCGGCCTGGTGACTCCCGAAAACGGTCTTGAACTCTATGATGGCAATATCCGCCTGGTGGATAAAGACGGCAAGGAACTCGAGTGCTTCAGCGCTCAGAACTACCTGGATATCATTGCCGAACACGTCGAAAACTGGTCCTATCTCAAGTTCCCGTATTATAAGAAGATGGGCTGGCCGGATGGCGTATACCGCGTCGGCCCGCTTGGCAGGCTGAACGCTGTCAACCATATTGATACCCCACTGGCACAGGCTGAATTCGAGCTCTACAAACAGATCAATGACGGCAAGCCCGTACCCCAGACGCTGTACTATCACTACGCTCGCCTGATCGAGACCGTCTTCGCCATCGAACGTGCCCGGGAACTATTGGAAGATCCTGACCTGTTGGGTAAAGACATTCTCAACACGAAACACGACTTCAAAGGTGAAGGCGTCGGCGTGATTGAAGCCCACCGCGGCACTCTGCTGCATCATTATTGGGCCAAACCCAACGGGCAGCTTGAAAAGGTCAACCTGATCGTCTCAACCGGCCATAACAACTGGGCAATGAGTGAAGCGGTTGATTCTGTCGCCAAGACCTACGTTAAGGGCCCCGATGTCCAGGAAGGTATGCTGAACCGGGTCGAAGCTGCGATCCGTGCTTATGACCCCTGCCTTTCCTGCTCGACCCATGCCATCGGTCAGATGCCGATCAATATCGACGTCTACGACGCCAAGGGCGATGTCACTCAAACCCTGCGTCGAGACTAAAACCAATCGATATATGACAATAACAACCCCTCTTTCCACCTGGAGAGAGGGGAGTGATTCTTCCCTAACGAGTAGAACCTGGAGTGTTTTAAGTGCAACCAAAAACGCTCATCATCGGCTATGGAAATGCAGACCGTCAGGATGATGGCGCTGGCTGGCATATCCTCCGCAATCTGGCATTAAGGCTGGGAGAAAAAGTGTCGGATGATCCCGGAGAGATGTTTGAGGTCTTCTCCGAAAAAGCTGACCTGATGTTCATTCTCCAGATCTACCCCGAACTGGCGGAGACCGTTTCGCACTATGATCGGGTTTGTTTTGTTGATGCGCATACGTCTGACATCCCGGACCCAATTTCCTGGCAGGAAATATCACCGGAATATGAGAAATCACCCCTGACCCACCACATGTCACCCCGGACGGTACTCTCCATCGCTGCGACCATCTATGAACACCAACCAACAGCCATTCTTGTCTCGGTGCGGGGATATCATTTCCAATTTGAGCGTGAATTAAGCCCTGAGACAGAAAAATTGGCAGACCAGGCCAGCGAACGAATTTGGGAATGGATCAACGCCTGATTCCTTGCGTGACTGTTGTCACTCGGGCCTGATGACATAATACAATGTCAATTTTTTCCATTCAGAAGTATTTTTAAGCTGCTATTACTCAGCAAGAAATCACCACACATTAAGGGTTTAGATGCTCAATCAGGCAGATATTACAACCACAATAAAATCAATCCCCTGGTTTCTGGAACTAAATCCTGCCAGTATTCAGCGTTTGGCGAGCGTCTCGGACGTCCGATTATATGAAAATGGCGAAGTGATCTTCAGTGAAGGTGAGCAGCATCCATTCCTGTATATTGTTTTGGAAGGAAAGGTCCTGCTGGAAAGCCTCATCCCCGGTCGAGGTCTGCTCCCCATTTTTACTGCTGAAGTCGCTGGATGTGATCGGCTGGTCAAGTATGACGCCGGTTGTCCGGCAGAAAACCAGCACCGCCCGCGTACTGGCGTTAACAACCTTATTGGCTTTTGATGCGGACTCTTTGATGGAGCTCTGCGAGTCGGATTGCGACCTCGGATTCGTGATCATGCGGCGGCTTGCAAATGTCGTTGCCTCACGGTTCCTGACCCACCGTCTGCACCTGCTGGAATTGCTTACCTGTCAGGGTGAGTGACCCCTAAAACTATAATTCTTATCGTAAAAGTACTATAATTAGCCGATGCACGAACTATCCGTCACAGAAAGCGTGCTTGATATCGCCTGCAAGCATGCAGAAAAAGCAGGGGCGAAGAAAGTCACCGATATCTATCTGGTGATTGGGAAGCTTTCCAGCATTGTGGATGATTCGATTCAGTTCTATTGGGATGTGATCAGTAAAGATACCCTTTGTGAAGGTGCGACATTACATTTCAAACGGCTGCCGGCGGAACTGGTTTGCCTGGAATGCGATACACATTACACCCTCGACGATGACCTGATCCCCTGCCCGAATTGCCAGAGCCCACGGATAAGGGTGGTTTCAGGCGATGAATTCAACCTAGAAAGCATAGAGATTCAGAGATAATAAATGGCCGAACAGAAAATAAAAATTGTTGAAAAGATCCTGGACGCCAATGACCGTCTGGCAAACGCCAACCGACAGCGTTTTGATGACGCAGGCGTTTATGCCATCAACCTGATGGCATCGCCGGGCGCCGGTAAGACCAGCTTCATTTTGAAAACGATTAGATGGTCTGCTGTCCGACGATGTTCAGATGGGTGTGATCGAAGGCGATACAGCGCCGGTCACCATCGACGCGGATAAGATCAATGCTGCCGGGATGCCAGCCGTCCAAATCAATACCGGCGGTGATTGCCACCTTGATGCGGTCATGGTCGAAAACGCGCTCGACCAGTTGGACCTGACTGCCCTTGACCTGGTGATTGTGGAAAATGTCGGCAACCTGATCTGCCCGGCCGCTTTCAAACTCGGTACACACAGCAACGTGCTGATCGCCAGCATCCCCGAAGGGGATGATAAACCCTACAAATATCCGAATATTTACCGTGGTCTGGACGTCCTGATCATCAACAAAACCGATCTCCTGCCCTATATTGATTTCAATATGGACTATTTCAAGCAGGGTGTCGAGATGCTCAACCCCGGTCTGGAAACCTTTGCGGTTTCCTGTAAAACCGGTGAGGGGATTGGACGCCTGGCTAACCTGGTTGAAGAATCGGATCGCCCAGAAATAAACGACTAACGATGTCCTCCAGCAGCCGCCATATTCATATTAACGGCATTGTACAGGGGGTTGGATTCCGGCCGTTCATCTATAACCTGGCGCTGGACCACAACCTGACCGGCTGGGTCTGCAATTCCGCCAGCGGCGTGGATATCGAGGTCAGTGGGACTGAAAACGATCTGACGGCTTTCTCCGAAGCCATCCCGCTCAGTGCGCCACCTTTAGCGCAAATCAATTCAGTCGAAACCGAGGTCATTGAATTTCAGGAATTCTCGGATTTCACGATCGTCCCAAGCCAGGACAAAGCGACCGATTTTATCCCCGTCTCGCCGGATGTCGCCATCTGCGATCAATGCAAAACCGAACTTTTCGATCCGGCTGATCGACGCTATCGCTACCCCTTCATCAACTGCACCAACTGCGGTCCCCGTTTCACCATCATCAAAGAGATACCTTACGACCGGCCCAAGACAACCATGGCCGGATTCAAGATGTGCCCGGATTGTCTTGAGGAATATGAAGACCCGCGAGACCGCAGGTTCCATGCCCAACCTGTCGCCTGTCCTGCCTGTGGACCGCAGGTTTGGCTGGAGGATTCGTCGGGAAATCGTCTGGCTGAAAAAGACGACGCCATTCAGGATGCAAGGCGGTTGCTTGCCGATGGAAAAATCCTGGCTGTCAAAGGGTTAGGCGGTTTCCACCTGGCCTGCGACGCGACCAATCCTGAAGCCGTAGCACGGCTGCGTGAGCGCAAGCATCGTCCCGACAAGCCCCTGGCCTTGATGGCTTTTGATCTGGAAACGGTCGAAAAATATGTTCAGGTTGATCAGGCGGCATCAGACCTGCTGCAAAGCCCTCAGGCGCCGATCGTGCTACTCCCAAAAATTGCGAATACGAACCTGGCTGAAAATATAGCGCCCGGACAATCCCGGCTTGGGTTCATGCTGCCATATACCCCGCTGCACCTGCTCCTGCTTGAGCCGGAAGAAGGTTATCCGCAGGCTTTGGTGATGACCAGCGGGAACCTCTCTGAGGAACCCATCATCCGAGACAATCAGATCGCCAGGGAGCATCTCAACGGCATCGCGGATGCCTTCCTGCTCCACGACCGCCCCATCCATATGCGGATCGACGATTCGGTGTTTGCTGTTTTCGACGGCAAACCTTATCCCATCCGGCGAGCGCGAGGTTACGCGCCGAACCCAATTCGGCTGGACGAACCCGTCCCACAGGTGCTGGCTGTCGGCCCACAGATGAAGAACACCTTCTGCCTGACCCGCGACAAATATGCTTTCCTCAGCCATTACATCGGTGAGATGGAAAATTGGGAGACCTATCAGGATTTTACAAAAGCGGTGAAACATTATGAAGGGTTGTTCCGCATCACACCTGAGGTGATTGCCTACGACATGCACCCTGACTATCTCACAACCCAATATGCACTGGAACGGGCTGCATCTGAAAACTTACCGGTGATCCCCATCCAGCATCACCATGCTCACCTGGCTGCAGCCATGACTGAAAATCATATTAATCCGGATGAGACAACTGCTGGATTGATCTTTGATGGAACGGGATATGGATTGGATGGAACGATCTGGGGTGGCGAAGTATTGGTTGGGAACTGCGAAGCGTTCACTCGCGTATTCCACCTCAAGCCGATGCCGCTGCCCGGCAGTGAGGCCGCTATCCGCAGACCGGCACGGATGGCGCTGGCCTTACTCTGGCAAAACGGCATCGCCTGGGAGAAGTCCCTACCGCCGGTGCAAGCCTTGACGGAAATAGAATTAGAAGCTCTCCGGAATCAATTGGAAAGGGGTCTCAACACCCCAATGACCTCCTCGATGGGCCGGCTTTTCGACGGCATCTCCGCCCTGGTCGGCGTCTGCGAAGAAGTATCCTATGAAGCCCAGGCAGCGATTGAACTGGAAGCGTTGGCTGATAAGAATGAATTGGGGTACTATTCGTGGAAGGTTGAAGATCAGGAAATTGACCTCGGCCCCACAGTGGAAGCCATTGTCGCAGAGCTGGCGGAAAAAGTTTCAATTCCCGTGATTTCCGCAAAATTCCACAACACCGTTGCCAGACTCGCACTCGACATGGCAAATCAAATACGGGACCAGTTCAATATCGATCAGGTCGCGCTTTCCGGAGGCGTTTGGCAGAACCTCCGCCTGCTGGAATTGACGGTCAACCTGTTACGGGAAAACGGATTCACTCCCCTGATCCATAGGCAGACACCGCCCAACGATGGCTGTGTCGCCCTCGGACAAGCGATGATCGCCGCTTTCCGGTATTTACATCAATAAGGAGTATGTTATGTGTTTGGGAATCCCTGGAAAAATCATTTCCATTTATGACAATCACGGCACCAAGATGGCTAAAATCGATTTCGGCGGCGTTAGCCGTGAAGCGTGCATTGAAGTCATCCCGGATGCCAAGCCGGGTGATTGGACCATTGTCCATGCCGGTTTTGCTTTGAACCTGCTCAGCGAGGAAGAAGCCCAGGAAACCCTGGACATCCTTCAACAAATGTCGGAATTAGCCGATCTCGAAGAACAGACAGATAGTGACTGAATCCAAACTTCCCGATTTCCTAGCGGGATTCCGCAATGCCAAGCTGGTCAAGACGGTCCTGCAAGAGATTCGACAGACCGTTACCCAGCCCTGGACGTTGATGGAAATTTGCGGTGGGCAGACTCATGCCATCATGCAGTATGGCCTGGACCAGGTGCTGCCATCCGAAATCGAGTTGGTGCACGGACCGGGTTGTCCGGTCTGCGTCACATCGCTTGAATTGATCGACCAGGCGCTGCAAATCGCCCAACAGCCCGAGGTGATCTTCACCTCCTTTGGTGATATGCTGCGGGTGCCCGGGTCAAAAAGCGACCTCTTCTCCGTCCGCGCCGGAGGTGGTCAGGTCCGAGTGGTCTATTCCCCCATGGACGCCGTCAAGATCGCAGCCGAAAATCCCGATAAAGAGGTCGTCTTCTTCGCAATCGGATTTGAGACAACCGCACCTCCCAATGCCATGGCAGTTCTGCAGGCTGAAAAACAGGGATTAACCAACTTCTCAGTATTGCCCGCTAACGTGCTTGTGCCGCCGGCAATGCATGCCATTCTTTCCAGCCCGAGTAATCGCATCCAGGGCTTCCTGGCTGCCGGGCATGTCTGCGCCGTGATGGGATATTGGGAATATCCGCCTATTGCGGAACAATATCAAACTCCAATGGCTGTGACCGGTTTTGAACCGTTGGATCTCCTGAATGGCATTTTGCAGACCGTGCAAATGCTGGAAGAAGGTCGGGTGGCCGTTGAGAATGCCTACCCGCGAGTGGTCACTTACGAAGGCAACCAGATTGCACAGGAAATGATCCGAAAAGTATTTGAACCCGTCGATCGTAACTGGCGCGGAATCGGGACAATCCCACAGAGTGGTTATGGCTTACGTGAAAATTATCGATTGTTCGATGCATCCAGACGTTTTAATGTCGGCGACATCCAAACAGAAGAATCGAAGATCTGCATTGCGGGACAGGTTCTGCAAGGTGTCAAGAAACCTTCCGAATGCCCCGCGTTTGGTACGTTATGCACACCGCAAACACCCTTAGGCGCGCCGATGGTCTCCTCGGAAGGCGCCTGTGCGGCGTATTACCGATATGGCAGGAATAGAACATGACCGAAAAAGATGCATTTTCGCCCATCAACATGCAGGGACCGGTCTGCCCGGTACCTCATCACCACACGGATACGGTCGTGATCGGACACGGCAGCGGTGGCGCGATGACGCGTGATCTGATCCGTAATATTTTCCAATCCCGCCTGGGCAATGCCTACCTGGAACAAGGCAATGACTCCTCCCGGATTGGATTGATCGGCCAGGATGGTCAACTCGCTGTTTCAACCGATTCACACGTCGTTTCACCACTGTTCTTCCCGGGAGGCGACATCGGTCGGCTGGCAATCTGCGGTACGGTCAATGATGTGGCGATGTTGGGTGCCAGGCCGGCATTCCTGACCGCCGGTTTCATCCTCGAAGAAGGGCTTTCGATGGAAACCCTTACTCGAATCATCGAATCGATGGCTTCAGCATGTGAAGAATCTGGCGTCGAGATCGTGGCAGGGGATACAAAGGTCGTCGAAAAGGGAAAAGCGGACGGCATCTTCATCAATACGGCCGGTTTTGGGATGATCCCCACCGGACGAGACCTGGGCGGCCAACTCGCGCAACCTGGCGACGCTGTGTTGATCTCCGGCAGTCTCGGAGATCATGGGATCGCTGTCCTGCAGGCACGCGGCGATTTGGGTTTTGAATTCGGACATCCACTCGGACGTGGCGCCTTTGAATCATATGATCGAATCCTTGTTAACAGCCATTCCGGAAGTGCATGTTCTGCGGGACCCCACTCGAGGCGGCCTGGCAACGACATTAAAAGAAATTGCCTGTCAGAGCCAGGTCAGCATTCGCCTTGAAGAGGAATCCATTCCGATCAAAGCTGATGTCCTTACCGCCTGTGAAATGCTGGGATTTGACCCGCTTTATTTGGCGAATGAAGGCAAGGTAATTGTGATCCTGCCCGAAGAAAGGGCTTCAGAAGCGCTAGAAATCCTGCATAATAACCTCTATGGAACAATGGCTACGCGCATCGGCACTGTATTTTCGGATGACCCGGAACAGGTTCTGCTTAAAACGCCGTTCGGTACGACTCGAATACTCGATATGCTCGCGGGAGAGATCCTTCCCAGGATTTGTTAACGCTTGACCGTTCCGGCGATTTCCTACTATACTTATCAGCGATTATTTAACTAGTAAATAAAGGTCATAAATGAAAATTAATTACCAGGAAACCTCAAACGACTTACTCACCCGGATCAATATTCACGATACTTACGGTTCACGCGACATCGATAAATGGATGTTGGACGTTCTGCCTCTCGAAAAAGGTATGGTCATTCTGGACGTGGGCTGCGGCGCAGGTAAGCAGTGTTTCTCCTACCTGGCGCATCTGGATGGTAAAGCGGAGATCACCGGGGGTGACGTCTCTGAGGAGTTGCTCGCGAAGGCTGAGGAAGAGAATCAGAAACTGGGCAACAAGGTCACCTTCCAGACCTTAAATTTCAATGAGCCTTTCCCCTTTGAGGACAACACTTTCGATCTGGTCTCCTGTTCGTTCGCGATTTATTATGCCGAGGATATCCCTTTCACCATCAAAGAAATGCACCGGGTACTGAAACCGGGCGGAAAATTATTCACCACAGGTCCGATGCCGGAAAATAAGCAAATGTTCTATGAGATCATCAAAGAAGCAACCGGTAAGGAAATCCCACCAATGCCTGGCAGCTCCCGTTACGCCTCTGGTATTCTGGGCAGCGTGGAGAAGACTTTCTCCCAAACGGAAGTCCTGATTTTCGAATAATCCTCTCACCTTCCCTGCCGTAGAACCCTTCATTGCCTATACTCGAGCCTCTCTCTCAGAAGACCGTAAGCTCTGGAATGACTTCTTCCAAACCAAAGATGATTTTGAAAAGGTCATGGAAAAGATCACCAAGGTTGCCCAAAAGTGGTTCGAGCGGGACGGTGAACTCGTGATGACCAAAGTGGTTGGCGGCATCCTGGCAACAAAGTAGGTGGTTATGAACCATAACATGACATTCTTCGGAGAGACTGTTCTCTGCATCGGCGCACATCCCGACGATATTGAACTGGGCTGCGGCGCACTGATCGCAGAAATTTCCGGCAAAACCAACGTTGTTTGTGTCACACTCTCCGACAATCAGGAAAACCCTGATCTTCCGAGTTTGGTGAATGAACACCGGCAAAGCATGGCGATATTAGGTGTCAAACCTGAAAATGACATCCTATTCCAATTCACAACCCGACGGTTCCAGTCCTCACGACAGGATATTCTGGAAGCCATCATCGGGTTGAAGAAGAAATTTCATCCGGAGGTGGTATTTGTGCATACCGCCCAGGACATCCACCAGGACCATAAAACCGTCACCGAAGAGGCGCTGCGTGCCTTCCGTGGGACCACCCTCCTTGGTTTCGACGTCCTGCGTTCAAGCTATGGCTTCTTCCCCCATTTCCTCGTAGAGGTTTCTGAAGAAAGCGTTAATACAAAGATTGAAGCGTTAAACGCGTATAAAACCTATAATGACAGGTATTATTTTGACAACAACATCCTCTATGCCACCGCGATCAGACATGGGGCGTTAGCTGAACGGCCATTTGCAGAAGGGTTTGATATCCTTAGGATCGTTGGGGAATTTGGGAATTAGTCCTGTTTTTTTACGATATAAATTAGGGCGAGGCATGCCTCGCCCTTACGATTTAAAGTACGTTTTTCAAAATAATTATTAGTTAATTTGTTAAAATTCCCCGATATTATTAGAAATTTACTCTTCAACACCGATCTCGACCATGCCATCTTTCACCCGTACTGGATATGACGCCACCCCTTTGACGGCTGGTAAGGTCAAAACTTCGCCGGTGCGAATGTCGAACCTTGCCCCATGGCGCGGGCAGATGACCTGATGATCCTCTACTTCCCCTTCGCCCAGCGGACCCATATCATGCGTGCAGACATCCGCAATGGCGTAGAAATCACCGGCGATGTTGAAGATCACCACGGCTTCGTCATCCAATTCAATAAATAATCGTTCGCCAGGTGGAAGGTCATCCACCGTACATATAGGATAATATGTTAAAGATGCCATTTTCTCTCCGATGATAAAAATGGCGGTCAGGGAAAATTGACCGCCATTCGCTTGAATAGAATTCTGCTTTGATTAATTGGATTGATAGCCTGTCGGACGGGCTGAATCCTTTTTGGCGTGCTGAATCATGCTTGAGTTGAATGGAAACCAGAGAATATGATCTGGCACCATCCAACCGTCGGTCAGGTACACATTTGTACGGAATTGCACCGCAACCATTTTTTCATCCACCTGGACAACGATACCTTTAACCCAATCACGGATGCGATCGCCGTTCTTTTCGTGATCGCAAAAAACTTCAACGGCATCCCCCACCTGATAACTGCTGTCCTCTTCGGGTGGTCTCATAAATGGAGATCTTGCCATTCATCCTCCTGAATACTTAAATAAAATAAAGAAATACCTACAATGTTCAATTTACCTATTGTAGCAGATTAGGTGTAAATTTTCTATTACTAGCGTGAATTTTGGTCCTAACGACTGCCCATTTTTTCCTGGATCGCGTCCGTGAAACGGTCTCTGACCCCTTCAAATGGGATCCGCTCCATGATCGGGGCAAAGAATCCCAGGACGATCAACTGTTCGGCGTCCTTGCGCGGGATGCCCCGGCTTTCCAGATAGAAAAGCAGGCTTTCGTCGATCTTACCGACCGTTGCACCGTGCGTGCAGCGCACGTCATCCGCCAGGATCTCCAGGCCGGGGATCGAATCGGCTCGCGCCCCTTTGGATAGGATCAGGTTACGGTTCGCCTGGTAACCATCCGTCCCGATTGCACCAGGAGCCACATAGATCATCCCCTGCCAGACCGAACGGCTGTGATCCATCAAAGCACCTTTATACAGCAAATCGCTGGTCGTATTGGTCGCCAGATGGTTCTGCTGGGTGTCATGGTCGAGATGCTGATCACCGCTGGTGAAATAAAAGCCGGACATCCGCCCAAAGGAGCCCGATTCAATCAGGTCAATATCGGAAAAGTTCTTGGTCAGATGTGTTCCCATCGCGCCGAAGATCCATTCCAGGTTGCCTTCCGCTAACACCTGAGCGCGTTCCCGCGTGAAAGACCATACGTTATCACCCCAGGATTGCAGTTCCACGAAGTTCAGACGGGCATTACGACCAACATGGATCTCCACAATCCCGTCATGCAGGACCTGTTTATCAGGATCGCCATTCGGCGAAGATGATTCGTGTACAAAGGTCACCTGGGCGCCTTCTTCAAGCCAAACGATCAGGTGATTAAAGAAAGCCAGTTCCTCACCTGCACCCCAATAAAGGCTGTGCAGCGGCTGGTCTATGATCACATTTTTCGGAACATAAAGCACGACCCCGTCTTCAGCCATCGCGGCTGCCAGAGCGGTGAATTTATCTTCTGAAGGAGAAACGATCTGACCGAGCAAACGGTTCAGCAATTCCGGCTGCTGCGCCTCGGCGGATTTGAAATCCATGAACACGACACCCTGTTCTTCCAGGGATTCATCCAGCCAGCGCTGATGGGTCGTCATCCCGGAAACCAGTTGTCCCGACCGTTCGGACCCGGTTGTGATCGGATCGAGCAATCTGGAAGGTGGCTGAGGCACTTTGTTGATTGAACCGGGCAGGACAAATTTCTCGGTATTCAGCGCTCGGATGTCCGTCCGCCGCCAGGGTTCATCCCTCAGGGTCGGGAACGGCAACGTCTGATAAATCTCCCAGGCGTCACGATGATATTTCCTCAGACGCTCGTCGGATGGATTAGGTAATTGGTCCGACATAAAATGGAAATCAGCCAGGCTTGTCTGGGACTGACTGTGCTTTCGGTGCGTAACGATCTTCGGTGCTTTGGACATTCGTTTTCTTTCTTTTTCGTGCCTTAGCCAACCGACCCAATCATCTGCAATTGGATCAGGCGATTCATTTCAACGGCATATTCCATCGGAAGTTCTTTGACGAGCGGCTCGATGAAACCGGAGACAACCATCGTGGTGGCCTCTTCTTGGGTCATCCCGCGGCTCATCAGGTAGAAGAGCTGCTCTTCGCCCACCTTGGATACCGTCGCTTCATGGCCCAGGGTCACGTCTTCAGCGTCCACTTCGATATAGGGATAGGTGTCGGTGCGTGAATCATGGTTCAGGAGCAGGGCATCGCATACCACGTTGGATTTGGAACCTTCCGCTTCCGGGAAGATCTTCAGCAGACCGCGGTAGGAACTGCGGCCGTTGCCTCGGCTGATGGATTTAGATGTGATCTTGCTGGACGTATTCGGTGCGAAGTGCAGTGCTTTGCCGCCGGCATCCTGGTGCTGCCCGGGTCCGGCAAACGCAACCGAGAGGATCTCGCCATGTGCACCGGGTTCCATCAGGTAACAGGAGGGATATTTCATTGTGGTCTTCGAGCCAAGGTTGGCGTCCACCCACTCCATCGTCCCATTTTCATACACCATCGCACGCTGTGTAACCAGGTTGTAGACATTGCTGGACCAGTTTTGGATAGTGGTATAACGCACGCGGGCATTCTTCTTCACGACAATCTCGATCACACCGGAGTGGAATGAGTTGGTGGAATAGAGCGGTGCGGTACAGCCTTCAACATAATGCACCTGGGAGCCTTCATCCGCGATGATCAATGAGCGTTCGAACTGCCCGATACTGGCGACATTCAAGCGGAAGTACGCCTGCAGCGGCAGCTGGACATTCACGCCCTTCGGAATGTAAACGAACGAACCACCGGACCAAACCGCACTGTTTAGCGCAGCAAATTTATTGTCTTCAATCGGTATGACAGTTGAGAAATATTCCCTGAAAAGATCCGGATGTTTCCGCAAGCCATCTTCAATGGACATGAAGATCACGCCCTGTTTTTCCAGCTCTTCCTGGACGTTGTGGTAGATCATCTCCGAATCGTACTGCGCGCCAACACCGGCAAGATATTTTTGTTCCGCTTCAGGAATACCTAATTTATCGAAGGTACTCTTAATCGTCTCGGGGACATCATCCCAACTGCGGCCTTCTATATCGGTCGGTTTGACGTAGTAATAGATCTCATCCAGGTTCAGATCGCTCAAATCCGCTCCCCAGGTGGGAATTGGGCGGGATTGGAAATGTTTCAAGGCCTTCAGCCGGAACTCAAGCATCCACTCCGGTTCGCCTTTCATCGCCGAAATTTCCCGGACGACATCTTCGTTCAGGCCTTTTCGGCTCCGAAATACAAATGTTTCCGGATCGCTGAAACCGTATTGATAATCGTTTATATTGTCTAAAAAATCAGTCTCCGGGCCTTTAGCCATGGAAGACCTCCATTAAATTTTGAATTTATGCCGCTTCCGGTTGACCGTATTTTTCACGAACCCAGTCGTAACCATTGTTTTCCAACTGCAATGCCAGGTCTTCGCCGCCGGATTCAACAATTCGGCCGTCAAACATCACATGCACAAAATCCGGTTTAATATAGTTCAGGATCCGCTGGTAGTGTGTGATGACGACCACACCCATCTCAGGTCCCTTAATGGCATTGACGCCTTCTGAAACAATCCGGATCGCGTCGATATCAAGTCCGGAGTCTGTTTCGTCCAAGATGGCGAAAGCCGGTTCTAAAACGGCGAGTTGTAAGACTTCGGTGCGTTTCTTCTCACCGCCCGAAAATCCTTCATTTAGATAACGTCCACCAAAGGCATAATCCATTTCCAGAAGGTCCATTTTAGATTTCAATAACTTGCGGAATTCCAGAACCGAAATGTCATCTTGAGGTGGATTGGCATGGCGACGACGGGCATTGATCGCCGTGCGAAGGAAGTTTGCGACCGTTACGCCGGGGATCGAGACCGGATATTGAAAGGCAAGGAAAAGACCGGCGCGAGACCGTTCATCTGCGGCCATTTCCAAAACACTCTTGCCATCAATCAGGATATCCCCTTTTGTGACCTCGTAGTTAGGATGTCCCATTACGGTGTAAGCCAGCGTGGATTTTCCCGTCCCGTTAGGCCCCATGATGGCATGCACTTCACCTTGTTTCACGGTAAGGTTTAATCCTTTAATGATTTGTTTGCCTTCGATGGAGACATGCAGGTTCTTGATCGTCAGTTCTGACATTTATGCTCCTCAACGGATAAGTCTATCTAGCCTTATCTTATCATAATTATCGCAATTTTATTAATCCTCAGAATTATAGCATGCGCAAATTTAAGTGTCAATATTTAGTATAAAAATCTAATAAATTATTGATGGTTAAAATTTTTTTTAGAATTTCTTTTCGAAAAACTGTAAGATTTATAGACAAAGGAAAGGGAAAAAAAAGAGCCCCATGCGCAATTGGCATGGGGTCTCAGGATTTTTTCGATGATGTGTTAGAAGCCCTTGAGCAGGGTTGCCAGGATCAGAAGCAACCAACCGATCGCCACGATCCAGAATGAACGATCGCTGATAACGGGCACTTTGACGACCTGGAATAAGAGGGCGACCAAACCCAGGAACAATGAAACGTACCAAACCCATTTCTTCGGTGCACTTAATTTCATGATTTATCTCCTTATACTAAAAAATGATTGAAGTACAGGTCTCTTCCCTAAAACATAAGTACGACCTGATATTATTATAATAGATTACACGCTCAATTATCCATCTTAAAAAACCCTCTCTTTCGATTTATTAACATTTTTTTCAATAGAGGAATGTTAGAATAATAGTATACTAATAATATCCATATAATCTTAATCTAAAGGAGAGATGATGACAGCAGACGATAAGAAAGACGGAATATTCAAAAAAGCCATGAATGCATTTTCATCGAAAGATGAAAAAGAAACCATCGCGGAGCTTGAAGCCGAATTGGCAAAGGCCAAAAAAGAAGCTGAGCAAGCTAAGAAAACAGTTTCCAAACTCATTGATCGAACGGCGGAAGTAACCAAAGATAACACTGACTCAGAAGCGAAAGTCAAACTAGCTGAGAAAAGAATTGCAGAATTGGAGGCAAAACTCAAAATGAAAATGAAAAGTGATCCAAACCGCGGCGTCAGCAAAATGGACAAAATAAAGAATGAAATGGCATCAAAGAAGCCAGCGATCATTACAGTCCATACCGTTGAATCCAACAACCAAACCTTGAGCCATGTCGCATTGAAATATTACAAACACGCGACGCCCCCCTACTGGAAATATCTTCTGGAGCATAACAAAGAGGTTCTGAATGGCAGTGAGAAGAATATTCGCATGGGTATGAAACTTGAAATTCCGGAATTACCGGAGGATTTAAAGGACTGAAATGGCCGGACAAATCGATCTTGCAAATATTTTTCAATCAGTTACCTCCGCTCTTTCTTCACAGCAGAACGATTTAAACGAAGCTGATGGTTATAACCACGACCATGGCGATCATATGGTTCAGATCTTCGATCTGATCCAATCCGCTGTCGCTAAGAAAACCGGCAAACCCGTTGCCGATCAATTAGCCTACGCCAGCAAAGTCGTCGAAAAAGAAGCGACCAGCGGTTCTGGCAAGCTTTACGCTGAAGGTCTGGCAAATGCAGCCGCGAATTTTAAAGGCACTGACCTGAACGTCGATAACATTGGAACCCTTGTGCAAAGCCTGATGAACGTAAAACAACAAAACCAGACTTCTCAAGCCAATGAGACCGGTCAGGACAGCGGTAATATGCTTGGCTCCCTGCTTTCAGGTCTGACAGGCAACCAGAATAACGCCGAAGCAGATAACAGCCTTGGCCTGGACGACCTCTTCCGGGCAGGAATGGCTTTTTACCAATCCAAACAAGGTGGAGAGAGCAACGGCACCGCTATGATGGATGCCCTTATGGCAGCCAGCCCGATGGGTCAGACCGCTCACCGGTCTCAATCCGGTTCCATTGTTGCATCAACGATCATGCAATTCGCTCAATCACTAAAAAATAAATAAGGATTAACAACAATCCAGGCAAGATACCCTTTCGGGGTATCTTGCTTTTATTTTAAACAGAATCAGCACAAATTAATTTTTTAGTATAAAAATCATATATATTGACAAAATTAAATCATGCGGTTAAAAATCACAAACAAATTGGAGTAAATCAGTCGGTATTAATAAGGATTGTCTTATGAAAAGCACACGTGAAAAGATCCTGCGAACCATACTCGCCTTCCCCGGTTCAACCATCAACGACCTCGCGGAAGCGGTTGGGATCAACGGGATTTCCATCCGCCACCACCTGACCGCCCTGGAAGCTGAAGATCTGGTGAAGTCTTCTGAGGAACGTCATGGTGTGGGGCGCCCGCGTCTGATCTATTCTCTGACCGATAAAGGTGTGGAGGAATTCCCCAGCAGTTACCTAAACCTCACCCAGCGTCTTCTCGATACGATGGAGGAAAAATTCAGCGTTGATCAATTAAAACAGATCTTTGCTGAAATCGGCGCGAATTTGGCTGCGAAATATACTGGGTCTCTGGACGGTCAACCAACGGAGGAGCGCTTGAAGACTCTGGAAGCACTGTTGACCAAAGAGGGCTTCATCGTCGAATGGAAGAAGAATGAGGATTCTTACACGCTGGTATCATTATCCTGCCCTTATTTACGCATCGGTCTTGATCATCCGGAGATCTGTGCTCTCGACTATACCCTGATCGATTCTTTTTTTACCGATCCGATTGAGGTCCAATCCTGCATCCTTGAAGGTGCAGATCGATGTACTTATCGCATACCCGCAGCCAAGGGAGAAGCCTAAGATGTCGGACGAGAGACCGCTGAACATTCCGGTTTGGGATATCGAAAACACGGATCCTGACAAGGTTGATTCGCTGGAAGAAGCCATGCAGGAGATTGTTGATCCGGAACTTGGGCTGAACATTATTCAGCTTGGGTTAATCCGGAATGTCGAGATTAAAGACGATCACGCCGTGATCACAATGATCCTGACAACGCCATTCTGCCCTTATGGTCCTTCAATGATGGAAACCACCCGCAAAAAAGCTGAAGACATCCTGGAAATGCCGACCAAGATCAACTATGGTCGTGAAACCTGGGATCCGACCATGATGGAAGAGGGTTTGGCGGATGACTGGGGACTTTTCTAGACATTTGCTCAATTTGAAATAAAAAAGGCATTGGAATGATCCAATGCCTTTTTTGCTTAAGAAATTAAAATCATTTATCAAATAAATTCGTCAATTTCATCCCAAGGGAAAGGTCACCAAAGACCTTGATCTTTCCAAGCATATAAGCACGCATGGCATCCAATTGACCTGTGAGAACATTGACTCCGTCCTGAGCATCCGCTTTAATGGTCAGGTTCGGGTCATCCGTCTTCCCTTCCTCGACGGTGCAAGTTTGATCCTTAATCCGGATCACCCAATCGGAAGCCTGATCTCCCGAGAATGTGCATTGAACCACACCCGTAATCCCTTTGGCTTTTTCCTGGTTGAAGTGGTTGGGAATTTCCTTCATAACTTCTTGAACATTCACGTCAGCCATTAATCTCTCCTATGAACTCGAACGGTTTGCTCGCAATTAAGTTTGCTTGGCAATTATAACCCATGCTATGCCCTGTTTTCGTATAATTTTCACTTGTGCCAGGTCATCGAACCCCCCCATTCCGGCAATCACGTCAGGATTGACAAAATGACTGCGCATGAAAAGCAGCTTCTCACCTAGGGCAATCAGCTTGACGGAAAAATTTGCAATATCCGGTTCTTCAATGACGATCCGGCCACCCGGCGCCAACACTCGCCACATTTCATTGAGAGACCCTTGCTGGTCGGCGACATGATGAAAGGCGTCGACCATGATCACAAGATCGAAACTGCCCGATGGATAAGACAACCTCTCTGAATTGGAGACGACGACTGGCAAATCTTTCACCTGTGCTTTGCGGAGCATTCCTGGGGCGGCATCCGCGATTTGAACGGATCTAACCAGTGGCTTGAAGAGGACGGCAACTCGTCCGGTTCCCCCACCGACGTCCAATACCCTGTCGGAAGAATTTGGGTTTGCAATTTCCAGGATTTCAACATCTTCGTGTCTGCCGAAGATACGGTCGTAGACCGGCCCGATGAAACTAAAATGATCGAATTTTGCCATGGTCTAATTCTAATAGAAAATCAGGGCAACGCCTCGGGCAATTAGGGCGGCAAGCGTGGCGATCAGGGTGGTCAAGCCGGCGATCTGCCACATCATTTTTCCACCCAATTCTTTGCGGATCACGATCATGGTTGCCAGGCAGGGGATGTAAAAGACCACGAACACAGCATACGTGATCATCTGGACAGGTGTGAGTACCATAGAGAAATTCATAGAGCCCAGCGCCTGTCCAAGCATCACGAGGGACAATTCTTTACGAAGCACACCAAAGATCAACGGTACACCGACCTGACTGGGCAGCCCCAGAAGCCACGAGAGCGGTCGTGTCAGCGTGTTTAGGTATATGGCAAAGTTGAGATAATTTAAGATTGACAATACCATACTGCCAACGATCAGCAGCGGCCAGGCTTCAACTATGAATTCCCTGATCCGCCACCAGGCTTTACTCGTCACCGTGCGCAAGGTCGGGATTCGATAAACCGGCATTTCCAGGATCAGTCCAGGGGATTTATCCGGTACCAATTTGGAGAGGACCTTCGCCGTCACCGCGATCACGAACAGGTCAAAAATGTAGATCAATAATGCCAGGATAGGACCCAAATAGTAAGCAACCAGGCCGAAAACCACAGCCAACCGAGCAGCACAAGGCACCATCGTTGACAAAGCGGCTGAGATAAAGCGCTCACGCTTATCCTCAAGAATACGGGTCGACATAATCGCCGGTACATTGCAGCCAAAGCCCAGGATAAAGGGAACGATCGATTTACCGTGCAGCCCCAGTTTGTGCATGAGAGCATCCATCAGGAAAGCTACTCTTGGCAGATACCCAATATCCTCAAGAACGCCCAAACCGAACAGGAAGGGCACCAGATAAGGCAGGACAATTGCAACACCGCCTGAAACACCCTGGACCAGAGCTATCGTGATCTGAGGAAAGAAACCCTGTGCGCCTTTGAACAGAGATAAAAGCCAGGTTTCAAGCTGGCTGAAGAGATCCATCAAAGGTGGCTCAAGCAGTCCACCAATGGAATAGACGGCTTGAAAAAATACATATAGGATCAGGATTAAAAAGAAATAACCAAAAACGGGATGCAATAATACATCATCCAGCGTATCCCGAAAGGTGATCTTCCGCTTGCCTTGTTCGATAACCTCTTTGGCAATGTTATCCGCCAATCCGCTTCGTTCCCCGTTGATCACCCAAACTGGCTGATTGTCCTCGGTCCTGACGCAGGGATTTACGGATCGTCTCCAGGTCGTCCTTTACAGACGGCTTTTGTTTCAACACATCTGCCAGAAGTTCTTCATCGCCTTCAAGTATTTTGATCGCCAGCGCACGCGGCTTGAGGTGGCTCTTTACACCCTTGAGATCATAAACCAGGGTTTGGAGGTCACGCTCGATATCACTGCTATAGTGAGGTTGGACCGGCAAAGTTTTTTCACGTCCAATTTGGTAAGCTTTAACGAAAAGCGGCTTGATCCCACGACCCTTGGAAGCGATCATCGGAATGACCGGGGCACCGATCAGGTTTTGCAGTTTTTCTACGTCAATCCGAATACCAATCCGATCGGCTTCATCCATCATATTCAATGCCAGCACGATCGGGATTTCCAATTCCAGAAGTTCGACCGTCATCGTCAGACCATAAGACAGGTGAGAGGCGTCCAACACATTGATCACCATATCAACCGCATTCGAGGTCAGGTATTTGATGACTTCCCGCTCAGCGGGGTTCGTTCCGGCCAGAGAATATGTACCGGGCAGGTCAACCACATCCACTACATCCCCCATTACCCGAACTTTGCTTTCAGTGAAGGTGACTGTGGTTCCAGAAAAATTGCCGGTCTCCGCTTTATAACCGGCAATTTGGTTGAATAATGTTGATTTTCCGCAGTTGGGTTGACCGATCAGGGCAATTCGCATTAATGGTTCTCAACTTCTACTCTTGCGGCTATCCCCCTGCCAATCGCGACCGACCTGCCTTCCACATCCAGCATCATCGGACCGCCAAAAGGAGCAAAACGAAGCACCTTCACTTCCCGTCCCGGACCGAGTCCAAGCTGGCGCAATTTAAAATCAACACCACGCCCTCCCTTGAAGCCGACGATCTTGGCGGATTGCCCTTTAGGTATATCTAATAATTTCATTTAGCCTCAATTAACTTTTCTGTGTATATTCTAACTTTCAGACCTTGTCCCGTCAAGGAACAATGTCATGATCCGGTATTACTAATTTCATAAGTGGAATAAACTATAATCAGTTAAATTCATCAAACCAAACTAAGAGGATCCAATGAAAGCCATCCGATTTTACGATGTTCACGATCTGCGCCTGGAAGAAATCCCCCAACCGAAACCTGAGCCCGGTGAAACGCTTCTGAAAATCGCCAGCGTCGGCGTGTGCGGCTCAGATGTGCATTATTACCAGGAAGGCAGTACCGGGAGTCTACAGTTGGATCGTCCGCTGATCCTGGGCCATGAATTTTCAGCCTGGATCGCAGAGGGGCCTAATAAAGGGCAGCTTGTTGCAGTCGATCCCGCGTTGCCCTGTGGACATTGCGAGTTTTGTCTTGAAGGTAACCCAAACTTTTGTGAAAACCTGGCTTTTGCAGGTTCGGAAGATACCGATGGCGGTTTGCGCGAATATCTGAACTGGCCGATGGATGCACTCTACCCACTTCCGGAAGGATTCACACCCCAGGAAGGCGCGATGCTCGAACCGCTGGGGATCGCAATCCATTCGCTCCGCCTTGGAAATGTCTTCCCGGGCATGGATGTTGGCGTCTTTGGGACCGGCACGGTCGGCCTGCTGACCATCCAAATGGCGCGTCTGGCCGGCGCCGGACGGATCTTTGCGACCGATCGCCTCAGCAACCGGCTGGAATATGCGCGAGAATGCGGTGCGACCGATGTCATTTTGGCAGACGGCACCGAAGCCGGCCAAATTCTCAAAGCCACGGACGGCCGCGGACTGGACGTGACCTTTGAGGCTGCCGGCGATGATGGCGCAGCCGTGGAAACAGCCGTAGAAAGCTCGAAACGAGGCGGGACTGCCGTGCTGATCGGCATCCCTTCTGAAGACCATACCACCTTCACCGCATCCGCAGCCCGGCGTCGAGGGCTCACTATCAAACTCGTCCGCCGGATGAAGCACACTTACCCCACTGCGATTCGGTTGGTCTCGCAAGGCGCGATCGATCTCAAACCATTGATCACCCACGAATTTCCACTCGAGCAATTCAACCAGGCTTATCAAACGGCAGCCCGAAGGGAAGGGGTCAAAGTTTTCATCAATTTCACAGAATGAATCAATTTTGTCCTTATCAGCACTTTTTAGGAATTGGCATAACGAACAATTCATCCAGCAGCAGTTCAGGAATCAATAATATATGACATCTCCCGCACTACCTCCATTTCTCATGACGTCCGAAGAAGGT
Source organism: uncultured Chloroflexia bacterium (assembly GCA_963748065.1). Taxonomy (GTDB): domain Bacteria; phylum Chloroflexota; class Anaerolineae; order Anaerolineales; family Anaerolineaceae; genus Brevifilum. Next base: position 118,699 of record CAVVHL010000004.1, on the reverse strand, counting down.
TCTTTCGCCCGGCATACAATCGAAGCAAGAAAACCGGCAATCATCAACCGAATCCTGGATGATTTCGACTATAACCGTTCGATCAGGGCTGCGCTGTTGGACCTGAAAGATGAAATGACGAAAGGGAAGATCCGCCCTCTGCATGAAATGAGCAGTGATAGAGTTGTTTGGGATCATGATATGGCGCCCTGGATTGGGAAAACCTGGCTGGAGATTCCATGGATGTTAGCGGAGACCTTTTTCTATCGTCGTGTGCTGGAAGCCGTCCAGTATTTTCAGCCGGGTCCCTGGATGGGACTGAACCCTTATTTACGTTTGAAACGAAAAGAGATTGACTCTGCTTTAGAAGAATTTATTGCTGTGTACACGGATACTGAGCTGGGGGATGATCTACAGGGATTTACCACCATGCTGAACAAGGCACTTTGGGGAAACCGTGCTGATCTCAGCAACCTGCAAACTTTTGATTCCGATATGAGTACACAATCCGACAGCATACTGCGTGATGACTCAGAAAGGGTCTACACCTTTTTACGGGAGCAGCCCGGCGCGGTGGCCTATCTCTTCGATAATGTTGGCAAAGAACTTTACTTTGATTTGGCTTTGATCGATCACCTGTTGACCAGCGGACTCGCAGAATCGGTGACCTGTTATCTTAAGAATCAGCCATTCTTCGTCTCTGATGCAATGCCTGAAGATATTTTCGATCTATTGGGCTGCCTGAAAGTGTCCGAAGCAGAAAAGATAAGGGGGCTTGCCGATCGTTTGAATAAGGCAATTAAAAAAGGCACTATCCGCATTGAAACCCCGCCTTTCTTCACTACCGGACGAATGTATCGCGAGCTGCCCAAAGCGCTTAAAGCGCAGATAGGGGAACACAAACTGGCGATCCTTAAAGGTGACGTGAATTTTCGCCGTCTGGTTGGTGATCGCCACTGGCCATACACCACCCCTTTCGGTCAGGCAGCAGGCTATTTCCCGACCTCCGTTGTGAGCTTGCGTACGATGAAATCAGAGCTTGTGGTTGGCCTAACGCAAGCGCAGGTGAACCACCTGGAAACAGAAGCCGAACCGGACTGGCTGATTAATGGGAAACGCGGGATGATTTCCTTTCTTCAGATATAACCCGGAATTTTATAAAACCTCTATCAGCTGACTATACGAAGCTTTAATTCCGATAATTGTCCGGCGCTCTGGACATCTTTGACCTTGCTTTCATCGGCAATCCTATTTATAATTTAATTAGAATATGTGTTCGATTATTGGAAATGAGCGATGACCGCCCAATCTTTGCCTTACCTTCGAGTCCACTCTTACTACGGGTTCCTTGAATCCACATTATCTCCTCGGGATTTGGTTGATGCCGCCCTGGAGGCTGGAGTGGCATGCCTCGGATTGACCGATCACCGCTTCCTGACCGGCGCGATCGAATTCTATGAAACCTGCAAAGGCGCAGGGATCAAACCGATCCTCGGGTTGGAAGTCGACCTGAGTTATCAAGGGTATGCCGGCCAGTTCACACTGATGGCGAAAGACCGTGTAGGTTGGGCTAACCTATCCCATCTGAGCAGCCTGCAGCTTGTCGAGGATCGGTCACTGCGGATTGAGGACCTTGAGTCAAACCACAAAGGTCTGATTGCGATCGGAGGTGATTACCGTGGGATTATGCGGGAATTGATCCTCGCCAGTCCGGAAACAGATCGCCTGCCCTCCAGGTTCATGAAAGAACTTAAGTCCATTTTTGGAGATGATCTCTTTATCGAGATCCAACGTTATATCAACGGACCCCTGAAGAATGAATTCCTACTCAAAGAACTAGCGGAAGCCTTTCAAATCCCCCTAATCGCCAGTCAGGATATTTTTTACCGTTATCCGGGCGAGGAAGCCCGTTACCGCACCCTCACGGCTATCCGCCACATTACGACGATCCAGGGACTCACCGCGCGCCAGCTTCCTCCCGGCAACGCCCATTTCCCTTCTCTGCAGGATTTCCATTATCGGTATCAGGACCTCCCGCAGGCGCTGGACAACCTCAAGACGATTGAAGAACGATGCAACCTCGAGCTGCCGATTGGTGAAACGCATTATCCATCTTTTCCAACACCAGAAGGTGAGAGCCAGGCGGAATTCCTGCGGAAGAGGGCTTACGCCGGTGCAAAGCAGATCTATAGCGACATCACGGCTGAAATTACAGAGCGATTAGATTATGAACTCGAGGTCATCTCCGGGATGGGATACGAGCCGATCTTCCTGATCGTCGAGGATGTCCTCAACCATGCCCGTAAAATCGGCATCCCGACGTCCTCACGCGGCTCAGCGGCATCTTCCCTTGTCGCGCACTGTTTGAACATCACCTCCCCTGACCCACTCGCATTAAACCTCTATTTTGAACGGTTCCTGAACCCCGCTCGCAAGAAGCCACCCGACATCGATACCGATATCGCCTCTCACCGCCGCGATGAGGTAATCCAATATGTCTTTGATGCTTACGGCATGGACCGTGTCGCCATGGTGGGCACCATCAACCGTTACCGGCCCAAATCCGCCCTCGGGGATGTCGCCAAAGCTTACGGCCTGACGCCTGAGACTATCCGGCAGCTATCCAAGAAATTACCATCCTCATTCCGTTCCCGGCAGGGTTTTGACGATTCCGATCCCTTTGCAGTTCTTCTGCGGGATAACACTAACCCAATTATCAAAGACGTTATCGAGGACGCTCGGGCCCTGTTGGATGTGCCCCGCCATCTTTCCGTCCACCCTGGCGGGATCATCATTGCACCATTCCCGATCACCGATCTTGTCCCATTGGTGCATTCTTCGACCCTGGGGATCAACCATGCGCAATACGACCTGGAAGGGATTGAAAAGCTGGGATTGGTCAAGATTGACCTGCTGGGGATTCGCGGGCTGACCGTGCTGGGTGAGGTTGCAAACCGGATCCAATCCTGGCGTTTGCGGGAATTCGGCGATGGTTTGGAAGTCCTTGCACAAATCCCACTTGAAGACAAGGCCACCTCCCAAACAATCGTCGAAGCGCGTACGATCGGCTGCTTCCAGATCGAAAGCCCGGGCATGCGATCCACCTTGCGGGAGATCCAGGCGAAAACAATGGAAGACGTCATGGCCGCCCTGGCGCTCTATCGGCCTGGACCGCTGCGCGGCGGTCTGCGCGACGCCTTCGTCAGGCGGTTCCGAGGTGAGGAAGAAGTGACCCAAATTCACGACTCACTCACCGACCTGTTAAAGGAAACATTGGGGGTGATCCTCTATCAGGAGCAGGTCCTGCGGATCGCGCACGAATTGGGCGGGCTGTCCATTGCCCAGGCAGACATCCTCCGACGCGCAATGAGCCATTTCGACCCTGGCGGCGTGATGGTGACGCTGCGGAAGAACTTCATCCAGGGCGCCGGTGAGCGCCGTAACGTGCCTCCTGAGACCGCAGAACGCATCTGGGAGATGATGGCGGCTTTCGCAGGGTATGGGTTCCCTAAAGCACATGCCGCATCGTACGCACAGCTTGCCTGGAATTCCGCCTGGTGCAAGACGCACTATCCGGCCGAATTCATGGCTGCGGTCCTCGGATTCGGCGGCGGTTACTACTCCCAACGTGTTTACCTGATGGAAGCCCGTCGATTGGGGCTGAATGTGAATCCACCTCACATCAACCATTCCAACCACCATTTCCGGGTGATCTACCCGAAAGGGATCCCCCAGCTCTATATGGGGCTGAATCAGGTGCGGGACCTCACGCAGCGTACCATCCAGGCCATCCTCGAGAAGCGCCCGTTCAACTCCCTGGAGGACTTCCTGATCCGGGTGGATCCGCAGCGCAAAGAAGCGCAGCATCTGGTGATGGTTGGTGGGTTGGATGGGCTCACATCTATTCCGGAGGCACTGGCAAGGATCGAACATAAACGTCCACCGGGTCAGATGCAGCTTTTCGGTGAACAAAAAGTCGGGGACGAATGGAATGAAGCGCAAATACTCGAAGCACAGCGTGAACTCCTGGGTGTCAGTCTGGGAATGACGCCCCTCGAACAAATAGCTGACGAGATCCAATCCGCCGGCGCGCTCACCACGCTTGAAGCCGCCGGCCACATCGGAGAAAAGGTGACCGTGGCCGGGATGCGTCAGACCTGGCGACGTGTCCGGACCCGGACAAACAACCAGATGATGTGCTATCTCAACCTGGAAGATTTGGAAGGTTCCTTGCAGGTACTGATCCCGCCGCAGTTATATCGTCAATCCTATGAAGCGATCCGGGAACCGGGGCCATTTCTAGTTGAAGGCGTGATCGAGAACGATTCGGAACGCCAGACAGTGCGAATGGTGGCCGAAAAACTGACCCTCGTCAGGATTTAATCACGTAACAAACAGACAACCTTGCCCACCTCATGCGGAACCGCTATACTTTAATTGATTTCACCAATCCGCATTCGGAGGATCTATGGCTGAAGACAAGCAACCCTGGTATATGGATGCAATCTTTTACGAAGTTCATATCCGGGCTTATCGTGATTCCAATGCTGACGGCAAGGGGGATATCCCCGGCTTGATCAGTAAATTGGATTATATCAAATCGTTGGGTGTGGATTGCATCTGGGTTTTGCCAATCTATCCCTCGCCGCTGAAAGACGACGGTTATGACATCGCCGATTATTACGATGTCCACCCGGATTACGGCACCCTGGCGGATTTCAAACACCTTGTCCAGGAAGCCCACCAGCGTGGTTTGCGGATCATCGCCGACCTGGTGCTGAACCACACTTCCGATCAACATCCCTGGTTCCAGGCTTCGCGGTCGGATCCGGATTCGAAATATCGCGATTATTACGTCTGGTCGGATACCAAGGACAAATATGCTGATGCCCGGATCATCTTCCTCGACACAGAAGACTCCAATTGGACCTACGATGAAAAAGCCGGGAAATATTTCTGGCACCGATTCTATTCTTCCCAGCCTGATTTGAATTATGACAACCCCGAAGTCCGTGAAGAAATGCTCAAAGTGATGAAATTCTGGCTTGATATGGGCATTGATGGCTTCCGGGCGGACGCCGTGCCCTACCTGATCGAGCGTGAAGGCACCAATTGTGAAAATCTTCCCGAAACGCACCAGATCCTAAAAACCATCCGGAAATATCTGGATGCTAACTATAAAGATAAAATTCTGCTGGCAGAGGCTAACCAATGGCCAAAGGACGTACGCCCTTACTTCGGTGATGGCGACGAATTCAATATGGGTTTCCATTTCCCGGTCATGCCGCGGATCTTCATGGCAATCCGCCGGGGTGATGCGACCCCGATCCAATGGATCATGTCCCAAACCCCGGATATCCCCGAGGGAACTCAGTGGTGCACCTTCCTGCGCAATCATGACGAACTGACCCTTGAAATGGTCACCGAAGATGAACGCCAGTGGATGTGGAAAGAGTATGCCCCTGAACCGCGGATGCGGCTCAACCTGGGTATTCGCCGCAGGCTGGCCCCCTTACTGGACAACGATCATCGTAAGATCATGCTGGCGAACGCATTGCTCTATGCCCTGCCCGGTGCGCCGATCATCTATTATGGTGATGAGATTGGAATGGGTGACAACATCTGGCTGCCGGACCGCAATGGCGTCCGCACGCCGATGCAGTGGGACGACAGCCTGAACGCCGGGTTTTCCGATGCCCCGCCTGAAGATCTTTATGAACCGGTCATTGACGAAGGGGAATATTCGTATAAGATCGTGAATGTTGCCGCAGAGAGCGGAGACCCACAATCCCTGCTGGAAAAAATGAAGCACCTGGTCGCCACTCGCAAGGCAAATCCAATATTCGCCACCGGAATGTACGAATTCCTAAATCTGAACCAAAAACAAGTTCTCACAGTCCACCGCTGGTTAGGTGATCAGCATTTGATTTGTGTGCTCAATCTGACCGACCAACCACAACCCGTCTCGTTTGACCTTTCTAAATGGGCAGGCTCCGGAGTTGAAGAGCTTCTGACAGGTCAGGAATACCCAAAAGTGGCTCTCGAGTCATATGACATATCTTTAGAGCCATGGCAGTATTTATGGCTCAAATTCGGATGATACGCGAAAAAAACGGCTTCATAAAATCAAAATAAGAGGAAACTAAAGTAAAATTGACCATATGGAACCCGAACACGGTTTTCAAGCCTGGCTGTCCCAATTCGTAAGACCACTCGACCACGAACGCCGTATGGATGTTGTCGAGAGTGTCCGGACTGCATCATCTCCCGGTTTTGATTATTTCTTTTTCGTTGTTTTATCAGGTGCTATCGCAACTCTGGGTCTCATCAATGACTCTGCGGCTGTGATCATCGGCGCCATGGTGGTCGCGCCATTGATGTCGCCCATCCTGGGCGTTGGCCTCGGTTCCATCACCGCAGATGCCAAACTTGCCCGCGATGCTGCTTCGGCGCTGATCCGCGGCGCGTTGATTTCCATATTATTGGCGGCTCTGTTGACCCTTGCCAATCTTTATTTGCCCATTGTTCCCTCGTTGATCGAGATCCCCAACGAAGTGATAAGCCGCACCCAGCCTACGCCAAATGATCTGATCATTGCGCTGGCAGGCGGATTGGCTGCGGCATACGCGCTCTCTCAACCCCAGCTTTCCGCTGCTCTGCCCGGTGTTGCAATCGCCACCGCACTGATGCCGCCGTTATCGGTGATCGGGATTGGGATCGCATTAGGCCGCTGGGACATCGCCGGCGGCGCGACCTTGCTCTTTATAACGAACGCTGTGACGATCGCATTCGCCGCGACATTGGTCTTCTTTCTGGAAGGTTTCACGCCTCGCTTTATCCGTGAAAAAGGGAAATTGCCGCGCTCACTTTTGATCGCTGCACTTCTCACGGCTATTCTGCTAATCCCGCTGACCATTCTGGGAGCAAGGTTGGTGACGCAAGCCCAGGAAAACCGGTTGATCAATAATGTTATTCAGACTGAAATTGCGGCAATGGATAATGCTGAACTGGTTGAATTAAAGATCAGCAGAGTTGAAAACGAGTTCCATTTGAACCTCACGATCAGTTCAAATATCCAACCACCCTATTCTCAGATCACTGCATTGCAGGAAGCTCTGGTCTCGCGGTTGGGAAAACCGGTTTCATTAATTGTGAATTACCTTCGCTCTGAAAGGCTGGACCCACTGATCCCGCCGACCGAAACCCCAACACCGACACCCGGACCCAGTTCAACACCGACGGTAACGGTCACTCCAACGCCAACCCAAACCTTCACGCCCGAATTTACACCTACTGTGACTAGTACATCCACCCCACTTCCGCAGCTGGTCTATGTGAGTTGTTCAGCCATCCCGCCTTACACAAATCTATTCGATGAACCAGGAGGTCAGGTTATCGCATATCTCACAGCGGACGAAGTGCTGTACGATCTCAATCAGACCATCACTTTTGATGGCCTGGTTTGGACCTATGTCGAAGATGAGCAAGGCAACATCGGCTGGTTCCCGCAGATCTATCTTCAATATCCGACTGTTACGCTAACTCCTACAATGGAGAATTAGAACAATTCTGGAGGTATCCATGTCTTCTTATGAATGCATCGCCTGTGGTTACATTTACGATCCTGCTGAAGGTGATCCAATTGGCGGGATTGCACCCGGAACGCCTTTTGAGGATTTACCGGATGATTGGGTCTGCCCTGATTGCGGTTTAGGAAAAGACGAATTCGAAAAGATCGATTAATCCTTCGATCACATATTGGCTTTCTCACCTTCGGGTGGGTATGATTAACTCTGGAAACCACGATTTACGAAAGGACGAATGAAATGTCGCTTGGTGAGTATCTTCAAACTGCGGATTGGAAAACTGAAAAACACGCACCTGATATTGAATGCGCTGATGTTGTGAAAGCCGGAGAGAAATTCATGGTCTCCCTGGAGATCGGCAAGGAAATCCCGCATCCCAATACAACAGAACACCACATTGAATGGATTGAGTTGTACTTCAAACCGGAATCCGAGAAATTCGCGCATTTGGTTGGCAAGTTCTCCTTCGACGGTCATGGTGCCTCCATCAAAGGCGCAAATGAAGGGCCGCTTTATACGGAACCTTCCGTCGATGTCGCTGTAAAGGTGAAGGAGTCCGGCACGTTGATGGCAATGTCTTTCTGCAATATTCACGGACTTTGGGAAGCCAGCAAAGAAATTAAAGCAGAATAACGATTGATCACTCTGATATAAATGAGATAGGTGCCAGAGACATGCTCTGGCACCTATTTGTTTTCAATCAGGCTTAATGACCTTTACTAACATTTCATTTGTCATCACCCCTGAATTTGACAAAGCTTGGTGACTTATGCATAATTATGTTTAATTTTTAACATTTGATAAAAAACCGAAAAACACAACCAATCATCCCCTGATCTGAGGTTAAGGTTGAAGACGACGTTCCTGGAATCCAACAACAGAGGTATTATCGTGCGCGCCGTCGGCGTTATTGTTGATGTTGAATTCCCAACAGGGGATCTACCCAGTATTCATAACGCCTTGCGCGTCCATTGGAACCAGGAAACGCCCTTGACCCTTGAAGTCCAGGAGCATATCAACGCGAACACCGTACGTACGATCGCCATGGGAGATACCGCCGGGCTTCAGCGGGGGCTGACTGTCACCGACACCGGGGAACCGATCCGAGTCCCGGTGGGACGGGAAACGCTTGGGCGGATGTTCAACGTGCTTGGCGAACCCATCGATGGTAAGCCCGCCCTTTCGGAGGATTGCTCCACGAAACAAATCCATGCCAAATCCCCAGCTTTACGAGACCAGCGAGTTGTCACTACCCCATTCATCACCGGCATTAAGGCCATTGACCTCTTGGTGCCCTACCCTCGGGGTGGGAAGATTGGTCTCTTCGGCGGTGCCGGAGTTGGCAAGACCATCCTGATCATCGAGCTGATGCGCAACACCAGCGCGGAATACGGCGGGATCGTGCTGTTCGCCGGCGTCGGCGAACGCAGCCGTGAAGGCAATGACCTCTATCTTGAATTAGCCCGCCGCGATGTCATGGGATCAACCGTACTGGTTTTCGGTCAGATGAACGAACCACCCGGCGCACGTTTACGCACCCCGCTGACTGCGCTGACCATGGCTGAATATTTCCGAGACGAAGAACATCGCCCGGTATTGGTCTTCATCGATAACATATTCCGGTATATTCAGGCCGGTGCGGAAGTCTCCGCATTGCTTGGACGGTTGCCAAGTGAAGTGGGCTATCAGCCTACCCTTGAATCGGAGATGGGCGCCCTCCAGGAGCGGATCACGACGACCAGCGCCGGCAGCGTTACGTCCGTACAGGCCGTATATGTTCCTGCCGATGATATGACTGACCCGGCTGTATCCGCGACTTTCAACCATCTCGACGCAGCCACCGTGCTGACCCGTCGACTGGTCGACCTTGGCATCTATCCGGCCATTGATCCCCTCCAATCCACCTCTACACTCCTCACGCCACGTATCGTCGGACAGGAGCATTATGATATAGCCATGCAGGTTAAAGCCACCCTGGCTCGTTACAATGACCTGCAGGATGTCATCGCCATCCTCGGGATGGAAGAACTCAGCGAAAATGATCAGCGAACGGTGATCCGTGCTCGGCGGATCCAGCGCTTCCTCTCCCAGCCGATGTTCGCCGCAGAGGAATACACCGGCAATCCAGGCAAGTTCATTCCGGTTAAAGAGACCTTGCGCGGATTTAGGGAAATCCTGGAAGGCCGCTGCGACGACGTCCCAGAACAAGCCTTTTATATGGTAGGGACGATTGAAGACGCACTTGAAAAAGCTCAAAGGATTACGGAAGAGGAAGTGGTATGAATCGGGGCTCGGAACTGACGCTCAGGGTCATCACGCCGGAGGGACTGCTGTTTGAGGCCAATCGTCTAAGCGAGGTGGTTGTCCCTTTGTCAGATGGTGGGACGATCGGTATCCGTCCGCGACATGCGTCGTTGATCGCGGAGACAGCCGCCGGTGAGGTCCGGTATCACGAACGATCGGGCGTTGAAGGCTCTAAATATTCTTGCAGGCGTCCTCGATATCCGCGATAATATAGTGACAATTTTGACAGCCGGAAGTATGGAGGAATCACCCGAACCTATATCACAAGCTCCGGAAACGATGTATGACCGCCTGATCCAGACCCTGGTGAACGACCTCACAGTGGATAAGGCTTCGGAGGAAGGCGCAGAAGCATGAAAAGTCCTTCCAAAGCTGATAAAAAACGATTGATTGGCGATTTCGTCAAAACCTCACTTGGCTGGGAACTCGCCCTGCCGATCTTTGGCGGCGCATTCATCGGTTATCAAATCGACCGTCTCACCAGTTCCTCTATCGCATTTACGCTGATCTTCACCCTATTAGGGATTGCCATCGGTTATTACAGCCTGATCCGACACATCGAGTTGGAAATGCTGCGGCTGAAGGTACAGAAGAAGCATGATAGTGAGGATGCATCTGAATGACAGTGTTGCAATGGTTGCTTTGGATCCTTGTTGGCGCTCTGACCGCCTTCGCTTTCCTGAAAACGCAAAGCTGGTCCGTGCGGATGATCACACCTGAAAAACCAAAACTAAGTGCGGGTCTGGTCATTGGCGGCGCGATTTTTCGATGGATTTCTGATCTCTATTGTGTTGGTGTTGGCACTTCATCAATCCCTGTTCGCAGCGTTTGCCTTATTCGGCAGTTTTATGATCGTCCGTCTGGTATTCTTATTCTTATTCGAAACGCATTTCAAGCCTGTGGTCACCCCCACTAAAGGCATAAAGGACTGAGGTTTATGGAGGCTATTGCCCCCCAAGTCGTATTTTATCTTTTCGGCTTACCGATCACTGACACGGTGGTTTCCACCTGGGTGATGATGGTCATGTTGATCATTATCGCGATCATCATCCGCAAATATGCACCCAGCGCCGGTGAGTTCATCATCGAATCGGTCAACAGCATCGTTGCTTCGGTCATGCCGGAAGAAACACGCGTGCGATCCAGTTCCTGCCTTTTCTGGGCGCGCTGGCACTTTTTGTACTGCTCGGGAATATCTTCAGCATCTTCCCATTCATGGTATCCCCAACGGCGAATATCAACACCACTTTTGCCCTATCCGCCTTGGTTTTCTTTGCCGTGCATGTCTATGGTGTCCGTGAAAAAGGCCTCTGGGGATACATACGGGATGTCGTTTCACCGGTCTATGTTTTCCCGCTGGAAATCGTCAGCCAGCTTTCTCGGACGCTCTCACTGACCGTCCGGTTGTTCGGCAATATCCTCAGCACGGACCTGGTGGTCGCGATCGTATTCTCGCTGATCCCTTACATCGTGCCACTCCCACTGGCCGCCCTGGGGATGCTGACAGGTGTCCTCCAGGCCTATATCTTCACAGTTCTAGCGTCGCTCTATATCGCATCAGCAATTGAAATTGCAGATGTGGAAGAAGAGCGGCGTGAATTACGACAAGAAGTTCGGGAATCATCTGTAATCAATAGAAAGGAAAACCCACTATGTGGCAACTTGATTCTGGCACCATCATTACCATAATGACCATCATTTCAGCGACAATCGGTATCGTTCTGGGTTGTATCATTCCAGCCTTAATGGAAGGAAAAGCCGTGCAGAAAGCCCTGGAGGGGATCACTCGCCAACCCGACGCGGCCAACGATCTGCGTACAACTTTATTGATCTCCATGGCGCTCTTGGAATCCACCGCAATCTATTCTTTGCTGGTCATCCTGATCCTCCTTTTCAGCAACCCATTACTCGACCGCTTCTTTGGCTAAGCCCCCACAAGGAGACTTTGCATGCTCAACATTGATTTAGGAACGATCCTCGCCCAGGTCATCAATTTCCTGGTCCTGGCTGTGGCCTTGTATTTTCTATTGTTCAAACCGATCGTCAAACGGATGAATGCTCGCGCCCAGGAAAGAGAAGGCCTGCTTGAAGAAGCCAGGACCAAAGAAGCGGAAGCTTCAGTCAAACTCGCCGAAATCGACCTGCGGTTGAAAAATATCGATAACGAGATCGAGACACGTCTGGAAGAGGCTTATAAGCAAGCTCAGGCGAACAGCGAAGCTCTGCTGGAAATGACTCACAAGGAAGCAGAGCGAATCCTGGGAGAGGCGGAGCAGGAAGCTGCCAAACGGCAGCAGCGAGAGGTTGAACAACTGCAGGAAGAGCTGGTCAATTCAATCCTGGATATCTCCAGTAAGGTCCTATCCAAAACTGCACCGGACGTCATCCATGATAATTTCATTGAAGAATTGACCCGTGAAATCTGGGATTTGGGAAAGACCGATATGCGTCAGGTGCGCGCCATCCGTGATTCCCTGGCCGATCGCACACCTATTGTCTTCGTGACCTCAGCAAAAGAATTAACCCCTGATCAGCAGCGCAACTTGATCCGTACCTTCAGCGCACTTGCTGACAGCAACGTCAATATGGAAATCGAAATTGATCCGATCTGATCACCGGAATACGTGTAAGAATGGGCGATCTGGTCGTTGAGAATACGCTTGCCATGGAGTTATCCGAACTGAAATCTGAAGTCGTCACAGCCCTGGAGGAGAACCTTAATGGCAAATCCTGATCATCAGGATTCCAAGAACCTGGATCGACATCTAAAATCCCTTTCAGAGGAACTTAATCGACAGGCCGAACTTTCAAGTTCATCCGATGTTTTCCTGAAGCAGGTCAAAGAGAATGTTGCCAGGAATAATAAAAAATCGGGAACAGGAAGATTAAAAACCTGGTAACTGCCCTTGCGGAAAAATCCACCCAACTCCCCAACCGAGTCCGCTTCCGTGATGTGGGCACCGTCCAGCATATTGGCAATGGCATCGCCACCGTCTCCGGTTTGCCGAATGTAAGTATCGATGAGATCATCACCTTCCCCACGGGTGTGGAAGGCATGGCATTGAACCTGGAACAAAAACGGGTGGATTTGATCATGCTTGGCAGTGAAAAAGGCATTCGGGGTGGGGATCTCGTCCAGGCTACCGGGAAGCGATTGAGCGTCCCTGTCGGTACGGCACTTCTTGGTCGGATCATTGATCCACTGGGAATTCCCCTTGGACGGGACGAACGAATCGAAGCAAGCGAATATCGCTATCTCTCGCGGGTCGCACCCGGCGTGATCCATCGTTCACCCGTTAATGAACCGCTCTTCATGGGTACGATCGTCGTTGACGCACTGTTCCCTGTCGGCCGCGGCCAGCGCGAACTGATCCTCGGTGACCGACAAACAGGGAAAACGACCATTGCAATTGATGCCATCCTCAGCCAAAAGAATACCGATGTACGCTGTATCTATGTGGCCATCGGTCAAAAGAAATCATCCACTTTATCCGTAATAAACACCATCCGTGAACATGGTATGCTGGACCAGACCGCCATCGTGATCAGCAGCTCGGATGACCAGCCCGCCTTACGCTATCTGGCCCCGTATACAGGGATGACGATGGCCGAGTATTTCCTCGATCAGGGTCTGGACGTACTGATCGTTTTTGATGACCTGAGCAGGCATGCTGACGCCTATCGTGAACTCAGCCTCCTTTTACGGCGCCCACCCGGCCGGGAGGCCTACCCGGGTGATATCTTCTATCTGCATTCCCGCTTGTTGGAGCGTGCCTGTAAGTTGAGTCCTGAGGAAGGCGGCGGCTCGATCACTGCCCTGCCGATCGCCGCAACCCAAAGCAACAATATTTCCGCTTACATTCCCACCAACCTGATCTCAATCACCGATGGCCAGATCATGCTGGACGCTGACCTTTTAACCAGGGGCAGAAGCCGGCTGTGGATATCGGCCGGTCGGTCTCACGTGTAGGCGGAGCGGCCCAGAAGCCGATCATCCGTGAGTTGGTTGGGAACCTCAAATTGGAATTATCACAATACCAGGAAGTCGCCCATTTCTCTCAATTTGGAACGGAAGTGGATGATGCCACCCGGCGACAAATTGAGAACGGGAAACGCATCCTCGCCGTCCTGAAACAAAAACCCAATGAGCCGAAAACTTTTGCGATGACAGCCATTATCCTTTTTGCTCTGAATCAGGGGTACCTGAGCGAGGTTGCGCTTCCCAGGATCCCGGCATATAAAGCCGCTTTGGCAGCTTATATATCGGAAAGAGAAACGAAACTGATCAATGAAATTGAGAAGGATGCCAGCTTAACGCATTCAATTCGGGAACAACTCGATCGGGTACTGCAATCTTTCAATACGATCTGGTTCGAGAAGAAAGGTGAAACCTTATGAAGATGGTCATGGTCGTTCTACCTTCCAACGTGGCCGACCAGGTCATGGATGCTTTAATTAATGCCGGGCACACGGCTACCTATGCTGAAACCCACGGCGGCATGCTGCGTCAGAGTCAGACCTCATTATTCATTGCAGTGCAGAAAGTGCAGTTAGAGGAAATCCTCAGCATCATCAGAGATAATTGCCGAACACTGGTTGAAATGAACACCCATCCCAGCGAGGACAACACCTCAATTGGCCAGACACCGGTCACTGCTGATCTGGGTGGTGCAGTGGCATTCATCTGGGACATTGAACGGATTGAGACTTTTTAACGAGTAAAGATGAGTCAGACCTACGAACGAGTTGTGGCACGCCTGAATAATCTCAAAGCTATTGAACCTTTATTAAGCGCGCTCCGAACAATCTCAATGGGCACCTGGCAAATGGCGCAAAACAATCTCAACCGGATCAATCAGTATGAAGCACAATTCACACAGGTTTTGCTTGAAGTCCTTCCCGTGATTAAGGATAAGATCATTCGGAGAAGTGTTGTTCACCAGCAAAAAGACAATTTTGCCGAGGCCTTGATCCTTATCATTGGTTCCGAAAGAGGGCTATGCGGAAGGTTCAATGAATTCATTGCTGAAAGCGCACAGGAATGGATTTCTGAACAGAACTTTCAATCGAAAGCAATCGGCGCGATCGGTTCCAGAATGGTTCAAACGCTGTCAAAGATGGATATCGCCCTTTCCTTTCAGCGACCATTACCGACCAGCGATCTAAATTCATACCGCAAAGCCTATCTGCTGTCACAGGATTGGATCCGACGATTCGAAAACCTTGAATTCAACCGGTTATTCATTTTATCGAGTGGCCTTGCCGGGGAAGATCGATTCAAATTCACATCGGTCCAACTGTTACCGTATGAGCCGCAGTTCCCAGACGTGACTCAACCCAAAGAAAAGATTCAGTGGCCGCCGCCGATCATCGAAACGGACCCAAGAGGCATCTATAACCAAATCGTCCAGCACAGCATCGCAGCCACTTTCTATAAGATCTTACTTCGCTCGGCCATCGCTGAAAATTCCTCCCGTTACATGATGATGGAAGAAGCCAAACAAAATACGCAGGACATCATTGAAGAGTTAAATCGGGAGGTCAATAACGAAAGGAAACGGCAAATTACGCAAGAGATGCAAGAACTTGCAGTCGGAGCCGGTTTAATAGATAATAAGTAGATTCTGTTAATTTTGCGCCATCGGAAAAGTGTAAAAGGAGAAGTAATTTGAGTTCAAAGAAGAAATTCACCATCGGCATTGATTACGGCACCGAATCAGTGCGAGCAATCCTGGTGGATGTCAATACGGGTCAATGTGCAGCGTCTTCAATTTACAACTATACCCATGGCGTTATTACGGATAAACTGCCTGATTCAGAAATCAAGCTGGATCCGGATTGGGTCTTGCAGCACCCCCGTGACTATATCACCGCGCTCCGAAGGACGGTTCCAAATTTGCTCAAGGAGAGCAAAGTCGATCCGGATCAGATCATCGGGATCGGAGTTGATTTCACCGGCTCCACGGTTCTTCCAACCACGGATGACGGGACGCCCCTCGCATTAATCGATGAGTATAAAGACGAGCCTAACGCCTGGCCAAAATTATGGAAACATCATGCCGCTCAGGATAAAGCGGATCTGCTGACTCAACTGGCAGCCGACCGGTTTGAAACATTCCTGGACCGCTACGGCGGCAAGATCAATGCCGAGTGGTTCTTCCCTAAAGTTTGGGAGATGTATGATGAATCATCTTCCATCTACAACGCTGCTGACCGGATCATTGAAGGCAGCGATTGGATCACCTGGCAGCTTACCGGCGTTGAAACTCGGAACCTCACTGCCGCCGGTTATAAAGCACTCTGGTCGAAAGCTGAAGGATTCCCTTTGGAGACTTTCTTCGCAGCCATGGACCCCGGACTGGCGAACGTTGTTGAAGATAAGATGATCCGGGAAATCACACCACTGGGTCAACAGGTCGGCGAACTGACCGAAGAAGCCGCCCGGTGGATGAACCTGAAACCTGGCATTCCGGTTGCGACCGGTATGTTGGACGGCCATGCAGCCGTTCCCGCGGCCTCCGTGACCGAACCGGGAAAAATGGTCATTATTCTTGGGACCAGTTTTGTACACATGATCCTTTCAAATAAGGAATTCCGGGTTCCTGGAATGTGCGGAATGGTCCAGGATGGGATCGTGCCGGGTCATATCGGCTATGAAGCCGGTCAGGCCAGCGGCGGTGACCACTTTGCATGGTTCATGAAGAACGCCGTCCCGCAGCTTATGAAAGAGAAGCGCGTAAACGGAAGATGGACATCTTCAAGTTGATGGAAGAAAAAGCCGCCGAACTGGAACCCGCAGAATCCGGGCTGATTGCCCTGGATTGGTGGAATGGCAACCGCAGCATCCTGGTGGACAGCGAACTCAGTGGCTTGATATTGGGTTATTCTCTGGCCACCAAACCGGAAGAGATCTACCGAGCCTTGCTGGAAGCGACCGCATTTGGGACTCGCAAGATCATTGAGACCTTCATTGCCAGCGGCGTCCCGATCAATGAGATCATCGTGACTGGCGGAAAACCGATGCAGAATAAGCTCTTATTGGAGATCCTCGCATCCGTGACCCGGATGGAGATCAAGGTCGCCGATTGCGTCTACTCGTCCGCGATGGGCGCGGCAATGTATGCAGCCGTAGCAGCCGGTTCACAGCGCGGCGGTTACGACACCATTCAGGATGCCAGCAAAAAGATGGCGCACCTGAAGAATGACGCTTTCATACCCAACAATAACGATAAGAAAACCTACAACCGACTCTATTCCGAATTCACACTGCTGCATGATTATTTCGGCTATGGACATAACGATGCGATGAAACGCCTGAAGAATTTACGCACATCGATCCTGGAAAAAAAGAATAAGTCAGCCTGAAATTCAAACAAAAGCCATCGGAAAAGCCGGTGGCTTTTTTGATTTAACCGGTATAGTTGGGACTCCATTTGTCTCAGATTTTTAATTTCACCATGGTATAATGGCATCACTAAACTTTTCAGATTGGAGGAACATTTTATCATGGCAAGTGTAACGTACGATCACGTATGGAAGAAGTTCGGTGATGTTACCGCACTTCAAGACTTGTCCATCCCCGTCGCAGACAAGGAATTCCTTGTTCTGGTCGGCCCATCAGGCTGCGGTAAAACCACCGCGCTCCGATGCCTGGCCGGTCTCGAAGAAGTGACGGATGGCAAGGTCCTGATTGGCGACCAGGTCGTCAACGACGTAGCACCGAAAGACCGCGATATCGCAATGGTTTTCCAGAGCTACGCCCTCTATCCACATATGTCCGTCTTTGACAACATGGCATTCGGCCTCAAGCTCCGCAAAGTGCCCAAAGAAGACATCAAACGCAGAGTTGAAGAAGCAGCGGAAATCCTTGGGATTGAGCAGCTCCTCAAACGTAAACCTCGGGAACTCTCCGGTGGTCAGCGGCAGCGTGTGGCAGTCGGTCGTGCCATTGTTCGCGAGCCAAAAGTGTTCCTCTTCGATGAGCCGCTTTCCAACCTGGACGCCAAATTACGCGTTCAAACTCGTGCTCAAATCAGCAAACTGCACAAACGGCTCCAAACCACCTTCATTTACGTGACCCACGACCAGACGGAAGCCATGACCATGGCAACCCGGATCGCGGTCCTAAATAAAGGTGTGCTGCAGCAGTTGGATACCCCCCAGCAGCTCTATGATTATCCTGCGAACCTTTTCGTAGCCGGTTTCATCGGTTCACCTGCAATGAACTTCTTTGACGGTGTCCTCGAAAAAGAAGGCAGCGATATGTATGTCAACCTGGATAGCTTCAAATTGAAGATACCCAAAGAACGTCAGGATGTCTTTGAAAGCCTGGTTGGACAAGATGTCATTTTCGGCATCCGCCCGGAAGACATTCATAATCCGGAATTTGCCCCACCTTCAATTATCGCCGAATCCGTCACAGCCAAAGTTGACGTGACCGAGTTGATGGGTAACGAAATCTTCCTTTACCTGATGCACGGTGAACATAACTTTGTCGCCCGGGTGGACCCCCGTACGCGGGTGACCATGGGTGAAGAAATTCATGTGGTATTCAACATGACGAACTTCCACATCTTCGATCCCAAAGCCAATCCGGATAACCCGATCGCCGTTCGCTGAAGTTTCCAGTTAGTTTAAATACAAAATCCCGGGATTTCTAAATCCCGGGATTTTTCTTTGAATTGAATTATTTCTTAGACCGACTGAAGAAGATCAGCAGCACACCAATGACCAGACTTAGGATGCCAACATAAATGAAAGCGTCCTGCCAAAATCGCATCGGAAATAGGCGAATCAATGTGTCGGAGGTATAGAACTGCCAATTTCCTTGCTGGAAGAACAATTCATGGAACCAGGTGAAGAGCTGATCGAAAGCAACCGCCACAAACGCCATGATCGTGACGATCAGGCCAACCACTCCCCAACCACCACGGCGGAAGGCATAAAGCAATTCATCGCGCCAACCCTGCTTTACCCCAATAATCACGATCGCCAGCAAGACCAGCATAGAAGCCGCCAGGGCAACCCGCATCCCGGTCACAACATGCTTCACGTCCGCCATATGGCTCAGTTCGTTCTCGTTGTATATCGGCGTACCATCCTCAAAGGTCAGATTTGCCAGGTAGTCAATCCCCTCATTGTTCACCAGATACTGAATGGAAGGCTTGGACCATTGCAAGCGGTCTTCCAACGTAAAGCCAAAAGGATCATCCGGAAATCCCGGCATTCTGTATTCGACCCAGGGAAAGATCGGCGAGATCAGTATTCGAACCGACAACATTAAGATGACCAGAGGTGTCAGGATGGTCACTACCCAACCGAGGGCATTCTTCAACAGGTTATTTTGCTTCATTGCATCTCTTCCGTTCCACCACCTAGTATGAAATCCAGGACGATCTTGTTTGTGACCCATTCGATCGGCGCCTTATCGTCTGTATATACCCGTGTCATTGTCGGTTCCGGCTGCTGAGTTGTCAGCGTCATCGTCATGGCTTCCAGCAGCAGCGAAGGCGCGTCCGAGTCCCAAAGCGCGTTGTAATTGACCCAAAGGTTGTCCCAACTTCCCGGCTGCCGGGTGGCAAATAGAATTGTGTTAAAGGAACCGGGAATATCCATCGTAAAAACGGTGGGGAAAACCTGGCGAATCGTGGTCGCCAGGTCATTGACCAGGGCCCGGTCCAACGGGCTGCGGCCAATATTGATCGCCATCACGCCGTCTTCGGTGAGATGGTCATACACGATCTGAAAGAACTCCACCGTGGTCATCTGCCAGGGGATATATGGCGGACGATAAGCGTCCACACTGATCACGTCATAGGTCTTCCGTGAATGTTCCAACCCCCACCGGCCATCCTGGACGATCACATTCAGGTTCGGTTCGGTCATGGCAAAATACTTCTCGTCCCACATCAACGATCTTCGGATCGATTTCAAAGCCATCGATCGCGAGATCGTCCCCATAGACCGCGGTCGCCTGGCGGGCAGTCGTCCCGGCTGCCAAACCAACGATAGCCATACTATGCACATCATCCACTGTCTGAGGTGGCGCATTGAAAAACGGTGCTACCAGCACCTGTGACCAGGGACCGCTGTAACTCAACCGGGTTGGATGATAAACGGAATGCATCCCCTGGCCTTCATTCAATCGCAGGTATCGAAAGCCATCATTCTCCAGGACCTGGATATAGTTGTAGGCGGATTCAGTTTCGTAGATCATATTCGAGGTGATCTTGTCCGCCCCACGCGCGCCGAAGATCCATAACAGGATCAGAATGATAGGCATCCAAATATGACGCAGCCAGGCTTTGAAATCGACATAAACAAGAAAGCCAATAGTCGCCACCAGCATCAGGATGGAACTGAAGAACAGGAAAGTGCGATACGTACCGATCAGCGGCACCAGAACCATCACGGGCAGGAACGTACCGATGAATGAGCCCAGGGTTGAAATCGCAGAGATTTTCCCCGATTCCTTCCCGGCGTTTTGGGTATCCTGCAGGACCAGCTTGAGGGCAAAGGGCGATGCCATCCCTAAAAGCGTCACCGGGACAATGAAAAGGATCAGCACGGAGACAAATGCACCCACCAGGATCGGTATTTGGAGTTGATCGAAAGCATTGGCGGAAAGCCGCAGCACCGGCCGCGAGATCATCGGCACGAGCGCAACGGTCAGGCTAGCCCACATCAGAATGCGATAGAACATGCGGGGCTCTGGGTGCCGATCCGCCAGTTTGCCACCTAACCAGTATCCCAGGGTCAGGTAGATCAGGATCAACCCGATAATACAGGCCCAGACCAGGTTGCTGCTGCCATAAACATTGCCCAGCAACCGTGACGCGGAGAGTTCAACCGCCAGCGCCGTCATCCCTGAAAAGAAGACTGTGATGTACAGGTAGGTTTTCTTCAATCCTGTCCTCCAAAGGAACAAGCGATTACAATGCAACCATTATAACGGAAACAAACCGTCAAGGATGGTAAGTAAAAAAAGCCCGGCGTTAATCCGGGCTTTCGAGGCTGGGGGTGAAGGATTCGAACCTCCATATACAGATTCAGAGTCTGCTGTCCTGCCGTTAGACGAACCCCCACTACTTAAACGTGGGCTATATTTTACCAAATCCCCCCTATTCTATCAAGGGTATCCTGCGATGAATTAGGATTTATAGTTCATTTGTCATATTACAATCTTGCGAAACTTAAAGATGTCCAACTCAAGCGTTTATCGGTGTTCGCATGGCGACGCTTTCCACCATCCCAATGCCCAACATCAGAGAAAGCAGCGAGCTGCCGCCATAGCTGACAAAGGGGAGTGTCAGGCCTGTAACGGGGATGACGTTCATATTTACGCCGACATTCACAATGGTTTGAAAGAAGATCAATATCCCGAATCCATAAGCGATCAGTGAACCGAATGTGTCCGGCGCTTTCTGGGCAATCCGGATGCAGCGGTAAATCACTAAAACGAGCAGTAGCAGAACGATGGTCGTCCCTACGAATCCAAATTCAGACGCGAGCACTGAGAAAATAAAATCGGTATGCCGTACTTTCAGGAACCGCAGCTGCACTTGTGTGGATTGGATATACCCTTGCCCAAACCAACCGCCGGTGCCGATCGTGATCAACGCCTGGTCCACGTTATAGGATTCCCCATAGCTTGCTTCCGGGTCTGGGAAGAGGAAGTTCGTGATCCGGTTCCGCTGATATTCTTCAAGGAATGAAAATCCAGTCAACAGCCCGATCAGGATCACCAACAGCACAATACCGACAGCAATCAATAAAAATTTTATTTTTATTCCTGTGATCCATAAAAAAGCAATCCAGATCACCATGATCACGATGGTCGTGCTCAAGTTTGGCTGCAGGAAGATCCAAAGCGCCAACCCACCCACCAACAATGCACTACGCAGGATGGTGCCCCATTTCTGGGCTGTCTGGTAATGATTGGCAAAATAATTCGCCAAAGTCAGGATGATCACGATCTTCGCCAGCTCAGCAGGCTGGATCAAGATTGTTCCCACCGCCAACCAACGCACGGAACCAAACCTGGCTTCCGCCGTACGAACGAACAACAGGAATGCAATCGTGATGATATACATCGGCGGGATCAGAGTGATCCAATATTTATAGTCCAAAGCCGCCACGACGAACAGCACCACCAGACTGATCAACAGAAAGATGGTCTGCCTTTGAGGATGCTGTTCCAGGTCAATATTACCTGCAATGGAACTGCGGATCAGCGCGATCCCAATGATCGAAAGGATCAGCGCGGCGCCGAACAGCCAGAAATCAAAATTTTGCCAGATAGATCTATTACTCTTCATAACCTAAAACGTCGAATTCTTAACTCCGGACTCGCGGGCTCTTCAGGGGGATATTGGCAATCAACGTTTGTTCCCGTCCGTCTGTCCTGATCTCGATCTCCGTGTGGCCGGCATCGATCTTGACATAATCTGAAATCACTTCGATCAGCCGGTCTTTCATGGTCTGCAAATCATTCTGAGACAAGTCTGTCCTGTCGTGAATCAGTACCAAATGCAGCCGTTCTTTTGCCCGGTTTGCACTGTTGCCTTTCTTTCCGGTGATGCGCTCAATCAATGATGCCATATCAACTTCCTCCGGAGATCATTTTTCCAAGACGATTGAAAAAACCTTCTTTCTCATCCAAATCCATCCAGGGGACGTCCTCCCCTTTCAGACGTTTGGCAATATTCATGAATGAACGCCCTGCCCGACTTTTCTCGTTCATTACAACAGGTTGGCCATGGTTGGTACTCACCAAAACCGTTTCATCTTCCGGCACAATCCCGATCAGCGGGACTGCCAAAAGTTCTACCACATCCTCAACAGAAAGCATATCACCACGTTTTACCATCCCAGGGTTTAGGCGGTTGATGACCAGCTTCGCCGGCCCTTTTTCTTCAGCCTCGACCAGTCCGATGATCCGATCGGCGTCCCGCACGGCGGAGACTTCCGGGTTAGTGATCACCAGGACCTGGTCCGCCGGGGCAAGAGCATTACGGAATCCCCGTTCGATGCCTGCCGGTGAGTCGATAATAATCCAATCAACCTCATCCCGAAGCCCATCACATAATTTGATCATATCGCTTGGTGAGACTGCATTCTTATCCCGGGTTTGAGCCGCAGGGATCAGGTAGAGGGTTTCAAACCTTTTATCCCGGATCATTGCCTGTGATGTCCGGCAGCGTCCCTCCACCGCATCCACCAGGTCGTAAACGATCCTGTTTTCAAGACCCATCACGACATCCAGATTACGTAAACCGATATCAGAGTCGATGCAAACCACTTTTTCACCCATAGATGCCAGGGCAATTCCAAGGTTCGCTGATGTTGTTGTTTTCCCAACGCCGCCCTTACCGGACGTAACCGTCACTACACTTCCGCTCATTGTTCTCCTTGTTGTTAGTATTGCCACGGTTCGGCAATAATTTGATTGTCTTTGATGCTTGCGACTTCCGGTTCCGGTTCTTCCGAGGTCTGGGGGGTGGTCGCCGCCTTCGAAGCGATCCTTAACTGCATCGGTGAAAGATCAAGGGCGCAGACTACTGCCGTCTCGTCACCTTCCGCACCTGCATGAACGGTACCGCGTAAACGGCCCCATACGACCACGCTGCCCGAGGCAACGATCTCCGCACCCGGGTTGACATCACCCAATACGACGACATGCCCCTGGTATGCGACTTTAAATCCGGAGCGCATCGTCCGGTGGATCATCACGGCTGCCTCACCTGCCAGGACGGTGTCCAGCGGTTTGATCTTTCGGCCTGACTTTTCTTTTTCCTTAGTGGGATGTGTCTTCATTCCCAACAACTGCGCCGTCTCAAGGGTCACGATGGAATGACTGAGAATACCGGAAAGGATCACATCATGCTCTGAAAGCATATCTCGCAGTTCTCCGAGGTCCTTCGCCCGCAGTACATTGTTACCGACATCGAGCACCAACCGCGCTCCCTTGAAAAAATCCTCCCGCGCACTGATTTGGGCAACCAGTTCGCCTTTGGCTTCCAGCCAATCCTGCTCCTCCAGGTTGACCAGAATACCATCTTTGGTGCCTTTAATTTCCATGCCGATAGGACCTGTTTGTGCGCGTCAGATTTTGTTTGGTATGCAACATGCCCTGAATTATACAATAACCTCAACGATATCAAACAATATTAGGGCGTGACGGCCGTATCTGAAGCCTTCATTTCGAAATACGCATCAAGAACTTTTCGAACGATTGGCGCTGAGAAGGTTGATCCCTCAGTGCCGTTGTAAACAAAAGCTACGACAGCAATTTCGGGGTTATCCCACGGTGCATAGCCCACATACCAGGCATGCGCCGGCCAGAGGCCAAATTTACACATACCCTGTTCCTGAGCAACGTTGTCGCAATATTCGGCTGTTCCGGTCTTCCCGGCGGAATTATAGGGGTCACCGGCAAACTCAGTATCTGCGGTACCATCCGTCACGACCAGCCGCATCGCTTCATTGGTCAATTGGACTACCCATGGCTGAACGGTCTTTGTTTCACCGGTGGTGACATTGTCTTCGTAGACATTGATCACAGGGTCCTTGGTGATGTCCCAGCGGACGGTGGGGTTCAGGTCCTGCACGACCGTGCCATCCGGTTTGGTGATCTTATTGACGATCGTGGCCTGCATCAGGCGTCCGCCATTAGCAATCGTCGAAATGGAGTTTAGAACCTGAAGGGGCGTTGCCAGCACGAATCCCTGGCCCATTGTGGCAATATAGGTATCACCGGTCGCCCAGTTCTCACCCAGGGTCACACGCTTCCAGGTTGGGTTCGGGATCAGCCCTTCCGTCTCACCGGGGAGTTCAATCCCGCTGAGCGTACCGTAACCGAGCGCACGGGCGTATTCACCGATCCGCCAGATCCCCAGGCCGTTGCCCGGAACTTCATCCTGGTAACCCCCGCCGACTTTATACCAGTAGACGTCACAGGAATAGGCTACACCCCACATGAAATTGACCATGCCATGACCGTCTCGCTTCCAACACACATATTCACGCGGTGTTCCGGGGTCGTTCTCGTAATATTTCTGCATGATCGTGATCGATCCAGGGTCGTTGATCTGGTACTCGGGCGTAACCACGCCTTCGTTTAGGATGCCGATCGCCGATGGCATCTTAAACACGGAACCCGGGGGCAGTTCAGCGGAAATCGCGCTGTTGAAAAGCGGTCTCTGAGGGTCCTGACTGATCTGATTGTAGTAATAGGATGGGATGATCTTTTCCATCCGGTTGTTTTCAATATTCGGATAAGAAACGAGTGCCAGGATTTCTCCCGTTTGTGGATTCATGGCGATCACAACACCGCTGTTGGAAATTGTCTTACCGGAATAATTATTCCAATATTGAATCTCACTGATCAGCGCTTCGCGAGCCACTGCTTGTAACCGGGCATCTATGGTCAGATAGACATCATTTCCCGCGATGGGATCCACCGGTTCGGTCAAGTTGCGGATGACCTCACCGGAAACGTTAACCTCTACCGTCCGGGTGCCGTTCGTACCGGACAGGATATCATTCAACGACTGCTCTGCGCCGGCATAACCGACCTTATCGCGGTTTGGTACGAAGCCCAATTCAACATAGTAATCTTCCAACGCCGCCGGGATGGGGCCCAGGAAGCCGATGATTTCTGAAGTCAGGTTGCCCGTGGGATATTGCCGGACCGGGTCAATTTCCACATCGATGCCGGGCCAGTCTTCACGGTTCTCCATCACGACCATCGCCACATCCTGAGAGACATTACATTTCAATGGCGTCGCCTGGAACGGCCAGTTGGTGGTGGCGATGTAAACAACTTCAGAAATGCCTAATTCACTGTAACAAGGCGTAAAGTTGCGGACGGTTTCTTCATCAGTCGTACCTAAGGTGACCGGCATATCGATCAAATCCGAGAGTTTTCGGAAGATGGCTTGCGTATCAGCATCGTCCTCCGGTAAGTATCCCGGAATGACCACAACATTATAGGATGGCACATTCTGTGCGAGGACATATCCATTACGATCGTAGATCGTCCCACGAATAGCCGGATCGCTGATGACTTCCGTTCGGTTGTCATCCGCCTGCGCGACAAAATCGGGACCTTGTAAGATTTGGATATCAAAAAGCCGAAGCAGATAATATCCAAAGATCGTTCCAACCAGGATATAAAGCACAATATAGCGCCAATGTTCAAATTTCTTATTTCCCTGTGGCAACACACTCATGTTTCCACCTCCAACGGATAAATTCGCCCGACAATATCTTTCACCAAAGCATACATTGGCAGCGCGAATATCAAATTCATTAATACACTAGGTAAGATCACCATATCCAGGCTCCGCCCCCAGGAAATTGGGGCCCCGTTCACCTGCAGTGCAATGACATAAATCGCCAGCTGCAGAAACGTACCGGAAATGGTTACGATAAACATCGCCAGGATGGGCGCTTGCCAGACCCGGCGTTTCAACAGAGTTGCAAGCCCAACCACGGCCAGGTAACCGATCAAAGGAGCATAAAAAGGCATCGCCGAGACGAGACTGATCAGGAACCCACCGACCGCCGCCCAAAGCCATGCGTTTCTAACTCGTTCATGGAGCGACCAGGCTGCCAGGAAAAGCAGGATCAAATCCGCATGCCCATTGATTAACGTGGTCTGGGAGAAGATCGTGGTTTGCAGGATATAAAATACCACAAGGGAGAGAGCTGCGACAAGATGGGCGATCACGTTTATTGCTCCGGGATCAGGGGGGTAATATCCACAGCTTCAAAATTTATCACCACCAATACGGCTGTGATGCTTTCAAAATCAACGATCGGCTGCACCGAAGCCGTCTGGAACAGCGCATTTTCACGCTTCTGGACCGACAATACCTGACCCACAAAGATATTTGGTGGGTAATTTCCGCCCAGACCCGAGGTCAGGACCACATCGCCGGGCTCAACGACGGTCTCCAGTGGGATCATATCCAATGAGACGTCACCGGTCAGAGAACCATTGAGTTGTGCTTCGGTCCCAGCCGATTTTAGCCTAACATTGACCACCGAGGTCGAATCCGTGATGAGTTTTACCCTGGCTGCGGACGCAATCACGGCATCCACCCGCCCCACCAGGCCCTGCTGGGTGACGACCGGCATGCCATAGAGCACGCCATCCTCGGTGCCCTTATCAATGATGATGTATTGCAGGAATGGGCTGATCTCACGACCGATCACGGTCGCTGCCACATATTCATACTGCGGATTGGTCCGACCAAAATCAAGCAGGGCAAAACAAACCTGCGCTTCACCAAGGCGTTCTTCCATCTGAATTAATTGGGTCTGCAACTGCGTGACCTGAGATTCAAGGACCGCGTTTTGCTCCCGTAATTGGGTCACATCCCGCGGCGCAGTCAGGAAATCACGGGCGGATAGATATCGTACAGACAACCAGCTCTGGAATGAGATCAAAGGGTTCAGAGTCAGGTTGAAAACAGGCGTGAGATAACCGCTGAGCGCAAGGAATAACAGGCCAGCGACAACCGCGACAATGACAATCGTTTGGATATTCCTGGAATTAAAGAATTTCATAGTTGATTGATCCTCGGATCATTCCGGATCGAAGCATTTAATATCGGTTATGAACAACCAGAAGTCAAGGATTAGGCTAAAGTCCGTTTTGCAGGTTCTCTTTCTACACCAACCAGAAAACTTGAAAATTCGTCTTTGCTCTCTAAAATAATACCGCACCCCCGTGCAACGCATGTCATAGGATCTTCTGCGACCCAAACTCGCACTCGCAAGTCATTCGAAAGCCGTTCTGCCAGGTTCTTCAACTGAGAACTACCACCTGCTAGGCAAATTCCGCTGTCCAGGAGATCTGCCAGGATTTCCGGGGGCGCTTCATCCAGCGCGTCTCGGATGGTCCGAACGATCACAGCGATGGAACTGGAGATGGCGTCCCGAATTTCAACGGAAGAGACCTCGATCGCTTCGGGTAAACCGGTCACAAGATTCCTACCACGAACATCAACGGTCAACTCTTCTTTTAATGGATATGCTGAGCCGATGGCCATCTTGACTTTTTCGGACATCCGCTCCCCAATGAATAAATTGTATTTATTACGGACGTAATTGATAATATCCTGATCGAGTTCGTCACCTGCCACGCGCAGTGATCGGCTGACGACGATCCCGCCCATGGCGATGATCGCGACTTCGGTCGTGCCGCCGCCGATATCGACTACCATCGTCCCCTGCACATCATTAACCGGCAGACCTGCGCCGATCGCGGCAGCGCTGGGTTCGTGCACGAGGTAAACTTCCCGTGCCCCGGCTGCTCGAGCGGCATCGAAGACTGCCCTTTTCTCCACTTCGGTCGCGCCGGATGGAATCCCAATCACGACTCTGGGTTTTGGCAGAGGAACAATACTCTGTTGATGTGCTTTTCCAATGAAATATTCCAGCATGGCCTGGGTGATGTCGTAATCAGAGATCACCCCATCGCGTAATGGGCGTAATGCCACGACATTGGCCGGTGTACGCCCAACCATCGCTTTGGCTTGCGCACCGATTGCGATCGGCTCCTTGGTTCGCTTTTCAACGGCCACCCAGGAGGGCTCATTAATCACAATCCCTTTACCACGAACATTGATCAGCGTGTTCGCAGTACCTAAATCGATGCCTATATCGAGGGAAAATAAACCCCAAAGCCAGTTGAGGGGATTAAAAGCCACTCCGGAACTCCTTATTAACAAGATTGGTAATGAATTCATTACCAATTAATCGTCGCAATTATACCATAGTAATGCATATGGATTTTCTTCTAAAATTCAGCACCCATATTACCTTTTTAAGTCTTTGAAGTCAAACATAAACCTTTTTTCTCTCATTGCGATGGGCTCATTCCTTTGGTACACTTGTTGCCGGAAGACAACCCACATTTCAAAGGATGTTTTTAGATGCCAAAACACGACACAGAGACCTACGAACAACGAGGGCACATTCGCACCCATGTAACTATGCGAAAAGGCGAGGTCATTTCCTTATGCCGCTGCTGGAAATCCGCCAAATTCCCACTCTGTGACGGCACGCATAATACGTTGGAAAATGACAAAGGTCCGGTCGTGATCCATGTAGATTGTGATTTGGATTTTCTGGACCAGAAGAGTGATTAATTTCGCCTGAAGGCAATCCGCTCATCAAACAATTTCCGCGTTTCAAGCACCGCTTTGATATCATCGCCATTATGCACCAGGAACGTAAGAATGCCGTGATTGGTTAATTCGGACTCCAAGCCAGTGCTTCCACTCTCACCACCAAAACTCATGGCATCCAGCAGAATGACGACGGGCATCAGACCCTCGTTGAACCAAATCCATCACCACCGTCATGATCTTCTCATCCGAAGAGGGCGTGATCAGGATCACCGTGCTGCCTCTCGCGAGATGTCCGAGCTGCGCGCTGAGCAAGCCCCACAGAGGCATATCCCCTTCCATCCTTAATACAGCCAGGGTCTCCAAAATCTTTCCCAACTGACGTTCACCGCGTTCCGCCGGTAGGATCGTGTAAGATTGCCCGGCTGCGGCTAACCCCACCTCCCGTTTCTGGTTGATGTAATATTTCCCGATCGATGCGGCGATGGAAATGGCATATTCCTCTGTATCAGGCGGCAAGTGAAACTCACGCTGCTCCCCAACACGCCAATATTCGCTGGCGGGCTTCTCTTCTATGTAATCCAGATGGAACTGCTCCGACTGCCTGGCATCCAGGAAGATCCAAACCTCCGCGAGGGGGTCTTTTTCGAATTCCTTGACGATTAGCTTTTGTTTCCGAGCGGATGTTGGCCAGTGGATCCTTTTTAGGGGGTCGCCTGGCACGTATTCTCGGACACCAGCCGCATAAGGCGTTACTTCAAGCGTCTTTTGGCGAAGCGCCCGACCGCCGGGCAGGATTCCGAACGGAGCCGGAAACTGTTGGATTGGTACGGTGTAAGGAATCACCAGAAGATGTCTATTCGTCTCGAAATTCTTTCGGATCAGGAAAATACCGAAGACATCCCCTGTTTCCAGAAGCGTGGGCCCAAGCCGGAACCAACCACGTTTTTGGAGAAGCGTATAGTTGACATAATTTCGCGCTTGTTTTCCGCCCATCCAGGTGATGATCCTTGATCCACCTGCATTGGGCAGTCCGGCTTTGTCGGTGACCTTGAGCCAGACTTTCGGGATTCCTGAATCATTGATAACATCAAAATTCTCCGAGAAGACTTCCCCCACCTGCTTGCGCAGGTTTCGGGTCGTCCGTTCAACCCTAACCCCGATGATGGACAACCAACTCCATACCGCGTTTGCAGCCAACACAATCAAAAGTGCGACGAATAACCGCAAATAGAGTGGATTGTTCCCGACCTCGGGCAAGCGTGTGAGCGTGAAGCTGATAACAATCAGGAGCAGGATCCACCAAAACGACCTACCCAGACGGATCACGCCGTACCACCCTCCAGATCTCCACCAGGTACGGGTAATGTATCCATGATTTCACGCACAATCCGGCTCGCGCTGACGTCTGTGAGCCGGGCAGCGGGGCTGACGACGATCCGATGTGCCAAAATAAATGGCGCTAAAAGTTTGATATCATCCGGGAGCACAAAATCTCTCCCAAGCAGGGCAGCTCTTGCCTGACCTCCGCGGAATAATCCCAGGCTGCCGCGCGGGCTGGCCCCAAGATAAACCTCGGGGTGCTCTCGTGTTGCCCTGACCAGTTCCACAATATAGCGTTTGACCGGATCGGAAACATGCACGTGTTTGATCGTCTCCTGTGCGCTTAGGACGGCGTCCAAAGCAACCACCGGCTCCAATTCCTGAATGGGATGGATCAGTTTCTGAAGCTCAAGGATGCGGATCTCATTACTTAAGGAGGTATATCCCAGATTGATCCGCATCAGGAAACGGTCAAGCTGCGCCTCCGGCAACGGAAAAGTGCCCTCATATTCGATCGGGTTCTGCGTTGCCATGATCATGAAAGGCGCCGGAAGGACGTGTGTAGCGCCGTCGACTGTGATCTGGCGCTCTTCCATCGCTTCCAGCAGCGCGGATTGGGTCTTGGGTGTTGCTCGATTGATCTCATCCGCCAGGATGATCTGCGCCATGATTGGACCGGGGCGGAACTCAAATTCATGCGTGTTCTGGTTATAAATCGAGACGCCGGTAACATCACTGGGCAGCATATCGGGGGTAAACTGAATCCGTTTGAATAACAAGCCCAACGAACGGGCTAATCCCCGAGCCAGCATGGTCTTCCCCACACCAGGCACGTCCTCGATCAGAACGTGACCCTGGCAGAGGAACGAGATGATTGCTAAGGTCAGGGTCTCATCCTTCCCGATGATGACCTTGCCGAGGTTTTCCTTGATTTTCTCACCTAACTGCTGGACTTTCGTGATATCTACGGCCATACGACGCTCCCATCCGGTCGAATTGCTGTTTTCCACTTTATATTCGTTATTTTATCTCATTCCTACGATTTTCGTTAAATTAGTCAAGCCATTGAATAATGATAAAATAGAAAGCACCAACGATGCCGAGAAAGGCCGATAAATGAGTGAAGTCCTCAATCTCTACCGCTTACAGGAATTGGATAGCCAGCTCGACCGAATCGACAAGCGCTTGAAAGAGATTGAAAAAGCGCTCAGCGACGACCGGCGTGTCAGGAAAGCTCAAAAAGTGTTAGATAAAGCTGAAGAAGAATCCAATAAGATCAAGATTGAACTGCATAAAATTGAAGATACGGTCGAAGACCAACGAATCAAACGAAAAACAACGCAAGCATCACTCTTCAGTGGCAAAATCAAGAATCCGAAAGACCTCCAGGATTTACAACAGGACTCTGAGGCACTGGGGCGCTATATCGCCCAGTTGGAGGATCAGCAGTTGGAGGTCATGATCGACAATGAATCCGCCGAACTTGCACTGGAAGAAGCCAAAAAGGCACTGCAGCAGGCGGTAGGGACTGCGGCAGAGGAAAACGCGTCAATGTTGGGGGAAAAAACAAAACTGGAAGAAGAAAAAGATCGAATGCTGAAAGAAAAGGAAGCCGTGTTGGGAGCCGTTCCTGGGCCAAACCTGACTCTCTATGAACAACTGCGACGAACAAAACGCGGCGTCGCGGTGGCTGCAATCTCGGACGGCGGCTGCAGTTTATGCGGCCAGGCGCTCACACCTGCGGACATGCAGTCCGTCCGCTCGTCCAACGACCTGGTATTTTGCCCTTCCTGCGGCCGGATCCTGTTCAGTAATTAGGATTAGCCTATCCGGCGTAAGATGGAAACCAAGATTGATCCGATGATCTGAACCAATACCATCAGGATCAGGGGGCTGAAATCAAGCCCTCCTACAGTAGGAATGACCTTGCGGATGGGCGTCAACATCGGCTCCAGGATCTGCGCCATCGTCTGCCGGATGGGATGGAACGGATCCAGAATAAAACTCAGCAATGAATATATAAAGATGAATACCGTGAAAACAGTCACCACAGCATTGATAATCGTGATCGCAATTTGCATTTAACATAACTCCAAATAAACTGATTCTACATGGGCCTGGGACCGAAAAGTTCCGTCCCGATCCGCACCATGGTTGCACCTTCTTCGACGGCAACCTCATAATCAAAACTCGTTCCAATTGAAAGTTCATCCCAATTCATCTCCGGGAGTTCCTTCCGCAGGAACGCCTGCAACCGGATCAGTTTTTTATAGATCGGCCGGGTTTTTTCCGGGTCACCAAACAGCGGCGGCATGCTCATCAATCCTCTTGAATCGAGATTTGGGAATCACCAATCTGCTTGAAAGGCTCAACCAAATCGGACCAACGTGCTTCATCCCAGGCGCGCCATCCGGATTTACTTTCCTCACCGGAAAGATTTACTTCCAACAGGACAGGCATTGTCTTGCTAAATTCGCCGCAGTAGCGATCCAGATATCGGGCTATCTTCATTCTGTCAACGGAATGCACCATGTCGAAATAGCGGCAGACCGTATCCGCCTTACGGCTCTGGATATGGCCGATCATATGCCATTGGATCCCGTGCTCATTTTTGAGTGCTTCAATCTTTTCTACTGCCTGCTCGGGGTAATTTTCTCCGAAGATACATATGCCAGCCTGAATGCCGGCTTGGACGGTTTCAAGCGGCAGAAGCTTGGTCACCCCGACCAGGGTGACATCGTCCGCCGACCGCCCGGATTTCTCGGCAGCCCGGGCGATATTTTCCTGAATAGTGTCCAGATTAGTCTTGATTTTATTTACAAGATCAGTAGATGAGTCCATGACCAATCAGCGATCCTCCCATGATTAATTATCGACGATGGACATTAAAACCGCAAACCGCCCCGTCTTCCCCTTTTCAGCCCGGTGTGAGTACCAATCATCAAGATGCTCTGCCGTACAAAGACCGGCAACCTCAATCCGCTCCACACCGGCGTTTTGAAGGGTCTCCTGGTTGGCTTTCCAAAGGTCAAGATATTGAGAGCCGTTCTTTTCCAGAAAATATCGCTTCGAGGTATTCTTCCCGAAAGAAGCATCAAAGGCGTCCCGGACTTCCTGCCCGACCTCATAGCAATCCCGGCAGATAGACGGACCGATCCCGGCCAGAATGTCTTTGGGACGGCTGCCATAACAGGCGCTCATACGCTCGACTGCAATCCGTGCGATTTGTTTGCAGGTGCCTTGCCATCCGGCATGCACAATCCCAATCACTCGGTTAATCGGATCGAATAACAGGATCGGAACGCAGTCCCCAAATCGCATGAAGAGCGTCACCGCAGAATTTTGTGTCAGGATCCCATCCGCTTTGGAATGAGGTGTATTCGGGTCGCGAGGTAAATCAGTGCAGATTACATCGGTGCCATGCACCTGCCAGACGTCGAAGCGTGATTTGAAATCAAACCCGAAAGTATTATAAATTTTCTCGTGGTTGGCGAGCACCGCTGCTTTATCATCCCCCACCGTCCCGCCCGTATTCAATGTATCAAAAGGTGCCTTGCTGAAACCACCCCGACGGGTGAGTACGGCATGGAATAACGGTTGGTCGGCAAAAATATCAAATTGATAATAACGAAGGCCTTGTTTCTCGACGAATCCCATAATTTTGGCTACGATTGCTCGCCTGCCGAAACCTGTTCATAAATGGCTCGTTTGAGTTCCATGTCATGACGGTTTTCCTGGACCGATTCTTCGAGATAAGGGTAACCGAACCAGGCCGTTGCCAGGCCGAACAAACCACCGGTCAGCACACGCAGGAAAGGTGTGCTTTCACGAAGCGGCAGCCAGCTGAAGATCGATAATCCGGTTTGACCGAGTAACTGCGAGAAACCATCTAAACCGATTGGCCCTAACCCAATCAGGATCCAGAGATACCAGGGTAATGGTTTGATCTTCTTCCCCGTGAGAGCAAAGACCAGACCGAACAGGAGTAATGCGCTGTAAATGGCGATATCCCGTTCACAGAGCGCAACCTTGTATCCCATGGCTTCGTTCCCAATGAATTGCCGGGCTGTGGCGATATCTTCCTCATCCAATCCCGTTGCCTGTCCATAAGTGATCACACCATCCACACCGGCGAGTGCCCGGGGGTAGTAAGGCTGTTCACCGAAAAGGAAGAAAGAACGGAATGCCAATTGGTGGCAAAGCGGACTGTAGACCTTATAAATCACTTTAGCAGGCGTGACCAATCCAACCTTCATGAAAATCGGGGCCAGGAAGGCGAAAAATACATAAAGCCCTGCAAAGAGGTTCAAGATCATCATATAGTGGCTGGAAAACCAGCGTGAGAATCGGTCCGACTTGGTCATCGTGAGTGGTTCGGTGATTCGACGTTCCATCACGCTGTTGTTCTTTTCGATCGCTTCACGCAGCCGTTCTTCAGCTTTGGTGAAGGCAAAGATAATCTCTGCTTTGTCAAAGGGATTGATCAATCGAAAAACACCCACATCCAACACGGGCGCTTTCTCTTCGAATTCTTCTTTCAGGATCGACGCTTTATCAATATCCACAATGTGTAGATCATGAGGGTGTTCTTTGGCGACTTCCGTCAGCCAGGTTCTAATTTGCGGAAGAGACGGATCGCTGCCTGAGATAAATAAAGTTGCCTGAATCATTCGCTGACTCCTATCTGTTGAAGGTAAGAATCAAATAAAGCTGCGTTCAACTCGCCGATGTGAACAGCCTGCAGATTGCCGGCAGAGTCTATGAATAACGAGGTCGGGAAACCTCTTACCTTGTAAAGATCAGCCACGGAAATCTCCGGATCGAGCAGGAAATTCAATGTATATCCATTCGCGTCGGCAAAGGATTGCACCTGTTCAAGCGTATCTCCACCGTTCACAGCCAATACGACAAAGTCATCACCGAATTTATCCTGGTAGGCCTGGATCAGCGGCATCTCAGCCCTGCAAGGAGGGCACCAGGTCGCCCAAAAATTAACCATCACCGGTGTGCCTCGATAATCGGAAAGAGAAACCTCTTCACCCGTCAGACTGGTTAAGGGTGAAATCAGGCGCAATTTCCAAATTCGCCTTTTCAACAATAACAGGGTCATTTTCTTCCGTTGGAACAAGGGCTTCTTCAGTGCTTTCAGTCTGATCTACCTGCGTCACTGCGGCGATGACACCGTCTTCGGAATCTTCTACTGGCCTGGACATTTTCGCCAGCCTGATGACGATCAGCACGCCCAACAGGACAACGATCAGGATCAATCCGACATCAACATACCACCGTCTTTTAGACACGGTTACTCCAATACGAATAAGAAACTAAATCCCAAAATCGATCAGGGTGTCGAAGGTGATCAAACGCTGGTAAATCCCAAGGAACAACAGAACGCCGACCACGATCAAGATCACACCCATGATGATTTGAGCGATTTTCATCGCTTTGCTGTATTTCTGTAAAATCTGCGTCACCCAACCCACGCCAAGCGCAGCGATCAGGAACGGGATCGCCATCCCCAGGGAATAGACACTCAACAGGGCCACCCCCTGACCGATGTTCGCACGTTGAACTGCCAGGGTCAGGATCAAGCCAAGGGTCGGGCCGACACAGGGTGACCACCCGGCGGAGAAAAAGATTCCCATCAGGAATGAAGAGAACAAGCTGCGCCCCTTATCCACTTTTGATTGAGGTCGCAGATCATAGTCAAGGAAAGGGATCCGGATCAGCCCGGTCATGTGCAGACCGAAAAGGATGATGACCACCCCGCCGACCTTGGCGAGGATATCTCGGGTCTGATAAAAAAATTGGCTAAGCGCTGAAAAGGCTAAACCGAGTGTGATAAAGACGAAACTGAAACCTAAGACAAAGGCGACGCCGTGGAAGAAAGTGCCCCACTTGTCTTTAGCGGTTCCTTCCTGAGCCTGAGCAAGCGAACGGCCGCTGAGATAGCCGATATATGCCGGGACCAATGAAAAAACACA
This sequence comes from uncultured Chloroflexia bacterium, assembly GCA_963748065.1. Lineage (GTDB taxonomy): Bacteria > Chloroflexota > Anaerolineae > Anaerolineales > Anaerolineaceae > Brevifilum. Next base: position 82,384 of record CAVVHL010000004.1, on the reverse strand, counting down.
GGGTGAAAAGAAAGAGACCAGCCCCGCAAGAAAAGCCAGTCCGATTGACACGTTAATGAATTCCATGAATACCTGCTATTCTGCGATGACTTCGACTTTAGTTGATTTGTTCAATCCCTGGATGGTGATTTCACCGGTCGAATAAGGCGCGGGAGGCTCAGTCCAGCGCCAGACCCACTTGGCATCCTCAGGTTTGGCGTTGACGCAGCCGTGAGATCGAGCGGTGCCAAAGTAATTATGCCAGAAGGTTGAATGGACAGCCGCACCGTTGATATCGAAGAGTGTCGTCCAGGCGATGCCGGCGATGTCATAATTGCCGACGGCAGGGCCGGCGCTCATGTGTGTGGAAAGCATTTTTCGCCAGATCGTATGCACGCCCACAGGTGTCAGCCATTTGCCTTCTTCGCCGATCCCGCCGGTGGTCACCTGGGCAAAATATACTTCATCATCGCCTTCCAGGCAGGTCATGGTCTGGTAGCGCAGGTCCACCAGGACGCGTTTATCCGCTGCACCTGGATGGATCGGCGCCACCTCTTCGGCCGTGATCTGACGGCAGACATCGGCATCCACCCAATATTGATCGGGCAATGCCCCGTAACGCTGCATCAGACAGTATTGGGTCTTTCCGGTGGTCGGGCTTTGCCGCACATCGAAAGCCCAAAAAACCTGGGAATAATACAACCGGGGCCGGATCGCTTCCCGCAACCAATACTGCGTCGGAGCGCTTACAAAATCCATCCCGCTGTAGGGCGTCACGATCTCCACCCACATCCCCCGTTCACTGGTGTCCGTTTCGGGCAGTTCGGTCAAAACCGGCTGTGGGTTGTACTGTACCTTCTGAACGTATTCAGCATAGATGTATCCTTTTTCGGTCTCCACCCAGCGCTGGTTGATCCGGATTGGATCGATTTGCTTGGCGATGACTTCCTGTTTCCATTCAAAGACGTCATCACGCCAGGCAGAACCTACCGCAGGGGCATCCCAATAAGGTTCGCTCTTGATGTCGAAATGCGCGCCTTCCTGTCCGGCGCAAATTCGCCCGAGCCATTGATTCTCAGGAAAATTCGGTGGTTCATCCTGCAGATTCACCAAACGGGACAAAATCGCCCTGCCGGATTGGCCGCGGCCTAAGGTAATCCCGCCTGCAACAAGTGCAGACAGTTTCAGAAATTCACGTCGGGAAAGCTTGTCTTTTCGGTTCATATCCTGATTAAGATAATCCAATTTATCATGAATGTCAATAATTATAGGTTTTATCTAATAATTTATTTAGAATGATCGCCTTCACTTCGTCAATTTCCGGCGCCCACCAGGCATCACCTGCCTGGTATTTTACCTTTTTCCGAACAATTTCATACGCTTTGGCCGTGCCGCGGCCGAATTTGACGTTCGGGTCCTGCCGTTTTCGCAAATGAAGCGCACGGGTGGCCGTAAAAATTTCGATGGCAAGGACATGCGCCGTATTAGCGACGATTTCGCGGGCATGACGGGCTGCCGTCATTGCATTGGCGTTGTGGTCCTCCTGCTCGGCGGAAGTCGGCAGAGAATGGACCGAGTCGGGCGTCGCCAGGGTTTGATTTTCCAGCACGAGGGATGCCGCAGTATATTGAGGCATCATCAACCCGGAGTTCAAACCTGCCGCTGAGAGTCGATCCACCAGCATTGGCGGCAAGTCTGCGTTCAAATGACCATCTGTCAGTCGGAAAGTCCGCCTTTCGGAGATGGAAGCGATTTCCGCCAAGGCGATCCCGAGCGTATCCATTACGACACCTACCGGCTCGCCGTGGAAATTCCCACCGGAAACGGCAATCCCCGGTTCAAACAAGAGGGGATTATCGGTGGCCGCGTTGATCTCCGTTTCAATCACCCTGCGCACGAAACCCAGCGTGTCCCAGCCGATGCCCTGCACCTGCGGCGCACAGCGCAATGAATAAGCATCCTGGATACGGCCATAGGCGTCAATCAGGCTGCTGCCTGCCGTCAGTTCTCGGATGGCACTCGCTACCCGCATCTGGCCCTGATGGCCCCGTGCAGCGTGAAGTCTTTCGTCAAAAGCCGCCGAACATCCCATCACGGCCTCCAGCGTCATCGCCAGGGAAACCTCTGCCGCTTGCAGCAGGGTCTCAGCATCGTAAACGGCCAGTGCGCCGATAGCAGCTGAGAAGGTGGCACCGTTATTAACCGCCAGGCCTTCTTTTGCGCCGAGGATCAACCGTTCAATCCCGGCACGCTGCATGGCTTCTTTCCCAGTCAGACGTTCACCTTGATAGATGGCAACGCCGGATTCCGCCTCCAGGTCTTTTTCGTCGGTCGTGAAAACCAGCGCCAGATGGGAAAGCGGCCCGAGATCACCGGAGGAACCCAACGATCCTTGCGAGGGCACCACAGGCGTAACGCGTTCGTTGAGCAATGCCAATAAGGTCTCAACCACCGCTGGACGGACGCCCGAGAAACCTTTGGCGAGGGTATTAGCTCGCACAAGGATCGCCGCTCGGACGACTTCTTCGGCCAATGGTTCACCGGTACCCACGGCGTGGCTCAGGATCAGGTTCCGGCTGAGTTTGGCTGAGTCTTCGGCCGGGATACGATGATCAGCAAAGATTCCAAATCCGGTGTTGATCCCGTAAACCGGGTCGCCTTTTTCAACGATTTGCTGGACCCAGCCATGCGCGCGTTCGACAGCCGTTTTCGCATCAGACGCTAAACGGACTTTAGCGAAATGTCTTGCGACGGCAACAATTTCTTCAATGGTGAGGTGACTGCCGTCTATCGTTATGGTTTCCAATGGGACTCTCCTTATCAGAGGATCAGCAACCCAAGCAAAACTGAGACTAAAGGAACGGTAAGGTTATCAATATCAGCAAACGGAAGTGATTCAACCAATGTTGTAGCGATAGCGATCACGCCGATTGGCAATAAATATCGAGTGATCGTTCCGGAGAAAAATCCTTTTGAGACAAAAACCCAAAGGATCAAGATTGCCAGAATGAAACCGCCCAAGAACATAGTCAACGAACCCGCGAGGGATTTCTTCTTCGACCAGGGGATGGAAGGACTAGCGATACGTTTTCCAACCAGATCGGCCAAGCCATCCCCACCGCAAAGGATCATCAGTGCGACGATCCCAATGGGTGAATTGCGCCAGAAAATGATGGTCAGGGCAACAAATGCAATCCCGTAGAACAACGGGCCGCGCAGGATTTCTCGCCGGTCGCCTGTCCGGGACATCGCATCAACCGATGAAGGATCCTTGATCAATCCAGCGCCAATTAAGGCGAACTGGAGTGTGATCCCGAGCGGCACAATGGCGGCTAAGTATCGAGCGGAAGGGGCATCGTTGAAGAACAACCAGCAAAGAACGAAAATCGGCCCAGTGCCGATATGAATGATCTTGCGGCTAAGCGCGCTCGATATCCACCCTTTATGTGCAAAAAAATCGTTGATCCGCAGCCAGGCCAAGGCGATAAGCAAAGTTACACCCAGCGCGAGCAGGTTGCTCTTAAACATTAAGACTGCCTTCCCGGCTGGGGATCGAGGTCACCGTTTGCGGTCATCCATCGCCCGGTCAACATCCCGAGCCATATCACGTTTCTTGATCGCCTGGCGCTTGTCATATTGGCGTTTGCCTTTCGCCAACGCGATTTCAACTTTGGCAAGCCCATCCCGCAGGTACATGATTGTCGGTACAACGGTCATCCCCTTCAACCGGATGCCGTCCCAGAGTGTTTTGATCTCGCGTTTATGCAACAGCAACCGCCGTTCCCTTTCGGGATCGTGATTGAATACGCTCGCCTGGTCGTAAGGGGCGATATGCGCACCTACCAACCAGGCTTGCCGGCCGTTCGTGCGTACATACGCCTCCGAGAGCGAAACCTGCCCCGCCCGGATGGATTTAATCTCCGTCCCGCGTAATTCCAGGCCAGCCTCAAAGGTCTCGCCTAATTCATATTCAAACTTTGCTTTTCGATTTCGTGAAACGATTTTTTTGCCTTCCATAGTGCCTAATTTTAACACAGACTAATCCAGATATCCTGATACTGGAGAACCTCACCCTTTATCCTGGCCAATCTTAGACCTTTGACCAGGGATTCAAAATAGGTTGCTGGGTATAATAAAGAAGTTAGAACAATTAATAATCAGGGAGATGAATTATGGATATCAGTTTAGCCTTGGGAGGCGGCGGGGTTCGCGGAGTTGCCCACATCGGTGTTATTCGTGCCTTGGAAAATCATGGATTCAAGATCAGAGCAATTGCCGGGACCAGCGCAGGCGGCCTGGTCGGGGCTGTCTATGCCGCCGGGTTCTCCACCGAAAAGATTGAACAAGCCATTGAAGAAATGGATGAGAACCGGTCTTTCATGCAGCGCGATTCAAGCCGGCCATCCTTGCTTGGGATCAGTTGGGTCGCCACCAGGCTGTCGGATCTGCTCGCAGATCGCACCTTCAACGAATTGAAGATCCCCTATGCCGCTACAGCCGTCTGTCTGAAGAGTGGAAATGAGATCATTCTTCGAAAAGGCAAGGTTCTGGATGCCGTCCTGGCGACGATCGCCATCCCGGGCGTATTCCCAAGCCAGGAGATCGGTGGGCGCGTCCTGGTTGATGGCGGTGTTCTGGACCCGGTACCTGTTCAGGTGGCACGCTGGATGCGGCCTGACCTTCCTGTGGTCGCAGTGATGCTTCACCAAAAGCCCGATGGGTATGAGGAAGATGAGACTATCCTTCCGATCCCAATCCCCGGCCCCAGTTCAATTGTGGACCGTTTGCTCAAATTGCGCCCAGTCCAGGCGTTCCAGATCTTCACAAGATCCATTGAGATTTCCAGCAAGCATCTCACCGAACTGGCGATGAAGCTTTATAAACCGGAAGTGATCATTGCACCAAAGGTCGGTCATATCGGCCTGCTGCAAAATATAAATTCCGATGAAATGATCCAGGCAGGGATCGATGCAACCGAAGAAACCATGGAACAGCTGAAATCCGAAGCAAATTGGATGAAACGTATTCAGCGCCAGGTTCGACATCAGTTCAATCCGGAACCGATCCCGCATGATTGGGAAAATATTGAAAAGTAAGTTTCGCCTGAATGTAAAGGTTTGAGGTTGAGGGATCTAAGGAAATTTGCCAAACAGACCCAGAACAGAATGGTGATCGGGTTGTTCATTCTCGTTTTCACAGTGGGCATCATCCTGATCTACTTCCTTTATGGCAAAGGCGCTGCCCTGATTGGTCTGTTGTGCCTGGCTGGGACCCTCGTGCCAATCCTTATGATCTTGTTGATCCTCTATTTGATCGAAAGAATCGCAAAACATGACCGAGACCACTGAACCCAGACTGATCAAAATCCAGGATTGGCCGTTTCGCGTTAAACCCGCTGAACAACTTACCAATCAACCCAGGATCCTGCTGCTGTTGCATGGTTATTTGGGTAATGAGAATGTTGCCTGGATCCTAACCAAATCCATCCCAAAGGTCTATACGATCCTTGCTCCCCGAGCGCCGATCAAACTTGGGCCCGACCAATACAGCTGGCATCCCATTGAGCCGCAGTGGCCCGGATTATTTACGACCTATAAAAAGCTCGCCCGGGAAGTATTACAGCGGGTAGATCAATGGGTTTTAGACCAGCATTTGAATGTTGATACGTACGATGTGATGGGTTTCAGTCAAGGGGCTGTGATGGCGTACGGCCTGAGCTTTCTATTTCCCGAGCGAATAAATAAAATCGCTGCTCTGGCCGGGTTCATCCCCCAATCATGGCAAGCGGACCTCTCAAATGTCTCGCTTTCGGGTGAATCTTATTTCATCGCCCATGGGACCCAAGATGAGACCGTCCCTTTTGAAAAAGCAGAACAGGCAGCGGAATTCTTAAAAGAAAAAGGCGCCGCTGTGACCTTCTGTGAAGCGAACACCGGTCATAAGTTTGGCGCCAATTGTTTCAGTGGTCTGGGCGAGTTTTTTCGTTAGCGTCCGCTGATCAGGGCGATCACACCCAGGAAGATCCCTAACGCACCCAATCCAACAATGATCAATCCCATCGGAACCCCGCTGCCGGTTGTATTCCCGGCTTCCATCGTATAGGTCGGGATGTCCAGTGGTGCAGGTTCTGTGAAAGTGGGCAGCCGGGTAGCTTCAGGCGTTGTCAGAAACTGTGCGGCGAGTGTCGGGTCCACAGTGCGGGTCATGTTGGGGGTAGTGGTTGGCGGCGGTGCGACTTCAGGCAGATCCCCGCCGAAAAGCGTCACCAGGTTGCCGTAGACCCAGGCAGTTCCAGTAGGTGCCACCGGGTATTCGATCTGGACCCATTCGCCGTATCTCCCAATCGCAGGCGCCTCCTGCCCCACCAGTAAGACTCCAACCTTTTCAGTCAGCGCACTCGGACCTGAACGGACATTGATTTGAGTGTCATTGGCTGTCAGTGCGTTCACAACAATATACGGCCCTTTAGGCGTACTAGTCACCGTGGGAATGTCGCCCGTCGGCAACTGCGGTGCCGGTCCGGCTTGAACCGGTACGGCAAGGCTGAACCCAATCAACATAAGTAAAAAGAAAACGAAAATTATCGGTCTTATCCACCGATATTTCATTGGAAACTCCATATTATCTAGTTAACCGAAATGCATATCGGATTATAATTCATGGTGCAAAAATAGCAAAGCAAACCAGATGGAAGGTAGTGAGTCATGCCTGAAACACGAATTTATCACGGTGATTTCAACCCGAGTGACATCGCACGGGATATCATCGCGCAATTCAACCGCGGTAATTACCAGGTCCAACAAATTGGCCGGGATCCTGAAATTGCGGTCCAGATCGCCACACGCCAATTTGCCCAGTCGGGCGGCCAAACGGCTTTGACGGTTACGCTTCACAAAGTGGAGGATGGCGTATCCGTCCAGGTTGGCAAACAGGCCTGGATGGGTGTAGCTGCCAGCCTCGGCTTCACGGCATTGAGTGTCCTCCGCAATCCCCTCACACTTTTAGGTCGGATCGATGACCTGGCACAAGATATCGAATCGCTCCAATTGGATGATGATATCTGGGAAGTGATCGAGTATTCCGCCAGGCAGCACGGCGTAGGGAAGGTCCTCTCGGAAAGATTGCAGCGATATGCATGTCCATACTGCAATACGGCCAATAAGCCCGGAGAGAGCCGCTGTATCGCTTGTGGCGCCCCGCTGGGGGACATCCAGCCCCAAACATGCCTGAATTGCGGCTTTATCGTCCGCAACCTCGAACGTGAATGCCCCAACTGCCACGCCAAGCTGCCGCCAAGATAATTAATCGGGCCAAAGCAGAGATAAGCTCATACAAAAAATCCGGTGGATTTCTCCATCGGGTTTTTTGTTATTTAAGATCCTATCCTGGGAAGCAAAAACTTTTATTATTTTCTAATCAGACCATTTTTCCCTTCAAAGGTAACGGAAGGAACAAAGTTGATATTATCTCAAATCTTCCGCCACTCCCGACCGTCACGTTGAATGAACTCATCTGCGGAATGCGGTCCCTGAGTACCAGCCTCATAGACCGGCAAATTCTTCAAGTCTTGCGCTTTCCAGGCATCGATAATCCCATCGGTCAATTTCCAGGCTTCCACAACCTCATCACTTCGGGTGAACAAAGTCGCATCGCCCAGCAGGCTGTCCAGCAGGAGGCGTTCATATGCTTCCGGTGGTTCACCCGGGAAGGCTTCCGCATATGAAAAGCGCATCTGGACCGGTTCGATCTGCATCACCGACCCGGGAGATTTCGCTCCTAAATACAGTGTGATCCCTTCATCAGGCTGAATCCGCAAAACCAGGACGTTCGGCGCTTCGCCGGCCAGATTGCGTTGGCCAAACAGTGAGAGCGGTACCTGGGTATATTGGATCGCAATTTCGGTCACACGGTGCGGCAGGCGTTTTCCCGAACGTAAATAGAACGGCACACCCGCCCAGCGCCAGTTGTTGATGAACAACCGGACAGCAAGATAGGTTTCCGTCGTCGAATCCGGCGATACACCCGGCTCATCGCGATAACTGGGTACTCGTTTGCCATCGATCGTGCCGGAAACATACTGCCCCCGGACGGTATTCTCGATTGCGCCTTCACCAACGATGTCTTCAATCGATTTGAGTACCTTCACCTTTTCATCCCGGACGGCTTTTGCGTTAAATACCGCCGGGGCTTCCATCGCTGTTAAGGTTAACAGTTGCAGTAAATGGTTTTGGAACACATCCCGGATCACGCCGGCGTGATCGTAATAGCCTGCCCGTGTGCCAACCCCTTCGGTCTCCGCCATCGTGATCTGGATATGATCGATGTATTTCCGGTTCCAGAGGGGTTCAAAAATACCATTACCAAAACGGAAGGCCAGGATGTTCTGGACGGTTTCCTTCCCCAGGTAATGATCCATCCGGTAGATCTGGTCTTCGGAAAAGACCGCATGAAGTTCCAGAATCGAGTAACAAAGCGGAATCAAGGTCACGACCGAAAGGTTTCTCGACGACGATCCGCCGCCAACCTAATTCACAGGATTCAAGCCGTGTCTTGCCAATATTTTCGACAATGGTGGAGTACCATTCCGGCGGGGTTGATAAATAGAAAAGTGTATTTTTCACACCCAGCTTTTCCAGTGCCTGATCCAATCGGACATATCCTTCCTCATCCTGGAAGGTAGATTGGACGTAATAAGCATTATCGAGCAGTGCTTCCAGAACGTCCGTATCGATCGGTTTTATCCTGCCGTGATCCATCACGCTTTGACGCAGCACCTCGCGCATTTTCTCATGGCTCCAGGGTCGACGTGCGAACCCCACAATATAGAACGGCACCGGTAATCGTCCATTCCTGGCGTTCTCATAAAGTGCAGGCATCAATTTACGGCGGGTAAGGTCGCCTGTGACGCCAAAAATGACGATTGCGACGCCGTCACTGCAAGGTTCGTTGGTGATATCTATCTCTGGCATGCGTTCTCCCATTTATTCGTGGATATTTCCACTGCTTTTTCAATTCTACCTGAATATTTTCTCATTATAATGAGAGGTATAACAAGGAAGAGGTAAACAATGACAGAAATCACCCAACTTACGGAAAAACTAAAAGCCAATATCGCCAAAGTGATCGTCGGTAAAACGAAAACAATCGATCTGCTGTTGGTTGCATTGTTGTGCGAAGGACATGTATTGATCGAAGATGTCCCCGGTGTCGGAAAAACCATGCTGGCGCGCGCACTCGCCATCAGCCTGGGCGGTGACTTCAAACGGCTGCAGTGTACGCCGGACTTGCTGCCGAACGACATTACGGGCGTATCAGTCTTCAACCAGGCTGAACAGGATTTTGAATTCCGCCGCGGCCCACTTTTCGTCAACATCATGCTGGCCGACGAGATCAACCGGGCAACCCCGCGCACGCAATCCGCTCTGCTGGAAGCAATGCAGGAACGACAGGTCACCATCGACGGAACAACCTATCCCCTGCCGAAACCTTTCATGGTTCTCGCGACCCAAAACCCGGTCGAATTCGAAGGAACGTTTCCCCTGCCCGAAGCGCAGTTGGACCGCTTTATGTTGAAGATCGACATGGGCTATCCGGATCATGAAGAAGAAGCCGAGATCATCCACCGGCTTGCACGCCGCCACCCGATCGAATCGCTTTCCACGGTGGCAGATCCATCCGAAGTTAATGCACTGATCCCACAGGTCTGGGATGTCAATGTGGATGAGACCATCGTGGATTACCTGATCCGGCTGGTGGAAGCCACCCGGCATCATCCCGATATTTTGCTGGGTGGCAGCCCTCGTGCGTCGCTCGCCTTATATAAGACCAGTCAGGCCTTGGCAGCCGTCCAGGGCCGGGGCCATGTCCTGCCGGATGATGTCAAGACCCTCGCTATCCCTGTGCTCTCGCACCGTCTGATGCTCAAACCGGAAACCGAACTGCGCGGCGTCACCAGTGTAACCCTGATCGAACGCATTCTCGATGAGGTGCCGTTGAAACTTCGGGATAAGGAATCGTAATAATGGCGGATTTCCTGCCATTCCTGATCTTCCTGATGATCCTGGCGCTGTTCCTGCAAGCCGGTCCGGCGCTGACGGTTTTTTATTTGATCATCGGGACATTCCTTTTGGGATTGTGGTGGCAGAAACGCTCCCTCAAACATCTTGAGGTTCGGCGCGAATATCAGGACCACGCCTATTCCGGGGAAATCATCCCGGTCCGCCTGACGATTGAAAACAAGAGCATCCTGCCGATCCTTTGGCTGGAAGTCCATGAAAGCCTGCCGGTCAATTTACGGGCGGGGCGGAATATCAAAGAAGTCTTCAGTCTGGGAATCCGCGGGAGGAAAGTCATTGAGTACGAACTTAATGCCTTAAAACGCGGTTATTATGCCCTCGGCCCACTCGTGGTCAGTTCCGGTGACCCGCTGGGCTTGACCAAACCAACCCAGGTGGATTTCCCCGCTGGGCCTTTAACAGTTTATCCGAAGATCGTCAGCCTTGAAACGCTTGGGTTACCTTCCCGCTCACCCTTTGGCACGATCAAGCACAATAACCCTGCCTTTGAAGACCCAACCCGGTTGATGGGGAAACGCGGATTTCAGACTGGCGATTCCATTCGGAGGATAGATTGGAAAGCGACCGCAGCAACGGGTCAACTCCAGGTTAAGCTATACGAAGCATCCATCGCACTGGATGTCGCCATCCTGCTCGATTTGGATATCGAAAGTTATGATATCCAATCCTTCTATGGTGCGACGGAACTTGCCGTAACCGCGGCAGCCTCACTGGCTGCCTGGGGTCAACGTCACAATCAACCTGTGGGTTTATTCACGAACGGTTACGACCCACTCACCGAATCCAATGCCATTCGATTAATCATCTCAAAGAAAGGTACCGGTCATTTCATCAACATCCTCGAGCGTCTGGCGCGGATTGAACCCATCGAAGGCTTTGGACCGGAACATCTCCTCCAAGACGCTCGTGCTCAGTTAAGTTGGGGAACCACGCTGGTGTTCATCTCAGGAGGAATCAATCCTGAAATCATCGAGCAGTTATATCAATGTAAGAAGTCCGGTATGAACCCGGTCATCCTGATGACTGGGCGGTCCTCTGAAGTCGTCGCCGATCGAAAGATCGCAGCTCGGTTACCACATCCCCTTCTATTCACCTCAAGGCCAGGATGAGTTACAAACCCTGGGAGCGAACACATGATGGACGATCAACCGACCACTTCCTCATTGCCGGAGAGCCAGCGGGTTTTCACATTCCTCAATATTGGCCTGGTCAGTGCCATGCTGGCTTGCCTGGCGTTCATCCTTGGGAAGACCACTGAGCTCCTTTACCCTGAATGGTCGGTAAAAGCCCTTTGGCTCCTGGCTTTCCTCGTCGCCCTGGAATCACTGATCGTTCATTACACCCGCTATCGCTATACGAAGTTTATCGAGAATCCCTTTCTCTCGACCGCTGCGGAATGGGTCCTGATCCTCATTTTCTCCAAGCTCTTCTTGATGCTGCAATCCGGGTTGACGAATTTTTGGCCGGAAGTCCTCTCCTGGCAAAACCATTTCGCCGAGAGCTTCTTTGACATCCAATATGGCTTGCTGGTTTTCTGCATCCTCATCATCTGGAGCCTGGCGAGGATCTTCAGCCAGCCAATGATCCAATTGGAAGAGGATCATGACCTGATGGAACAGGAAAAGCTGGGAGTCACCTTCAACGACCGGCAGGATGCACGCCGCGGGTTGATCGGGTTGATCTTCGTGCTCGGGTTCATTATGATCGGCCTGACGGTGCTGCTGAAAGGCAATGTCAAATTCGTCCCCTTTGATGTCACACCTTTCAAGGTCTTTGTATTTGTATCTAGTCGCCTATTTCAGCCTGGCATTCATTTTCATGGCGCTCAATCAATACAGCATCATGCGAGCACGCTGGTACTTCAATGATATCTCCGTCCATCCAGACCTGGCAAAGCGTTGGTTGTTCTATACTCTGGTGTTCATCGCTCTGGTATTATTGTTAATTGTTTTCCTCCCCACCAACTTCACCTTGGGCTTGTATCCGGTCATCGAGACAGTATTCAAAGTCCTTATTTATATCTTTGGGATCGTCCAGTTCATTCTACTCCTGCCCATTTCCTTCGTCATCTCACTGTTTAACTCCCTGTTTGCCACCGGGCAGAACGATCAGCCGGTCCAACCAGTCATGCCGGAGTTCACACCTGCCGAACCGAGTGCCACCGGCCCCCTGCCCTGGTGGGATATCGTCAGATCGGTCCTCTTCTGGCTGGTGTTCATCGGTGTAATCGTCCTGGCGGTTCGCTATTACGTCAATAACCGAAAAGGGCTCAGGGACTTCTTCAAGTCCATTCGGATCGGCGGTTGGTTGAAGGACTTTTGGGGCTGGGTCCGGCGCGGCTTCCGAAAAATCAGTCAATTCACCGCGGAAACCGCACAAAAAGGATACGATCAAGTGAGGAAATTCTTCGCTGAACGGCGTGTCAAGCTGCCGGCACTGGGTGACCTCATCCGTCGGCTGCCGCCGCGTCAAGCCGTGATCCTGACCTATTGGGATTGGGTCCGTTGGAACAAGGAAAATGGATTGGCTCGGCAGGAGTCACAAACCCCCATTGAATATGCCGCAGCCCTGGAAGAAAAATGGCCTGCAATTCGCGATCCGCTGGAGGTTTTTACCAACCAATTCATCCAGGCGCGCTACACCCGTATGTCGATTGACAGTGAACTGGCAGCCCAGGCCCATGAGCTGTTGAAAGCACTCAAGACCCAGGTCAGCAACGAAAGACTTACCTCGCAGAGGGAGTGATTTGTATCCGCTTTATGGGACTTTGTGCAAAGTGTACTTGACGGTGTACTGCGCCATCCGGAACATCTTCATTTTCCTGAATATTCTCATCCAGCCCAGTTTCGGGTGGTTCTCATCCATATAGAACCACATTTCCCGGAACTCGATCCCCGGCCCCCAGCTTTCTAATTCATCCGGCGATGAAACCCCGAACCGGAAAGTGGCATCCCGCCCAATTTTGAGCTGCCGCTGCATCTTCAATTGGGTGAGCTTAGCCCATGGACCCTCCACCAGGGAACGGTTTGTCAATTCACAAACCAGATCCGATTTCGCGAAAATGGCGCTGCATCTCCAAAATCAGCGCTTTAACCTCCGCTTCCGGAAGATACATGAAAACACCTTCCGCAAGGAACAATACCGGATGGCTTCTCGGTTTAATTCGATCCATCCAGGAAAAGTCCAGGACGGATTGCGGGATCATTTTATATCGGTCAGTGTCAGAGAGAAGTTGGCGCTTGAACCGGATCACCTCTGGCAGGTCCAGGTCGTAGAAATAAACCTGACCGTTGTCGATCCGGAAGAACCTTGTATCCAGTCCGCAGCCGATATTGACAATGATGCCATCCGGGTGTTTTGCAAGGAATTCTCGAGCCTCGTCATCATACTTCTTACTGCGCAGGGCGATATGGACATTCAAATGCGGGTTCGTGGCGCGGTTTCGGAGCTGCTTCGCCATCTTCCCGTCCTTGTGCTGCAGAATGGGGTCAATCCTGGCGATCAGAGATTCGGCAATTGCATCTTTCAGGATCGGATGATCACTCTGGCTCTCCAGCGCTTTGTTATAGAGGGTCAGAAGACCGGTTTCCTGGACACTGGAAAAATCCAAATCTTTAAAATTGTCACTCATTAAGCCCTCTTTTACATGCATTGGTCACAATTTCAATTTTTTCTAATGCCTTCTGTTAACCATTTATACACCGAATTTCATTTTTATATGTGCGGGGTGGGTTTAAGATTATAATTCTCTCATTCATTCTTTCATTTACCCAGGAGAAATTATTATGACCAGGATCATTGCCGACACCACTTGTGGCCTGCCGCTGGATGAGCTGGCAGCGTTAGGTGTGGATGTCATCCCTCAGATCATCATCTTCGATGACCAACCTTACAAAGATGATTCGGAAATCGACACACCCACCTTCCTCGCTAAGCTGAAAGAAGCCAAAGACCTCCCTAAAACCGCGGCGCCACCACCGGCCCTTTATGAACCATTGTATGAGAAATATGCCACGGTGGGCGAATCCATCGTCATTCCCACACCATCCTCAGATGTGAGCGGTACCTTCCGGTCGGCAGAGGTCGCGCATGAAAACGTCCCCCAGGCTGACGTGCATATCCTGGACACCCGTACCATCGCCGGCGGTTTGGGTGTTCTGGTGAAGAAAGCCAAACAATGGGCGGATGAGGGTAAAAAGCCGGAAAAGATCATCAACGATCTCAAGGCCCTTGAGGAACGCGAGGTGGTCTATTTCCTGGTGGATACGCTTGAGTATTTGCATAAAGGCGGACGGATCGGGAACGCTTCATTCCTGATCGGCAGCGTTTTGCAAATGAAACCCATTCTCGGTCTCGAAGACGGCAAAGTGACCGCTGTTGAAAAGCAGCGCACCTCCACCAAAGCGCTCGCCCGACTGAAGGAAATGGTGCTGAAAGAATGTCCTCACAGCCCGGAATCATACCTTACCGTCAGTCACAGCGGTGGGCAGGAACGCGCGGAAGGCTTAGCCAAAGACCTGGCTGATGAATTGGGATTGGATTCTGTCCCGGTGTATGAGGTCCCGCCTGCGATCGTCGTCCACGGCGGCCCGGGGATCATCTCGGTGAGTTTCTTCAAGGCCGAATAGAAAAAAAAGAGCATCCGGAAATTCGGATGCTTTTTTCTTCTTCTTTTTCTCAACTGACGATGTATAATCAAAATCATTTTGAGACGTTGCGCGCAACGTCTCTACGGGTATTAAACATTCAACAATTAGGTCGATCCTAATACGCTTCGTTCAGGATCACTTCCAGGGTCGCTTCGTCCAGCTTGACCGGGTTCTTCTGCATACTGGATGAGACCTTCGATTTCTCGATGATTTGCGGGAAATCTGATTTATCAATGCCAATTTCATGTAATCCGGGGATATGAAGCGCGCTCGCCAACGCCTCAACCCAAGCCACACCATCCGCGACACTCGCATCAGGATCTCCCGTTAGCCAGGCCGCAACCTGCCGGAAACGTGCCAACATCTCCGTCTGTCCAGGCATGGTTTGCAGCACCTGCACGTTGTATTTCATCACATACGGCAATAAACTGGCGCAAATCGCACCATGCGGCGCGCTGAACATGCCGCCGATCGGGCCAGCGAAGCCGTGCACGGCACCCAGCCCCGCGTTCGCCAGGCACAACCCACCGAACAAACTCGTCAGAGCCATATCCTCCCGAGCCAATGCATTTCGTCCATCCTGATATGCCGTCAGGAGCGACCGGGCCCCACGCTTGATCCCTTCTTCAGCAATCCCATCGGTCAGTGGATTGGCTTTGGCGGAAAGGTAAGCCTCGATCACCTGGGTGAGGGCATCCATCCCTGTACTGGCGGTCACCGATGGCGGCATGGAATAGGTCAGTTCGGGATCGACGATTGCGACAGTCGGGATCATTAATGGGCTGCGCATGCTGACCTTCACATGATGGTCAGGGGAAGCGATCACGGCATTGCGTGTCACTTCAGAGCCGGTTCCGGCTGTCGTTGGCACCGCGATCATCGGTGCCGCCGGGTTCGGGATTTTCTGCCCTTTCCCGATCACCTCCAGATAGTCCATTAATGCGCCGGGGTTCTTCAGCATGGCTGCGATAGCTTTGGCGGAATCGATCGCCGAGCCGCCGCCGTAACCAATCAAAAATTCACATTCTTCCGATCTCGCCAGAGCAACTCCGGCTTGGATCGTCGGAATATCCGGTTCGTGACCGACTCGGAAGACAGTCCACTTAACATTCACCTGCGCCAATAAACTCGTTACGGGGTCCAGGGATACGGACCCGCCACCTGTGACGATCAGGCCTTTCGAACCAAACCCGGAGGCAATCTCGCCGATTTTGTTTACTGCGCCGTTCCCGAAAATGATCCTGTCCGCCGTGGCAAATTCAAAAGCCATCGTTAGCCCCACCTTTCATCTTCTGGGAAAATATTCTCATAAACTTTCTTGGTTCTCGGGACAGCCATCAGGTCTTCCACCGTCTCTTTCCAGATCTGATAATGACGTGTTTCCTTATGCCTGGCAGGGTCATCCTTAGTGCGGTAAACTTCAACCAGTAAGAACTGTTCGGGATGCTCCGGATTTTGCAAAACATCAAAACGTGCAACTCCCGGCTCGAGCAAACTGGCCTGTGCATTCGCCAGGGTCGCCTGCTTGAACAGTTCAACATGGCCCGGTTTCACTTCAACAAATACATGGACAACGTACATAATTGACTCCTTGTATGTATGCTAAATGGTTCAACGAAATTCAGTATACTCGAAATCGAATTAGCTCAGATTATGACGGAAACATTTCCCAAACCCTCGATAATATTCCTGGACAATGACCTATTGGTAATCAACAAACCAGCCGGTTTGCTTTCCATCCCGGACGGTTACGACCCAGATCTGCCCCACTTGAAAAGCGTCCTGGAGCCGGATTTCGGCCCTGTTTGGCTGGTGCATCGCTTGGATAAAGACACCAGCGGCGTGATGCTCCTGGCGCGTAATGCCGATGCCCACCGGGACCTCAACCGGGCTTTTCGGGAGCATACCGTCAGGAAGGTCTATCACGGCCTGGTAACGCCGTCCCCGGCTTGGCAGGAGCAGGTCATCGATCTGCCGCTCAAGGTGAATGCAGACCGGAAACATCGCACGAAAGTCGACCTGAAAGTGGGCAAGCTAGCCTGGACGGGCTGCAAAGTGCTGACGCGGGGATCTGAGGCCGTGTTGATGGAGATCACGATCAAAACCGGAGTCACGCATCAGATCAGGGCCCATTTACGTGAAAATAATTTGATGATAATTGGGGAATTACTTTACAATGCAGGTCTGGAGCCGCCCGTACTTACGGCGCCGAGAACGATGCTGCATGCCAGGAAAATCACCTTTCACCATCCCGGTTCTGGCGAAGAACTCACCTTCACCGCACCTTACCCGGATGATTTCCGAAAAATCTACACCCTGCTCCGCACTACCACAAATCCGGATGGATTGCCTTGATTGACGTCACCTTATTCAGCCCCACAACGATATGATCCAGGAGAGGTAATTCGAGCAGTTGTCCAGCTTCGATCAACAGCCGTGTCAGGTTGACGTCTTCCGGGCTGGGTGAGGGATCGCCGCTGGGATGGTTATGGACGACGATCAATCCGGCAGCGTTATGCCGGATGCCCATTTTAAAGACCTCCACCGGGCGGACGGATGAAGCGCTCAAAGACCCACGATAGAGATGTTCCGTTTCGAGATACCTGTTGCGTGCGTCCAGCAGGATCACCCAAAGTTCTTCCTGTTCCAATGCCATCATCTCATACTGCACCAGGTCCGCCACATCCTGCGGAGAAGCGATCGTCCTTCGGCTTTCGGATGAGAGCTGGCTGATCCTGCGGCCAAGTTCGATTGCGGCTTTGATCTGGGCCGCTTTTGCTTTCCCAATTCCATCCACCTGGCAAAGTTCCTTGAATGTCGTCCGGTGCAGACCCACCAGTCCACCATATTGGTTCAATGCCCGCTGCCCGATCTGCACTGCATTAAGGCCTTGCTTGCCGACCCGCAGCAGGATCGCCAGAAGTTCAGCATCCGTCAGCGCTTCCGCGCCAAGTCGCTCCAGCCGCTCACGCGGCCGCTGAGACTCCTCGAAATCCGTGATCCTGTTGGCATTTATGCGTTGATCCATGTGGCTTTCCTCCCTGCAATGGCTTACGGCGAGCGAAGGTAGAATGAGATCGGGAAACTCGCCATGATATAATATCATCAAATTGAAGCTGATAGGAATTAAAGCAAAATGGAATTCACTGTCAACGAAAACGAACATTGTGATTTACTGACGATCTCAGGCAGGATCGATAGTTACACCTCTCCCAGGATTAAGGATACCCTTAACGACCTCATCTCCAGTGAGCGTTGCAATATTGTGGTTGACCTCGCGGCAGTCACGTATCTTTCCAGTTCCGGGATGTTAACCCTCATCAACGCCCTAAAGCATTGTCAGCAATCGGAACCGGGGAAAGTCGTTTTGGTCAATGTCTCGGAAGTGGTGTTGAACAGTCTGAAATTGGCGGGGTTTGACCGTCTTTTCGAAATCTATGATGATGTTATGACGGCTATCGAAAGGTTCCAGGAGTAGCATTCATGGTGAAGAAAAGCTTTCCTGCAAATTTCAAGAGTCTGGCGCCGATCAGTGACTTCATTGTGGATCTTGCAGAAAACTCAGGCTTTTCACCCAACGATGTTTACGCCATCCAGACGGCAGTTGATGAGGCTTGTGCGAACATTATCGACCATGCCTATGGCGCCGAGGGCATCGGCGACATTGAAATCCTGGTCAGCGATATTAAGAACGGGATCAAGATCACCCTCCATGATGAAGGCGAGCCCTTCGACCCTATGGATGTCCCCGATCCGGATATCACCTCACCGCTTGAAATCCGCCGGGAACACGGCTTGGGGATCTTCTTCATGCGGAAATTAATGGACAAAGTCGTCTTTGAGTTTTCTTCCAAAAAAGGAAACACCCTCACGCTCGTGAAATATAAGGGGGACTGAGCTTGGCCGGCCAAAGTTCGACCCGGTCTTCGACCGGCTTATCTCCGAAGGAAATCATTGGTCTGGGCAAGTGTCTGGTCGACATCCCGGAGATTGCCGCACAAAAAAAGCTGCTGCTCGACCATCTTCGAAAACATCTGCATTGCGATGCCTACCTATGGATCGATAATCCCCCAAAGTCCGCTGCTGTCGACTTGCAGCCAGATGACTTGCCGATCGATTTGACCTCCTTAAAACCCCCGTGCTTACATGCTGAAAACGACTCATCATTCTGGCTGATCACACCGCTAACGCAAGACGAAGCCGTCTTCGGTCTGCTCATCCTCCATCGGGATGTCACTTTCTCCAGATCCGAACGGAACAAGGTCAGTGACGTTGCCGTGGTCGCGGGGATCGCGATTTACGCCAACCTGCAGACCGCATTGCAGCAGTGGCGCCAAAAACAGCTCACACTGGTCCAATCCGTCAGCGCACAAATTTCACAATTCACCAACCTGGACTCCTTGACCTTGGCAATCACGAAGTTGGTCCAGGAAACTTTCAATTATTATTACGTCGCTGTTTTCCTGATTGACGAGAACACCAATCGCCTGAAATTCAAAGCCAGCGCCGGATCGGAGGACAGTGAACGCCCGGAATTCGAAAACCCTGAACATCCTGGATTTGCATTGGGCGAGCATATGATCGGTTTTGTCGCAGAGACCGGTCAGGAACTGGTCGCAAATGATGTTTCCAGCCAGCCGCGATATAAAGAAGTTAACTCTCTCGACGAGACCCGCGCGGAGGTCGTGCTGCCGCTTTCGGTCACAGGGGACATCTTTGGCGTTTTCGATGTTCAGTCCGACAAGGTCAACGCCTTCGATAATAACGATCTGATGGTCCTTCGCGCCCTGGCCGCCAACATTGCCATCGCAGTGGAAAGCACCCGTCTGCTGCAGGAGTCCCGACGGCGAGCGGACCAGATCGCGACGGTTTCGGAAGCCAGCCGCGCGCTGACCCAGATCCTGGACACAGACAAACTCCTCAAGCGGATCGTCACTCTGATCCATGATCGTTTTGGCTTTCCATACGTCCACCTGTACATCGTCGATCCCGTTCAGGAACGAATCAATTTCAAAGCCGGCAGCGGGGAGCGGACAGACCGCTTCTCTGAAGCCAACGTTTCCTATGACCTCCACGCCGTCAAAGGCGTGATCCCGTGGGTCGTCCAACATGGTTCCACCAAACGCATCAATAATGTAAAAACGGAACCTCTTTACCTTGAAACGCCTTTCGTACAAGATCATTCCGGTTCGGAAATGGCCGTTCCCCTCTCCTTTGGCGGTGAGGTTTTGGGTGTGCTGGATATTCAAAGCGAAGAGAAAGACGCTTTTTCCGGGGAAGACCAGCAGTTGGTGGAAACTCTGGCGGATAACGTAGCCATCACCATCCGGAACGCGCGCCTTTATCACTCGGAACAATGGCGGCGTCAGGTCGCTGAAAGTCTGCGGGACGTAGCCGGGTTGCTTTCGGATAATTCTGATCTCGACGATGTCCTGCAGGCGATCCTCGTGCAGCTTAAGAAGAACCTGCCCTGTGACGTCGCCGGAATCTGGCTATTCGATCCTGATTCACCGGTCAACGCGCCTATTGAAAAACGCAGGCTCAATCTCGCTGCATACCTGACGGATGACGCATTTTCCTCCGAAAAATTAGGCGAGTTGACCTTCATCCCGGATGAATGGGTAAAAAACGCCCTGACCCAGGAAGAGCCCACCATCCGCCAGCCTGAGGAATCCATCGGTCCTATTGCCGTCCAGTACAACATGCCGCAAGATTATTCCTCCATCGCTGCGCCGCTCCATACCGGCGATGAGATCCTGGGCATGGTCACGTTGATCCACCATGAACCCGGGCGATATGGCCTCGAATCCCAAAAAATTACTTCAGCTTTCGCCAGTTATGCAGCCATCGCAATTGAGAACACCCGACTCTATGAATCTTCACAGGAACAGGCCTGGGTTTCGACGATCTTGCTTCAAGTAGCCCAGGCTGTTCAATCACAAACCAATCTGGACGAATTGGTTCAAACCATCGTCCGCCTGACACCGCTGGTTGTGGGGATCAAAGGCTGCGCGCTTTTCCTGCGCAATCCGGACAGCGAAATCTACTCGCTCTATGCAATGTACGGAATTGGGAAGTCCAATGAAGAATTCAATCTGAAACAACCGCTGCCCCTCCCGAATGCACCGCTTTTAGCGGAAATGACCCTGACCCAGGAATCGCTGCAGGTTCTGGACCCCGAGGAGGACCTTCACCTGCCGGAAGATCTGGATCTGGTCAGCGATGATGACACGCTTGTCCTGCTGCCCATCGTCGCACGGAATGAAGTTCTGGGCGCGTTCCTGTTGGCAAACGATCCGGGGTCGCCGCTGCTTGTTGATGAAAATGAATTGATCAGCGAAGAGCGTCTCAGCATTATTCGGGGAATCATTCAGCAAACTGCGGTCGCCGTTGAAAACATTCGTCTGCTGGAAGCACGCCAGGAGGAAGCATATATCTCGACTGTCCTGCTGCAGGCGGCGCAAGCTGTCGTCAGCAGCGCCGATCTGGCGGATACGCTCAATTCCATCGTGCACCTGATGCCCATCCTGGTCGGGATTGATTCAAGTGCGATCTACCTTTGGAATGCGGAAGAGAAAGCTTTCGTGCTGTCGGAGGCCACAGCAAAAGATATTGAGGAACAGGAAGATTTGTTGGGGACGAGATACAGCCCGGGTGACTTCCCAATGCTGGATGTGGTGTTCAATAAGAACCAACCGATCGTTCATCCTTTCGTCGAAAACGTCCTGCCACTGGAAGACTGGGACCTGGCCCTGCCGGATGAAGGTCAGGTCGATCCCACCCCCATTCTGCAAACCCAATATCCGCTGCTCCTTGGTTTTCCGCTCTCAGTCAAAGATGACAAATACGGGGTGCTGCTCGCCAAGGACGCCAATTACTCTGCGAACCGCGAAAGACGCTTCGAGCTGCTGTGGGGAATCGCTCAACAGGTCTCCATGGCGATCCAGAATGATATGCTGAACCAGGAAATGATGGACCGTCAACGTTTGGAACGAGAATTTCAACTTGCTCGTGAAATCCAGCAGACTTTCCTGCCCTCTCAGATCCCACCAATGCCCGGATGGGAAATGGATGTCCGCTGGAATACCGCCCGCCAGGTGGGCGGTGATTTCTACGATTATTTCCTGATGCCCGATGGCCGGCTGGCAATCGTGATTGCAGACGTATCGAACAAGGGATTAGCTGCTTCGCTTTATATGACCGTCACCCGTACGCTGATTCGGGCAGCGGCATTGGAATATGACTCGACTGCCAAAACGCTCGAGCGGGTTAACGACCTGCTGCTGATGAACTCACAAAATGGATTATTCGTAACGACGTTTTACGGCTTGCTTTCCCTGAATGACGGCGTCCTTACCTATACCATAGCGGGACATAATCCCCCAATGGTGATCCGCAGCGACCAGAACAGGGTGGACGAGCTCGAAAAAGGCGGCATAGCCCTGGGTGCGATGCCGGATATTCACCTGGAGGAACGCAGCCTGAAATTGAATCGTGGCGATTGTATGGTTCTCTATACGGACGGCGTCACGGAAGCATTTAATACGACCGACCAGATGTACACCGATGAAAGACTTAGAAAGATGCTGCAATCTGCAGTGGGGAAATCGGCCCACCAGGTGTTGGTGATGTTGGAAGCGGACCTCGATGCGTTCCGCAAAGATGCCCCCCTCAGCGACGACACAACCATCCTGGCAATCTGCCGTGAAGACTCACTGGCAAACGAGAACGGGGACTTCAGTTCGGCGAAGGACACCATCGACGGTACTGCCAAATAGGGCTTCCAGGATCGGCGAAAGTCCATATCCACCCATCACAATACAATCCAAATCCTCTTCCCGCGCAACCTTCAAAATCACATCACTGACCCGACCAGCATGCTGGTGAAAGATCGCTTTACCACAGCAATTGCCCATATACTCCTGCGCTTCTGCCAGTAGAGATTTACCCTGTTCTTCGTTCTCATCCACTACCAGGGTGGTCACTTTCCTCTCATACCTGCTGGCGATATAGGTTGAGATGTATAAAGCTTCCTTTCCTTTCGGGCTGCCATCATACGCCAGGAGTAGGTTTTCAAAAGGGCTGAGCCGATTCCTAACCATCAGGATCGGCTGGGTGCTTCGCTGAACCAACGTGCGGATACCGGAACTTAATCTGGGGAAGATTTTTGCGATCGGGGGATGGTTCAACCGGATGACAACCAGATCATTCACCCGTGCGCGCTGGACAATCGTCTCCGCAATTTCACCAGTGGCATAAACCAGATTACCTGTAACGTCCGCATCTTGTAATTGATCTGTAAACACCTTTGCAATTTCATCACCATTAAATGGTAAATGCCGTCCTTCCGGTACAACGATAAGCCCTCGAACATCGGCTCGTTCTAAGCGAGCCAAAATGATCGCTTGTTCAAGAGCAATCCAGCTCTCTGCATACCCGCTCATCGCCACAAGAATATCAGAGAACATCGTCGGCCCGCGATTACTCCGCAGATTCCGCGGGTCAATGAACTTTTCCTGGTGTTTGTACGCTGCAGGGATGAAAGAATTGAGGATTTTCTGACCAATTCGCTTGAAGAACCGCTTTGGCTTGAAGGTCTTTTCTTCAACCAAATCCGAAGCGGCTTTTTCAGGGCGGATGGACCAGCCCAGCTCATTTTGCATATAGGTTTGGTGGTCAAGGATCCAGATATACAAGTCCGTTTCCGTTCGCTCCGGGAATTCATCCAGGATGCCCTGCTCCCGGATGACCCGGATAACGGGTAAATAAACATTCTCATACCAGTCTCTGACAGCTTCATCCCATGGGATTTCCCGCTGCTGCTCGTTACCCATATAATGCCGGTGCACGTTGATATGTTCAAGTAAAGTTTTGTATAGCCCGGGGAAAGTAAGCTGCAGGTTCGCGCCGGGCAGGATCTTATCGATTTGGGTTTCCTCTAAAAAGTCAACGTATTCTTCTTTCAAAATGATGTCCGCAGGTGAATCATCCGGCGACAGCGGCACCTTGGATCTGATCTCGGTCACATAAGCTTCCAGCGTGTCAATACCCATCTCTTTGGCAATCGAGACACGGTGGTTCCCATCGAGCACGAAATAGGCGTCGCCCAGTTTATAGACCCGGATGGGTGGCAGCCCTGCAGATCCAGGTGAGGTCATTGCAGCTTTGACGGAAGCCCACCGCTGCCTGTCTTCGTTGTGCAAGGGTAGGAAATTCTGATTGAAATCCTGATAACGGTTAACGCTCCCCACAATTGCCTTGGTTGGGATCTCCTGTAAACCCTTAGAGGATAAGCCGATAGCGTGCAGCTTCTGGGTGATCTCATCATAAGGCAAGAGTTCCGAGGATTGCCCGGTGAGTTTTGACCAGAGATACTGCAATTCAGCTTTTGACCTTACTCTTCTAAAATCGTCCAATGCCTGGTTGAATTCAATCGGGCTGTTGTTTTCAGGCATAACCAACTCCTGAGATAATGCTTATCATTTTCGTCCTACTGTAAATCTTACTGACTAAGTATAAAACTCACAAGGGGAACCTCGGGATACCGTATAATTCTAGGGATGGTTATATTAAACTAGAATATACGAAAAGGATTGCCCGTCTCCTATGTTTCGAAAGATCGCCCACTACCTGACTACTCATACACTCATCAGGCATCTGTGTTTCCTAGGACTGGCGATTCTGGCGATTGCCGTCAACGGTTACCATTTCGGAACTTTCGACCAGGTCTTTCATATCCCCTTCCTTAAGAAATTCGTCAACCCCGGACTCTATCCGAATGATCCCTTCCTGACGCTGCGCTGGTATCATTTTTCATTCTTCTGGTTCCCATTCATCCCGCTTTATCGAGCCGGATTGTTGGAAATCAGCATGTTCATCGTCCATATCGCCACGGTTTACGGCACCTTTTGGATGTTCTGGGCGCTGACCGAAACACTCTTCAAGAACGAAGTTGCAAATCTCCTGATCGTGCTTGCATTGATCTTCCCCCATTTGGGTTTCCCGGGTTTCCAAATCATCGAATTCTCATTGCTTAACCGGACTTTCGTACTCCCGTTCCTCCTTGGCAGTATCTTACTTTATCTCAAAGATAAGAAGATTTTGGCGTTTATGCTCCTGGGGTTAATGTTCAACCTGCATGTCATTTACGCTGCCTTCGTGCTTTGTATGTTCTTGTTAAACGAACTTTTGCAATTTAAGTTGAGAGATTGGTGGAAACCACTGGTCCAATTTGCTGTTTTTGTGATCATGGCGTTGCCTGTTCTGATCTGGCGGATGCAGACAGGGAACGGCGTCGATTTCACTCTCCGGCCGGAAATGCTCGACCTGGCTTCCCGGGGGCTGCTGTTCACGGTGTATTACCCGATCTCGAACGTGCCCTATGTGATCGGCAACCTGGTGGCTGGGATTGGCACGGTCTGGGCGTTCATTCTCGGATACCGTCGTGCGCCGAAAAGTAATCAACATCGCACGATGCGAAATTTTGTTTTCGCGATCGGCATCGTGACCATCGTCGGCATCCTGACCTCCTATCTGCTGCCTATCACCATCATCATCCAGATGCAGATCTTGCGGATCGGCGTGTTCATGCTCTATTTTGGGATGATCTACTTAGCATACTTCCTAAGTGATCAGTTCACCCAGGGTGAATTGCACCGCCAGGGATTCCTGCTCATCGGCCTCACCTTTATCCTGATCATCACCCCTTTGGTTTCGATTCTTGTTTGGTATTTAACACGCTGGCTCGTGAAGACACGGTTCAAGCCGGCGTGGCTGGTGCCGGTGGTGGTTGCAGTTCAGGCTGTCACGATCTTTATCGGGATCAAATCAGACCTCTGGTCTCCAGGCTTTCAGATCTATGGGCCGCAATCCGCCTGGCGTGATGTACAGGAATGGGCCAAGTGGAATACCAATCTGGATGCGATGTTTATCTCCCCACCCAACATGTTCTGGCATTACGTTCCGGATTGGCGGGTGTTTTCCGAGCGGAGTACGGTCGTGACCGTACCGGAGATCATGGAAATACCTTTCGATCCTGCTTTTGAAGAAAGCTTCAAGTCGCGGTTCATGATGGTTGCACCGGGCGCGATACAGCAATTTACCGGGGATTATATGAAAACGATTGCCATCACAAAACAAGCTTTTTACACAAACCAGGCTGCTGATTTTATTCAAATCGGGTGTCGCTACGATGCGGATTATCTGGTCGTTGACAGTGACCATCCTTACGACTTCGAAATGATCTACCAAAATGAAGGATTCCTGGTCTATCATCTCCCCGATTGCGAGTAAAACCGCTTATCCTTCCCATCCTGATTTTACTTTGCGAATCCAATCATGCTATAATTTTTCAATGGTCAGACAAAACCGGATTTTCGACCTCTAGCCCATTGAAAAATAAAGGATTCCATGGCCGATTCCTCACCACAGAACATCCAAGAACACACAAAGTCACTTGACTACCTTGTGATTGGGCATGTGACCACCGATCTGACCGAAGAAGGGCCTAAACTAGGCGGAACCGTGACTTTTTCCGGCCTGACCGCCCTGGCATTGGGTTTACGCACCGGGATCATTACCGCCTTCAATCCCGAAACCGATGTTTCGGCATTAAAGAATATTTGGCTCAGGAACAAGGTCAGCCCCGAAACGACCACTTTCAAGAACATCTCGGACGGGGTTAAACGTACCCAGTTCCTTTACCATAAAGCGGAGCCCTTGCTTCCGGCGGACATTCCTTCATTCGATCCGGAACCGGCGATCCTTCATCTGGGACCCATTGCGGATGAGGTTAGCCCGGATATCCTCTCTCAATTTCCGGACAGCCTCAAATGCCTGACCCCACAGGGCTGGTTCCGCAGTGTGAATAATGAGGATCATGTGATCCTCAGGGATTGGAAGGCCGCCGAAGATGTGTTAGCGCAATCCGATGCTGCAGTGATCAGTCTTGAAGATGTACAATATGATGAGGGATCAATCTCCAAAATGGCTGCCGTCACACCGGTTTTTGTCGTCACCGAAAATTTCAAAGGCGCTCGAGTTTACTGGCATAATGACGCGAGATTCATCAAAGCACCTAAGGTAAAATTGGTGGATGATACCGGCGCAGGAGATATCTTCGCCACCGCATTCTTTTACCGGTATTGGAAGACCAAAGATCCCTGGGAAGCCGGTCGGTTCGCCGTTCTGATTGCTTCCTGGTCCGTTGCCTGCCAACGTTTAGCGAGTATTCCGACCAAATGCTGAGATCGAACGCGCAAAAACGGAAATACTGGATACGTAGAGGATTTATTTATGGGTTTGGGTAAAATCTACACCATCGTCAACCAGAAAGGCGGTGTGGGTAAAACCACCACCGCGATCAACCTGGGTGCCTACCTGGGGTATTTCGGCCAACGTGTGTTGATCGTTGACATCGATCCCCAGGCGAACGCCACGGCTTGTCTCGGCGTTGACAAGAATGAAATTGAAGGCGGAACCTATGAAGTATTGATCGGTGTCCAGCCTATCCTTTCGCAGGTGCTTCATAATCCTCGTTTCCGGCTTTCACTGCTCCCCTCTTCGCCCGCTTTGGCCGGCGCTGAAATTGAGTTAATTGAATTGAACCATCGTGAATCGCGCCTACGTGATGTGCTTGAACCCATCCGGTATCGTTACGACTACATCCTGATTGACTGCCCTCCATCCTTGGGCCTGCTGACTCTCAATGGTCTGGTAGCTGCTGAGGATGGCGTCCTGATCCCAGTCCAGTGCGAATACCTGGCTCTCGAAGGTCTGGGCCAGTTGACCCAAACGATCCAGAAGGTTAAACACGCCCTATTCCATAATCTGAAAATTCGTGGGGTGATCCTGACCATGTACGATGGCCGCACCAACCTGGCGGCGGATGTCGTTCATGAAGTGCAGAATTTCTTTGGCAAACAGGTTTTCGATACCGTCATTCCCCGCTCAATCCGCCTGGCAGAAGCGCCATCCTACGGCATGCCCATTTCCGTCTATGCGCCTGATTCAAGCGGCGCCAGGGCATACGCTTCGCTTGCCAAAGAACTGCTCGTATCTGACAATGTACAGGTTCCCTATGTACAGGAGGCTAACTGATGGCACGCAGACCCGGTCTTGGTAGAGGTTTAGATGCATTGATTCCAGGGGATGACAGCCAGGATGAAACTCAGGCTGGATCGAAATCGGCCCAAGGCGTTGTGCAAATCCCGATCGATCGAATTCAACCTAATCCTCAGCAGCCTCGTACCAACATGGATAAAGCCGGCCTTGAAGAGCTTGCCGATTCCATCCGCGAGCATGGCATCATCCAACCACTGATCATTTCCGCCGACCCCAATTCCGACCAGTATATCCTGGTCGCCGGCGAGCGCCGCTGGCGTGCAGCCAAAATCGCAGGCCTGCGAGTGGTGCCCGTGATCGAGCGAAGTGTCAGCGAGCAGGGACAATTGGAACTTGCCTTGATCGAGAATGTACAGCGGGCTGACCTCTCGCCTCTGGAAATGGCCGAAGCCTATCACCAGCTTTCCGAGAATTTCTCCCTAACTCACGAACAAATCGCTGAGCGGGTGGGGAAAAGCCGTGCCAGCGTTAGCAATACGCTGCGGCTGCTCAACTTACCTAAATCCGCTCGTCACGCGTTGGCTGAAGGTCTGATCTCCGAAGGGCATGCCCGCGCCATTTTAGGGTTACCCTCCTCTCAGGCTCAAAAATCTGCACTCAACACCATTCTCAACCTAGGGTTAAACGTCCGGCAGACCGAAGCCCTGGTTAAAAAAATGACAGGGGAACGTCCGCCATCCAAACCCAAAGCCGAAACCGCACCTGAAATCCGTGAACTGGAATCACGACTGCGGAATTTCTTCGGGACCAAGGTCAATCTCAATAGCGGTAAAAACGGCGGAAGCCTGGTTATTTATTATTATTCGGATGAAGAGCTGAACAACATTCTGGATAAATTTCTTTCCGATTGAAATCCATGAAAATCCTGCATCATGCTAATATCTATGCCCCGGACCATCAGGGAGCAACCGCAATCGTGCTTGAGGGCGGAAACATCATCGCGCTGGGCACTGACCGTGAAATTTTGGATTCATTTAACGCCAACGACGTTGTTGATCTTCAGGGCAAAACGCTCTGGCCCGGATTAACCGATGCCCACGTTCATCTGCAGTATCTCGCGGAAAGTCTGAGCAAAGTGGATTGCGAAACTGCAACCCAGGCTGAATGCCTGGCGCGTGTTGAAGCTGCCGCAAAAAAGCTGCCTCCGGATAACTGGGTGCTCGGTCATGGATGGAACCAGAATCTTTGGCCGGAAGGCTTCGGAACAGCAGGTCAACTCGATGCTATCAGCGGCGGTCGTCCGGTTTACCTGACCGCCAAGTCACTGCATGCTGCCTGGGCCAACAGTAAAGCCTTGGCGCTGGCAGGGATCGATGCTGGAACACCTGACCCTCCCGGTGGCACGATCCAAAGGGATATGCAGGGCAATCCAACCGGGATCCTGCTGGAGGGAGAAGCAACCGCGTTGGTGGAGTCTATGATACCCAAGCCAACGCCGGAAGAACTCAAAATCAAATTGAAATCCCTGCTGCCTCATCTTTGGGCTTGTGGATTGACCGGCGTTCACGATTTTGATGGATTTGACTGCTGGCAGGCATTGCAAGCGCTCGAACAGGAGAACGAACTGAAATTGAGAGTTCGCAAGAATGTTCCCTTCAACCATCTGGATGATTTCATCCGGGAAGGCCGGCATACGGACGATGGCAGCGCTTGGTTGTCGATCGGTAACGTCAAACTCTTCTCCGATGGCGCGCTCGGTCCACAGACGGCTGCAATGCTATCCCCCTACGAAGGAACGGACAACACCGGTGCACTGCTCCTGACAGAGGATGAAATCGTTGAGATCGGAAAGCATGCCGGAGGTCATGGACTAGCCCTGGCTATTCACGCCATCGGTGACCGGGCTAACCGGATGGTACTTGATGCCTACGAGAAGCTTCGAGGATTTGAAAAAGCTCAGGGGCTTCCGCACTTCAAACACCGGATCGAGCACGTCCAGATCATTTCTCAAAATGACCTGCCTCGTTTAGCAGAACTTGATATCATCGCCTCGGTACAACCCGTACATGCCCCTTCTGATATGCTCATGGCTGATCGATATCTTGGAGAAAGAGCAAAACTAGCCTACGCCTATCGGTCAATCAAAGACAGCGGCGCGGAACTCGCTTTCGGTTCCGATGCCCCGGTCGAACCGGTTAATCCCTTCCATGGGATCCATGCAGCAGTCACCCGACGGCGTTTGGACGGAGAACCGGGGCCGGAAGGCTGGCAACCGCAGGAACGGCTCTCGCTCACTGAAGCCTTGGATGGATTCAGTGCTGCGGCGGCAAGGATTGCAAACCAGACTTCTCGATTGGGCTGCATTGCACCTGGAATGACTGCAGACCTGATCCTGCTGGATGAAGACCCCTTTAACCTGGATCCTCACCAGATCGGTTCAATCGAACCTTTGGCAACGATGGTGAACGGGGAATGGGTTTATACAAGACAGGACAGATATATCGAGCTTTGATGCCTCAGGTATATATAATGGATAAACAAATAATATAAGGATTAGAATTTTTCGCTTCAATGCGCTATAATTCTTATCAAATCACAGTTAAATTATTGATTAATTTGAAAGATTCGCATGGTGCAAATTCCTGAAGAACTTCACGAAAAAATTAAAATCATTCGGATGTCGTTGCATTTCAGCATTCATGATTGCGCCAAACTCCTTGGCATTCCTCAGGGGCATTATCTTGCCTTCGAAAAAGGTGAACAGCAATTATCGCTACCCGACCTTGAAATTCTTGCGCTCTATTTCGGTCTCCCTCTCAAAGCACTCTTCCATGAAAATATTCGCAGACTCTATCAAGTGACCTTATTGGACGACAGCATTCGATCCCATTATCTGCTCCTTCGTCAGAAAATCATCCGCACGCAGCTTGTTTTGGAGCGAAAAGCCGTTGGAATGACCCTCGACTCACTTGAGGAAGTTACCGGGATCCCCCGCGACACCCTCCAAACTTATGAACAAGATGGGATGCCCATTCCCATTGACGATTTGCAGAACATTTGCGAACATCTTGGCAAACAGATGGAGGTTTTCTTCCCGGATGAAAACGATCTGGATCTCATGAACCTTTCAATGGAGGGTGAGGGTGAAACGGAGGATCAGCCGCTCGAACCCGAAACCGAGGAATCTTTGGAAGAACTGCTGACAGTGCTGAAGAAGGTTCCGAAAGAAGACCAGGCAGAAATCGCCAAGGTCCTGCTGAAAAAGCTAAGATCACTATGAACGGGTAACCCAGCCCGTTCTTTTTATTTCTCAACGGGTAAACTTATCATGAATTTAAGTGAAAGGTGACCATGATTAAGGATAAACCCTCACCAAGTGACAACCGCACCAT
This sequence comes from uncultured Chloroflexia bacterium, assembly GCA_963748065.1. Lineage (GTDB taxonomy): Bacteria > Chloroflexota > Anaerolineae > Anaerolineales > Anaerolineaceae > Brevifilum. The sequence continues at coordinate 51,226 of CAVVHL010000004.1, read as the reverse complement.
CGTAGAAGCAACACCGGCCATTTACGATCAATTGGCGGCTTTCCTCACTCAAAATATAAAAATCCATCGCCACCTGGACTGGTTCTCCTCACTGGATTGGATTGGTAATCATCCCTATCTGGTCGAAATGGCTAATAATAAAATCCAGGCAGTGCTTTGCACAACGCCAGAAAATGAGGAGATTGCCTGGATCAGGTTATTCGCTGTCCAGAAAACATTGGATGAAAATATCCCCTGGGACAGGTTGCTGCCCCAAGCGATCCAGTCTCTGGAGGAAATGAAAATAAAGAATCTCGCAGCGCTCGCACTCCATCCCTGGTTTGAAGCCTTGTTGGAAAAATCCGGTTTCGTCAACCGCCAAAACATCGTCGTGCTCGAATGGCAGGGGGATCTTCCCGTTAATGTGAACTCAAATCCCGATTTTATTATTCGTCCCATGCACCTCAACGACTTGGCTGCCGTCGAACGGATCGACCGTGCGGCTTTCCCACCTCTTTGGCAAAACTCATCGGCCGGGTTAGGTAAGGCCTACAATCAAACAGGGATTAGCACGGTCGCCGTCAAAGACGACACCATTGTGGGGTACCAGATCAGCACCACGATGACCATTTACGGCCACCTGGCGAGGTTGGCAGTTGATCCGGCGTATCAACGACAGGGCATTGGCTATTTATTGGTCCACGATTTACTTCGCCAGTTCGATCAACGCGGCTTATGGCGCGTCACCGTGAACACCCAATCGAACAATGCCGCTTCCCTTGAACTCTATAAAAAATTCGGGTTCAAACCTACATCTGAAGAGATCAAGGTTTTTGAACTGGGTCTGTAAATCAGACGCTTTGGATTAATTGCTCACCTTCGCTAGACAAATCAGATCACATGTGGGAAAATCATTACCGTTGCAAAACATTACGGAGGTTGAAATGAGCACTAATCTTAGCAGAAGAGAATTACTTCGTCAGAAGCGTAAAAAACAAAAACGCCGGAACATGATCACATTTATCATCGTCGCGATCGTCGCAGTTCTGGTGGTCCTGGCAGCAATTTTTCTCCCCTCTTACCTTGTGAAATTTGCACATGGTCTGAACACACCCGGCTTCCCACTCGGTGACGAAAACGCACCGGTGACCGTGGTGGAATTCTCCAGTTATAATTGCAGCCATTGTTATGACTTCAATGAAAACGAAGCCAAAGATTTCGTCAAACAGTATGTCGACACTGGCAAAGTGTTCTTCAATTATATTAACATCCCCTCCAATAATGAAAACTCTCTCGTGGCTGCCAGTGCATCTTATTGCGCTGCCGATCAGGGAAAATTCTATGAGTATAAGGATCAGCTTTTTAACTATGCATCTGCAGCGGATGGATTTTCTGAGGAAAATTTGATTAATTACGCGCAAACTGCCGGTCTGAATGTGGATAAATTCCAACGATGCTTATCGAGCGGAAAATTCGCTAATTCATATCAACAAGATGTACGTTATGCGCAGTCAGTGAATGTGACCGGGACGCCAACCTTCCTGATCAACGGCACAAAACTGGTCTCATCCACCGAACTGATCCCAACCATTGAGGAATATCTCAGTAATTAATCTGCCAACATAATAGATATTTGAATTTCAGAGCCTTTATATTAAAAGGCTCTGTTTTTTTACAACCCCCCAAAGAATGTCTCAAGAATAAATACGACCAACGGCGTGATCAACAGCGCCGGCAGGAAACTGCCAGTGCGAATTTTCTTGATCTCGAGCAAGCTGCTGATTGCGATCGCCATCAGGATCAAACCGCCCACAGCGGTCATCTCATTCATCATAGCCGTAGAAAAGAAATGGCTGAAAAACCCGGCTAAAAGTGTGATCGCACCCTGATAAGTCAAGATCGAAAGGGCGGAAAATGCAACGCCGATTCCCAGGGATGAAGCAAAGGCAATCGATGCGAACCCGTCCAAAATGGCTTTGATCGCCAACATCTCAAAATTTCCGGTCAGTCCATCCTGGATCGAACCTAAAATCGCGATCGGTCCGATCACGAAAACCAGTGAAGCGGTCACAAAACCTTCCACAAATCGGGCTTGCTGCCCTTCATCCGCGCTATGTTTGATGAACTTGTCCCGGAGAAAAAATCCAACCTTCCCCAGACCTTCCTCAACTTTCCACCACTCCCCTAATAATGCGCCGATCAGGAGACCGCCCAGCGGTACCAATGGGTTTGTTGTTTCAATGAAGGTGATCAAGCCATATCCGAAAGTGAACAATCCCAGGCCGGCAACGATCGTCGCCCGAAGTTTCTCGTTCATCCGGGTGCCGATCAGGACGCCAATGATGGAACCAAGCACGATTGTACCCACGTTGATGAGCGTCCCGATCATTCTTGTTAATCCTCTTTGACCAAACGAATCCCGCCCGAAGCGGAAGAGTCATAAATTTCCAATAGAAACAGAAGGGATGAAGCGCGATTGAGATAAGTTAGCAATCCGGATTTTGTGATTCCCCCATCATCCAACAACGCCACAACACGCCGCTCAGCTCTGCGAATGATTGTCCGTGCCAAGTCCAGCGCTGCCCCAGACGGCGAATTCTCCTGGAACGATAAATTCCTTTGGCATGTCAACATTGTTCTCGAAGGCATCGATCTGATCTTCCAGCCAGGTAATCTGCTCCTGACTGATCTTATCGAACTGAGCTGCATTTTCAGGTGAGGCCGCAAGCTCACTCATTAACCAATAAAGTTGTTTTTGAAGTGTCAGGATAACCGATTTAATCTTCTCATTTTCACTGAAAGCTCGAGCCAACCCCAGGGCTGCATTCGCTTCATCCACCGTGCCAACCGCTTCGATCCTCAGCGACGATTTGGAAATCCGGCCTTCGCCGAGATAACCCGTATCTCCTGAATCACCCTGTCCGGTATAAAACGGTGCCACGCCCTCTCCTAACCCGAAGGCGCTTCGGTCTCGGTCACATCTTCCACCGGTTGAGCTTCCCGGCCGGAAAGAATGTACCATTCCTGAACGTTATTGAACCGATCTGCCGGCTCGAAGATCGGGCCGAAACTGATACCTTTGATGTCATTCGAAATGGCATAAGTGTAAACCGGGTAGAACAATGGCAAGGAAGGCATTTCGCGCATGAAGAGCACCTGGAAGTTACGATAAAGTCTGGCGCGTTCTCCCATGTCCACGGTCATTCGGGCTTGCTCCAGGAACTCACTTGCGGAACGATTATCCCAGTCCGCATAATTCTGGCCGGTTTTGATCTGCGCCTGTCCCCAGAAGGGATAGGGGTCCGGGTCCGGCGAACGGGTCAGGTTGATATCAACCAGAGCCGTTTGGTATTCCCTTGCAGTCAGATCCGCAAGAACTTCGTCGTATGGTTTCGGCTTGAGAGTCACCTTCACACCAAGGGCTTGCCAATCCGTCTGGATTTGTTCCGCGATGATAGTGTGCTCGGGTGTATCCGGATAAAGTAGAGTCAGTGCAATTTCAAGACCGTCTTCAGTAAAATAGATGCCTGATTCCTGATCCAGAGTTGCGCCTGTTGCGTCAAACAAGGTCTTTGCCTGCACCGGATCATAAGGGATCTTTTCAAGGTCATTGTAATAAGCCCAGGTTCCGGGCATGATCGGTCCATTCGCCGGGACGGCCTGACCGCCGTAGACCCGTTCGATGATTAATTCACGATTGATTGAGGCCATCAAGGCTCGGCGGAAATCAGGATTTGAAAGGAATCCGACTTCCGGATTGTCAAGATTCAAGTAGGTGATGGTTAACAATGGCTCTCGGGCAGTATAGATCGACAGGTTCGGTTCTGCCAGCACAGCATCCAAAATGGACGCATCCACATCCCCAATTCCTTCAACGATCCCATCCTGATAGGCTGCCAGGGCTGCCTCAGAGGAAGGATAATATCGGAAAACGAACTCATCCAGATATGGACGACCCTGGAAATAGGCATCGAATGCCTCCAGAACAACACCGACGATCTCACCATTCTCGACCAGTAACCGCTGGAACTTGAACGGACCCGTCCCAACCGGGGCCAGATCATAGGGATCATCGATCAACTCTTCCAGTCCTTTTCCCGCAAGCAAATGTTCGGGAAGGATTCCAAAAGTCAGATAATCCAGGAATGGTGCATACGGTTCCGGCAGGAGGAATTGGATTTGGGAATCAGACAGGACGACAACTTCCACCTCGGCCCAGAAATTCTGCAGGTCTTCAGGAACAAGGCCGTGTTGGCTCTTGAGTAAATCAATCGTGTAAACCACATCGCTGGCTGTGAAAGGTTCACCGTCATGCCAAACGACATCTGTACGCAAACTGAAGTTATAGACTGTGCCATCCTGAGAAACACCCCAGGATTCGGCCAGATCAGATTGTGGTATCCCCTCGGAATCAAATTTGATCAACCCATTAAATAATAATTGATCGACCGCATGGTCCGGGGGGTTATAGGAGTCAAGGAAGGGGTTCAACCGGAGGAATTGGCCGACCAACGCTTCCGTGTAGACGCCGCCGGAAATCGGTGCAGGGGTTGTTTCAGTTTGCTCGCCAGGATTCGCCTGTTGAAGAATTAACAGGATCCCTACTACCAGACCGGTGACCAATATGATCAATAACTGCCATCTGAATTTTTTCATAGGATTTAAGAAAAGAGGGGCAACCCTAATGGCGAGTTGCCCGATAGATCATTTGAGAATAAAAATTTCGCCAGGGATAGTCAAACCACTCCCGGTTTACCCGCCCATGAATGAAACGGTAAAGAGAGTCAGGATGAAAAAAATGACGCTCACCCCGATCGTGATCCAGAAGAGTACCTTCTCGATCCCACGGCGTTTTGTGTAGATACCACCGGCTGAATCAAGACCGCCGCCTGTGAAAGTACCCAGGCCGACACCTTTACTCTGCAGGATAACACTCGCAATCAGAGCGATTGACGTTATAATCAGTGCGATGCTAAAATAATTTGCCAATTGAACCTCCTTTTAACAGAGATGATTATACCCATAACCACGAAAAACCGTCAACCCAAATGAATGAGATAAAAATCGCCCTCCACATCCATACACAATATTCAGATGGCAATGCCAGCCATACCGAACTCGTTGAACTCGCTGCCAAAGCCAACCTGGATGGGATCATCACGACCGATCATAACATCTGGGTTAGTGGGATTGAGGGATATTATGGCGAGGGGAAAGATCGGGTCATGCTGCTGGTCGGGGAAGAAATCCACGATCGGACCCTCGATCCTCCCGGTAACCACATGTTGGCGATCGGCGCCAGGAAAGAACTTTCTCCTTTCGGAGAGCATCCCCAGCGGTTGATCGACCAAATCCAACGCAGCGAAGGTCTCTCGTTCATCGCCCATCCGATCGAAGATCCCCTGGAAAGGTTCAATGAACTAGCCTTCTCCTGGCGAGATTGGGACATCCAGCGTTTCACAGGGATCGAGCTCTGGAACCAGATGAGCGAATTCAAGAGCGTCACACCCACCCTCTTCTCCGCCCTCGTTAACGCCCTTAGCATTCGCCGGATGACCCTCGGTCCGTTGGAACGTACGCTGAATCTTTGGGACGACCTGATTGCTACACGAAAGCGCCCCATTGTTGCGGTCGGCGGGATCGATGCACACCAGCTTGTCAAGCGCCTTGGACCTATCCACATCAAACTTTATCCCTATCTTCAGCAGTTCAAAAGTATCCGCACTCACCTCCTGCTACCCAAGCCGTTGAGCGGCGTTTTCCCGGATGACCGGAGGATGGTCATTGACGCACTCGCCAAGGGGCACTGTTTTGTAGCCTATGATCTGCCCGCACCGACGGACGGCTTTAGGTTCCTGGTGAATAACGATGACGGCGCGTTCATCATGGGCGACGAAGTGGAAATCAAAGGTGGGCTGACGTTCCAGGTCAGCATGCCAGAAAAAGCCCACTGCCGGATGATCAAGGATGGGAAAGTCGTTAAGGAATGGGAAAACCGCGAAGTTGTTTCCTACATTACAACCGAACCCGGGGTCTATCGAACAGAGGTTTTGATCCCATATAAAGGAAAATTGCGAGGCTGGATCTTCAGCAATCCAATCTACGTTAAGGGTTAGCCTTTTATCACAATCAAAGGTTCCAAACGGGCGACCTTCTTTGCCAAACCTGCCCCAACAACGCTTTCTACGACCAGATCAACATCCTTATAAGCTTCCGGCGCTTCCTCGGCCAGCCCGGCCATGGAGCCGGCTCGGATCTCAATCCCTGCGTCCTCCAATCGGTTCCGAAGTTCTTCGCCCCAGACAGTGCGTTTGGCCTTTGAACGGCTCATCACCCTTCCCGCACCATGGCGATTCAGAAGCAAAGATGCGGATCGGGACGCGCATATCCGCTCTGAAATCCTGTGGGATTTCCCATTCATAAGCAGTATTTTGTCTGAAGTCTTTCAGAGAAATTGAGGTCATGAAATAAACAACCTGTTAAACATCGAAGGTAATGATCGCTTCAAATCCTTCTTCTGTTTCAGTGATTTTCAAATCATGATAAGTCACAGCTTTGATCGCACGTTCAATCTGTTGGATAGGATGTCCATCCGCCTGGAGCCGTATGTCCTGACCTTTCATGCCAAATTTAAATCCGGAATAAGCGGTCTTCTGGTCCTGTGCCTGATAAAGCATCTCACCCAGAAAATCCACCAGCATGGTCTCGGGCGTTGATTCTTCTATCACAAATTGATGATCGATCCTGACTCTTTTATTTATCGTGACCCCCATCAAGTCATACATACCTTCTACCGAGAGCGCGAGCAATGCGAAAAACTCCTCACCCCAAACTTTGAGTGCGAGGTCGGCAGTATGCTCGATCTCCGAATACCCTCGTAAGTCCATTCTGAGTATAATTATACCGGATTGCTAATGATGAAAATTAATTTAGATTATATTGAATCACAACTGCGCAGCCTTTTTGAAGAGGCGTTGATTTGGGTTCTTCCCGGAGAACAAGCGCATGTTAACCTGATCGATGAACTATTAAACATTATCGATCAGAATTTAAATGAGACCCCCGAAGGATCACTCATCGCACCGGATAAATTCACAATTGCCGTCAGACCGGAAGAAATATCAAACTGGCAGACGCATCAGGAACTGCTTGACGATATTGCAGCAGAAATGAAACGTCTTTCTGAAGCGAATGCGTTCCACTTTATTAGCCCACCATCAATCACGGTCGCTAGCTTACCTGTCGACGTGGAAGATGAAATAGATATTAGCGGTACGTTTTCCGAAGTGGAACCGACCCTACCGGATACAGCCGCCATGGAGCAGCATCAGGATGACCTTTCTCCATCGGTGATCCCTCGAAACGCTTTCCTTGTTGTTGGTGGAAAAACTAATTTTCCCCTCATTACAGCGGTCATCAATATCGGCCGGCATTCGGATAATGATCTGGTTCTGGCTGATGATTATGTGTCCCGACATCATGCTCAGATCAGAGCGATCAACAGCCGTTATGTTGTTTTCGACGTCGGTTCGACCGGCGGCATTTTCATCAATGGCAAACAGATCACTCAGGCAACACTCCATCCCGGGGATGTCCTGCGGATGGGCACAATTAACCTGATCTATATCCAGGACACGACTTCGGAGAACCCGACCTCTGTGGTTAATATCGAGCACGATAATCCACCATTCGGAGATCCACACTGATGAACGCCGTTCTTTCCTTCAGCCTTCGCCTGATCATTATCGTCTTGCTTTATGCCTTTGTCGGTTGGATCGGTTATTCCATCTTTATGGAACTACGCAGAGGCGTTTATGAAACTGAAAAAGCCGCCATCCCACCTCTGTCGTTGACAGCATCGGTTGGCGATCTCGATCAGTCCCAACAATTCACGATCCCTGAAATCACGATCGGGCGCGACCCGACCAATCCCTACCATCTGCCCGAGTCCACCATCTCTCTTCGCCACTTGAAACTCTCCTACCACAATAATCAATGGTGGGCTGAAGACCTGGATTCCACCAACGGCTCTTATCTGAATGATGTGCCGATCGAATCCCCGGTCGTCCTGACGAATGGCGATGAACTTCGACTTGGTCAAGTCTATGTGACCGTAAAAATCAACTAATATTTGGAGTGACAAATGAATGAATCCCCAGTAATGGCCGTGATCGGCGGATCCGGTTTGTATGAATTCGAAGATATCACCGATGTGGAAACCCTGGAGATCACAACCCCCTTCGGGAAGCCCAGTTCTCCCATCACGATAGGTAAACTTAACGGGAAAAAGGTCGCCTTCCTGGCTCGACATGGGATCGGACATGTTTTCGCACCGAGTGATGTCCCCTACCGGGCGAATATTTATGCTCTGAAGTCCATCGGTGTTAAGCGGATCGTCAGCGTGAGCGCTTGCGGTTCCTTGCGCGAAGCTTATGCGCCCGGTCATATCGTTATCCCGGATCAAATCTTCGACTTCACGAACAAACGTGAACGGAGTTTCTTCGGACATGGTCTCGTTGCGCATGTCAGCGTAGCCGAACCCTACTGCAAACCACTTTCAGACACGCTTGAGGAAGCTGTAAAGGTCAACGGCGCCACCTACCATCGCGGCGGGACTTACATCACGATTGAAGGACCGCGGTTCTCAACCAAAGGTGAATCCCGGCTCTTCAGGCAATGGGGACTGGACATCATCGGGATGACTGCCTCACCCGAAATCTTCCTTGCTCGTGAAGCAGAAATGTGCTACACCACCATGGCGCACGTCACGGACTATGATGTATGGCATGTCGAGAAGGAACCTGTAACGGTTGAAATGCTGATCCATACACTCCTCAAGAATGTCAAACTCGCGCAGGATACGATCCGGACCATGGTTGATATGATTGACCCCGACGCCGAATGCGCCTGTGACCATGCACTGAAAAATGCCCTGATCACCAATCCAAAATATATTGATCCGGAAAAGCGCAAACAGGTGGATTTACTGGTCAGGAAATATCTGGACTAAACGTGATCCGTTTCTTCCCGGTACGGGACAAAGACTCTGCGATTGATAAGCAGCAAAGCCGCCTGATGATCGTGGCGGCGCTGCTTGTGCTTGCCCTTGCGTTGGTGCTATCCATCGCGCCTGCCGTACGCTATCACACTGGCAGCCAGCGGTACCAGTTTGAGCATTGGCTCGGCGTTCTGGGCTGGTTTGCGGTCTTTGCTGTTCTGGACTGGCAATCGAGCCGTAAACTCCCTCATCGAGACCCTTTCCTCCTGCCCATCATCGGTGCACTTACCGGTATCGGTTTGATGATGATCTGGCGCCTTTATCCCAGTTTTGGATTGCGACAAACGATCTGGTTGGTCCTGGCTGGCGGGCTGGTTTTCCTCTGTTTACAATTCCCGGAATTCATCGCTTATCTGCGTCGTTACAAATATATCCTTCTTGTACTTGGGTTGGTCCTCACCGCTCTGACGATCATTTTCGGTCAAAACCCAACCGGCACCGGGCCGGCACTTTGGCTTGAGATCTTTGGGGTTTATTTCCAGCCTTCCGAGCCGCTCAAGCTCTTATTGATCGCATATCTGGCCGGTTTCTTTACCGATAGGCTGACGCTCAAGAACAAGACTCTCGCTTCTATCCTCCCCACGCTTGTGGTGATCGGGTTAGCTTTGGGGCTGCTGGTCTCACAGCGGGATTTGGGCACTGCAATCATCTTCATGGCGATCTATCTGCTGGTGATGTACACCATCAATGGTAACCGCTGGGTGCTTTGGCTAACGCCGCTGATCCTTATCGCATCCGGTGTGTTAGGGTATTTCTTCATCGATATTGTACATCTCAGGCTTGCCGCCTGGCTCAACCCCTTCGGTGACACCTCCGGAGCATCGTACCAGGTGCTCCAATCGATGATCGCGATCGCCGACGGTGGTGTACTGGGAACTGGTTTTGGCTATGGGCAGTCCAGGATTGATCCCGGTCTCCCTGTCTGATTTTATCTATGCCGCTCTGGGTGAGGAATTCGGCCTGCTGGGTTTATTGGTGATCGTGGCTTTATTTTGTTTTCTGGTTTATCGTGCGGTCCGGGTTGCCATCCGGAGTGAAAAGACTTTCCATCGCTATCTTGCTGCAGGAATCGGGTTTTATTTCGGCATTCAATCGATCCTGATCATTGGCGGAAATATTGGTTTCCTGCCGCTCACCGGCGTGACCCTACCTTTCATTTCCTACGGCGGATCCTCACTGCTTATATCTTTCATCGCGTTCGGAATACTGTATATCCTGAGTCAGGATGTCCAACCAGTAATTGAGGTTAAGAAGGCCGCTGATCGAAAACGATTTTACTGGGCCGGGATCGCATTGATCGGTGTGCTCATAATCGAATTTATCATTTCCAGCTTACTCGGTTTTTGGTTCAAACAGTCATTGATTGCACGCCCGGAAAATACGCGTTGGGCGGTGGCCGATCGGTTCGTCCCCAGAGGCGACATCCTGGATCGAAACAGCCAGGTCATCGTGACCAGCACAGGCGAGATCGGCGAAATTACACGTGAAAATAATTACATCCCGCTTTCACCGATCGTCGGATATGCCAGCCCAATCTATGGGCAGACCGGCATCGAGGCTTCAATGTATCCTTACCTGCGAGGTCTGGAAGGATACAGCGGATTGAGCGCCGCCATCCAGCGGCTCGTCTACAATCAGCCGCCTGATGGGTTAAACATTAAATTGACGATCGACCTCACACTCCAAAAAGCAGCAGACGACCTTCTGGGTGATCAAAAAGGAGCCGTGATCCTGATAAACGCGAATAATGGTGAGATCCTAACCATGGCTTCTCACCCCTATTACGATTCAAACACCTTTGAAACAGATTGGGAAACATTGGTCAATGATGAGAACGCCCCACTCGTCAATCGTGTTACACAAGGACTTTATCCTGCAAGCGGTACATTGATGCCTTTCATCGTCGCCAGCCAGGCCAATCTGATTTCCACCTACACGGACCCGGCAATGATCCTGAAAGGCCTAAATCTATCAGATTGTGCAGTCAAAATCAGTCAAATAGACTGGCCTTCGCTGATAAGCAGCGGTTGTTTAATGGCTCAGAAGGAGCTTGCAGCCTACACCAGTGAAGCGCCGCTGGTTTCTCTCTACCAGCAGCTTGGGTTCTTTACCACGCCAAGCCTTCGCCTCCCCGTGGTGGAGGGTGATCATCCCACGATCAGCGACCTGGAAGCCTTCTACCGAGGGGAAACCATAAACGTCAGTCCGCTGCAATTGGCAATGGCTGCCAGCGCCCTTTCGAACAATGGGACCTTACTCGCGCCGCGGATCGTGATCGGCTATGAGGATCCAGATAACACCTGGGTGAGTTTCCCAAAACTGGGTGACGACCAGGAAGTCTTCGAACCACAAGCTGCCGGGAAGATCTCAGAGCTTCTGGCGGTAACGGATTCGCCCCGCTGGCAGGTTGTGTCAACCGGTCAAACCGCTGACGACACGCCAATCACCTGGTTCGTTTCCGGAACAAATTCGGATTGGCAGGGTCAGCCTTATGTGGTTGTCACCATACTGGAAGCAGATAACCCCGCTCTGGCCGCAGAGATTGGCACAAGCCTTCTCGAACAAGCCATGAATTTAACCAGCAATAATCCATAAAAAAAGAAGAGACTGCTCCCAGTCTCTTCTCACATTCGTTAAATTTCTCTCAATCAAACAATCTTGACAAATCGACGCTTCCCAACCTGAACAACCACACCTGGCTCGAGAATTATAAAAGGATCGGATACAGGTTCACCATCCACCTTCACGCCGTTTTGATCCACCAGTCGCCGTGCCTGGCTCTTGCTTTGGACAAGGCCGCTGTCAACCAGGACGTCCAGAAGTACCGCTTCCCCCTCAGGCTTGAACTCGGGGATTTCATCAGGCATATCACCTTTCTGGAACATATTGATGAATTCCCGTTTGGCATTCTCGGCTTCTTCATCACTGAAGAAGGCGGAGGTAATCTCTTTGGCCAGCTCCATTTTCGCATCTCTGGGGTGGAGTTCACCTAACCGCATGGCTTGTTCAAAAGCTTCGATCTGGTCCATCGTCCAGCGCGTCACCAGCCGGGCATAACTTCCCATCGCTTTATCCGGGATGCTCATAACTTTGCCAAACATATCTTCCGGGGTTGTATCGAGAGGAATATCGTTTCCCAGTGATTTGCTCATCTTTAATTCGCCATCGGTACCCGGCAGGATCGGCAGGATGATGCCGATATTGGGTTGCTTACCAAAATAGGTCATGATCTTTCGGGCAGCCGTCATGATATTGAACATCTGATCGGTGCCCCCCACCTGGACATCCGCATCAAGGCTGTAAGCATCGTAACCCTGCATGATGGCGTAAAACAATTCATGGAAGTAAACCGGCTCTTCGTTGTCCCAGCGTTTACGGAAGTTCTCACGGGTCAGGAATTGTTGGATGGTGAAATTCGAAGCGAGATGGATCATGTCTTTAAGAGTCAACCCGGCCAACCATTCCGCGTTGTAACGCAGATCGGTTTTCTCCTTGTCAAGGACACGGAAAGCCTGTTCCGCATAAGTTTGCGCATTTTCCAGAACCTGTTCCTGGGAAAGCTGCGGGCGCAGTTTGTCCTTATCGGAAGGGTCACCGATCAAAGAGGTGTAGGTCCCAATCAGGAAGATCACGTGGTGACCGAGTTCCTGGAATTGACTCAATTTCCGCATGGTTACAGTGTGACCGATATGAAGGTCGGGTTTGGTTGGGTCGTATCCGCAGTAAACCCGCAGCGGGCGTCCTTCTTTCTCGGCCAGGATCAGCCTGTCACGCAGTTCTTTTTCCATGGCATGCCATGTCGTGTCATCGCCGTAATCTGTCCCCCGCATCAAGTACGATACCTGTTGGTCAATGTTCATGTTGCCTCCTCCATTAACTATACCTTTTCATGAATGTCATTGATAATGACAAAATAAAAACGCGCCTGTCAATCAAGGCGCGTTATGAGCCCTGGACGGGTGTTTCATTCAATCGACATAATAATACAAACGCGTTTTCATAGCGTTATTATAACGAAGTTCGCCTGATTTTGCACTACATCAACGGGCGTTTCACCCTGATGTCGGATACAAATGAGAAAGTTTGCAGCCGTACCTTTTTTGCAGCGGTTTCAAAACCTTCAGTTTCATAGGTTAATGGTGTAAGGAAGCGTTCTTCTTTTTGAGATAAGCCTTTAAAATCCGAAACAAACGCATTTGATTCGACGGACAAACCGACATCTTCCGGAAGGACGATCTTCACATCTGCAACAAAGCCGATGATCCTGAAAGTTACTTCACCGCTAGGGAAGCTGGCGTCGGTAAAATCCAAACGACTGCTGCCAACCAACAGCCAAACCTCGTAATTCGTTGCTTCCCAGACCCCGGTCCTGCGGAAATCACCCAGAATCGGCATCTGCACAATGAAGTCTGGACGTGACATTTGTGGGCGCAGGAGGAGCAGGACTCCCAAACCAACCAGCAGTAACGGCCCAATAATTACCCACAAATTGATATGGAAAAACAAATCGAACAGACTGAATAAACCAAGAACGATCAGGACTAAACCAAGGAAAATCTGCCAGCGTTTCATTTCAATTCCTCTCATATTGGATGTTTCTATTTTAACTTAATTTATATCTTTCATTAAATGAATTAATCCGTAGCAGATAATAATCACGCTTATTGCTGTTATAATCGTACTGGTGTGCCATGAACGAACCAGTATTAGTTCTGAACGCAAATTTTCAACCCATCAACGTCACCTCGACATACCGAGCAATTAACATGGTCCTGGCCGAGAAAGCGACTCTGGTTATGAACGGGCGGGGGGTGATCCATTCCGTTACGCGTGTGTTTCCTTTGCCTTCTGTCATCCGTTTAACTCGCATGATCAAACGCCCAAGGCCAATCGTCAAACTCACGCGTAAAGAGATCTTCCGTAGGGACAATTACACATGCCAATATTGCGGCCGTCAATTAAGCAATCTGACCGTTGATCACGTGATTCCCAGACACATGGGTGGAGAGACGGATTGGAATAACCTTGTAACGGCTTGTTCCCGCTGCAACCATCTCAAAGGTGGTATGACGCCGCAGCAATCCGGTATGCATCCGCAAACCAGACCGGAACATCCGCCTGAATCGGCTACGTATCTTTTCGGCAAACACCTGCAGCAATATCAGGAATGGCGCGAATTTCTGGTCGGATGGTAATGTAAGTTCAATTTAGGGGAAATATCAAGAAAGTTCCAACTGCATTAAATCTTCTGCCGGTATCACATCACCATCAAAAGTCGATCCTGCCTGCACAGCCAGGTCAATGATATCCGCGTCCGGTGGATAATGGATCAATACCAGCGTTTTAACCCCAGCCTGACTGGCGATCTCACCGGCTTCTTCCGGGCTGGAATGCCCATGGGATGCACCTGAAGCTTCATGGATCAGGATATCCGCACCTTCCGCCAAACGGACGACCTGTTCGCAAGGACCCGTATCCGTGGAATAGGCCACAACCCCATCTTCAAGCTCAAAACGCAGGCCGATCGCCGGGATCATGTGGCAGACGGGAGATGAAAAGATCCGTATGCTTTCACTATTTACCACAGGTACCATTTCTTCGGATGGTAATCCATGAAATTCAACCGGATAGAATCCCTTCCAATCCTCCCATTGATATAACCCCATCATTTCTTCAAATCGTTCGACAACATCTTCAAGACCATGTACGATCAGCGGTTTCTCCCTGCCCATCAACCAAAGATCCATTAGGAACAGCGGGGCGCCGGACACATGATCGGGGTGGAAATGAGTGAGTATCAGATCAGTAACGCGCAGCGGATCGATACCAGCCTGCTCGAGCCGAACAACCGGGTTCCCTGAACAATCCACCAGGATCACTTTCTCTTCCGTTTCCAAAATAAAGTGGGAGTTTTGATGGGTTTCGTTTGGTACGGCGCTGGCGGTTCCGAGGAATGTGATTCGTGACATAGCTTGCAGCTCTTTTTATATCTTTAATCCTGCTTGTCTTTTGGTTCTTCGAGGTTCGCGGGTTCTTTCTGATCCTTTTTTCCTTTGAACAAAGTCTTACGGTGTCGCCAAATCAGATACCCAGCAGATGCGACCGCAATCACGATCATCAAGGTTTGGTTGGCGTTGATCCCACCCACATAGCTGTTGTCCAACCTCAGAAATTCCATGAAGAACCTGAAGACCGGGTATGAGATCAGATAGGTTAAGAACACATCGCCGGGTTTTAATATTTTTGCGAATTTCCGTGAGAACCACAAAAGAAAACCCATATTGGCTAGGTTGAAAAGCGATTCATACAAGAACAAGGGATGGTATGTGGCGTAATCCATGAATTCCGGGATACGATGCTGTGGGTCAATTGTGATTGCCCAGGGCAGCGTTGTCGGGCTGCCGTAGACTTCCTGATTGATGAAATTGCCCCAGCGTCCGATCGCCTGGCCGAGAGCCAATCCTGGTGCAAAGATATCAGCCCAGGCGCCGAAAACGAGTTTACGTTTACGAGCGTATAGATAAAATGCAAACGCCCCACCGGCAACCGCACCGGGGATCCCGAGACCGCCCTTCCAGATGGCAATCGCATCCAGAGGATGGGTCAGGTAATACATGGTTGTGATTCCCTGTTCAACCATTGATGCAGGTGGCGTGAGAATGTGCCAGATCCGCGCACCGATGATGCCGCCGAGGACGATCCAGGTCAGGCTGTCGATTACGATTTCGGGGTCTTTTCCCCGACGCTTGGCTTCAAAATAGCTCAGAACGGTTGCAGCAATCACACCTGTGAGGATGAGGATGGCGTAATATCTGATCGTCAAAGGCCCGATTTGAAATCCTTCACTCATTCTTCACCATCCTTCTGTTGAGAGTCAAGCATGTACTTTTTCCGTGCATACCGGCGTACGTACCAGAATCGCTGTAGTGCTGTGAAATGGGTCAGGAATGCCAGGATCCATAATGAAATGGTCGGATGCTGGGAAAGAAGTCCCGGGAGCAGGACGATATATCGTTCAACCCGGGATAATAAGCCAATCTTTACGGAATAGCCCAGCGATTCCGCCCTGGCGCGAATGTACGAGACCATGACCGAACCCAGCGCAGCAAAGAAGACCAATACTATGCCTTGCCAGGTGTCATTCCGATAAAAATAGATCAGCAGCCCACCATAAATGGCAATTTCCGAATAGCGATCGGTCACCGAATCAATGAATGCACCGTATTGTCCATCTTCCCCCCGTAAACGTGCCATCGCGCCGTCCAGCGCATCCAGAGGGGCTGAGAGCGTCGCTATCAAGCCTCCCCAGGTCAAATACCCAAGTGCAACTAAAACACCGGCGCTGATATTGCCAATCAGGCCGGTGATGGTAATTGCGTTTGGTTTGATGCCAAGTCCATTCAGGAATCCGGCAACCGAATTCAGGGCGCCACTAAAGGTCTTGCGTAAAAATGCGGTGAATGTTTTGGGTTCCTGCGGCATGGACGTGGTCATGCGCTTAAGTTTATCACAGTGTCAATCCGCTTGATAAAGCGTTTCAATCGTCGTTATCGACATCGTTGTCCAAATCGATCAGGATATCGCGTTCACGTCCCCCACCCTGTGAGGGTCCCAGGACGCCCATTTCTTCAAGCTGGTCCACCAGCCGGGCTGCCCGAGGATAACCCACCCTGAGCTGTCGCTGGAAGAAGGAGGCACTGGCATGTCCATCCTTTTTGATCAGCGCAATCGCCTCATCGATCAAGACATCATCTTCATTCTCATCATCACCGAAGCCCACTTTCTCTTCCCACGGTGGTCTTTCACTGTCATCGTAACGTTCCTGAACCGGTGATTTGGATTGATCTGATCGTTTTTGCCACCAACGTATAACACGATTCAATTCTTTATCCGTGACGATCACACCCTGGGCACGCATGGGTAAACCGATCTCCGGGTGGAGGAAGAGCATATCGCCTTTTCCTAACAGGGTCTCTGCACCGCTTGAATCCAGGATCACCCGGGAATCAATGGAAGAGGCAACAGTGAAGGAGATTTGGGTCGGGAAGTTCGCCTTGATCAGGCCGGTCACGACGTCGGTGCTGGGCCGCTGCGTTGCGAGGATCAGGTGGATGCCGATGGCGCGGGCTTTTTGCGCCAGGCGCACGAGTGTATGTTCGGTTTGATCCGGTGCAGACATCATCAAATCTGCCAGTTCGTCGATCAGGATCACGATCTTCGGCAAAGTCTTCTGTCCCTGGCGTTTCATTTTATGGTTATACGAATTGATATTCCGCGCCTTGGCCTTTTCCAGCAGCTTGTAGCGGAAATCCATTTCCGCTGTCGCCCAACGGAGTACACCCAAAATCCTTTCGATTTCCGTCTCAACACTGCCCATCAAATGCGGCATACCATTGAAGCGCATCAACTCGACCCGTTTGGGGTCAATCATCGCTAACTTGAGGTCATCCGGGCTGTTGTTCATCACCAAACAAGCGGTGATCGCGGTAATGCAAACGCTTTTCCCGGAACCGGTTGTACCTGCAATGAGCAGGTGAGGCATTGTTGCCAGGTCGGAGACCACCGGCCGGCCTGACACATCTCGCCCAAGAGTCAATGCCAACGGCGAGTTGACCCTATAAAAAGCTTCAGATTCAATCAATGGGCGCAAGGCAACATTAGAAGCGTTCGGGTTGGGAATCTCGATCCCAACATAGGATTTCCCGGGAACCGGCGCTTCAATCCGCAGTCGCTCAGCTGAGAGTGCCAATGCCAGGTCGCGCTGGAGTGACGAAATCTGCGATACTCTTACTTTTTGGCGATCGTCATCTGATTTATCGATATAACCCGGCTCGACCGCAAATTGAGTTACCGTCGGACCGGTACGGAAACCGACCACCCTGGCCGGGATCCCGAATTCATCCAGAGTCTTTTCGATCAATCCGGCAGTCAGGTTAATCGCACGTTTATCCGGTCGGAATGTCTCACCTTTCTGGAGCAGGTCCAGTGGCGGCAGATCCGGTGATCGCTCAGGGGCGTTCTCCGGGCTTTCGCTGCCAATATCCGGCGTATCAAATGTCTTACGGAACTCCGGTGGGAGCCAGACTTGTTTTTGCGGTTGTTCGACATCCTCCTCAGGTTCATCTTTCCGGTTCTGAGATGACCACCGTGGGCGCATCATAGACCTGGTCCATTTCATTCGCATGGTTTATTTCAACGGAACCCAGTCGTTTTTGAACGGCTTTCTCAAGTTTTGGGATCAACGCCAGCGCACCAACCAGAGAAAGTCCAAACAGGATCACCAGAACGAGGAAAGCAAAAGTCGGCCCAATGGCTGCCCTGAAGATCTCCGAAATTCCCCACCCCACCAGGCCGCCCAGATCGTTACCGGCCTCAGCTTCAGTGATCGAGCCGCCGTCAATTAAAGACAATATCCCTAAAAGAAGAAATGACGCAAATTCATAACCCAGGATTTGCCCCAATGCAACCTTCTCCGGGGGGTGTTTACGCCAGCGAATCACCTGCAATCCGATCACGACCATTGCGGCTACCAGAAGGAATCTTCCCAGCCCAAGCCACTTGGACAGGAAGGTCGTCAATGGTGAGATCAATGCACCTTGCGTGATTCCCACCAATCCCAGTAACAGGATCCCTGCAGCGGCGAATAGCAAAATCCCCAATAGATCCCAACCATAGCGTAAAAAACGCTGGAAAGTATCAATTGCCTTATCCTGCCACCCCCCACCGGAATCAAATAATCCCGGCTGTCCCGTTTGGGGAGTCTTCTTATCAGGTTGTTTGGGGGTTTTTGCCATTATTCAACCGTATAACTCTCTAACTTTAATCCCAATCTGCGTTTCTTCGGGTCGATATGCAATATACAGACATTCACAGGTTGGCCTTCAAATAAGAAATCGTCAATATGCGTGCAGCCTTTCGGGAAGTTCATGGAAGAGATGTGGATCAGCCCTTCGATACCTTCTTCCAATCGGGCAAAAGCACCATATTTAACAATACTTGAAACCGTTGCAGTAACATGGTCCCCAGGTGCGAGTTCGTTAGCGAGAACTTCCCAGGGATTCTCATCCATCCGTTTCAGGCTGAGGGCAATACGTCCTTTGTCTTCTGAGACTTGTAAGACCAGGGTCTTAACGAGATCATCAACTTTAAGAATATCTGACGGGTGCTGGACCCTGCCCCAGGACAATTCTGAAACATGGATCAACCCTTCAAGACCGCCGAGATCAACAAAAGCGCCAAAGTCCGTCACATTGGTGACAAGCCCCTCCACCACATCCCCCTCTTTCAGGCTGGTGAGCAAATAACGACGCTGGCCTTCACCGGCAAGTGCGGCCCGTTCGGAAAATACGATCCGCTCCTTTTCGGGCTCGCATTCAATGATCTTTAAGGAAATATTGCGGTCAAGGTAACTGGTGAAATACTGCTCCCGCTCAGCTTCCGTCACTTCCGTGGGGACATCAATTAAATGGGATGCAGGTACAAAGCCATGGATATCTTCCCCGGCGACCAAAAGACCGCCGCGGTTATAACCAACCACATTCAAATTGACAATCTCGTCGCCGGAATAGATCTTTTCAATCTTTTTCCAGTTAACCCCTGAGGACGGCTTATCTTCTTTTACGTCTGGTGGCAATATAATCGATTCGGCTGATTCGGATTCCGTACCAACTAATGGTTCATCAGCCAGGACGGCCGCCCACCACCCCTCATCCGGTTCTACTGGAGGAATATCCAGTTTCTCATCATTATCTTGCACGTTCATTTTTCGTTCCTCCCCAATATCTCCGAGTTTCAGCACCCTTTTATGGTCGATCTTCTTCACGTGCTGCCAACTCCATGCCGATAATCGCCCTTGAGACAGCTTCCAAGGCCACCCGCTGTTTCCGGTATAGATCCGCTTCGGACATCGCCAAACGTGTGGCAACTTCCCGAACCTTCCGTCCCTCAAGGAATTTTAACTCTAATATATTATATAATATCCACTCCGCAGTAAAACGCCTTTCACCTTCTGGTTTGATATTTTCAATCGCTGATTTGAGGATTGCGCGCAATGCATTTGAAGGATTTCCATCATAATCATTGAGTGCTGTCTGAACAATATTTAAGCGCAGTAATGGACTCTCTGATAGTTTTGGCCCACCCCAATAATGAGATAACGCGTCCTTAACCCAAGCTACAAAATCTTCATCCGGTAAATCTATCTCATCCAATAATACACTGGTTTTGTTAAAACTTGAAGCAGCTCTTAACTGTTGGATCAGGGCAACCTGCGGCTGCAGCGACTTTAAAGATGCAAAAACTTGCTGCTGCATCCGCCAGTCCCGCAGGGCGATGGCGACCCGGTAAGCCAGTACGTTGATTGAATGGAGATGCTCCTCTTCCATCTCGCGATCCTTCTCCCAGGGAAAACCGCAAAGGCCAAGCAATATCTTCCCGTTCTGAGGGTCATCATAGATCAGCGGAATCAGCAGATGTTCGTTCCAATAAAAGAAATCTTCTTGAATAACGGATTCTTTTTCAATGGATAGTTCTAAAAGATCATCGGAGGTTTCAATGGCTTTAAATGCCGTGTCGTCTCCGGTCGTGGTCAATAATTCCAACCCATTACCGTTCATCATTGCGATGAACGCACCTCGGACCTGGAGCAGGTCGCAAATCGTCGAGGTTGCGATTTCCAGGAATTGGCTTAAGTCCGTCCGGGTGAGCAGATGGTCTTCCAGGGATTGGATCAAGGCAATATCGTCTCTATCCTCGCCATAGAAGAGCAGCCGCTCCCAGAAAGGCGCTAACAGGGTGATGATATATTCCATGAATAAGATTGTTGCCACCATGAAGATTGGGACAAAGGCATTATAGGTCTGATCCCAGATCAACCCCAAACGGCGGATGATCGTTGTAATTGCCAGGGCAACTGAAGCGGTGATCGGGCCACGCAGCAGCCACTTGAATAATCGACTCTTCACCAGGCGGTCAGGCCAGGTCACGCCAAAGAAAGCCACGGAATAAGCCATGATCACCAGGAACCCACCCACCGCCAGGCTGCTCAGACTGACCAGGATCCAAAAGATCAAGGAGTTTTGTGTAAAAAATCCGGATCCAAACAACAGATAAGGGTAAGTCCCGATCGCTGCGACCGTCGCACCTGAAAGCAGATAAACCATGCGTCGACGGCTGGCCTTGGTGACTGTACGTTGAAAAGCGCGGAACAAGAGCGAACCCGCCATAAGCATGATGACAATGTAATAAATTGCAAAGAAGTTCGTGTAAATCGTATGGCTGAGAAAAGGCGCCGGTGAATCACTCGCGATATAAGGTCCAACCAGGATGTTCAACGGTACCAGGACCACCAGGATTAGCGAGAAAAGATAGGTTAATCGAACAACCCAACGCCTGCGGCCGCGGCTGGGCCGGCCAGTTAACGTCAACAGCGAATCGGAAAAGTGCAGATAGGTCGCTGGCAGGAAAATGATTCCGAACCATTTAACCTTCAACATGATCTCGATTATGAATTGGTTGTCGCTTGCGCTGGCAATCGATTCGGCTGTATAAACAACGACTACACAGGAGAGGATCAGGATGAAAGCCCGGGCGACATGCTCACGGAGGTTAAACGCAAACGCGTAAAGCAGCAGCGAAAACGCCGTGATCGCTACACCTGCCGTCAGGATCTGAGATATGGTTTGTAACGCGGAGTCCCAAGAAATACCTAAAAACATACGAAAGTGCGTCCTACCTCACATAACGACTGTAAAACAAAGCTAATTCCTGGTTTGGAAAATAATGGTCCCTGAACCCACAGAAAGTGAACCCCATTTTTACCGCCATGGCAATCGCGGGGTCGTTTTTCGATTGCATTTCGAGAACAATGATATTGAAGTCCCGGTTCGAAGCCAGGTTCATCAAAGCCAGCAGCAGCCCGCTGGCAATCCCCTGCCGTCGCATCGGTGCGGAGATGACCAGGTCTGAAACGCGCAAAACCTTCGATTTCGGTTCAGCATACACCTTGATATAGCCTACCGACCTGTTATCAAATTCTGCTAACAGGAAAGATTCCGGCTCCGCCAAATCATCGAAGATGTTTTTACGATTCCTGGGATAAGCGACAAAGACTCGCCGGGGTAAGCGTACTCTCCGGAAACCTGTTTGCATCCCCTGGGGGTCGAAATCCATTGCCATCTGCCAGACATACTCACTGTAATAGCCATGTTCAAAGGCGGAAAGGCTTTCAATATCGTTTGGTTTTACCGGACGAACATCAATTTCAGGCATCGATTCACTCACTCCTCTGCCGTTGCTTCAACTTCAACAGTAATAATACAGGGGGTCATCGCTTCCCCGGTATTGTCCAAAGGTACCAACTGTAACAAATAGGTTCCAGGTGTCAACGAACTGGTATACCAAAATCCCAAACTTTCATCCAATTTCAATTGGTTTCCGGCTGCAATCGTTGTCCAATAAATAGCACCGGTTGGCGAATATTCATATTTATATGAACCAAAATTCGCCACATTAACCGACCCGATCAATTCAACGGTGCCACTGATCGTGCTTCCGTCTTCCGGCGAGGTGATCTCGACCTCACCTGGCCGACAATCTGAGACCAGAGATTCCTGTCCGATCGTTGGTGTTGGTATCGGCGTCGCTTCCTGCTCCCCGGCGGCCAGGGTTGTCGTTGCTGTGGCGAAGGGATCGAAAGTTGGCGAGGCTTCAATTTGAGGCGCCGGCATCCGAGGTCCGACAATAGTCACAATCAGGAATTCCCCGATAATGAGCAGGAAGATCAGAAGTCATCCCAGTGGTAGAAGTCACCAGTTTCCGTTGAGCGAGCGAACGCTCCAATCCAAAAACAGACTTTTGCCATTCTTTTAATGCGATCAGGAACAACCTGATGTAGATCAGCTCACCAAGGATGAGAACAATGAAGATACCGACGCTGTATGTGACTAAACCGCGCAGAACGCTGTTAAGAAACTGATCCATGATCACCAATAAAGATTTTTGTTAGCAAGAAACCGCTGACCGGCTTAGAGCCGGGAAAGAACGCCGCGGATCAATGTTGTCAGCTTTGGCACCAACACCTGCCCCGCCTCCAGCACTTCTTCATGCGTGGTAATGGTACGGCCGTCCAGGTTAGCCTTATTACTGATCCCTGAGACACCCAGAACACGCATGCCGCTGTGCCGGGCAACAATAACCTCCGGAACGGTTGACATGCCCACCGCGTCACAACCGATCGTACGCAGGAAACGGAGCTCTGCTGGTGTTTCAAAAGAAGGACCGGCAAGAGAGACATACACACCTTCATGCTGGGTCATTCCTGCTTCTGCATCGACCTCGCGAGCGATTTGCAGCAGATCCCGGTCATATGGCACGCTCATATCCGGGAAGCGCACGCCGAATTCATCAAGGTTGGGGCCCTTTAAGAGGGTTTGCCCCGCCCATCCCGATCAGATTAATATGATCGTTGATCAACATCAAATCACCGGGAACGTAATCCGGATTGATCGCGCCGGCTGCGTTGGTTACAATCATCATTTCGCAGCCCAGCCGCTTCATTACGCGAACAGGTAATGTGACCTGTCCCATGGAATATCCTTCATAAAAATGTGTCCGCCCCTGGAGAATGAAGACGTTCTTCCCTTCCAGCGTCCCGATCACGAGGCGGCCTTTATGACCCTGCACGGTTGAGATCGGCCAGCAGGGAATTTCCCGATTTGGAATGATCGATGCCCCATCAACGCTGTCCGCCAGACCACCTAATCCGGTACCGAGGATCATACCAATCTCGGGTTCGATATCAATCCGGGCTCGGATTGCATCCACCGCCCGATCGATATCCGCTATCGTTATGAATTCTTCCATTTTTGTTTCCTTTGTCTTTAACTTGGGCTCCAATGCCATTATAACACTCGTTCATTTTAATGGAATTTTCAGAGTATTGATTATAGAATGTTGAAATTAATTATGGCTCTCAAAAACTGAGATGATTAAAGTATATAATAGATTACCCGATCGAATCAAAATATCGAAAGATACCATTATGGCAAAAAGCAATCTTAAGAAAGATAAAGAAAAGACGAAAAAATCCATTCTTGGAAGCCTTCTCAGCAAACCTGAAAAGGATAAGGAATATATCCCCGACTTTCAAGCGCAGTGGGCGAAGATGGACAATCCCGCCCGGATCAAATTCGTGGTTGGAATGGTGTTTGGATTAATCGTATTTGTCACGGCCTTGGGATTAGTGCTGTACTTCTTGTCTTTCTTATGGCGCTAAGAATTGATATTCCTTCACTCATTTAATTTGGAAGTAATCAGATCTCAACCAAAAATATCGCTTTTCATGCTGCTCAACGCCAAAATAGAAATATAAAATAACAAGAACATGGTGGGTTAGCAAACAGACTTCTCTATTGACAAGGGATCTGTTTTGTTTTCATTGTATCCTTTCATAATTGTTAGAGTAAATTTACTGATCTATAAGCTGCTTCTTTTCACCAAAAAGCCGCGGTGGAAAATTGAAAAACTAAATCTAAAGGCTAGCCTGTGCTTGCGGCTATCATTATTCGACCTAATCAATTTCAAGGGGTTGACTATCATTACGAGTGGGACAACGAATGGGGCCAGGTTAAAACTAAATCGTCGTATATCGGTTGTTTTCAATTCACACCAAGTCATTATCTTATACTTATCTTCTAGTTTGTTATCATGAACGATGGGGGAAACCAATTATTCTGAATATTTCTTGGATCGCGAAATGATGTTTGGTGGGTCCCAACCCAGAACTCGTTTATTCAATGAAGATTAGATCTTTCTGATTAACGTAATTAGAGGTATTTATGAATTCCTTATATATGTTTTATTTGTTGATCATGATAACAGCCGCATTGGTAAGCGTTTCAATTGCAGTGAGGGTTTGGAGCAGCCGAAAAATAAATTTAGACGCATCTTCCCTCATTTTAGTGTTATCCGCCATTACACTTTGGATTATTGCAGCCCTTTTAGGTCTGTTGGATCAGGACCTGAATCATAAACTTCTGTGGGCAAAGGTGGAATATATTGGAGTGACAAGTGTGCCGTTGGCATTATTAGGATATGTATTAAATCATTTTGGATATCACAAAATAATAACCAGAAAACGAATAATCTGGTTCGCGATAATACCAGCCGCTACGCTCATCCTGGCCTGGACAAATGAGTATCACCACTTGATTTGGATCGAATACATACCATATCTAGACGGTGGATTAGTATTTTCAAATAAAGTCTATGGCGCGGGCTTTTGGTTGTATTGGGTTTATAGTTACATTTTATTAACCATAGCCACAGTTCTGACTCTCCGTCTGACGCTGCGTTCTTCCAAGATATTTCGATGGCAGAGTCTCATGATCCTTATCGCGATCCTGACGCCATGGGTGGGCAATGTATTATATGTTTTACATATAAATCCTTTTGGTGAACTTGATCTCACTCCATTGGCTTTTGCTATCACGTGTATAAGTTTGGCTATTGGAATGTTCCGCTGGGATCTATCAAACTTTCGGCCGGTCGCGCAGGAAGCTGCCATCGCAGGAATGACTGACGGACTACTTTTCTTGGATGACCAAGGCCGAATTTTAGATATGAATCCAGCAGCTCAAAAGATTCTCGGCATTGACATTCAATCATCAATCGGTAAACAGATCGACGACATTTTTTCCGAATTGCTACCGAGCTACGAGCGTATTGACAATTTAGGGGAAAAAAGTGTGGAACTTAAGATCAAAAGTGGTAAAGAGAGTCGTAATTTTGAAATAAGTGACTTGCCTTTTTCTGAAAAATCAGACAATCCTAATGGAAAGATCGTGTTACTCCACGATACCACTCACCTTAAAACTCTGGAAATTAAGCTAAAGGAAATGGAGCGTAAACACACAAAAGCTTTATTACAGCAGGCAGAGAATAAATTTGCAGTCTTATACCGAAATATGCCTTGGGGCGTGATGTATTGGGATACGGACGGCAAAGTAGTCGAGATGAATCCAGCTGCGGAAACCATTCTGAAGGCTAATATTGAGCAAATTAACGAAATGCTTAATAAACCTGAAGAGTACCAAATGATCCAGGAAGACGGTTCAGAACTTTCACCGGATCATTTCTCCAAAATATTGAGCGATTCATTGAGAGAACAAGTGAATAACAAAGTAATCGGCTTTTTTGATCCAGAAGAGAAGGATTTTCGTTGGGTCATCTTTAGTTTTATTCCTCTTTTTCGGCCAAACGAAGATAACCCATATCAGATATTCTCAACCCTGGGAGACATTACAGAACCAAAACGGGCAGAGATGCGGTTGCGCGAAAGCCAGAACACGCTTCAGGAGATCGTGAACGCCGTTTCAGAATCCATCTTATTGATAGATTTGAAAGGAAATCTAATAACGGTAAATGAAACAACCACAAAGCGGTTGGGAAAACCCAAATCAGAATTAATCGGGAAAAATGTGATTGATTTTATCCCGGGAGATATGGCAAACGTCTTTAAAAAATGGTTTGAGGTTGCTGTTCAGGAAAAGAAGCCGCTACAGTTTGAAGATGAGCAATTTGGAGCGTGGATCGAGAATAATTTATATCCCATAATCGATGAGGACGGCGTTGTTCACCAAATCGTAGTTTATGGGCGTGATATTACTAATCGTAAACGAGCCGAAAATGCAATTAAGGCAAGTATGCAGGAAGCTCAACAAAGAGCAAAAACCATCAATGTTGTAAATCAGATTGGAAACAAGATTACTTCGGGTCTGGAATTTGATCAGTTGATGTTTGCATTATATGAGGAATCCAAAAAACTTTGGGAGATCGATCAATTTTATGTTTCTCTTTACGATGATGAAACTGAAATGATCAGTTTCCCGTTCAGTTATCTCAATGGAGAACCGCATCCAATCGCATCACGCAAAAACCATACCATAATTGGACTTACCGAATATATCCTGGATAATCTTGAAACTTTATATATTCCAGATACATACTTGCTTCCAGAAAAAGGGAAGTCTGCAAAGAAATAATAACGACCCAACCCGATCCTATATTGGCGTCCCACTGATAATTATGGATCGTGTTGTGGGTGTTTTATCCATCCAAAGTCAATCACCGAATGCATATTCAACGGAACAAATCCGAATGTTGGAACTTTTATCCACACAGGCTGCAATTGCTATCCAGAATGCACAGTTATTTCAGAAAGCAAATCAAGAAATCATCGAACGTAAACAAGCTGAAACTATTTTACGCCACCATTTAACCGAGCTTGAATTCCTTTATGAAAGCAGTTTATCTCTTAGCCAGGTAACCAATTATGAAAATCTAATGCACCAGATGATCCTTCTAATGGAAGAAAAGTTGAATTGGCCTCACATCACAATCCGTCGATGTAATTTGATAGAAGGTACTTTGGAAATGTCGGATTTTAATCATCGACCTTCCAGTGAATCACAGCGAAAGATAGAGAAACGGCTTAACTCCAGAGTCATTGCTGTTGGCGAAGGCTTGTCTGGTTGGGTAGCCCAGCACGGAGTTTTTGTCCGTTGCGATGATGTTGATCAGGATCCACGTTACTTGAAAGTGATTCCCGGACTACATTCAGGTCTTTATGTCCCCATCAAGGTGAATGATAAGGTTGAAGCTGTGATTAGTATTGAAAGCGAACAGATTGAAGCTTTCACAGAGGCAGATGAGCGTCTTGTAACGACATTGGCTGCTCAAGCTGGGATTAAGTTAGATAATCTTAAATTAATTGAAGACCTTCGGAAATCGAACGAGCAGCTTTTTTCTGCTTATGATGAAACCATTCAGGGATGGTCAAACGCTCTGGATCTGCGTGATAAGGAAACTGAGGGACATACGCTGCGTGTGACAAAGTTGACGGATAAATTAGCTCGAATGATGCATATTTCCGATGAAAAATTAATTCATATTCGCAGAGGGGCCTTGTTACATGATATTGGTAAAATGGGCATTCCTGATCGAATTCTACTTAAACCGGATAAATTAACCGATGATGAATGGGTTCTAATGCGTGCACATCCCGTTTATGCCTACAACCTACTCTCAAAGATTGACTTCCTGCAACCTGCCTTGAATATCCCTTTGTACCACCATGAACGGTGGGATGGTACAGGGTATCCAAAAGGATTAAAAGGTAATAAGATTCCGCTTGAAGCCCGTATCTTTGCCGTCATAGATGTTTATGATGCGCTTACATCCGATCGTCCTTACCGTCTTGGCTGGCCAAAAGAACGTGCGATTGAGTATATTCACGAACAATCCGGAAAACAATTTGACCCCGATATAGTAAACGCCTTTGACGAATTAGATCTCATTTATTGAACGCCTTATTGGATTATCCAATTGATTAATATTTGCTTTTACCCATAGGCTTGACAAGTTTTGTCATTTTGATTTTATTCGTCAGACCCCTTCGCATTTCTCCTTCCCCTTCATAACCGATCGAAAATGTCAAATCAGTAGATTATTTCGGCAGATCATTCTCCATTTTCATCCATGCCAAAGTTAATAATTGCTTCTACTTTTTTAAAATTTTTACTCTTAGAATATCTTTTAATTGACATAACTTCGAACTTAATCAGTGGAATAACTGCTGAAATATTTCTTGCAGCCAGCAAACAACTACTCAGGCGAGAAGAACAAACTCCTTTAAACAACATCTTTATAAAATAAACCTGTTTAAAAAACCCTCTTTTCGCCTATCTTGAATTAACATAATGAGGATTGAATATAAATTTATATTGGATTGTGATGGATTATGTAATGAAAAGATGATTGCAAACAATAATTATTTCTGCATTAATCTTCGGCTTGACAACCGGAGCTCAAGTTCTCATTGCTGTTTCCAGGAAGATAATTTTCAATGGCATTCCGTGAACAACCAAATCGCTCTCGAAGTATAAAGAACAGATCTTAATGTACTCGAACGCTTTTCAGGTCCTCAACTAATTCCTATATTCAAGAAAATTAGCTTCACAGAAAACTGGCTCATTATTGGGCTAAAGGAGAGGGACGGATTCAGACCATCAACCAATGGCTTGTGAGACCATTAGTCTATAAGCTATTTTTAATCCAATCCATGAATAAGTATCATGAGCTTTTGCTAATTCGTTCTCATTTGCCGTTCCGTAAAAATCACCAGTGACATTCGTACTGCTGTGGTCTGCCAATTGGGATGCCAATGATAATGGCATGCCATTGGCCTATCAACCACGGATCGCTCCATGAGGAAGTTGTACGGATTAAAACAGGATTCGCTTCCTTATAAATATGCAGGACGTTTTAAAATCCAGTAAATTCCAGAATCAAAATGCTGGACAAAAACAGAAGAAAGCGCATAGGCTGTCCTATCAAAAAATGCACCATGCGTTTTTTTCGTTTCTACCCTTGCCTTATTCAAAGATTTAATACTGATGTTTCGGGATATCTACATTATCAACCTTAAGGTGGGATAATCCGCCGACACGATAATCGGTATCGGCAAAGAAGAGATCGATAGTCAAGTCACGAAAAATGCGGTCATTTCTGGCTTCATAATTATGTCGGGGCCAGCTAACAAGTTTATTATGCTATATATAAAAACCAACGAGATATTAATTATGATCTTGAGGCAATGACAAATCGATCTGCGCGGTCTTCCACGACAAAGGGGGAAAAACCTGTTTTCCTAAGTGTTTTTACCAAACTTTCACCAGTCGATAGTAGATCCTTATGAATGATTGGGTTTTTAGCCGTCCCATGAATTGCATTCACTTCTTCACGGCTGAGATCGTGAAGGATCAGAAAAATCCCTCGCTTGACCAACAAACGATGAAAATTGAGCAACGCGATTTCGGGCCACCAGAAGTGCGGAAATGCATTGTGACAGATGATGGCATCAAAGGTATGCCTGGGTAAGGGTAAATGATGTGCATCGGCCTGGACGAGGGCTAACCCGGGAAGACGAGCGTGTGCTGCTGATAACATTCGATGGGCCAGATCTATGGAAATCAAGTGGCTCGATGGATAACGATGTTTCAGAATGGGGATAAATGCGCCTGTTCCGGTACCAACTTCGAGGAGTGTCTCACTTGTAAGAAGCAAATCATCAAATGGCTCGATCAGGTTATTAAGAATTTCTTCCCTGTTGGACGGCTGGGAAGCATCCCAATCCTGGGCGAGATCTTCGAAAAATAAGCGCAGCGATTCCAATGTTTTCCCTCCAAATTTGATTTCTGATTTCGTTGCTGGTGCTGAGGTTACCATATCCATTTTCATTTGAATTAAAAAAGTACTTGACTGAAAAGATTATATTGCTCAGAATCCAAAACATCACAACATAGTATTCTTGTCTGCAAGAAATTTTGAGACCTTATACATTGCTAATGGTTTTCTTATAGATCAGTATAAGTTCTTTCGGCTAAAACCATTATTGCCCTGGCATAATTTTCCCTATTCTCGGAATAATTTTTCCAAATGTCTTCTTTAAGATGAGTTATTAAAACTTTTGCATCTTTTTGTTCAAGAGATACTGATTCAATTTCCTCTTTTGAAGTGTTTGGTAATTCTTTTATATTCTCACCGTGACCACCAATCTTCAGGTTCTCTGCAATGTTATTAACTGCTAATGTACCTGCTTGTAGGCACAATTCTGCCTGACAACGAAGTGGATCCTCTGAAAAACAAGAAATATAATTGGCTGTATCCAACATACATAACACAGCTTTAACCCAACTATTCCTTGGGAATGATGAAGGAATCAAACCTAAGGTTGGAGAAGTATCATGGGTTTCTCCTAATTCACGAAACCAATTCTCCCATTGCTCAAATAAAGATCCGAGTTCTCCACTTTCCTTGGTTTTGTAATACCACTCAACCAATTTCACACCTGTAGGTGGATCGCCGGCTCTAGCATAAATATATTCAACCTGATTTTCACGACTTCGAATGGAGGCAATATAATCCGGTACAAAAGTGAATAGATAAAATACTGCGAACAATCCAATTCCACCTTCAATGATGCCCAGAACCCGGCCCAAGATATTCCCTGGGGTAAGAAATCCCAAGGTGCTTAGGGAAGACCCACTTGCGAGGAGGGCATCGACGAATGTCTTTGAGGCACCCGTGGACCAGAAAATGAAACTAAATGCCAGGATGACGACAGCATACCAGAATGCAATCGTAAAAAGAACAGTTAATGGCCAATACCAAAGTAGGCTTCTTGAAATTTTTTCCTTTTCAGCTTTTTTAGGAACAAATATTTGGTAAAAGAACCATACAAAACGACTGATTAGACTATGTAGAAAATCATTTTTATGTCGATTCAATAAACCAACAACAATAATTGATCTGTAGTAAATAAATAGCAGTATCAGACCAATTATGAAAATAATTGTTGCGACCAGCCAGTTATTCATTTTGGGCCTTCCACTTTTAATTTACGATTTTTTGTTTATCAATCCATCATCAACGGGCTCATGCTGAATAGCAACGAAATTTTCTTTAGGCAACAAGAAGAGCCAGGTGGTGAAAACAAACGGCGCGGTGAAGGTGGGGATCCCAACCGGAGCAAGGAAAATATCCAACGCGCCCTGTACCACGGTTGTAAAAATGATGGCAATCAGTGTGTAAATTGTCACAGCCCAGGAAGGTTTATTAAAAATGCTCCCAACTGCAATGCCTGTTAATACGGCGCTAAACCCGAATAAGCCAGCCGTTACACTTCCCGGATCGGCACCTAAGGCTATTGCCGTGAACCAAGAAAGCACGGCACCGAGCGCTCCGAAAAATGCGGACCAACGAGAATTAACTGCAATTGCAATGATGAAGATAATGCCCGTGATCCAATATTTGATGAGATACACCTGGGAGACTCCATTTGCAAACCCAAGAAACATGTTTTTCCAGGAGAATGCGAAGTTTCCCGCTGATTGTGACAAAGCCTGGGGTATCGCAGGGGGTCCCATGGAGGCGATCGTAATATTGCCAAAGGCATAAGCACCCAAAACCAGGAACCAGGTTGTCAACACAAATGGAAACGTTAATGGTGCGACATTCCAGGTCTTGAACATTTTCGCAATAGCCAACATCACAACCGTTGAAATCACGCCCCCTAAAACCAAGTACACCCACATCATAGTCGTCGGAGCAAGAAATGTCGGTATTGCAGCTCCTACAAGTGCAGCATTGTAGCCATAAAGACCGGATCTCAACGCTTTTTCATCCACGCGCAAGAACATGGCTGTTAGCGTCGCAGCAACAAGCGCAACCACTGAACCAATCCCGACTTGGATCATGCCGGCTTGTGCCGCTCCCCAAAAAATACCGACATAGAAGAGCAACCCTGTTATTGGATTATTCTGGAAGAACACCTGTCCTGCTCCCCTGAGCAGAATATCTATAAACCGGATAAACCAATTCTTTTCTACCAAACCGTTCCAACCTTTTGCTTTTGTATTCATCGTCTTTTCCTCCAAAATTTTTTCCTTATAATTTTTTTCGATCCAATTTAATGTTCTCTCTTGTATTGTAGATAGAATTCAGACAGTGAATTTTTCCTATCTCCAAAGGAATTGCGGAATTTCTTTTGCTCCCGTTACTTCTTGTCTGACAATCAACCAGAAATTCTGCATACATTTCTGAACTTTCTCAGAATTTGTACCCACAACTTTATAGATCAAACCGGCTTCCTCTGGTAAATGGCTGATTCCGCAAGCCATTCCATCCTTCAAATCAAAATAGGATTCGACCCTTTCGAAAATTCGATTTGCATTGGTTTTAGGTGTAAGGACAATGGCATTACCGTAAATATCGAAATTAGCCATTATGCCTAATTGATCTATTGACATATCATATGGTTTTACGATAAATTTTTCTATGAATTTTGGGTTTCCTTTAAGATCTCCAGCTTCAATTAAGGATGAGTAAAGGTCATATTTGAACATCTCGCCATTTTCACCATGGTATTTGCGCCCTGACATAAGCGTCTCACTATAAAGCAGGGTAGCAGAGGGATCAATTGAGATTTTCGTATGACCAATAAACCTGGAATGCGCATGTGGAATCGTTGGATCCGGCAAATATTCCAAATAAGAATTTTCTTCCAGCTTGATTTCCTGAATCTGAGACGCATAGTTTGCATCCATTGAATGGATTTTGGTCATGGATTGAGTTCGTAATATGTGCCTGTGTATTTGGCGCCATTTCAACTTCAAGTTTCAATCGATCCCCTTGCAAGACACAACCTGTGGTGGTGATCATGAATACACAGGGCATGTCAGGCAATGCCTCATCCCAATATAGCGCTCTAAGTACATTAAAAGGGATATGCCTTTCGACATCCACCAGTACGGTTTTCTCACCGCGCCGCTCAAATCCAAGATGTAATAATCCGTTCTTCCCAACAGATCCACTTGGTCGCTGTTTTGGTTCATCAAGGTATAAGTAAAGCTCGGGACTACTGTGAATATTCATCGATCTCCAATACATCAAAGTTTAGATCCAGATCAAATAGCACATCATCAATGATCATTTTGACAAGCTCAGGAATACCTTCATTTGTTTTGCAATTTGTGAAAATAAATGGTTTATCTCCACGCATTAATTTGGAGTCTCTATCCATCACTTCGAGACTGGCATCAACATATGGCGCCAGATCGATTTTGTTGATCACAAGAATATCGGATTGGGTTATTCCTGGGCCATCCTTACGAGGTATTTTGTCTCCCGCAGCCACATCAATTACATAAATAAAGAAATCGACTAAGGCTGGGCTGAATGTTAAACGTGAGATTATCACCACCACTTTCAATCAAAATTAAATCGCTATCAGGAAAACGTTCTTCCATATCTTCAACAGCAGCGATATTCATGCTAGGATCTTCACGAACAGCGGTATGAGGGCAAGCGCCAGTTTCCACACCGATAATTTTTTCTTCAACCAGCACACCTTTCAAAGTGTGTTGGACATGCTTTGCATCTTCAGTGGTCACGACATCATTTGTGATGATTAAAACCTTGACACCCATATCCACTAAATAAGGTGTGATCGATTCAATCATCGCTGTCTTACCTGAACCGACAGGTCCGCCAATACCAATTCGAATTGTTTTCTTCATTGATGATCTCCTTTAGGTCATAAACAATCGCAGTTTTGATTTGATATGATTCGCCGTCAGAACTTCATAGACTGGCGCAAATATGGTCATATCTTCCAGTGACAAATTTAGCAATGAGTTATATTTTTCATCAACTGCTTTATTTACTTCAGCCAGAATGGATTGCGTGTCCAAATGGTCAACTTTCATTAATCGAAGTGATGCCCCCAAAATCATCATCGCAACCCCATATTGATGAACCGCAAAAGCTTCCTCTTCAGGATGGTTAAGCTTCAGCGAAAACCAATCCTAAAGTAACAGGATAGGTTCCATAGGTTTCATGATTATTTATCTTCTCCAGCCATGTTTCCATTAAGTCTGAATTCCAAATGCGGCAAGCCAATTCAGCCAATTTCTTACCCATGCGAACTGTCATCGTCCGAAGTTCCTCATTTACCTTCCGCAAATAAACAGCCTGGTCTGCAGAAATTAACTTTTGAATATTTTTATTCAAGGCTGCTCGATGCGCATGTAAGAGGGCAACTCCATCTGAAGATGCGGCCTGATCCGTTACCGAAAGCACGTAATTCCAAAGATCATATTTATCCTTCACAAGACCGCTCTGCACTGCAAATTCAAGCCCGTTGGAAAATGAAAATGCACCAACGGGAAGTAACGAATCGCCTAATTGCAGCAAGGTCATTAAATTATCCAGAGACATTATCGTTTTTCCTGACAATTCATCTTCAACTTTTTTAACTATGGGTGTGGACATGGACCGGCCCTTCTGCACCACCAAACAGCCTTCTCAATTCGTGGGGCGAAATAAATGGAATAACATCGGAACCCGGTATGAATTCAAAGCGAATGCCCTGTAAAATTGTGCGTTCTCATTACAGAAGACATAGCTTTTTCGTCGAGAGTCATGGGGATAAAAATTTTTTTATCCTTATAGACAGCAGGCCAATGTTGATTGCCCAGAGCATGGCCCAATTCAATTGCTGTTTGGAGCATTTTCTCAGGGTCTTCATTCAGAAGCTCATCTAAATAGATCACCATTACTTTCTTAAGATGAATGTGGACAACAATTGCTAAATCATTATCTTCGTCCCAGACTAAAATATCTCCATCATGAAGATAATCACCACGATCCAGTGAAACGGCCACTTCAACACCTTGATCACTAAGTCGTTTAAATCTATTTTTTTGAGCTTCCCATTGATTTAGAGTGACATAATCAATCAAAGCATTTGATAACTTCTTTTCCCAAATTTCATCTTTAACATTGCCGACAATACTATCAATAATCATTGGTTTCCTCCCGGGGAAAAGGTTAGAAAATTAGAGAGTTGTTATGTAGGTTGTCTTCAATAAATTGCCAGTGACGGAACTACCAAAATTGTAAAATTCTGTCCGTCACTGGCTTCCACTTTAGATCCTTAAATTGTGTATCTTTCCAATCTCTTAACTGAAGAAGTAAAGCTGACTAAGCGCGATCTTCTTCGCAGGCGGCACTGTTGCATGCACACCATTGACTGTGACTGCGAACGTTTCAGGATCCACTTCCAAATTAGGAAGCGCGTCATTCAAGATCATGTGTTTCTTGGTCAGAGTCCGGGTACCATAAACAGGAATTACCTGCCTCTGCAAGCCATATTTTTCACGAACGCCCAGATCATAGGCGGCCTTTGAAACGAAGCTAATGCATGTTTCTGGCATGGCTTTACCAAATGCACCAAACTGCGGTCGGTAATACACTGGCTGCGGGGTCGGGATTGAAGCGTTAGGATCACCCATAACACCCCAGTTAATGAAACCACCCTTAATGATGTATTTGGGTTTTGCACCAAAGAATGCAGGTTCCCAAAGGACAAGATCCGCCATCTTCCCAGGAGCAATTGACCCGATGACGTGAGAAACGCCTTGGGCAATAGCAGGGTTAATGGTGATCTTGGCGACATAACGCAGAACTCGGAAGTTATCATTACCTTCCGCATCTTCCGGCAGTTTTCCACGGGCTTTCTTCATTGCATCAGCTGTTTGGACAACACGCATCCAGTTCTCACCAACACGCCCCATTGCCTGGGAGTTGCTGGAGAACATGGAAATCGCGCCAATATCATGGAGCACGTTTTCTGCGGCGATTGTTTCACCACGAATCCGGCTTTCAGCAAACGCCACATCAGATGGCACATTCGGATTCAAGTTGTGCGTCACCATGATCATGTCAAACAGTTCCGCTTCGGTATTAATCCCATAAGGAAGCGTTGGGTTGGTTGAACTCGGTAATACATAGGGTTGCCCAGCGACTTTGATGATGTCAGGAGCATGTCCGCCACCAGCACCTTCTGTATGGTAGGTGTGGATCGTACGCCCTTCCATTGCAGCAATTGAATCCTCGACATAACCCGATTCATTCAGGGTGTCTGTATGGATCAAAATCTGGACATCATAATCATCAGCAACTGAGAGTGCTTCACGGATAACTGCCGGTGTTGTCCCCCAGTCCTCATGGCATTTGAAACTGGCAGCACCAGCTTCAAGCTGTTCGACTAATGGTGGACGACCGGTCGAGTTCCCTTTACCGTGGAAACCGAAGTTGATCGGAAGACCTTCCACCGATTTCAACATCATTTCGATATTCCAGGGGCCAGAGGTGATCGTGGTGCCTTTGCTTCCATCTGTAGGCCCAATACCTCCACCAAAGAAAGTGGTGACGCCATTTGAGATTGCTGCATAAGCGAGTTGTGGACAAATATAGTGCACGTGGGGATCAATCCCACCTGCAGTCAAAATCAATTGTTCACCCGAAATCGCATCCGTCGCAGGACCAATCGCTAAACCTTCAGTCACCCCATCCATTGTTGAAGGGTTGCCGGCTTTCCCAATCCCAACAATCTTGCCTTCTTTGATCCCAACATCAGCCTTAACAACACCGAGTTGAGCATCGAGAATTGTCACATTCGTGATGACGAGATCGAGCGCACCAGCTTCACTTGTTAACTGGTTATCGACGCCCATGCCATCTCGGAGCGTTTTTCCACCCCCATAGATTGCTTCGTCACCGTAAACACGAAGATCTTTTTCAATTTCAATATACAGGTCAGTATCACCCAGACGAATCTTATCCCCAAGTGTTGGACCGAACTGACCAGCATATTCTTTTCTAGAAATTTTTGTAGCCATTTTTTTAAACCTCCTTTAGTTCTCGCTAAGGATAATTTGGGAAATAGTCGAACCCGCATTATCCAACCTGCAATAGACGTCTATTTCTTAATGAAGCCAAATTCTTTGGCTCTTCGAATAGCTTCAGTCTTGGCAGGACGATAGTCAGGTGTGGGTCCTTCTCCTGTCCAATTATTGACCAATCCGTTGAAGCCATATACGCGTTGTTTTCCGCCATAAGGCACAAGCGTGACCTCTTTTTCGTCCCCTGGCTCAAAACGGATTGCGGTTCCGGATGAGATATCCAGATGCATACCGAAAGTCTTTTCACGGTCAAATTCCAATGAGCGATTAACCTCGAAGAAGTGGAAATGTGATCCGACCTGGGTGGGACGGTCACCAGTGTTTTTCACTTTCATCTTCAAGCGCGGACGTCCTGCATTGATCTCAATTGGTTCACTTGCCAAAACATACCCACCAACGGGAGTATCCATTATTAACCTCCTTAAAAACCTTTCATCATTTCACAGCCATTCAAACCAATTTGTTATGTAATTGGTGAATGGACAGTGATCAAGCGGCTACCATCTGTGAAGACTGCTTCAACCTGCACAGTTGGGATCATATCCGCCACACCATCAAGGACATCTGCTTTTGAAAGAACTTTCCGGGATTCTTTCATTACATCTTCAACAGATTTCCCTTTTCTAGCACCTTCCATGGCTGCTGCAGAAATGACCGCAACGGCTTCAGGATGGTTCAACTTCAAACCTTCCGATTTCCGTTTCAAGGCCACCTCAGCAAGCATATAGATCATCAAGTGATCAATTTCCTTAGGTGTTAGATGCATTTTGTCCTCCTCTCAAGAAAATTATTGGGTGACTATTACTTACAATTTAATGTTATCCATTCAATTTTTGATTCGATAACATTAAATTTAACAGTCAAGGCCTAGCAGTTCCTTTAGGTATATGCTGTGAGAACTACTAGGTTAATGAATAAAAAAAACCCCCCGGAGAGGAGGGCTTTTTTAATTAAATCTTCAGGATTAATTTGATATGGAAATTTGAATGTGCTTTTTCGATTAATATTTTGCTGTTAATCAAAAAATCCTTTCCTTGTGATATGGCATTTACAAGCGATTGATTATTTGCATCATATTTGAAAATATTGTCTGATCCAAAAATTTTGATTGTTCCTGTCAATTCCAATTCTTTTATAATCGATGGGGATAGGTCCGTCAAAATCAAATGGTTACCAATATTCTTCAGTTCTTTTTCATACCGCTCAAGAAAGACTATTCCTGTACTACTTATGGATGAGAACCCTCTAAAACTAAGAATGATGACTGCATTTTTGGCAAGAAATGTTGGCTTTAGTTTATGTTCAATCCTTGCAAAACTCGCAAAATATAAATAACCTCGAATTTGGAAAATATTAATGGAATTGTCTTTAATCTTGCTCCCTATGGGTTTTTCCACAAATCCACCATTTGGGATAGGTTCAAGTCGAACAACCTCAATACTTCTTGCCGAAGTCCAAACAAAAGCAAAGATTGTTAAAGGTACACCAATCAAAATGGCAAGGATTGGCGATAGAAAAATGGTGAATAAAAATGTCAGAACCATAATAGTTCTCTCAGCCCAATTAACCAGCCAAACCAGCCGAATCTTTTTAAGGTCGATACTTGTAATTCCAATCACAATCAAAATTCCGGCGATAACCGGGCGCGGGATGCGTTCAGCTAAATTTGCTGCAAATAATACAATAACCAGAGTAGTAAGACCGCTGAAGATATTTGACCATCTTGTTTTTGCACCGGATTGAACAAGAAACGCGGTTCGCGACATCGAACCAGCGGTTGGTAGACTATGAAAAAAAGCGGACACAAGGTTCGCTAAGCCCTGACCAATAAAATCTCGAGATACATTTCCTTCTTCTTCATCAGGATTAGGAAATCGTTCAGCTACGCCAGCGCCAAAAGTTAGTCCAATCAAAACAAGCGAAAGTGCAGGAATCATCAATTTGGGAATTGCAGTTAAGTCAGGTAGAACAAATTTGGGAAAGCCATTAGAGATCGGGCCTTGTGAACTGGTCAATGCAACCCCGGTTAATTTAAAAACCTGGACAGCAACACTCAAAATGATCATCGCCAATAGATAGGAGACGTCTGACAAATGGAGATATCTAAAAAGAGCTATCAATAAAATTGTTAGAATCCCAACGATAACACTGGCGGTATCGATGGAATGGACTTTATTGAATAGGGTCACAACAAGCTTTGGAATTCCATTTGTATTCGTGATCGATAAACCCAATAGATTTGGTAATTGGTCGATAACTAGAGCAATCATGATGCCTGTAACAAACCCTGTCATGACGCTGTTTGAAATAAATCGAACGAGTTCTCCCAATTTTAATACACCCGCTAAAACTGCAAACACCCCAACTAATAAGGTTAATGTAGCAAATTCCTGAGGTGTAACCACTTTCCCTAATTGCGAAACGATCGTTCCAGTTGGGATGGAGAGTTCGTTTGTTGCAGTAACCGACATCAAGACCGATCTATTAAACAATGCAGCGATAATTGGAGCAAAAATCCCCGCATATAGCCCATAACTCGCATTGACGCCAGAAAGAATTGCATAACCGATACCTTGCGGCAGATAAACCAAGGCATTAGAAACACCGGAAATTACATCACCCATCTTTGGAGGAACAATCCGTTTTAGAAGATTTTTAAACATCCGAACTTATTCTCCATCCAATCATAAAATTTCAACCTCCCTTATTTAGCATCATCACTGATATTGGATCAGCTATATCAATCAATCCCTTCAGCAAAACAGAAAATTTAAAAACGAAGCATCTTTCTTGATAATTCAGAAGGGTATTAAATAATATTTTCGGTTAATGCTTTCACAACGGCTTCAGTACGATTGGAGACTTTCATCTTTGCTAAAATATTGCCAACATGAAAATCAACTGTTGAGCTACTAATCGATAATTGCATTGCAATTTGAGCGTTTGTTAAACCCGCAGCAACACAATTCAAAACCTCAATTTCCCGACAGGTAAGTGGATCTTTGAACGAAGATTCATTGAGCTTTGATTTAATCATTGCAGACATTGCTTTATGAGCTAGATAGATTTCTCCATCCAAAATTTGATGAATCGCAGAAGACAACTCGCTGTCCAATATATCTTTGTAAAGAAAACCTGATGCCCCAGCTTCAATCGCATCCAAAATTGATTCTTGGGAAAAATAACCGGTAAGAATCAATACTTTTAATTCTGGTTTTTCGTGAAGAAGTTCTTTAATGATTTTCCCACCATGTACATCTGGTAAATATAAATCCAACAAAACAACATCAGGATTTCGTTTCAAAACCAGCTCTACAGCTTCTGCTCCAGTTCCGGCCTCACCGCAGATGAAGAATTCGGGATATCTGGATAAGAATAGGGTGAGACCTTCACGAACCAGAGTATGGTCATCGACAATTAATATTTTTATCTTCTTATCCTTTTTGGTCATAGATGGTAGCTCCTTCTTTCTTTACGCTTATAACAGTCGGGCCACCAATACAACTTTCAATATCAATTTCTGCTCCGATGATATTCGCCCAATCTCGCATTAATTGAAGTCCTAAATTTTCTTTTCCAATTTTGTCCTTCACAAATCCGACATCCATTGTCTCGAATTTCCAAGAAAAGTGAATCGGGCAAATTGTTGAGAGTAACACGTACCCGGTCGGCTTTACTGTGTTTCTTAATGTTACTCAATGAACTCTCTTAAAATGTAATAATAATATTCCTTAACCTCCATACAAAGATCGAGATCACCATTTAACCGAATTTCAACTGCGATCCCAGTTTGTGATTTAAATATTTCACAGATATTTTCCACCACCGTGATCATCCTTAACCGATCAAGTTCTTCAGGACGTAAGTCAAATTGGAGCATCGTTGTTTCAATCAAAGCTGATTTAATCAACTTTCGAAGCTTTGACTGTTTTTGGTTTACATCTTCATTACTTATTATTGAATCTTCATTTTCGCTTACCAAGAGATTCGCTGAATATAAAGTTTGAATAACAGAACCATGCAACTTATATAAGAATCTATTTCTAGCTTCATTAAGGGTTTTTTCTTCAATCGATTTGGAAAGATTGGTGGCAACAGCTAATTGATTACTATAAGTAAGGATCAAATCCGAAAGATCCGGATCAAACTTTTCCTCCGAATCATAGCCAATTATCAATGCACCAATAAAGGTTTCTCTTAGTTCTAACGGAATTATTAATAATCCTAAAATTTCATCGATTAATGCGCTTTTTAGAGAATCCAATCCCAAGTCAGAAAAACTTGTTTTTTGCATTGATACCAAGGAGAGTTTCTCATGTATATTTTTAAGAGCATAACCTTTGAAAATATGGGTATTGTCAACGTGAAAAATATAAGATGCTTTTTCATCAAAACGGATGTTACCAGCCCAAGCTTTAGGAATTAGCTGCTCATTATTCAAACTTAAAAGAGGGAAAAGGAATGTGGCGAGATTAAGGCAAGAATTGTTTAATATTCTTTGAAAAACACTGGAAGCTGAAAAACCTTCAATTGAATTTCCGGCAGATATTAAATTTTGATATTTCAATGATACTTTATCAAAATCTTTTTTAGTCTTGAATAAAAGAATATTTGTTATCAAGATGTTCACAATTACTTTTAAAAATTGTTCTTGAGGGAAATATTTTTCTAACGAAGGTTGCGATATCGAATAACCAATTGTTAAATATCCCTTTTCTTCCTTAAGATAATCAAATATAAGTGTCTTCGTGGAGTCGACCCATTCTTCATTTTCCGATGAAAATTTGATTTTCCCTAAGGTTAAAACAGCGTGGCAAATTGATGAATTTTGTGAAACAAGTACTTCAATAAAATGTTGAAGATAATCTTCAACGAAAATATATTTGTGAGTGTCAATTTCAGATAATAATCGTATTGTTCTCCGTTCTTCATTTAATAAAGATAAAATTGTTGATGAATCTGCAGCCAACAAATTTTGTCTTTTGTATTCCAATGCATTCATCGATGTGATACCCTCCAAAATGAAAGGAAAAAGATATATTATTTTTTATTTTCTGTACCAACTGGTTAATTGGCAACTTCATTAATTTTAGATATGTCTTTTCTAAATTCACACAAAACCTCCTTTTATAGAATAGATTATTAAATTTAAAGAAAGCAAGAAGAATAAAAATCTTCATAATTTCTTCATAACTTTTGTATTAATATAAGAAATTCTAAAAAATAATTAACCATATTGAAATTGCGAGCTGGGTGAAATCTTAACAAATGGTTACAAGGTAAAAAGTAGCGAAAGCGTGGTGAGAGCTTAGGGACGGCAGGGCGCTTGAAACACCCCACCTTCTTAAGGACCATGAGACACCGCTCTGCCCACTGAGGTGAGTGGCGATAGGCTGATGAACGAGAGCTTGGATTGGTTCAGCGGCTGCCGATGTTCATCGGCGGTCTTGGTCTGGTACTCTATGTGTTATCGTTCATATGGCAATTTATCATCATTAATTGATGTATTGATTATTGATATCTACGTAGGCTCATTTTGGCAAGCCAGTTCTC
Source organism: uncultured Chloroflexia bacterium (assembly GCA_963748065.1). GTDB lineage: Bacteria > Chloroflexota > Anaerolineae > Anaerolineales > Anaerolineaceae > Brevifilum. The sequence goes on along the minus strand of CAVVHL010000004.1, from coordinate 8,272 downwards.
ACAATCGTGAAAAATTCAATTGAATAACACTTCTAATAATACTTTCGGGGTATGACAGTCATACCTCTCTTCAGTTATAGTGTGACTATAGAAGTTAGGAAATCATGGAATTAGTTTGGTTCATTAAAATCATATGGAGTTAGGTATGAAAAAGAATATATCTTGTTTGATCGGTCGAGCGGCAGCAATCATGGTAGCCATCGAAACTATCGTTTTTGCCATTTCTTTGATTTGGGAGTTGGTGACGCCTTCAGAAATCGCAAGGAATCTTGGATACATTGCCAGTATGTTAATTGCACCAAGTGTTGTTATTCTAATGGCGTGCTTCTATGATGGACTACGAGAAAGAATGAAGATCTTCGGTTTACTCGCCTTAATCGCATCAGTTATGTACGCTGTACTGTGCATCAATGTTTATTTTCTACAGCTATCGATCGTTGTATTCAATCCACTCAATCTTTCCAGTGATGTGATGAAGGTTATTGCTTTTACGCCAGGGTCTCCAACGTTTGCAATAGATATGATGGGATATGGCTTGTTATGCCTCTCCACGCTGGCTGCCGGTTTCGCTTTGAAAGATCCAAAGGATAAGGTTTTACGAGCATTATGCTTCTTTCATGGCGCGATTGCGCTGCCGACATTTGCTGCACCAATCATTAGCGGCATATTCCTTTCAACCAGTGGTCAGGCCAATGATGTTGGAAATTATGTATTGATCTTCTGGTGTGCTGTATTTGTACCAATTGCCTTACTTTTTATGCGGTATTTCAATTTTCAAACTCACAGTTTGTCAAATAAGCAGGAAGTTTAAGGGATACTATCTACCCATAAACTACAGGATAAAGGAAGCTAAAACCAAAGCTTAAAACACCTTCGGGAGAAATTAATTGAAATCAAAGTTGTGATCGATGTTTTCCATGAATTGATTATTGAAACCTAAATGAAGGATAAGACAATGTTTAAAGAACAAAACGTACAGAAACCATCCAGACGATCTGCTCGATACGCAATTATTGCGATCCTCATCTTTTCACTCCTGGCAGGATGTGATTCGGCAAATATTTTTGACACTGGTCCGTCCAATGAAGAATTAGCAGCAGTCGATTATGTCCCTTTACAGCGTGGGGATTGGGAAGTATCCAAACCTGAAGAACAGGGAGTGGCCCCTGAACTCCTAGCAGAGTTGTATCACGATGCGGCTCAACTGGATACCTTGTACAGTGTGTTGGTCATAAAAGATGGTTATTTGATCGGAGAAGACTACTTTAATGAAGGCGCGGTAGACAAAAAAACCTTATTACAATCCGTTTCGAAGAGTTATATTTCAGCCTTGGTATGGATTGCGATCGAAAACGGTTGTATATCTTCAATTGATGAAAAATTGGTTGATTTCTTCCCGGAAATCGCTGGTCAAATTTCTGACCCCCGAAAGAAGCAGATTACGATTGAAGAGATGCTGCAAATGCGTTCTGGATATCCTGATGAAGAAACCAGTCAAGCGTACTTGGATGCATTATATCGGGGTTTCTCTCCACCTCTCATTGAAGCATTTCCGTTAGTTTGTGATCCCGGCACCTGCTTCAACTACAGCAATGTGACTTACAATTTATTGGCTATTATATTAAGTCGATCCTGTGATGCGGACCTCAGAGCATTTGCTCAGGAACACCTTTTTGATCCGATAAATACAGAAATTGGTGATTGGTTGAAAGATTGGGATGGAAATTATATCGGCAGCGGGGGTATCCATACTACCGCCCGTGATGCAGCAAGGTTCGGAGAGATGTACCTTAATGACGGAAAATATGAGGGGACCCAAATCATTTCATCCGAATGGGTACAGGATGCTCTGTACAGTTATACAGAAGATGCTAAAGATTATGGCAGGGCTCTGGTGTTTCGAGACCTTGGATACGGCTATGGTTGGTGGTCGGCTACAGTTGGAGATCATGAATTCAATTTCGCCTGGGGTCATGGCGGTCAGTTGATCGTTTTACTGGATGATTTGAATATGGTAATCGTTACCACAGCGGATCCGTTCTATGGTGAGCATAGTGGGGATTCCTGGAGGCACGAAAAGGCAATCATGAATATGATTGGCAGATTTATTGATACACTGCCCGGAGAATGACAGAGCAAGAGAAGAGAATTCAATCGAAAAAAAGGCCCCGAATCAACTCTGAATGGCTCTTAAAATGTTGAAGCTTTCAAAAAAACTCGAATAAAGTTGCAGCGATTGGGATGTTAGTTATTTCAAAAAGCCAATCAATGCTTTGAAAGATAGCCTGAACAAGAAATTGTCCAGGCTGCTAGAAGGAGAATGAAAATGGTAAATAAAGAAACGAAATCAATTTACAAAAAGAATGCGGTCATCGTAGGTATCCTGTTCATCATTGCCACCGCTTTCCTGTTCGTCGGTGATTTGTTTTACGGTCCGGTCCTGGATGCGCCGGATTATCTGCAAACCGCCTTTCCCAATCGCACCGCGGCCACGATCGGAATACTGATCGAGTTTAGCTGCATCCTGTCCATCCCGCTCATCCCGGTTTTTGCCTACCCCGTGCTGCGGAAATACAGTGAAACACTGGCACTCAGCTATATTGTCTTCCGATTGTTCGAATCCGTCCTGTTCGTGCTGGTGGATATCACCAAACTCTCATTGATCAAAGTTAGCGAACTGTATCTCAACCCAGATGGCGCAAATGCGGATTTGATTGCAAACATTGGCGCGACGATTCAAGGCTGGAATGAATGGGCTTGGGTGTTTTATGTCTTCATCTTCGGCTTTGGTGCATTAATCTTTTATTCGGTGCTGTTCCGTTCAAAACTGCTGCCCCGCTGGATTTCCATTTCAGGAATAATCGCGATCGCGCTGATGCTCGCTAGCGCAGTGCTGGCGATGTTCTCGGTTGATTTACCTGATGCTGTGTATGGACTATTGGTTGTTCCGATCGGCGTGCAGGAGATGGTGATGGCCCTGAGAATGATCATCAAAGGATTCGATATACAAAACTTGGAAGCATAAAAAACGGGTTATTAGCAAAGGGAGTTTGGTCAGAACCGTTACTATGTTCCCATCTTCTCATTGAAGGTAATACCAAAAACCGAAAAAATATTGGAGAAAATATGAATAGGAAACTCACGATTTACAGCTCAATCCTTAATGCAATTTCTGTGCTTGCTTTCGCAGTTTGCATGCTGGTGGGAAGCACATATGACAGTTATTTGGCAAGTATCTTCATTGCATTCAGTTTCATTCCGATGATGAGTGCTTTTTGAAACTACAGCAAAACAGAAAGAAAAGTAGCGGGATACATCGCAATGATATTTTCTGCAATTTATGCAGTCTTTATTTTGGCTATTTATTACGCCCAGGTCACTACAGTCGCTCAAGGTGCTTTGGATACACAGTCACAGCTTTATGGTGACCACAGTGGGGATTCTCTGGAGGCATGAAAAGACAATCATGAATTTGATTGGGAGATTTATCAATACACTGCCCAGAGAATGACAGAGCAAGAGAAGAAAATTCAATCGAAAAAAATCCCGAATCAACTCTGAATGGCTCTTAAATAAAAAGGGTCAAAGAAAGCAGTAGGAAAAAGAAAATACCCCCTTGCGGGGTATTTTTTAATGAGTGATGTTTAGACTTCATTTCCTTCATAATTACGCGTAAACCCATAGACCTCCAGATGGATATAGTGAAAAAGTTTAACTTTAATTCGCAGTTTGATTGAAAAGAATGCTTATAAATTATAAAATACAGGTAGGTTCATCCTCCATATTTCTTAATAAAAGAATATGGTATGGACTTATGAAATTTAAAATCATTAGTGATGTTTGTTAGGGATAAGATAAATCATGAATAAAACTCGATATTGCATCGTGTGTGGAAATGAATTTGTGACAGATGATCCTGAAATGTTGTTCTGCTCGAAAACATATGATTGATAAACTGACAAAATCAGCTGAATCAAGAGAAAATGCTTCGATCCACCATCAAGAAGACAACCAGGTCACACCCAAACAATCTGAAATTCCTTCTTCAACCTCAGACTGGCAACCCGGTGAAACAATTCTCGAAACATATGAAGTCAAAGCCATCCTGGGAAAAGGCGGCTTTGGAAAAGTGTACCGAGTTCACCACAAGAATTGGAATATCGACCTTGCCGTTAAACGTGCGCTCAATATGCAGGAGGATGGCAAGCAGTCCTTTATCCAAGAAGCGCAAAACTGGATAGATTTAGGTCTTCATCCGCATATCATCTCCTGCTATTATGTACGAAATATCGATGGTTTTCCTCACACGTTTGCAGAGTTAGCTGAAGGCGGTAGTCTTCACAGCTGGATCCAGAGGAACAACTTTAATCTTTACGAAGGCAATAAGGACCAAATTCTTAGGAGGATACTCGATATTGCCATCCAGTTCGCCTGGGGGTTGGCTTTTGCGCATCAACAGGGTCTCATCCACCAGGATGTGAAACCGCAAAATGCATTGATGATGCCTGGAGGAGTCCTTAAAGTCACAGACTTCGGACTGACCAAGGCAAAGTCAGCCTTACAGCAGAATACAGGTGAATCTGCCATGGGAGACCTGCTTGTCAGCGGCGGGGCATACAGTCCATTTCATTGTTCTCCCGAACAGGTGGAACACAAGAAACTCTCCGATTGCTACCGATATCTGGTCCTGGGCTGTTTCTATCTTGGAGATGTTCAATGGAGGTGTCACTTGGGCGGGCGGCCACGTCGCCAACTTTGCTTTGGATAGTTATCTCCGGCATACAGGTGAAGATGAAGACATTCCACCCATGCCAATGGAATTGGCTGAAGATATTAAGAAATTGCCTTCAAGTTGACCCAAAGGACCGACCACATGAACTTAACCATCTTGCCGATCAATTAATCAATATATACTCCCACGTCATGAAAGAATTGTATCAAAGACAAATTCCAAAAGCAATTGAATTAAGAGCCGATAGTCTGAACAATAAGGCGCTCAGCCTGCTTGATCTGGGAAACGAAAAAGATGCGGAGACCTGCTGGGAAGCTGCTCTCCAAGCAGATTTGTTTCACCTCCCGTCGACATACAACTATGGCGTCAGACAATGGCGGCAGGCACGCATATCCGACGAAACATTGCTGGATCAATTGGAACGTACTGGCGCAGCTCAAGCCGGTTCAGGCGCAGCGGTTTATCTCCGCAGTCTGGTGCACTTGGAACGCGGCGACCATGAAACATATCAACAACTTGCACTGGAGTTGAAAAATATATTATCGGAAGACTTTGAATATCCGAATTTATCAGAACAACTCGCTGACAACAAGGGAACAACATGCTTGAAATCATTGGAAATCGGACCTGTCACATCAATGTCAGTGTCAAGAGATGGTCGAACTATGGCTGCCGTTTGCCAATCGGATCAACTCGGAGTTTGGGACTTGGCGAAAGGATCAATGATTCTACGAAGTCAAGGTTACATTGAATTGGAACTTCCGGTTGTTTCAGTGTCATCAAATGGAAAACTGATTGCAGAAGGAGGTTTCAATACATTGCGCCTCTGGAACAGGAACGGCGGTAATGCAAAACCGTTTGATATCTACGATGCAACTCCCAGAAGCCTTATGATCTCACCAGATAACAAGTCGATGGTTTGTGGTTTTGTTGATGGCTCTGTTTATATTTACGACCTACATACACTTGATTTTCTTGATGAAGTTAACTTATCACCGTGCTGATGTTCGAGCAGCAATTTTCAGTCCTGATGGGAAGTTGGTCTTTAGCGGCGGAGATTATGGAAAAATAAAAGTCTGGAGCATCAGCGAAAGGTCGCAGATAGCTGAGTTCGAAGGTCCGCCAGTCTGGTCTTTGGCGACGAGTTGGAAGGGAGAAGAAGTATTTGCTGGTTGCCGTGATGGCAATATCTATCATTGGAATATTCATAAGAAAAAATTAGTCCACACATTAAAAGGACATCGTGAAGAGGTCCGATCAGTTGCCCTCTCACCGGAAGGCAATATGCTTCTTTCCGGCAGCCAGGACTCCACTGTACGCGCCTGGGATGCTCACTCGGGACGCTGTTTATATACAGCCGAGAAACACGAAGGCGTCATTACGGGAGTTTGGATACAATGGGAGGGTGAGGAGGGCTATCGCGCAGTTACAGCAAGTGAGGAAGATGGTGTGCGAATTTGGCGGATCAAGGATAATTATCCTCCCATATGTACACCTTTCCTAAGTAGGCCTGCCGATACACAAAAGGCAGTGTCGCAAGCCAGCTTAATTGTGGATTCCAAAAAGAATATACGGAACCTACTGGAGGATTCCAAACTGGAACAAGCCAAGGATATGCTTCTTAGAGCACGACAAACGCCTGGATTTGAAAACAACGATGAACTCATTGAGTTCTCCTATGAAATTGCTGGAAAAATTGGACGGTATGGTAGGTTTATAGGCGCACGAAAATTGAAATCCATCAAGGACCGGGTAGACCTTTCCGACCAGCTTGCTGTAACTTCGGATGGAAAATTCCTGGTCTCTGACGCGCATAATACGATGGTATGGGACGTGACAACCCGGTCCTATCTTCACACAATTCGCGGTAAACCTTATCAACAATTTACACCCAAATCGTTCATACTGCCTCCCGATGGGAAAACAGCTTTACTTTTCAACCTTCCTGAAGATGGCGACAAGAATCCAAATAGCCAAATTGGTCTATGGGATCTGGAATCCGGTCGTACTTTACGATCTTTTGTGCATTCAGGAAGTGTGAAAGATTTCCAAATTAATCAGGATGGAACAAAGATATTTACGCTTGAGAATATTGACGAATCACATTCAGGCGTGGTCCACATTTGGGACTCATCTTCCGGTGACGAACTTGTGTCAATACCATGTGAGAGGAAAGGTTTTAAGCTACAAATTTCACAGAATGAGAAGTACGCTCTTGTCACGCACGAATCCAGTGATGCGGGGTGTGCGATATCACTCATTTCTGTTTCCGAAGGCCGGTCGCTGCATGTATTCAAAGGATTGGGAGAACCAATAACAATTTCGCCTAATTCCACGCAGGCGATGGCTTTACGCCAAAAAGGTTTAACAATCATCGACTTGTTATCATATCAGGAAATTGATGCGCTCGAGGGGTTTGGCGATTGTCCCAGGTCGACAATGTCCGCATTTACAAACGATGGACGTCATATACTCGGTCCACACGGGCAAGATGTTGGCATATGGTCAACTGAAACAGGTAAATTGGAATCTGTATTAAAAACTCCCGGATGGGATATAGGAATTACCTGCCTGAAATTAGGTTGCAATGATGGTTGGATTTTTGCCGCAGGCGATGTAGATTATCAACGTGGTGAAATAGCTCTTTGGCAAATTGGTTCTACTCAACCGGTGTTTATATTCAAAGGCTTAGGTATGGCCTTTTCTATCCCACTATTCGATCAGGATCGATATTTGATCGCGCCCAGAGAAGACCAATATTGTATGTGGCAATTGGACTGGGAACACGAATTTCCTAAGCTGACGGACTGGGACAAACGAATTCAGGGCTATCTGGATGTCTTCCTGGGACAAATTGGGGGAATAAATACCTGGCGAGAAATGCTTAAATCAGATCCGGCGAATGCTCAAAAATGGTTTACCAATCTAATGCAGGAATTAGCCAGCCGTGGCTTTGGCTGGGTACGGGAAGAAGGAGTTAAAAAAAGACTGGATGAAATGAGTTCTTACTGAACCATAATGACGGAATTGACAGCATAGAAGAGTACTATATAAAAGAATATCCCTTTTCAAAGGGATATTCTTTTGGTCATCTCTCAAGTAGACTTCTAATGGCGAGGGACGGATTCGGACCGTCAACCAATGGCTTATGAGACCACTTGTCTATCAGCTTATTTTAATCTAACCAGTTATAAATTTCATGGGCTTTTGATAGTTCCCTTTCATTGGCAGTACCGTAAATGTCACCAGTGACATTGACACTGCTGTGACCTGCCAATTGGGATGCCAATGATAATGGCATGCCATTGGCGAGCCATCCTCGAATCGCCCCATGACGAAAGTTGTGGGGATTGTATCCATCCTTCACTCCCGACCTCAAAGCTAATCTTTTTAGAACTTGATAGATTCCATTTTCAGTTAGTTTATGATAGGAACCTTGAGATTTTCTAGAACCTAAAAATAAATATTCCTTAGCGCTCTGATGAACTTCATCATCAGGGCGCTGTATTATTAAAGTTGAAAGCGCATAGGCTGTTTTAT
>CAVVHL010000003.1:0-346879 GCA_963748065.1 uncultured Chloroflexia bacterium | reverse complement strand
AATGCATTTACGCAGATTAATCGACCACCCTAATTTGTCCGCGAGTGTTCGAATAATTACTACTCAGCTTAATAATCGAGATCGCCACGTCGCGTCTTCGAGTGCTCCTCGCGATGACATAATCTCGTTATTGCGAGCCCCCGTCAGGGGGCATGGCAATCTCGGAAAAGAATATAATTAATCACAATTTACTCTCACATTATTAAATGTCAGACGCAAAGTTAAAATATTAAATTCGTTAAAAGATCTTTCCAATTTGGATTAATTTCCTCAATCAAGTCAATCTTGTCTTGCCTTGATCCAGCTTTAATCTGCTTTTCTCGCGCTATCGCATCATATGCATTGGAATGAATTTCAGCATAAACAAGTCTGTTGATACGATATTGAGAAGTAAATTTCCCACCTTTGCCGTGTTTATGCTGCCGTACTCTCTCAAAAAGGTTGCCTGTTACACCGGTATAGAGAACAGTGTTCTTCTTATTGGTTAGAATATAAACATAGAACTCCCGCATTAATCCCCCTTACTTCAAATACTCCCCCAGGAACGCCAACAGTGACTCCGTCAGCGAATTCAAATCCGGTGCGGCACCACGTCGGAACAATTCAGTCGAGTGCCCACCGCCAGCCACAATGATCAATTCAGCCGGGACACCGACATTCTCCAATGCAGCCGCCAAATCCTGCGAATGGTGAACGAAGACCGTTTCATCCTTATCACCATGCATGATCAGGAACGGCGGCGCATCACCGGTCACATACGCCAGCGGGCTGATCTCCCACATCGCATCAGCATCATAGACCGCATCCCCGAACACCTCCCCCCATCCATCCCGGTATACCGGGTCGGCCATCACTCGCAGATCGGTTGACCCGAACATATCCACCACGGCCGCTACCCGGCTGGAAACCCCCTGGTAACCCCCGGCCGATTCCCACAGTCCTTGGTCTGCCGTTAGCCCCAGCAGCGACACCAGATGTCCGCCTGCACTGCCGCCCAGGGCAGCGAAACGGTCCGGGTCCAGATCCAGCAGTTCCGCATTCGCTCTGAAGAACCGCACCGCACATTTCACGTCTTCGATCATCGCCGGGAAAGTATACTCCGGTGCCAGCCGGTAATTGATCCCGGCAAAGGCATACCCCGCATCCAGCAGAGCATCCGTGAAAGCCATACCTGCGCCGCCGCGCCGGTCCCCCTCCTGCCACGATCCGCCGTGCACGTAAATCACCAGCGGGAAAGGACCTTCTCCCTGATCGGGATAATGCAGGTCAAAGATCAGGTCCACGCCATCGATCTGGCAGTAAACCTGGTCGTAAAAGCTCTTCCCCGGTCCGGGAACGACCGAAACGCCTTCAGGCAAGGTCAATCCCGCTGTGGCCGTTATTTCTTTAGTGACTGTTATCTCTTCAGCGAATGTAATCTCAGGTGTTTCTACAGCTTGACATCCGGATAAAATTATCCCAACAAGAATAATATAGTAGTAATGGGCTTCGCAATTTGGAATTTCATATCAAAAACCAATCACTTTTCACCGTTCACCTATTCACCATTCACCATTCACTTCTTGCTACCTCCAGTATAATTTGAACATGGCAAATAGTAAAAGGATCATCCTCGCGATCACCGGCGCCAGCGGCGCGATCTACGGGCTGCGGATGCTGGAAGCTCTCAACAAGCTCAGCCTTGAAACCCATCTGATCATCAGCCCGATGGGACAGACGAGTCCTGCTGAGGAAACCGGTATTTCATCAGAAATCGTTACAGACTTGGCTGATGAAGTCTACCAACCCGATGACCTTGGGGCGTCCATCGCTTCCGGTTCATTCAAAACGGATGGCATGCTGGTGGTGCCTTGCTCGATCAAGACGCTTTCCGGGATTGCCAACAGCTACGCCGAGAACCTGATCCAACGCGCTGCCGATGTCTGCTTAAAGGAAGGCCGACCGCTGCTGCTCGCCGTCCGAGAGACTCCCCTGCACGCCGGACACCTTCGCTTGATGGCGCAAGCCGCTTCCGCGGGCGCGATCATCTTCCCACCCGTCCCGGCTTTTTATAACCACCCAACCACAATTGACGACCTTGTGAACGCAACCGTCGGCCGGATGCTGGCCCGGATCGGGATCGAAAATGACCTGGTACAGGTGTGGGAGGGTTAAGTTAACCCCTCACTTTGGTCGTCTTGAACCGCTGTTTCTCCTCCCTGCAAATCATTTTGATCACTTTTCTGCCATCAGAAGCCGCATTTGGTATCCCGACGCTCGCCAGTGCCCACTGGCCGGCCAGATAAAAATGGTCGAGACCGGGTAATCTGTGCGTAAAACCTTTCATCATCATCATCAAGCTAAAGTTCGGTGGTGACCAGGCCTGGTTACCCTGGATGCAGCCTGTGTACCTTTCAACGGTGATGGGGGTAGCCATATCCTGCATCTCTATCTGATTCTCCAATCCGGGAAAGCGTTTCGCCAGGAATTTAACTACTTTCGAGATCGCTTCTGATTTGGCAGTGTTATATGCAGTGGGATCCGATCGCAGTCCTTTCCAGTAAGAATACTTCGTTTTCATTAAGATCTTCAGGACGGATTTCCCTTTTGGCGAAAAACCATATTCATCACCAAAGAACTCGACATCGATATTCTCACGTAATTCACCGGCGATTTCGATTGGGTCTTCGAGAAGGAAAGTGATCGCTCGCCACTCCTTCGGAAATTCTCTTGCCACACCAAGACTGATCGTTGTATTCATCTCCTGCTCATCGTGTATTTCACTGTAATATTGCTTGATTGATTCATCCACATACCGGCCTTCAAGCATCTGATAGATAGTTGTATACCCATCTGCGTTTGAAATGACATAATCAGCCTCTATCCGGCTGCCGTCTGCCAGTTCCAACCCAACTGCCCGTTCATTTTCCGTCAGGATACACTTTACAGCTTTACCAAAATGGAGTGTTCCTCCCAACGATTCAAATCGACTGGCGATATTCTTCGAAAAGGCCAGTGAACCTCCTTCCGGGTAGCCGAATAAACCCTGGTGACTCATTCCTGCGAAAGCCATATGGATCATCACCGGGATATCAGGCCAGCCGTACTGGAAATAAGCAAATGCACTTTGTAGATTGGGATTAGAAAAACGTTCGGCAAATTCCCTCATCGTCACGCCGCCCCATTTCCGCATTGCGCCCATAACGTGGAGCATGCCCAGAAAACTGCTGATTTTCCCAGACAAGACCCCCATAAACTCGACTTTTCCAAATTTCCTGACATCTTTGAGGTAAGTATCGATCAGGGCCGCATCCTCTGGGGCAATTTTTTTCAGTTCATCCCCGAGTTTCTCAATATCTCGATACATCGGGACCTGCACACCGTCAGGCGTTTCCACCCGCCAAAACTCCTGGCTGTAATGCATTGGTGTGTCCACCAGCGCGCCTAATTCTTCCCAAAGGAAATGCAAAGCGGAATTCTTATTTGGACCGGAGAGGTCATGGATAGCGTAATCGATCGTGTATCCTTTTCGCTGCCAGGAGGTGCAAAGTCCACCGGGCTTGGTATGCATTTCATAGATATCTGTTTCAAAGCCGTTCATTCGGGCGTAGCATCCGGCAGCCAACCCCCCCAATCCCGCGCCAATAATGACTATTTTCTTAGGCATTGTTTTCCTCCAAAATAGGTATTAGTGCACGCGGATATTTTAATCCAATTAATCTGGAAATAAATTAATTTTTATTTGGAGACTTTCTTCTATAGTGATCAATCGCTGATATTGCTATATGGCAGTTGACGAGAAAAAAGGAGAAAATATGATTCAGATCGGCATCTCGAATACGCGGTATCGCCTGATCGGTTCCACGCCGAGTTTCATTAACGCATTTATCATCCGGTCATTGGTTTCCAGCACGTAATTGATCTCCATACAAACCGGCAGGTCTTTCAACGCTTCGTAGGTCGCGCGGTAAAGCAGCGTATCAATCGCTTTCCCCTGGTATTCTTCCACCACACCCAAAGCCCACATGCGGTAGTTCTTCAGCTTCTTCAGCCCGGTCAGCATTTTCAGCCAGCCGAAGGGGAACAATCGCCCGTTCATCCCGTCCAGCAGAGTGTTGATGTCGGGCAGCGACAGGCCGAACCCGATCGGGTTGCCGTCGCGATCCTCGGCGAGCAGCAATGCCTTCGGATTGACGATCTGCTTCAGGTCGCGCGCCATTGCCCTCGCCTCATCCATGGTGACCGGGTAATAGCCCCAGTTCTCGGAGATCGAGCGGTTGGAAACTTCCACGATCGTCATCACGTCCGCTTCGAGATTATTCATATCCACCGGCCGGACCGTGACGCCGTAGCGCTTTTGGATCTTGTCGGTCAGGGTCAAATAACGTTCGGGGATCTCGTAGCCGTTGTTCATATCCGCCAGGTAGGCGAAAAGGTCGATCGCTTTCCCCAGGCCGAAGGATTCGAAATAGTCCAGGTAATAATGCGGGTTGTGGGGCGCCATGATCACCGGTCGGCGCTCATGGCCCTCAATCTCCAGCCCCCACTCCTGTGAAGCGAAACTCCAGGGTCCCCGCATGGACTTCATCCCCCGCGCCTGCAGCCATGCTTTGGCGGTATTCAGCAGCTTGTGCGCCGCTTCCTTATCCTCCACACACTCAAACGAACCGAACAGACCCGATTGGTTCATCCCAATAGCCGACTGCCAGGTTGTCAACGAAAGCGGAACAGCGCCCGATAACCTTATTCCCATCCTTCAGCAGGAAAAGCGCCGTCTCGCAGTGGTCCAGCATGGGATTCTTTTTCGAGTCGAACTGCGCCCACTGCTCCGACCGCAGCGGCGGCACCCAGACCGGGTCGTCGCGGTAGAGGTCATAGGGGAATTGGATGAAAGCTTTCAGGTCTTTACGGGTTTTAACGGGATGAATTTGCATAATAACGCTCCAAACAAGGAAATGGAATGAATAAATCTATTGTAATGAAAGTTCTATTTCCCGTCCATAATCAGATTGAGCCAGTGCTGGGATTAGGAAATTAGGCAATCAAGAAAATTTGACCTCATATATTAAAATTTTTTATAATTTCTCATTCCTTATTCTTGATTTGTGTAAAACACATTTCCCATACCTAATACCTTATACCTAATACCCTATACCTAATTCCTAATACCTATCCAAACCAATTGACCTCCTTTCTCCTCTCGAGTATCCTAACCTTATGACACAAACCACCGCTCTGGCGCATCCCAATATCGCCTTCATTAAGTACTGGGGACTTAAGGACCCGGCCAACCGGATCCCGGCCAACAATTCCCTTTCGATGAATATCGGCTGTCTTTCCACTCGCACAACAGTCACGCCTGACCCGTCCCTCAAAGAAGATGTCCTCGTTCTGAACGGAGAACGTGCGACCGGAGAATCCCTCACCCGCGTCCAGCGGTTCATGGATCGCATCCGCCGCTTGGTCAGGCAGGAAACGCATGTCCTGATCGAAAGCGAGAACAACTTCCCCGTCGGCGCAGGGTTGGCATCCTCCGCCTCGGGCTTTGCCGCGCTGACCCTCGCCGCCACCGCGGCTTTCGACCTCACCCTCGACGAACCCGCCCTGTCCTCACTGGCGCGCTTCGGTTCCGGCTCCGCCTGCCGCTCGATCCCCGGCGGTTTCGTGGAATGGCATACCAATTTGATTCCGGAGAGTCCTACGCCGCCTCGATTGCACCCGCCTCCCACTGGGACCTGGTGGATTGCATCGCCATCCTCAGCCACGAACATAAATCGACCGGCTCCGAAGCCGGGATGCGCCTGGCCGACACCAGCCCCCTGCAGGCGGCCCGCGTTGCCGACGCCAAACGCCGAATGAAGCTGTGCAAGCAGGCCATCCTGGACCGTGATTTTGACGCATTTGCATCGGTCACCGAATTAGACAGCAACCTGATGCACGCCGTGATGATGACCTCCGAACCGCCCTTGTTCTACTGGCAGCCCGAGTCATTGGCGATCATGAAAGCGGTCAAGCGCTGGCAGGTGGAAGGCCTGCCCGTCACCTATACCCTCGACGCCGGCCCGAACGTGCATGTGCTCTGCCTGAAACCTGCCCTCAGCGAGGTCCTGGCGCGCCTGCGAAAGATGCCCGGTGTTTTGGATGTGCTGTCCGGTGTCCCGGCAGGGCCTGCCCGTTTATTGGACAGCGATTCGCAACTCTAGCCCCTAAAGGTATAATTATTGGCTGAACGGAATTGAATACAAATGACCCATGTTGCTTCCTATACGTGGGATTGAGAGGTAATTGACACAATGAGTGTGTTCCTATTAATTTTACAGGTTGTCCTGGTCATCAGCATACTGATCTTTTTCCACGAACTGGGGCATTTCCTCGCGTCTCGAGCCGTTGGCATCCCGGTCGATGAATTCGGCTTCGGCTACCCACCCCGCCTGGCAAAACTGGGGGAGTGGAAAGGCACCGAGATCACCCTCAACTGGATCCCCTTCGGCGGTTTCGTCAAGCCGCACGGTGAGACGGACGATGAAGCCGAAGGCGGCATGGCTGCCGCGCCGGCCTGGAAACGCTTCATAATTGCGCTGGCTGGACCGCTCATGAATTTTCTGATCGGCCTCATCCTGCTGGTCGTGATCTACACGGCCGTTGGCGTCCCGGCTTCCGATCAGGCGATGATCAGCGGGGTTTCGGCAGACTCGCCGGCCATGCAGGTCGGCCTGCTGCCAGGCGATATCATCACTGAGGTCAACAACCAGCCGATTGCGGATATTGACCAGTTGATTACAACCGTCAAGGATCTTGCCGGTCAGGAGATCGCCGTAACGGTTGACCGCAGCGGGTCAGACCTGACCTTCACGCTCACGCCCCGCGTCAATCCACCGGAAGGTGAAGGCAGTATGGGCGTAGCGTTGACCAACCCCTTGAAACCGACGCCGTTCTTCGAATCCGTCGGTTATGCCTTCCAGGCAACGGGTTATGTCATCAAAGAAACCTTACTGCTGCCCGGACGTCTGATCAGCGGCACAGTCGATCCCGCGGTCGCACGGCCGGTCGGTTATAAAGGCATTTACGACATCTACAGCCAGGCCGTGACGATGGATCAGGATAGCCAGATGCCCACTGCTGAACCGCTTCCGATCTTCACACTGTCGATCATCGCAAATATCTCCCTCGCTCTGGGGATCACCAACCTGCTCCCGATCCCGGCGCTGGATGGCGGCCGGATCCTGTTCACCCTGCCCGAATTGCTTTTCAAGAAACGTATCCCCCAGGAATGGGAAAACACGGTCAACACCGTCAGCTTTATTTTGTTGATCTTGTTGATGGTGTTCATCACCGTACTGGATTTCACCAACCCTGTCGTCCTTCCCTGAAGGTTCTTAGAGGAAACATAAATGGACTCACCTTATCAAAAATCGTTTGATTTCAAAGAAATCAAGGAAGCGCTGCTCAATAATGAGGCGCCCTTCCCGACCCAGATGATCTATTTCTTTTCGGACATCAGCGCGAAAAACCTCGACCAGTTGAAAACCGTCTGGCCGGAAGTCATGCTGCAGCGCCGTCGCGGCCTGCTGGAAGATATGGAAACCATGGCCGAGAATGACACCCTGTTGTTCTTCGATCCGGTCGCAGTCATGGCGCTGGAAGATGAAGATCCGGTTGCCCGTTCAACCGCCATCCGGCTGCTTTGGCAATCTGAAGAGGAAAAGATTGCGCCGCTGCTGCTCAAACTGCTCCATGAGGATCCGCAAGCCATGGTCCGATCCGCTGCGGCGACCGCCCTGGGGATTTTCGTTTACCTTGGCGAATTGGAAGAGATCAGTGAAGAGACCTATAACGAAATCCTGGACAGCCTGATCCAGACCCACCTCAGCTCCGATGAAGTGCTGGTACGCCGACGTGCGCTGGAAGCTCTGGGCTACGCAAGCCATCCGGAAGTACCTGGCCTGATCCAGATCGCCTATGACACCAACGATGAAGATTGGCTCCAGACAGCATTGTTCGCGATGGGACGTTCCTATGATAAAAAGCGCTGGGGCAAATCCGTTCTGAGGATGTTCGAACATCCTGATTCGGTCGTACGCTATGAGGCGATCCGTGCAGCCGGCGAACTGGAGATGGCAGCCGCCCGCGAAGCGCTTTTCGATATGCTCGAAGAGGGCACCGACGATGATGACATTTTCTTCGCTGCGATCTGGGCGCTCTCCAAAATTGGCGGCAAGGGCGTTCGGAATATGATCGAAGCCAATCTGGAAGATACGGAAGATCCCGAGGAGATCCAGCTTCTGGAAGAAGCCCTGGAGAACCTGGACTTCACCGAGCAGGTCAACTCCTTCGACCTGATGGTCGTCGATGAAGACGGTCAGGAAGATTGGATGGATGAGGATGAGGACGAATACGACCTCGACCATGAAAATATCGACCTCAACAATGAGGATTATGACGACGATGGCTATGAAGATTATGATGGCTTCGATGATGAAGAGTAAATCACTAAATTAATTCACGGTTACATGCTCAAAAAATTTCCGCTTCACTTGCGAAACATCGAAATTTCCGGAACGTGGACTGCCTGCCCCTTTTTTGAGGGTTAGTCCGCACCTTAACCCTTCAGTGAATAAAACCTTACACTAAATATGAAAGAATCATGCCTGAAAAACAAAATCACCGCCTTCACGCCAAGATCACTGGCCGAGTACAGGGTGTCGGCTTCCGCTACTTCGTCCTGCAGAATGCCAACGACCTCGGCCTGACCGGTTGGGTGCGTAATTTATGGGACGGGGGCGTGGAAGTGACCGCCGAAGGTGCGCACGACGACCTCAATCAACTGCTGGTCATGCTGCGCCGGGGGCCCATCAGCGCGGAAGTGAATGATGTCGATTATGAGTTTTCAGACGCCAAGGGGGAGTTCCAACGTTTTGCAGTATTGCATACATTTTAACTTTTATCATTGTGACGAGCTGAGAGACGTCAAATCAGATCAACGAAGTGCCAAGCGTGCGACGAAGCGATCTCAGAATTTGATTGATTATTTAGATTTATTTTGGAGATAGGCTGATTATTGCGTAATTCTTAGATTGCTTCTTTCGCCTTCGGCGCCATCGCAATGACAACTCATTCTTCCCCACCACCCGTCAGCAGCGTCACCTTCTTCCACGGCGGCAGGTCAGATTCATCCGCCAGCATCGCCCGCAGCTCGTAAACCTGGTCGCGCAGCATCGCCGCCCGTTCGAATTCCAGTTCCTTGGCGGCGGCCTTCATCTGCTTCTCCAGTTCCCCGATCATCCGCATCAATTCCTTCTGTTCCAGCTTGCTGGCTTTCCCGCGCAGCGCCTCACCGGGTTCCGCGCCGACATCCCGTGCCAGCCGGTCGGTCAGGTCGCGCACAGCCTTGACCACGCTGGCGGGCTCGATGTGATGTTCTTTGTTATAAGCTTTCTGGATCTCGCGCCGCCGGTTGGTCTCATCGATTGCGAATCGCATGGCATCGGTGATCTGATCGCCATACATGATCACCTCGCCGTGCAGGTGCCTTGCCGCGCGCCCGATCGTCTGCACCAGCGCGGTGCCGGAACGCAGGAAGCCCTGCTTGTCCGCGTCCAGGATCGCCACCAGCGACACCTCCGGCAGGTCCAGCCCCTCCCGCAGCAGGTTGATCCCCACAACCACATCAAACACACCCAGCCGCAGGTCCCGCAGGATCCCAACCCGTTCCAGCGTATCGATCTCCGAGTGCAGGTAATGCACCTTCAATCCCAGTTCGATCAGGTAATCCGAGAGGTCTTCGGCCATCCGCTTGGTGAGCGTGGTGACCAACACCCGCTCGCCGTGTTCAACCCGCTGGTTGATCTCACCCACCAGGTCATCCACCTGGCCTTCGGTCGGCCGGACGATCACTTCGGGGTCGATCAGGCCGGTTGGGCGGATGATCTGCTCCACCACCTGGTCGGCTTTTTCCAATTCATAATTCGCCGGTGTGGCGGAAGTGTAGATCGTCGTGCCCATCTGCTGGACGAATTCGTCAAATTTCAACGGCCGGTTATCCAGCGCAGAGGGCAGCCGGAATCCGTAATCGATCAACACCTGTTTGCGCGCCCGGTCGCCGTTGAACATCCCCCGGATCTGCGGCACCATCATGTGCGATTCATCCAACACCAGCAGGTAGTCCTTCGGCAGGAAGTCGATCAGCGTCCACGGGGCTGAACCGGGTGGACGACCGTCGATATGGCGGGAATAGTTCTCAATCCCGGAGCAATACCCTACCTCGCGCAGCATCTCCAGGTCGTAACGGGTGCGCTGTTCCAGCCGCTGAGCTTCCAGCAGCATCTCCCTGCTGCGCAGATCGGCCAGGCGCTCATTGAGTTCCTTCTCGATGTTGTCGATCGCCCGCGCCATCCGCTCTTCTTCGGTGATGTAATGCTTGGCGGGGTAAACTTCCACGGCATCCATCGTCTCGAACACCTCGCCGGTCAGCGGGTTGACGGAGATGATCCGTTCCACCTCATCGCCGAAGAACGAAATCCGATAAGCCTTGGTGTCATCGTAAGCCGGCAGGATCTCCAGCGTATCCCCCCGCACCCGGAACACGCCCGGTTTAAGTTCGAAGTCGTTGCGGGAATACTGGCTCTCGACCAGCCGGCGCAGGAGTGCGTTCCGCCGGTAGATTTCGCCTGTTTCCAGCCGGATCAGGTTTCCGCGGTAAGCATCCGGGTCCCCCAGGCCGTAGATGGCCGACACCGACGCCACGATGATCACGTCCTTGCGGGACATCAGCGCCGTGGTCGCGGCCAGCCGCAGGCGGTCGATTTCTTCATTGATATCGGTCTCTTTTTCGATATAGAGGTCCCGCCGGGGGACATACGCCTCAGGCTGGTAATAATCGTAATAGGAAACGAAATATTCCACTGCGTTCTTGGGGAAGAAATCCTTGAATTCGGCGTAAAGCTGCGCCGCCAGGGTCTTGTTATGCGCCATCACCAGGGTGGGCAGCTGTATCTGCTGGATCACATTCGCGATCGTGAAGGTTTTGCCGGTGCCCGTCGCGCCCAACAGCACCTGGTCGTGGAACCCTTTTTCGATCCCTTCAATCAGTTCCGCGATCGCTTTGGGCTGGTCGCCGGTCGGTTCATAGGGTGCATTCAGTTCAAATGGCATTGGATTGCTTCCTTTTTTTATCGTCCCTGTCCCGTTCAGCGTTCTTTTTGATGCGCTGATTCTACCAGAAAAGGATTTGAGATTACATCATCGACCAGATTATTTCGTAATAAGGCGTATTATTTTGTCATTGGACATGCGGTAGAATCCAAACATAAGCAAAGGAAAAATAATGGCATTCATCTCGGAAATCCAAAAAGTCATCGCCGATATCGAACAAAACGAAGGGGAAACCATCCAAGCCGCTGCCAAAGCCTGTGCATCCAGCATCCAGGCCGGGCGCGCCGTCTTGATGTTCGGCGCGGGCCACAGTGCGCTGCCCGCGCAGGAGGCCTTCCCCCGCATCGGGTCCATCGTCGGTTTCGTGCAGATCACCGAACCGGAACTGGGCTTCAACGGCTTCGTCACCGGCAAAGGCGGTCAGCGCCAGATGTCCTTCCTCGAACAGACCGCCGGCTTCGCAAAGGTTATTCTTGAAAACTACGACCTGACTCCCGAGGACACCCTGATCGTGATCTCCAATTCCGGCATTAACGCGCTCCCGGTGGAACTCTGCGATCTGGCAAACCGGCATGGCCTGACCACCATCAGTATCGGCGCAAGCGCGCATGCCCGGGCCAACCAGCCCAAGAACCCGCTCAATAAGCGGCTAATGGAGATCGCCGACATCCATATCGACACGCATGTCCCGGAAGGCGACGCGCTGGTCACCCTGGAAGGCGATGTACGCGCCGGCGGCGGCTCCACCATCGCCGCGATGGTCGTGATGAATGCCATCGTGGTCGAAACGATCCGCCTGCTGATAGAAGCGGATGTGCCCTTCCATATCTATCCCAGCCACAACGTCTCCGGCAATCTGGAAGAGGTCATCGCCCGTGAACAGGCACTATTTGAAGCCCATAAAAAACTAATTGCAAAACTATAGGAGAATCCCATGAAATTCTGGCTGGCAACCGCCAATCCCGAACGTACTGCAGAATGTTTAGCCTACGGCGTCTTCGAAGGCGTGATCACCAACCCCCATGTGGTCGCCCAGGAAAATCGCGACCCGGTTTCGATCTTCACCGATCTGTGCAAGATTGCACCGGCTGCGTATTATCAACTTCATGCCGGTGAAGTGAACGAGATGCTCAAAGAAGCCGACACCATGCTCTCCATTGATCCGGCGAAGATGCGGATCAAAGTCCCTGCCACCCGCAATGGCTTGGCCGTGATCCGTAATTTAAGCAAACTCGGTCTGCCCGTCATGGCGACCGCCGTCCCAACCAGCACCTGGATGATTTTTGCTGTGGCTGCCGGGGCAGTCGCCATCGCGCCATACAGCGGCATGCTCCAAAAGCGCCATATCATTTCCAAGATGGAAGGCGTTTTCGCAATGCAGGACATCATCGAAACCCAGGGCTATGACGTTGAGATCTGCACCGGCATCTACGATGCGACCGAGATCGCCCGTTATGCCGCGTATGGCATTAAATCCGCTTTCATCTGGGAAAAGGATGTTGAGACCTATCTGACCCAGGACCTGGTAGATGAAGCCGCCGCCAACTTCAACGGTGATTGGGAGCAGATCGATTTGTACTAAAACTAATAAAATCGTAATAGCAAAAGGCGCTCAATGAGCGCCTTTTTTGGATCAAGGATATAAAGCCTAAAATAAATCAAGAATATTTTTTCTCAACCCATTGCAAATACCGGTTAAAATCTTGTATAAATGAATAAGAAAAACGATCGATAATTTGTGGGAGAGAATATCCAAAGGAGTTGGAGAAATGCAAAATCGTCGCACAAAAAATACCTGGCATGTCCTGCTTCACCCAATCGTCTTCCTTGCGATGATCCTGGTCCTGCTCAATGCGCTGATCTTCCAGCCGCTTTCACCTTCCTGGCTGACCGGCAAACTGGGCGACCTGGCCTGGATGGTCATCCTGCCGCTGTTCATCGCAGCCCTGATCGCCCCCATCTCGCGGGATAAGGCCTTCCCGCTGGCGGCAGGGATCTCCGCCCTGACCTTGCTTCTTTTCAAAGTTGTGCCTGCATCCAACCTGCTCGCTAATCAACTATTCTCCCATGTATTTGGAGTCGCTTTCAAACTTCGGCTTGATCCGACCGACCTGCTGGCCCTGGTTGGGCTGCCTGTCGCCTGGTGGGTCTGGCGCCAACCCCGGGAAAACGCCCGCCGCATCTGGCGCTTTGCGCCCATCGCGCTGTTGGTGATGGCTTCCCTGGCCGACGCGCCGGCGCCGGGGTATGACGACATTGAGTGTCTGGCTGTGTCCGGCGATACCGTGGTGGCCTTCACGCCCGAGCGCAGCACCTATGGCAGCAAAGCTGAACGTAAAGCCTACACCAGCACGGACATGGGCATGACCTGGACGGACCAGGGTGTTTTCAAGGTCGAATCAGACGAACCGCAGGCGAATGATGCCGGACTCCCGATGGAAGATCTGATGGCAACCTGTTCATTGAATTACAGCAAAGAGATCAATATCACCGATCCGAATAACCCGGCAATCAGCTACACGGCGATTTCAGGTGAAGGCGTTTATCGCAGCTCGGACAACGGCGCAACCCTGATCAGAGAAATTGAAGTGGAAGATTTAGTGAGCTTTTCGGATTTGATCTTTGCCCCGGATCAACAAACCCTGATCATAGGCGCGGGATTTGACGGCGCATTGGTCCGTCATCCGGGAGGCAGCTATGATTGGGTCGATCCGAGCGGGATGGTCTACCGGGATAATTGAATTTCACAATCTTAAATCAAAAATCCACGCTTCAAAATTTGGTGTTATGAAGGGTGGATTTTTTGGTTAATCAAAGAATCATTGATTTGGATATGCTATTTCATTATCGTTTCCAGGAAAACCTTGACCACCTGAGGATCAAACTCCTTACCGGCTTGCTGGCGGAGATATTCTCTGGTTTCTTCCTGGGTCCATGCTTTCCGATATGGCCGGTCTGAAGTGAGCGCGTCCCAGGCATCCACCACTGCGAAGATCCTGGCCTCCAGCGGGTATCTTCTCACCCTTCAATCCATCCGGGTAACCTGACCCATTCCATCTTTCATGGTGATAATGCGGGATGATCAATGCTGGAACTCAAATAGTCGATCGATTTCAACATATCATAGGCAAAAACGGGATGCTTGCTTCATAATGACCCATTCGTTTTCGTCCAATGGCCCGGGTTTGTGTAAAATCTGGTCAGGCACGCCCATTTTACCGATATCGTGCAGCAGCACGCCTCGTCGGATATGGACCAATTCTTCCGGTCCATACCCGAATTCCTTCGCCAGCTTCCACTGTCAATTTCTCAACTCGACGGCTGTGACCTTCGGTTTCCTTATCCCGAATTTCGAGTGCATGCGCCCAGCCTTCAATCGTGGCGTCATAAGCTTCTCGTAAGTCGACGTTCGTCATTTCCAGGTCCGTAAATAAAGTCAAATTATCCACAGCGATTGCCATCTGGCGAGCAAGAGTTTGAGCGAAATCAATCCAATCCGCATCAGGTTCCAATTTTGTCCGACTTAAAATCTGGAGGACGCCCTGCATTTTACCTTTTGAAACCAGTGGAATCCATAATAGGAAACGATCCCTTCTTTCTTCATATTGAAGGGGTAACGGTAACCATCATCAGAAAGATCGACCACCGGAATGAACAGAGGCGCCTCACTTTTCGCCACAGTTCCCATATACCCCTGTCCAATATTGACCTTGGTTTTTGGGTGGCCTTTGGTTTTATAGCCGACACTTTGGGCAAAATTCAGTGTCTTGTCTTCCTCCTGATAAAGGAATACAGATGCAACATCAACTTTCAAACCATTTTTGACTTCTGACAAAATAGCTTTTAGTGCATCGTCCAAATCGGTACTGATCGTGATGGTTGCATCGATCCTGCGCAGGATCTCCAGTTTTTCAATTTGAGTTGGTCTACGCTCAAACAACTGGGCGTTCGTGATCGCGATTGCCGCTCGGTTGGCGTACTGCATCGCAATCTCGACATCTTCTTCGGAGAATGGTTTTTCTTCCAACCGGTCAATGGCAAACATCCCGATGACATCCTTCATGTTCGTCATCGGAACACCCAACCAAGATTTGATCTCGCCTTTTACAAAAGGTTCTCCCGGTTGCGCGAATTTCGGAAATTCTTGAGAAATATTGACGACCGATACTGGTTTTCGCTCTTTGATAATCTCATAGTTTGGAAAACCTGGCTCTGATGGGAATTTCAATTTTAATATTTCTTCGGGGTGATTAAATCCTTTACAGGCAATGATTTTAATAATGTCCTCATTGAGAAGCATGACCGACATAGAATCGAACTGGATGACATTTCCCAAATGTGATGTGATCGAGATCCAACACCTGGTTCAAATTGAGGGTCGAGACCATTGCTTTATCAATTTCCTGCAGGGCGATGATCCTGTCGTAATATTGATCCTTCTCTTCTTCAGCATCAATCCTGTCTGTAATATCAATTGCCACAGTGATTACGATAACTCGTCCATCAGGTAAATTTCCCAATGGGGCTGTGTTGAAATACCAATGAAGAATTTCACCGGATTTTGTATGAACTGGATATTCTCCATTTGCGGTACTACGTTCATCCTCAAAATTTTCATCGATGATGCGTCGAATCTGCCTATGCTGATTTGGATGAGCCAATTCCATCCATCGTTTAATGGAGGTAATTTCATTCCTTGAATAACCTGAATTGGTCACCCAGGCCTCGTTTACATCAATTACTTCGCCATCATCTGCATGGATCATAATTGGGTTTGGTGCATTCATGATGCCGTTTCGAAAACGTCGTTCGCTTTCCTCTAAAAGTTCCTGTGTCTTACTCTGTTGATACCAAAGCCCCAAGCGTTCTGCAATACCTTCCAACAAATTAAGCTCTTCCGGAAGCAGGAACGGCGTATCTTCAAGGTAACAAACGCTGATTTTTCCCAACACTTGATCCTGAACCTGGATAGGCACAGATAATTTATTTCGTGTTTCTTGATATGGCTTGGAGGAAGAAAAAACTTTACCATTTAGCTTGATTTGTACAGTTATCAATTCCGGAAATTGCATACCATGCACAATTTCATTTATGATCATTGAACAAATGGCATCTGGGGACTGATTTTCCTGAATGATCGCGCTGACCTGGGAGAGACAGCGCAGTTCTTTGATCCGCTCTTCAAGTGCTTTTTGAACCCGAACCTGATCCGTTATTTCCAAGAATATTTTTTCTCAACCCATTACAAATAGTCGCTAAAAATCTTTTATAAATGAATAAGAAAAACGATCAATAATTTGTGGGAGAGAATATCCAAAGAAGTTGGAGAAATGCAAAAATCGTCACGCAAAAAATACCTGGCATGTCCTGCTTCACCCAATCGTCTTCCTTGCGATGATCCTGGTCCTGTCTCAATGCGCTGATCTTCCAGCCGCTTTCACCTTCCTGGCTGACCGGCAAACTCGGCATACTGGCCTGGATGGTCATCCTGCCGCTGTTCATTGCAGCCCTGATTGCCCCCATCTCGCGGGATAAGGCCTTCTCGTTGGCGGCAGGGATCTCCGCCCTGACCTTGCTTCTTTTCAAAGTTGTGCCTGCATCCAATATGCTCGCTAACCAACTATTCTCCCATGTATTTGGAGTCGCTTTCAAACTTCGGCTTGATCCGACCGACCTGCTGGCCCTGGTTGGGCTGCCTGTCGCCTGGTGGGTCTGGCGCCAACCCCGGGAAAACGCCCGCCGCATCTGGCGCTTTGCGCCTATCGCGCTGTTGGTGATGGCTTCCCTGGCCGACGCGCCGGCGCCGGGGTATGACGACATTGAATGTCTGGCTGTGTCCGGCGATACCGTGGTGGCCTTCACGCCCGAACGCAGCACCTATGGCAGCAAAGCTGAACGTAAAGCCTACACCAGCACGGACATGGGCATGACTTGGACGGACCAGGGCGTTTTCAAGGTCGAATCAGACGAACCGCAGTCGAATGATGCCGGACTCCCGATGGAAGACCTGATGGCAACCTGTTCATTGAATTACAGTAAAGAGATCAATATCACCGATCCCAATAACCCGGCAATCAGCTACACGGCGATTTCAGGTGAAGGCGTTTATCGCAGCTCGGACAACGGCGCAACCCTGATCAGAGAAATTGAAGTGGAAGATTCAGTGAGCTTTTCGGATTTGATCTTTGCCCCGGATCAACAAACCCTGATCATAGGCGCGGGATTTGACGGCGCATTGGTCCGTCATCCGGGAGGCAGCTATGATTGGGTTGATCCGAGCGGGATGGTCTACCGGGATAATTGAATTTCACAATCTTAAATCAAAAATCCACGCTTCAAAATTTGGAGTTATGAAGGGTGGATTTTTTGGTTAATCAAAGAATCATTGATTTGGATATGCTATTTCATTATCGTTTCCAGGAAAACCTTGATCACCTGAGGATCAAACTCCTTACCGGCTTGCTGGCGGAGATATTCTCTGGTTTCTTCCTGGGTCCATGCTTTACGATATGGCCGGTCTGAAGTGAGCGCGTCCCAGGCATCCACCACGGCGAAGATCCTGGCCTCCAGGGGTATCTTCTCACCCTTCAATCCATCTGGGTAACCTGACCCATTCCATCTTTCATGGTGATAATGCGGGATGATCAATGATGGAACCAAATAGTCGATCGATTTCAACATATCATAGGCGAAAACGGGATGCTGCTTCATAATGACCCATTCGTTTTCGTCCAACGGCCCGGGTTTGTGTAAAATCTGGTCAGGCACGCCCATCTTCCCGATATCGTGGAGCAGCACACCTCGCCGGATATGAACCAATTCTTCGGATCCAAACCCAAATTTCTTGGCGACTTCCACAGTCAAACTCTCAACTCGACGGCTGTGACCTTCGGTTTCCTTATCCCGAATTTCAAGTGCATGCGCCCATCCTTCAATCGTGGCGTCATAAGCTTCACGTAAGTCGACGTTCGTCCTTTCCAGGTCCGTAAATAAAGTCAAATTATCCACAGCGATTGCCATCTGGCGAGCAAGAGTCTGAGCGAAATCAATCCAATCCGCATCAGGTTCCAATTTTGTCCGACTTAAAATCTGGAGGACGCCCTGCATTTTACCTTTTGAAACCAGTGGGAATCCATAATAGGAAACAATCCCTTCTTTCTTCATATTGAAGGGGTAACGGTAACCATCATCAGAAAGATCGACCACCGGAATGAAGAGAGGCGCCTCACTTTTCGCCACAGTTCCCACATACCCCTGTCCAATATTAACCTTGGTTTTTGGGTGGCCTTTGGTTTTATAGCCGACACTTTGGGCAAAATTCAGTGTCTTGTCATCCTCCTGATAAAGGAATACAGATGCAACATCAACTTTCAAACCATTTTTGACTTCTGACAAAATAGCTTTTAGTGCATCGTCCAAATCGGTACTGATCGTGATTGTTGCATCGATCCTGCGCAGGATTTCAAGTTTTTCGATTTGAGATGTCGTACGCTCAAACAACTGGGCGTTCGTGATCGCAATTGCCGCTCGGTTGGCGTACTGCATCGCAATCTCGACATCTTCTTCGGAGAATGGTTTTTCTTCCAACCGGTCAATCGCAAACATCCCAATGACATCCTTTAAATTGGTCAAGGGAACACCGAGCCAGGATTTTATATCTCCAGTTAGAAAAGGTTGTCCAGGTTGACTGAATTTTGGATAGGATTCTTGAGAAATATTTACTACCGAAACCGGTTTCCGATCTCCGAATAATTTCGTGGTTTGGGAAGCCTGGTTCCGACGGGAATTTCAATTTTCAAGATCTCTTCGGGGTCGATTAAAACCCTTACATGCGATGATTTTGATAATATCATCGTTCAATTAACATGACCGACATAGAATCGAACTGAATGACATTTCCCAAATGGGAGGTGATCGTATCCAACACCTGGTTCAGATTTAGGGTCGAGACCATTGCTTTATCAATTTCCTGAAGGGCGATGATCCTGTCGTAATATTGATCCTTCTCTTCTTCAGCATCAATCCTGTCTGTAATATCAATTGCCACAGTGATTACGATAACTCGTCCATCAGATAATTGTCCCAATGGGGCTGTGTTGAAAAACCAATGAAGAATATCACCGGATTTTGTATGAACTGGATATTCCCCATTTGCGGTACTACGTTCATCCTCAAAATTTTCATTGATGATGCGTCGAATCTGCCTATGTTGATTTGGATGAGCCAATTCCATCCATCGTTTAACAGAGGTAATTTCTTCCCGTGAATAACCTGAACTGGTCACCCAGGCATCATTAACATCAATCACCTCACCGTCCTCAGCATGGATCATGATCGGGTTTGGCGCATTCATGATGCCATTTCGGAAACGCCGTTCGCTTTCCTCTAATTGTTCCTGTGTCCTACTCTGTTGATACCAAAGCCCCAAGCGTTCTGCAATACCTTCCAACAAATTAAGCTCTTCCGGAAGCAGGAACGGCTTATCTTCAAGGTAACAAACGCTGATTTTTCCCAACACTTGATCCTGAACCTGGATAGGCACAGATAATTTATTTCGTGTTTCTTTATATGGCTTGGAGGACGAAAAAACTTTACCATTTAGCTTGATTTGTACAGTTATCAATTCCGGAAATTGCATACCATGCACAATTTCATTTATGATCATTGAACAAATGGCATCTGGGGACTGATTTTCCTGAATGATCGCGCTGACCTGGGAGAGACAGCGCAGTTCTTTGATCCGCTCCTCAAGTGCTTTTTGAACCCGAACCTGATCGGTTATGTCTAAAAAAGTGGAGAACACCTGATATGGCTCATCCTCCCCCTTGTGGAATTGTGGTGTCGCACTAGCACTCAGCCAAACTGTCTCTTTCCTGCGGGGATTATAGACACCAAATATGCAATCTTCAACTTCTTTCTTCGTACGTAGACGGAAATAATATGCCATCAGCATCATTGTGACCATATCTTGTGTCATAGACTCAAGTAAGGCGCGTATTTTCGCCGTTTTGTGGTCAATCTATCGCTTTCCAACCCGAGTAGATCTCTAGAATGATCCTAGCTATCATTTGCTCCAGGATGTATACGATGAAACTAAGAAGTATGCTGCAATGCCTGCACATACAAGTCATACTGCTCAGCTTTACCTTTTTCAATAACAAGCTTTAGGTTTTTTAGAAGCTCCGTTTCTAGTATGTAGTTTCAAACCTTCTGTTGTTCTGATAAACAACTTCTTCAGCATTGTAAACCCGTTAAGGATTCAAAAGCTCTTATTCATTTCAATATTCCTAAGATCAACTGGTTTTCCTACTTCACTTTAATTAAGTAAACAACAACAAAACCTGTGAAGGCATAATTCAAATAAGGTTCTATATTTTTCTTCGCTCACTCAACTTTAATTTTTCTGCGTCAATCCGTAGATGAAATATCCATGAATATTGTGGCAAATTGATTCTTGTTGGAGAAAACACTGAAATCATATAATGACGATTTAGTGGTTCATAAAAAATTTCAAAACTTTTGAATTCACCTTTAAGAGCCACTTTCCCATATAGATCGATTAAATCTGATTCTTCAATTCCTGGTAATACTTCTAATGCTGTTTTACCAATTACATCTTGGGGTTTCATCCCGGTATAGTTCTTCAAAGGCATTGTTAACATCAAGAAACCGAAAGTTTACCGGATTTCCATTTTCATCAACTATGATTTCATGTAGTGAAAATCCATTGATTGAGTTTGCAAACAACTGACGGTATTTTCTTTCACTCTCATATAAAGCTTCTGCTGCACCAACATATTCAGTAATGTCACGGACCATCATCAAATAAGCAATTTCACCTAAGTAGTTGAACTTACTAGCTTGCAATTCAAGGATCGTTTTTTGATTGTCTAACAAGCAATATTCAAATCGAATATCGAGAACAGGAATACCAAAATTTAAGTTTATCAAAATTATCTACAACTGAATTGAATATCGTTTTTGCGGAAGGATTGGCATACCGAACAATCCCTTTAAAATCAATAACGATGATCCCGTCTTTAAACGCATCGATAAGGATTTTTTGAAGGTTATTATCCTCGAAGTGAGATGTCGCGCTGTTTTTGTTTTCCATGATATCGACTTCGACTTACTTTTGTTATCTCTCTAAATGATTGCACTTACTTTTAATCAATCTATGATTAAGTTTCAAAGACTTCCTTGTTCTTCCTTTACCATCTTTTCTTGCTGAATGATCACCAAAAATTCATATCTGACAATTAATATAAATTCTGACCGAATTTACCAATAAAAATTTAAAGATACAGCTATCGATGATGGTATTATATTTCCATGCAATATATAGCTGGAGTTACCAGCTTAAAACTTTCTCTGCAATATTCATTCCAAAATTCGTGGGATTGATAACGTGAACGAAATAGACGGTTAAGAAGACGTATATATTTGTCTGGAGTCTTCAAGTGGCTTACAAAATTTAATTCCAATAAATTTCACTCAAGTTTTTTCATTCAATAAACTCTTTTAGGTTACCTTAGAATGATATTTATAAATCTTGATAATTCCTGAGTTCGATTAATAATACTTCGAGTGAAGCTTCAAATGTCGGATCACATTTAAAATCTTTCAATTCTTATTTTAATTCAAAATAATGGTTCGAAATTCGAACGTCTATTATATTTTCATAAGTGCGATATTGAAACGACAAATTCCAATGAATTATCTCTTTCTAGAATATTCTTGATATTCATGATACGTCCTGGATTCGGTTAGGTCGTTCATCTTTGCTCAATCTGGATCCACTCACGCATCTTGCGCCTGCCCAGCGGCTGAAATGGGATGATATTTTCATCCTCCGCGATCAGTTTTGCCGCCAGCTCTGCCGGGACCTTCACGCCCACGCCGTCTTCATATAGACAGATCGCCAGCTTCTCACCGGCGTAATAAGCCGGATAACCGAACATCTTCCCGGGCCTGACGCGTGGGTCGTCCAGCAGCATCTCGTCTAACACAGCCTTATGGTTGAGGTTGAACCTAACTGTCACAATACGATCCTCTCTGGAGAGTCAGTGTTATTTGATCGCTTCCGCAACCACACCGATCCATTCCGAATCTTCAACCCAGGGTGTTCCCATCAGGTCAGCCCACAGTCCGACCACCTTAAATCCTCCAGCGGAGATTTCCGCCTCAATCATCTCAGGGGTGTAATCCTGGAACCAATTGCGATAGACCGCCATCTTGCCGTCGGCTTCGATCACAATCGATTGGTCGCAGAAAATCAATTCATCCGGATAATCAAAACCCGTCTCCAAGACCAGGTGAGGCCCTGGTCGCCAGAAGCCGCCATCCACGGCATACCAATGATTCTTCGCGCCATGTTTCAATCGCAAGGGTCGGGTTGAGACATCAAACACAAACTTGCCCCCCGGTTTCAATGCCCGACGGACGTTAGCCAGCAGCGTGCGCCGTTGGTCCGGGTTCAACGGGCAGTAATCGCCAAAGATTAGAGTGACCAGGTCATACTGTTCATTATCTGTCAGGTCCAGGTAGTTCTCATAGCGATAAGAGATATCCAAACCATGGTCCTCTGCATACGCACGAGCATAGGCAATCGACCGTCTGGAATAGTCCACGCCGGTCACCCGCATACCGCGTTCGGTCAACCGGGACGTATACAGCCCCGGTCCGCAGCCCATGTCAAGAACAGCATCTCCTTCTTTTAAATCAACTTCATTGATGATCCACTCGATTGTCGCATCGATGATCTCCGGCCGTCGACTTGCCAGATCCACTTCCGGATCCAGATGCACCTTCAGCATCTCCGAGGAGATATGCGGATCGTCCCAAAAGAGCGGTTCACCGGGTGTGAAAGGCGCTGGTTTTTCCTGAAGGGCGCTCAGGCTTGAAAGATCGAGTTTTCCGTTTTGAAGAAAAAATGTAACAGGTAAATTCATTTTTACAGGTTGACTCCTTATTACCAACATGTCATTAATCTAGGCTATTGCACAATATTCTCGCAAAGATCACAGACGGGTCCAATCCATATCACCTGGAGATCGCCATGCAGGAACATGGTCGGGAGAGATGCATCCAAAAGGTCATCCTCTCAATAATCTTCAGGCGCAACACATGAAATTTTGCAGCTTTATTTTTAACGTCAAATCAATTATTACGGAAATTTGTGATCTTCAATCTATAAAAAATAGGCTCCAATAAAGATCCTACTGGTGCGGCATTCCACGAGCAGGCCTGGTTGAATAGGGTCGTAATCCATTAATACAGCTCTTCAAAGAAGTTCAAGTGCGGCAAGTCCTCTTCAATGCACTGCGTCAAATAACTCATGGGGTCAGCTTGGCCTGTTTCTGCATCCAATTTTGACTTGAGACAATCCAGGAGTTCTTTAGACTGGGCTAACTTAGTGAATAAGGAGATTCTTTGAAACCATTTTTTCGGCAGCCTGTTCTCTTGTGAATAGCCATTCAAAAATGCCTGCATATAATCTTTTACAGATATCTCGCGATCCTCCAGTTTTAGATAATCTGCCCGGCAGATGACCTCTTCCCAGGCTAAAGCGATCTCATACACAAACCAGAAGTAACAACTGTCATCAAAGTCAAATACCGTGATTTCATCATCGACAGGGTTCACAGTGAATTTATCATCGATAAAATCCCCGTGGATCATCCCGAAGGAAATCCTGATCTTTCGGTAATTTGCTGATTTGGTCCAGCAGGTCATGGATCTTCTCAGATAGTTGATTCATCTCGATTGGAACCAGTTTATCAACATCGAGGTTTTCTCTATGCAGAACGAACCAGTCCGGTCGGGTCTCAGCCTCGCTGACAGGTCGATAATATTTTGATAGCGCGTGCATCTGGCCCATTGCTGCGCCCCATTTTTGATAATAGCGCTGATCAAGTAAGGTTTCCAGAGAAATAGTTTTGGTTTCACTATTCGGGACTCCCTGGATCTTTTCAAAGCAAACCATGTATACCGGCTGGTCATTGACCAGAACCATTTCGACATAATTTTGGTTCTTTGAGATGAACGGGATCGATACATTCATGCCATGCGCAGCCAAATAATCAATGAAGTGCAGCTCGGCCTGGATCAATTCTCGAGATCGGTCAAGGCAAAATGTGATCCGCAGGATCGAAGGTTGTCCCCTATGCAAACAATCATAGATCAGATTGAAATAACCTGAATCACTTTTAATTGCGGCGATGTGATTAATGTTCAGATCAAATAGATCGGCCGCAACCCCTAAAAGCTCAGCCTCGTGTGCGAGTGTAAGGTCTTCCCTTTTCATAAGGGATATCCTTTCCTAAAAATATCTTTGATGTTATGGAAAAATGGGGGTGATGCCAGATATTTCTTTAACCAGTAATACAATTTAAGTATACGCCATTCGCCCATAATTGGCGAATCAGTCATTTCCCCTGTAACTTGTTTTTCGTTTGATTTTTTAACAAAATAATCAGTTAGCTGTTAAGATATCCTGCTTTAAAATAGAAGAGGATTTTTTCAAACAGCCATTTTGATTACTTATTAGGATTAAAGAAAGATCTTAATTGGCTCATGCCATCAAGAAAAAACTCAATTAATGTGAAATCAGCGGGATATAAACACTTTCAGTGAATATCGCTGGGTCGAGGGTTGTGAATTGCCTCCAGGTACCGCTGTCAGCATATGTGGTTCCCTCATCGTTCGTCGCCCGCACCTGCCAATAATACAAGGTGTCGCTGTTGAGTTCAGCCAAAGTGACCTTCATGCTTGTCCCGGCGGATGCCCAGCTGCTGCAGGATTGGGTCGTATTAACGCAATACTCATAACCATCTGCGTATGTGCTGGCCTGCCAGCTGAGTGTCGGCGTCAGCGATTGGTTCGTTGCATTGCTGCTCGGGCTGGCTTTTTCGAAAGCCGCCGGCGGCTGCGGATCGTTCGCCAGATGCACAATGCTGACTGAAAGCATTTGCATGCCCTCATAGTATCCACCCCATGTCATTGAATACGAGTTGACTTGTATCATTATCCCAAGTATCCCGAATATAAATTTTTGATGTCCTATTTCGTAACCATATCCAACGATTGAATGACCTGCCAGATTGATTAAAACGGGATTTCCTGCATTAATCTCTGCCTGAAATTGTGTCAAGTGAAAATCCACCCGTAACCATATTGTTCTGTTGGTTGATTGTAACAATCTGTTACAGTATAGCCTCTTGCTTCATAAAAAATTTACGACCATAAGTCCCATCGTATTGTGCAATAGAACCCATCGAGCTGCAATTCAAAGGAATGGAAGTGCTTGGATCGCTGTAATAATAAAACTTTGTACTGCCATCAGACATTTCCATAAGCCGACTGGCTTGTCTTCATGTAATCGCCAATTGCGGTTCCCCAGTCATGCTGCGTCCAGATTGCCCGATGTAAGGATCATCAGCACCGACTTTCATAGCTAACCCAATAATCATCAATCGAGCCCGTTCCTGATTGCCCATCCACACCTTGATGGGATGCAATTAATGGATTATTCGGGTACCTGTCATTGATGCTATCCAACCAGGTTGGCCAGGATGTATCCGTTAACGGCATCACACCACCATTGGCTGGACCAGTATACATATTCCCATATCCATTATTGTCATAATAGGCTGCAATCATCGCGCCGGACACTGCCGAACAGCCAAAGACCCAATTGTAAGATGGGAAATTTGGTAAGGTATTTGCTGCTCGGTCAAGCGACGAAACATCCACCCGCGAAGCCTCCCACGCTATCGGGTCGGGCGGCTCCGGCGGGCCGTTGATCACGTCCGCCTGCAAAGCGACGCCATCCCGCGTGGTGGTGTGGATGATGGAGTAATAATCGTTGACCACCTCGACCGAGGTGTTTGTGGAATCAGGTGTGGATGTGCTTATTGGTGGGGGGTCGTCCGCCGCCTGGACCGCGGGGAGCGGTACGGCAGCGGAAAGGGTCAGCAGTGTGAGAAGGATACCAATAAGAAATACTTTTAACTTCATCAGGCGTTCTCCTTAAAGTCAAACGCGAGCTAAGAATTGCGCATATTTGCATTAAACGAGTCCATTATACCGATATTGAGAATAAATTTTAGCTCAAGGAAGGAAATAATAGGAAGGTGATAGGGTTGACTATCAGCGACACAATCATTCAAAAGCGCTTCGTAATATATATTCCATGGTTGGACTCGCAGGAAAGTAAAATGTAAATAATTCAATTAAGTAAAAATTTTTAAAGAAAAAAGGCGCGGAATGTTGTATTCCGCGCCTTTTATTTTTATATTGCTAGCTTACTTTATCAAATTTCATCTCACGACGCCAGCATCTCGAACTGGCTGTTATAAAGCTCGGCGTAGAAGCCGTTCTCTTTCAGCAGCTGCTCGTGCTTGCCCTGCTCCACGATATCGCCATCCCGGATCACCAGGATCAGGTCGGCGTTGCGGATGGTCGAGAGGCGGTGGGCGATGATGAAGCTGGTACGCCCGTGCATCAACCGGTCCATCGCTTCCTGGATCAGGACCTCGGTGCGGGTATCGACCGAGCTGGTCGCCTCGTCCAAAATCAGCATGGGCGGGTCCGCCAGAACGGCGCGGGCGATCGTCAGGAGCTGTTTCTGCCCGGATGAAATATTGCTGGCTTCTTCGTTCAGCACCATCTGATAGCCGCCCGGCAGCGTGCGGATGAAGTGATCCACATGCGCCGTTTCGGCGGCTTTCACGACCTCTTCATCGGTCGCGTTTTCGCGTCCATAGCGGATGTTCTCACAGATCGTGCCGTTATAGAGCCAGGTATCCTGCAGCACCATGGCGAACATCCTGCGCAGGTCATCGCGCCGGAAATTCTTGATGTTATGCTCATCCACCAGGATCGCGCCGCTGTCCACGTCGTAGAAACGCATCAACAGCTTGACCAGGGTGGTCTTGCCGGCGCCGGTCGGCCCCACAATGGCGATCTTCTGCCCGGGCTGGGCGCTGAACGAAAGGTCTTTGATCACGACTTTCTCGGGGTCATAACCGAATCGTACATTGCGGAATTCCACCGACCCATCCACATGGCTTAGCTGGATCGGGTTCTCGGTTTCTGACACTTCTTCCGGCTCATTGATGAACTCAAACACCCGTTCCGCAGCCGCAGCGGTCTGCTGCAAAATATTGGAAATGTTGGCGATCTGCATCAGCGGGTTATTGAATTGCTGCACATATTGGATGAAGGCCTGGATGTCACCAACGGTGACCGTGCCATTGATCGCGTAGTAACCGCCCATAATGCTGACGGCCACATAGCCCAGGTTACTAATAAAGCGCATGATGGGCATGATCACCGTCGACAGGAACTGTGATAGATAGGCAGCGTTGAACAATGTCTCATTCAAACCGTTGAAAGTCTTCACCGATTCTGCTTCGGCGTTGAACGCCTTGATCACGATATGCCCGCCGAACATCTCCTCCACATGCCCGTTGACATGGCCCAGGTAATTTTGCTGCTGCAAAAAGTACTTTTGTGAGGTTTTAACAATCAGGTTGATCACAACGAGCGTGAGCGGGACGGTCAGCAGCGCCACCAGCGTCATTTGCCAGCTGATGGTGAGCATCATGATCAGGATGCCGATCACGCTTGTCACGGAGGTGATGATCTGCGAGAGGCTCTGGTTAAGCGTCTGGCTGACCATATCCACGTCGTTGGTCACATGCGAGAGGATCTCGCCCTGGCTGACTCTGTCAAAGTATTGCAAAGGTAGTCTGTTGATCTTCTGAGAGATATCCTGCCTGAATCGATAAGTGATGTCGGCTGAAATGCCTGCCATGATATAACCCTGCAGGAAAGCCAGGAAAGTTGAGATCGTATAAAGGATCGCGACCTGGATCAGGATCCGGCCGATGACGGTAAAATCGACGCCGCTGCCGGTGCCGGCGATCATTGCCGACACATCCTTGAATAACTGGGTGGTTGCCCGTCCCAGGATCTTGGGCCCAAAGATGGAAAACACGGTGGATGCTGCGGCGATCAACAACACGCCCAGGATCAGCAGGTTATATTTACCCAGATATTTCACCAGGCGTTTAAAGGTGCCTTTGAAGTCCTTGGCTTTCTCACCGCGCATCAATGCGTGTGGGCCGCCGCGCCCAAAGCGAACAGGGGGTCGACTTGGCTTTTCTTTAGGTTGTTGGATTTCGTTTGGTTTATTGTCG
This sequence comes from uncultured Chloroflexia bacterium, assembly GCA_963748065.1. Lineage (GTDB taxonomy): Bacteria > Chloroflexota > Anaerolineae > Anaerolineales > Anaerolineaceae > Brevifilum. The sequence continues at coordinate 318,545 of CAVVHL010000003.1, read as the reverse complement.
CTCATGCCAGTTCCTCCTTGCTTAGCTGCGATGTGGCGATTTCCTGATAGGTCTGGCAGGTCTTCATCAAATCTTTATGGGTGCCTTTGCCAACGATCTTGCCATTATCCAGAACAATGATCTGGTCGGCGCTCATCACGGTCGCCACGCGCTGTGTCACCAGCAGCACCGTGCTGTCGCCGGTTTTTTCCTTGAGGGCTTTGCGTAAAGTTGCGTCCGTCTTGAAGTCCAGCGCGGAGAAGGTGTCATCAAAAATGAAGATCGGCGGCTTCTTGACCAGCGACCGGGCAATGCTCAGGCGCTGTTTCTGCCCACCGGAGACGTTCGAGCCGCCCTGTGAAATCGGGGCTTCCAATCCTTCCGGGTTGTCAAAGACGAAGTCGGCCGCCTGCGCGATCTCCACTGACTCACGTAGGGTCGCCTCGCTGGCATTCTGATCGGCCAACTTGAGGTTGGATTCGATCGTGCCGGAGAATAGAACGCCTTTTTGAGGAGTGTATCCAATTTTTGCTCTCAGGTCGTGTTGATTGACATCCCGAACATCGACGTTGTCCACCAACACCTGGCCTGTATATACATCATAGAACCGCGGGACGAGGTTGACCACGGTAGATTTACCGCAGCCGGTGGAGCCGATAATGGCCGTCACCTCCCCCGGTTGTGCTGTGAATGATATTTTCTGCAGCACATCCTCCTCAGCATCCGGATAGCGGAAATACACATCTCTGAATTCGACCTTGCCCTGGAATGGTTCGGGCAGCGGCTTGGGGTCCTGCGGGTCCCTGATCACATTTTCCGAGTCCAGAACTTCCGCGATCCTGTCACCTGAAACCGAGGCGCGGGGCAGGAAGATGAACAACATCGAAATCATCAGGAACGAGAACATGATCTGCATGCTGTATTGCAGGAAGGCCATCATATCGCCGACCTGCAGGGTGGAAGCGGCGATCTGGTGAGCGCCGATCCAGATGATCAGGATGGAAAGACCATTCATGATCAACATCATCACCGGCATCATGGTCGCCATCACCCGGTTGATGAATAAAGTGACGCCTGCCAGGTCCTTATTGGCGTCGTCGAAGCGTTTCTCCTCAAATCCTTGCTTATCGAAAGCCCGGATGACCATCATACCGGAAAGGTTCTCACGGGTGACCAGGTTCAGCCGGTCGATCAACTTCTGGATGATCTTGAATTTTGGCACGGCGATGAAGAAGACCACCACGATCAGCAGGATCAATACACCGACCGCCAAAGCAATGATCCACCACATGTTCGGGCTCTTGTTCACCGCCCGGATGACCCCGCCGACGCCCATGATGGGCGCAAAGAACAGCAGCCGCATCACCATGAAGACCACCTGCTGGATCTGGGTGATGTCATTGGTGGCGCGGGTGATCAGCGAAGCGGTGGAGAATTTATTGAATTCCTGGCTGGAAAAAGACTCAACCTTTGTGAAAACATCCCTACGGACATCCCTTGCGACGCCGGCCGAAGTCCGCGCTGCCAGGAAGCTAACGGCGATGTTCGTCACGCCGGCCACCAGGGCCAGCAGGACCATCACGCCGCCTGTGCGGAGGATGTAGTTGGTCTGGATTTTTCCCAGGTTAATGTTCAGGCTCTGGTATTCCTCACGGATCGCCGCAGTCGTCATCTGAGTGACCAGCGTATCCGGCATGGATTGGAACTGCGCGTCAATTTTCTGTTTCACCGTGTCAAGCATTGTCGGTGAATTCTTGAGCACGGCGAAAATATCCGTTCCCGCCGGGATCTTTGAGGGGTCAAACGGCATGTTCCCGAGCATCTGCTGAGCTTGAGCCGGGTTATTGATGACCTGCTGGATACCATACACGGTCACCAACCCACGCGAGATCACCGGTTTGAGCTGGTCCATCTGGTCCTTCGTCAGGTCTTTCAAAACGTATACCGGCTCTGTTTCCAGGGCTGGGACCGTCTGCACCAGTTGGGCGTAATCCGCTGAAGTCTTGTCAACCAGTTGATAATCATCATAGACCAGGGTTTTTTCCTGGTCGGTGAAGAAAATCGCCACCTTATCGAGTTGGCTCTTACTGATGTATTCCGGGATGACGCTGTCGATGCCGTTCTGCTGGATGCCGACATTGACGATCCGGGAGAGGTAGTCCGGCAGCGCCAACTGTGCATTCGCCACCACAAACAGCAGCGCGATCGCAGCGATCACATAAAACACATAGGGTTTCAGGTATTTGATCAGTTTTAGCATAAATTATTGGTCCTTCATTGTTGACATCATTTTTTGTTCGATCATCTTATTAATCATATCGCCTTGCTGGTCTAGAGTCATCATTTTGAATGGCCCTTACAAGGCCGGGCGCCTTCCTTTTGGATATTCCGGGTCCGCTCGTTGAGAAGCTGGATGGCGGGTAATATTTGCGCCTTTTCAGCCTCCGTCAGGGCCTGCGACAGCTCTCCCAGCCAGGCGTGCCGCATCCCCATAATTGTATTAACCAGCTGCTTACCCTTATCCGTCAGCGCGATCAGCTTCATGCGCCGGTCTTCCGGGTTTTCAGAGCGCGCCACCAGTTCCGCCGAGATCAGTTGATCCAGCAGCTGGCTGACGGCCGCCGTGGTGATCCCAAGGTGATCGGCCAGGTCGTGCACCGAATCCGGGCCGTGATGAAAAAGCCGCATCAGGGTATTGACCTGGGAGAGCGAGAGGTCGCTTTCCCGGTTATAGCGGATGAAGGCGTGGAACGAACGGTGCATGGAAGTTTCCATCCATTCACGGATCGCGGTTAAGAAAGGGTCGTCCTGCGACAATGTTTACCTCACTTAATAATTAAACGGGCTTAACTATATTCCCTATGAGTTTGGATGTCAAGGAGATTTTAGCGGAGAAAAGTAAACATTTTGTAAACGCTGCGAGCAAAAAATATGATGGTCAAAAACAACTTTCCCCAAATTACCATCAAAATTAAATAAAAAGTGGGCGCGAACTGCGTAGCGCTCGAACCATCGACCTGATTCCCCCCTCATGGGGACACGGATGTTTCAATTAGTCCATTTAGAATAAATTCTTGCAATGTGGAAATAGGGACTGGATCAAATTTTGACTAACTCAAGCTAGGTCTAGACCAGCTTTTCGGGCTTTCTAGTAAAGGTAGTTAATGAAAGCTGAGCATGAAACAAGCATATATACTGCATCTTCTTGAGAGGGAAGGCTCATCCAATATCGAGTGCCTAATTCCCTCAGCATCACTTGTCCAACCATAAAGCTTTGAATAACCAGTTTTTAGCGCACCATAAATCGTGATTTGTCCTGATTTTTCAATCTTGGTTAAGGCGGAACCTAATGTGGCCGTTTTGTTCCCAGAAAGCGATACTTGCAAGAGCTTCCACTGCAGACATCGATTCTTCAATCGAATTAGCATAATGTGGTTCTAATTTGTCAGATAGAAGCCGTAAGGCTTCGTCCAAATGGTGTTCGATTGTTTCGTGAACTGACAATGCTGATTCAATCCATTCAATTTCTGGCTCCGAGATAATGGGAACTATGCTATTAGAAACTAACCTATAACCGCTCATTTCATTTTCTAAAATATTATTAAGTTGTTTCTCAAAAGCACCTGTACTAGAGAACTTTGACGAGTAAATAGAGATAAATTCAATAAGGCTATATACTTCATGCCATTTGCTCGATAAAAAACGCTCCTTTTAATATTTCAATACAATCTGATGTATATTCGGGAATTTCATCAACTCTCATTTTATATAATTCAGTCCAAATATCAGCAATTACAAACCTATTGGAATGCCGATTTCTAAAGATCAGAATCCTTTAAGGACTTTGAATATAATGATTGGTATATAAAGTTCCACAATGCCGTTTGTAAATTTTCATCCATACAATTCAACTTGAATTTCTGTACGAAGGCTTTTATACCCCATTCGCTCCGAGAACGACTGTTTCATTTCCTCTCCTAATATTTCAATACATAATGTAAATTGTACGATCACCAACAACTATAAGCGGTAATTCTTAAGGAATTTACTGAGAATTTTATATCGTTAGTAATTTACCAAAATCAACACCATTGGATTTAACTCTGTTATCAATGTTTAGTAGGGTTTTCTAAATGAATAAATGCAAATTTATTCTATCGGTGCCAAAAAATAGATGGGTTTTAAGGGGAACCGTTGTTTCGCTTCCTGAGATAGTTCGTCGTAATGTTTCAACCATAAATCAAATAAACCTTCAAGATCGATTAAAGTAATCTTCCTTCGTTCTTAGGGTCCTTGCCTCAATTTCCGCATCTTTCGAGAAACCACCAGAAGACACAAAAACGCCTAACTCATCAGAACCAAGAACTGCTAAAAATGACCGTAAATCCCCAACCGAGACCGCTTGTTCTTTGCGTTTTTAACTCGTACTTTAATCCGGGGAGGTTTTGCGCCTAAGGGATCAGTATATGCAATAATATCAATTCCTTGATCCTTGCCTGGTGGTGCAACCCATGATACATGGTAACCCATAGCTGAGAGCAAATCAGCGACCAAATCCTGAAAATCATATGGACCCATTTTGTATAGAAATTTTTGAATTTGTTCCCAAGAATTTTCTTCTGCCTCTTCAATAGTGAAAGATAAAGTCTCTACTTCCTCTTCATCAGTTGTATCTGCTTCTGTTACAGGTCTATTTTTCTTCCACTCTTGATATAAGCGTTTAGCTTCCTTAAAAATTTTTCCGGATCTTTTAATTTCTTTGTATGCCTCCCTTCCCTCTTCTGTTAAAATACCAACGGCCTCGATTTTTTTCAAACCACCCAGCCTTTTTTAATGTCAGAGTAGCAAACCTGACAATTTTTTCATATCTGGGTTTATTCGGAGCAGAAGGATAAGATCCTTTTTCGTATTCACTTAAATTAGTAAATGTCAGGGATTTTCGCAAGAATTTCTTTAGCAGGAAAACCGTCTGGTACGTCTGACAACATATTAAAGATGATGAATGAAAATTCCACCATTACGTTTTTTGTAATTAGCACAATTCCTCCCAACGATTCACTTAATAGAGTCTCCATATCAACTATACAGATAATTCAATTATAAACTATTAGGAATTGATGGTTGATCGTGCCAATAATACAATTTTTATCGGCGAATATATCTATCATTAAAAAATTATACAATCAGTTATCTTATTCAAATAATCATTACGTTTTCATTGTCGGATTTAAATACGAAAAAGGTGTGGTCTACGAAGCGAAAGAACAATCGACCTGCGCGAAGCACCCTAGAAGGGCACCTAATATATTCGATTTCATTAATCCTTAAATAAAAAGTGGGCGCGAATGGACTCGAACCATCGACCTCACGGATTACGAAGTGACTCCAATAGGTATATAAATCATGTTAATTGTTTAGTAAGTATCATTATTTTCTTTTTTGAGGAACTGATTCGAGTATAAAATATCAGATCCCCTACTTATCAACCATATTAACAACCATTCAACCTGATCCCAAGCTTAATGAACCCTTAAGGATTTCGCTTCTTGTTTTTCAGAACTGATTTTATATGCTTCCCAAACTGCTTATCCTTCTGGCGTTTTTCATAATAAGACATCTCATTGAAGCTTGATTCTTTATTCATGGCCAGGTAATTTTGAAATCTGTTTTTAGAAAGCGTGCCTTTTTTTATCGCATTCTGAATTGCGCAACCCGTTTCATTGACATGGGTACAATCGCTGAATTTGCACTGGTTTGACAACGAGATTATTTCTGAAAAGGTTTCATCGATGCCTGTTTCTACAGCAATGTTCCCAAGCTCCCGCATTCCAGGGGAATCGATCATGATCCCACCTGCCTTTAGTTGGATCAATTGGCGGGTGGTGGTGGTGTGCCTGCCTTTATTGTCTTTTTCTCTGACGGGGTTGGTGACCAAAAGCGAATTACCCATGACACTGTTCAGCAAGGTTGTTTTTCCGACGCCGGAAGAGCCAAGCAAACAATAGGTTTTTCCCGGAAGGAGAAGACTTTTGATTTTATCTATATTGATCCCATTTTCATTGCTGAACGGAATCACCTTCACCTCGGGCATTAACGCGAGGATGCTGTTTATCTTTTCTTCAATCTTTGGTGTCGATAGTAGGTCGGATTTGCTCAACAGAACAATTGGAGTGATACTGCTTTCGTTGATCATTACGAGGTAGCGCTCCAAACGCCGAAGATTGAAATTTTCATCCAAGGATTGGACGATAAATGCAGTATCGATGTTGGCTGCAATTAGTTGAAAGTCCACATTCTTTCCGGAAGTTTTTCTCTTCAATAGCGTTTTTCTTGGAAGCAGATTGTGTATTATCGCATGGCTATCATCGTCGAAAAAGTCGACAGCTACCCAATCGCCAACAGTTGGCAGCATCACAGAAGAGTCAGCAGAGTAGAGCATTTTTCCTGCCAATTCCGCAAAAACATCCCCACTCCCTTTTGATATGATGTAACTGTTTTTATGTACAGAAATGACACGCGCAATACGATGATTTTCAATTAATTGAGAGTCTGTATTGGCTTGGAACCAATTGTCAAAGCCAAGGTTTTTGATATTTTTTGTGATCTCTTTCATGTATTATAGTTCTCCAATTGGATAGATTCTCCAAAAGACCTTTGTAAATAGATAATATCATTTATGGGATGAATATAGAACATGAGTTATAACATGACCTCATGCTTAAAATATGGGCGCGAATGGACTCGAACCATCGACCTTCGCGCAGCACCCTGGAAGGGCACTTACCGGAAATATTTACATTAAATGCTTAAATGAAAAGTGGGCGCGAATGGACTCGAACCATCGACCTTCGCGCAGCACCCTGGAAGGGCACTTACCGGAAATATTTACATTAATGCTTGAAATCGAAATAGTGGGCGCGAATGGACTCGAACCATCGACCTCACGGATGTGAACCGTGCGCTCTAACCAGCTGAGCTACGCGCCCTTACAAAATACTTCTGCGCTCACCAGCAGTCCTGTCAGGATCTGCGAAGCTACGCGCCCTTACCTCTGCATTGCGCTCACCAGCAGTCCTGTCAGGATCTGCGAAGCTACGCGCCCTTGCAGGACGTCATTATAGCAAATTATCCAGACAGCGTCAATTAGCACACGCTTTAAAATAAAAAAATCTCTATAAGAGATTCATGATCATTCAGGTCTTTCCATCGACCTTCGCGAAGCACCCCCGAAGTGTAAACGGAGGGGGCTCGGATGTGAACCGTGCGCTGCTAACCAGCAGTCCTTCAGGATCTGCGAAGCTGCGCGCCCTTGCAGGACGTCATTATCGCAAATTATCCAAACAGCGCCAATCACGCACTAAAACCGTAAAAAGGAAGCCTTTTTATGCGAACATCAAGATTGTAAAACGAATGGAAAGCTAATCATGATCCGGATGGTTCTGCCGTTCTTCATTTCGCACCTGCCGCCTCCCGAGGAACGCAAAAAGGATCAATACGAACCCGGTCACCCAACCGCCGAGGCTGAAAATGGATGGGCCATAAAGGGCCAGGACCAACCCACCGACGACCAACAGGCCGGCTAAGACTCCAAACAACTTCATACCATAGAGTGTAATAAAAGGTAGATAATGGGATCCTACAACGATCATTGCTGCAGGAAAAAACCATTCCTGGCGGTAAAGCGTGGCCGCACCAACGAGAAGGAAATTGATCGGCACGGTGAAGGCGGTTTGCGTGCCCAGAGGCCAAAGCTTGTTTTCCTCACTTGTTTTTCCCGGCCTCCCTAACGCCCGAATCAATACTTGTGTGAGTGGAAAAATCAACATACTGCCAAAAAAGAGAACAGCCATGCCGTAGAGAGGTGAAACGAAGAGGCTGATCGCGGCCGAAATCAACCAAATCAGTCCTGAGACCAACTGACCTGCAAAACCTCCTAAGAAGGCCGATCGCATTTCAAATTGGGCACTTTTGACATCCATAATCCCTCCGGTTGATTAAGAAAATAAATACTGTTTTATATATTGATTAATAAAGACAAAACTCCTCACAGCGGGGTAGAAATCGAGGCTCGATCACAATGACCGCTTCCTGATCTTTTACCCTGTAAAAATAATACCTCATACCGAATACCTAAGTCCCTCTCTCCCCCTATTCCATGATAGAATAGGGGTATGTCACGATTATCCCCGGATGAAGTCCTGCTCGGCCTGCTGCAGGCCCACCCCGCTCACGGCTACGACCTGCTGGAACGCTTTCGCGACCCGGCCCACCTCGGGCGGGTCTGGAACATGAGCGTCAGCCAGCTCTACGCGGTGCTCAAGCGCCTGGAAAGCGACGGCATGATCACCGGCCGCGAGCTGCCCCAGCCCGACGCGCCGCCCCGCACCGAATACGCCATCACGCCCCTGGGCGAGCAGCGCGTCGCAGACTGGCTGGCCGAGACCCAACCCCCGACCAGCATCCACCGCATCCGCGTCCAGTTCCTCTCCCGGCTCTACATCGCCACCCTGCTGGACCTGCCCACCGAAGGCATCATTGATCGCCAGTTGGCAGTCTGCGAAAAGCAGCGTGACGCCATCCGCGAGCGCCTGGCCCAAACCAGCGCCCCGATTGAAACCCTGACCCTCGAATTCGTCCAGGGCCAACTGGAAGCGGCCATCACCTGGCTGCAGCGCTGCCGGGAACATCCCTTAACTATTCCTGATGAGATCAATCCCTCAGCTTAGAGAAACCAAATTCGATCCTAGGTAAATCAAACGAGCACAACACAGCAAAGGAAACACCATGCAAAAGAACCTTTATAAAATCGCCCTATCCTTGCTGGTCACCATCCTGGTGATCACCGGCTGCACGCCGGCTGTCACACCCACCGAAGCGGTCATACCGCCAACTGAGGCGCAGCTGACCGAAGTGCAGCCAACCGAAATCTCGGCCGAATCCCCGGCCGCCCCCACCGAAGCCGCCCCGGCCGCGCACTTCACCATCCAGGCCGACCCCGACCTGCAAACCGCGCTCACCGCGCTTTACGAAGCCTATTACGCCGGTGAATCCCCGGTTTTTGTCGAATCCGGTGCGGACCTGCTCGCCACCGCCGCGCCCAATGCGGCATTCGTCCCCGCCGAGATCCCGGCTGCCTTCCTGCCGGGTGCGGTCCTCGTCCCGCAGTCTGATTCAGCCGATGCGGCCGATTTCGTCGCCTTTACCATCTCGCCTGACGGGCAGCAAGCCCTGATCGACGCCGGCGAACTCCCGGACAGCATCACGCTCACCGACCAGGGTGGTAACGAGGTCGTGATCCCGCAGCCCCTGCGCCGGGTGATCTCCACCTACGGCCCCGCCACGGCCATGATCTACGGTGTGGACGGCGAAGGCGCCCTGGTGGCTGCCAGCTACCTCGGCGCGCGTGACCCAGCCGGTGCGGCTGCCATGGAGGCCATCGACCCCCGCTTCCAGGACCTGATCGGCGACGACTATTTCAGCCAGACCGATTTCAACCTGGAACAGGCCGCCCTGCTCGATCCCGAACTGATCGTCACCAGCTTGCGCACCGATTGGCTCAACACCGCTGCCGAACTCGGGATCCCCTTCTTCCTCTATGATGCCGAAACGCCTGCCCGCCTGAAGGAAGCCGTCCAACTGACCGGCCAGCTCTTCGGCCCGCATGCCGCTTTGCAGGCGCAGACCTGGGTGGATTATTACGATTGGGTCACCCAGTCGATCCTCGACCTCACCCAGGGTATCGCTGACAGCGACCGCCCTAAGGTCCTCTTCACCGGCACGGAACCGACCCGCGTCGCGAGCGGAGACATGTACCAGACCAGCATGATCGAGATCGCCGGCGGCGTTTCCGTCAGCGCCGGACTGACCGGTTACTGGAACGACGTCAACCTCGAACAGATCGCAGCCTGGGACCCGGACGTGATCATCGTCCCGCCCTACGGCGGCGCGAGCGTGGAAGCGATCACCGACAACCCGGATTGGCAAATCCTGACCGCCGTGCAGGAAGGCAAGGTCTACCGGATGCCCAAGCTCGTCGCCCCCTGGGATACCCCCACTCCCGATTCGGTCCTCGGGATCATCTGGCTGGCGCAGCGGCTTTTCCCCGAACTGGACACCCTGGATTGCGCGCAGCAGGCGGAATACTTCTATAATACATATTATGACTACGCCATCACACCGGAGCAGCTCGACTCGATCTGTGCCATCCATTAACGCACCCACCCCTCTCAAACGAACGATCACCGGCGCGGCGCTGATTGCCTTGCCGGTGATCTTGTTCATCCTGGCATTACTGCTGGGGCGCTACCCCATCGGTCCGCTGGATGTCGGCCGGTCGCTGCTGTCGCCCTTCTTCCCGAACCTGGCCGCGGATATCCCCGAAGTCGCCCGGCGTTTGGTCCTGCGGATCAGGCTGCCGCGGGCTCTGGCCGCCCTCCTGATCGGCGCCAGTTACGGCGGCACGGGCGCGGCTTTCCAGGCGATCTTCAAGAACCCCCTGGTCGATTTCGAACATCCTCGGCGTCACTTCCGGCGCGGGGTTTGGCGCCGCCCTTGCGCTGCTGCTCGTCCGGTCCGGCTGGGAAGTGCAAATTTTCGCCTTCGTTTTCGGTTTGCTGGCGGTCGGTCTGGCCTTCTTCGGCAGCCGGCTCTATAAATCCTCCCCGCTGCTGGTGCTGACCCTGATGGGGATCCTGATCGGGTCGCTGTTCGGGTCGCTGACCGCGCTGCTGAAATACATGGCCGACCCGCTGGACACCCTCCCCGCGATCACCTTCTGGCTGCTGGGCAGCCTGGCGACCATCACCTGGTCCAAGCTGCTCGCACTGACCATCATCACCCTGCTCGGTTTGGTTTTCCTGTTCCTGGTCCGTTGGCGTTTGAACGTGCTCTCCCTCGGGTGATGCCGAAGCGCAGGCCCTGGGGATGAACCCCGCCCGCACCAAGCTCTGGATCATTATCGCCGCGACGTTGATGACCTCCGCGGCCGTTTCGATCAGCGGTGTGATCGGCTGGGTCGGGCTGGTGATCCCCCATGCCGGGCGGCTGCTGGTCGGCCCCGACCATAAACGCCTGATGCCGGCGTCGATCCTGCTGGGTGCGGCCTTCCTGCTGCTGATCGACAGCATCGCCCGGGCGCTGCTCCCCGGTGAGATTCCTCTGGGCGTGCTGACCGGGCTGGTCGGTGTGCCCGTGCTGATCCTGCTCTTACGCCGCAACCGGACGGGGTGGTGACCATGCGCCTTGAAGCCAGCCATCTCAAATTCGCCTACCTGCCCGGCAAAACCGTCCTGCACGACGTCTCGCTCGATATCGGCAGCGGCGAAACGCTCTACATCCTCGGCCGCAACGGCAGCGGCAAGACCACCCTGCTCTCCTGCCTGGCCGGGCTGCTTCAGCCTGATGCGGGCCAGGTGCGCCTCGACGGCGAAGATATCCATGCTTTTCCACCCGCCGAAAGAGCCCAAAAAGTGGGCCTGATCCCGCAGATGCATACCCCGGCGTTCGGGTACACCGTCGCCGAGATGGTCATGATGGGCCGCGCCCCACACCTCGGTTGGCTTGCCTCACCATCGAGGGACGACCAGGGCATCGTGGAGGAAGCGCTGGCCCAGGTGGGGCTGTACGAACTGCGCGACCGGCCCTACACCGAGATCAGCGGCGGTGAACAGCAGTTGGTGCTGATCGCCCGCGGCCTGGCGCAGAAGTGCGACCTGCTGCTGATGGACGAACCGACCGCCCACCTCGACCTCAGCAACCAGCACCGTATCCTGGAGATCGTCAACCAGCTCAATGACCGGGGGCTTTCGTTTATCATCAGTTCTCATTCGCCGAACAACGCCCTGACCTACGCCGACCGGGTGCTGCTGCTCACCGAAGGCTGGGTCACAGCCTACGGTACGCCCCAGGAAACGCTGACCGAACCGCTGCTTTCTTCCGTTTACGGCATCCGCACCGAAGTGCTCACCAACGGTGAAGGCGAACCGGTCGCGGTGATCACCCAGCGGCCGATCTCCCTCCTGCCGGAGTCGCTGAACGACCCGGACAGCCTGTTGAGCCAGGTGTTCGCACGCAGCGCGACCGAACCGCAGTTACTCCTTGTCACCGGATTGAGCGGCGTCGGCAAAACCACCTGGTGCACCCACCTGATCGAACTGGCGCGCAGTACGGGCCGCTCGATCAACGGCCTGCTTTCACCCAGTGTGTTTGCTGATGGGCGTAAAGTGGGGATTGAGATCGTGGACCTCGACAGCGGCGATCACCGCCGCCTGGCGAACTTGCGAGTGGACGACTTCGGCTTCCGTGCGCACGCCGCGCTGGTCTTTTGACCTCCAGGCGCTCGAATGGGCCAACCGGGTCCTGGCCGATGCGCCTGTGCGTGACCTGATGGTGATCGATGAACTGGGACCGCTGGAGTTCTACCAGGGTAAAGGTCTCACTGCCGGGATGGCTCGGCTCGACGCGGGGGATTACCGGGTAGCCGCAGTCGTGATCCGCTCGGGGTTGCTCCCGAACGCCCTCCAGCGCTGGCCCAACGCCATCGTGGTCAACGGCAGCGCGAAGATCGATCGTAGCCTGAACTTCGTTATTCAAAAATCCCATAGATTGGGTCGCCGACCCACCAGACTTTTTGTCATTGCATGCCCCGCAGGGGCGTGGCAATTTCGGTGTCGGTTTTCTCCCTCGTCATCACCAGCGACACGCCTAACCTACAACTGTTGATCTCCTTCCCCTGTTTACGGGGGAAGGATGCCTGCAAAGCAGGCAGGAAGGGGGTGAAAACAATCGCCGCCCCACCTATAACCTTGTCATTGCGACAAGCTAAGCAACAACAAATTGGATCAGCGAAGCCCCAAGCGCCCAAATCTTGTCATTGCGAGGAGGTCGCAGACCGACGAAGCAATCTTCGAATGTCATTACCTAAAAGTTTCTCCATATTGGACGAAATTCTGAGATTGCTTATCTCCCCGCTTAACCTTGGGTACCTTGAGTCATTCACCCACCAACACTCTTGTCATTGCGAGCCCCGCAGGGGCGTGGCAATCTCGGTGTTGATTTTCTCCTTCATCACCCGCGCCGCACAGCGTCTAACCTGCGACTATTGGAATCTCCTTCCCCTGTTTACGGGGGAAGGATGCCTGCATAGCAGGCAGGAAGGGGGGTGAAAACTATCGCCGCCTCATCACCCTCCTTGTCATTGCGAGCCCCGCAGGGGCGTGGCAATCTCAGAAGTGGAATATTTGTGCATTGTATCCTGTCCGGATAGCTGCCCTTTCTTCTTTTTCGTAAGACTGAGATTGCTTCGTCGGACTTCGTCCTCCTCGCAGTAACTGTGTTGATTGTCAAGGAAAAACAGGACCATACTCACACGGGGCATACCCAACCTGTTTGTTTTTTGACCATCACATTGAGAATTGTGATCATTTTCCGCATACAGGCCGTGATCGCCACTTTGAATGGTTTTCCATTTTCAATCAATCGCTCATAGAATTTCTTGATCACTGGGTTGTATCTCATAGCCGACAGTGCAGCCATATACATCACTCTGCGGACGCTCTGCCGTCCACCAAAGATCCGACGTTTGCCACGCTTCTTCCCACTGTCCCGGTTATAGGGTGCCAATCCTGCTAATGCTGCAATCTTCTGACGGTTGAGGGTGCCCAGTTCAGGCATATTAGCTGTCAAGGTCACCGCAGTGAGAAACCCCACGCCCGGCATGGTTTCCAATAACCCGATCTGTCGTGACCAGACCTCTGAACCCTTCACAAGTTGTTTGATCTCTGTTTCAAGGTGTGTGATTTGTTGCCCCAGCCAATCCAGATGCTCCTGAATATCCTCTTTGGTGCTTTCATGACAGGTTCCCAGCCGGTTCCGCTCCGCTGAACGGATATCCACCAGTTGCTCTCGCCTGATGATCAGCGCCCGGATCCGTTGATCCAGGTCTTCCCGCAACTTTGTGGGCTCCGGTCGGATTATGGCCGCATAATTGGCGATATTTTGAGCGTCTATCTCATCTGTTTTTGCCAGCAACCCCTTGGCTTTCGCCAAGGCCCTGATCCGAGTTGGGTTCACCACGGATACCTGGTGTCCTTTCACCATCAGGGCTTCAACAAAGGTCGTCTCATACCCACCACTGGCTTCCACTGCAATCAGTTTGGGTTGGAGATGATCGATTTGTCTGATCAGTGCTTCGATACCGGACGCTCGGTTGTCAAAACGAGTGATCTTTTCAATACCTGCCACTGCAAAATCTAAGTTATCTTTCCCTACATCAATCCCTACATAGTTCGACTTTGTTCTCATTTCTTGTCATCCCTTGTATAATGAGTTTGCCCACACTAGTGTTGTTTCGGTCTCTTGGACCACTCAACTGTTCGGGCTACTTTTGTTCAAGGACACGACGGTCTCACTGCGAGACGGCCTTTCGACCGAATGACAATCGGCCTGTCGTGTCCTTCTTTATTATCTCATCATACTAATGACAAAATTGGTCAACGAAAGGAAGTCTCTTATATTTACAGCAAAAAATCCCAGGGATCTTAAAGATCCCTGGGATTTACCCTGTCTTTTTCTAGTGTTGTTCTACTGGATCAATTTCAACCCTTTTTCAATCACAACGATCACCGTATCCGGCAGTTCAATTCGGCCGGTAACGTACAGGAAAACCGTCGCTAAGGTTAACATGACAAAGACCACCAGCAAGAACAAAATGAACCGCTGAAAACCGGATAATTTCCGGTTGGGCTTAGATTGCGTTTCCTCTACTGTGGTCTCTGCAACGAATTCAGCCGGTTGCGTTTGTTCTCCGGAACTGGTTTGCGCCAGAACTTCCTCCGCTGACATGTCCGCAAAGATCAGGCCTTCATTCTGACTGTCTTGTGCATCCACCGGCAGTTCTACGGATGGTTCAGGTTCGGTATCAGTTACAGGTGTCACTAATTCAACAGGTGCCGCTTGGAACGCGGGCTGAGGGATCACAGGGGTGTGACGTTCAACGCCGAATTCCAAGGGTTCATCCAATACCGTCTGCCGCGGACGCATGAAACCGGGTGCGTTCAATGGTCGTTTGATCTCGGAAGTTTTGACTTCTGACATACGCTTGCTCCTCAATCCAGCTTGTTCAGCTACCGCCTTCCTTCCCCAGCCAATCGATTTCGCCTGCCACAGCCATGAACGGCTCACCGTTCTCTAGCTGTAAGGCTAATCTGCCATCCGGCTGGACGTTTATAACTTTTGCCGACTTGGTCTGTCCATCCGGGAAATGGAAGTCGACGACCTGGTTTCTAAAAGCCAGATTGTCGTTCCATGCCTTCAGAAAGTCCGCTGTCGTCAGGGTATGGCGGTAATACTGAATTGCGTGCAAGATTTCTGCCAAAATGGCCCATCGATCTATGCTTTGCCCCAATTCCGTCTCAACCGACGTCGCCGGGTAACGCACCTGATTCGCAGGCGGGACAGCTTCGGGAGCGATATTCACACCCATGCCGACGATCAGTGCAGAAAGGTGGTCTGCCTGCCAGTCCCCTTCCACCAGCACCCCGGCGACCTTCTTCCCATTCAACAAGACATCATTCGGCCACTTGATCTGAGCCTTCAAATCCCAGCGCGAGAGCGCGCTGACCAGCCCGAGAGCGGCCAACGCCGTGAACCTTGGGATGAAGGCTGCTTCCGCCTTATTTGGCCGCAGGATCAGGCTCATTGCAAGCGCAACACCCGGATGCGTAACCCATCGGCGGGTCTTACGTCCACGACCGGCGGTTTGCGAATCAGATAACACCAGCGAGCTATCCAGCGCGCCAGTCTGTGCCCAATCCAGGGCGATATCGTTGGTTGAGCCGACCTCCGGGTAATAGCGCCAGTCCGGCAGGTTGAGGGGGTCGAGATAAGCACCAATTATTCTTGCAGTATTTTCCATTATCTTGCCCTGAGATTAGCGATATATCAGAATACTCCTGGTTGAATTATATAATCAAATCGATTAACCCCTTAAATCATAGAGACGTTTCATTAAACGTCTCGACAGAACAACAATCTTTCAATTTCTACAACTATGAAAGTGTTTGAATTTATACTATTCGCTCAACGCCCGCTTCAACAACGCCGTCATCTCGACGATGTCGCGGAGGACGTAATCGGGCTTGAACTCGGATCCAGTCAAATCCTCCGCTTTGGTCTCTCCACTGAGCACCAGCGCGGTGGTGATCCCCCACTTCCCCAGGGCGATATCGGTATACAAGCGGTCCCCGACCATGCAGTGCGCCTCGACCGGGAAACCGGTCTTCTCCGCCAGGGCAGTGACGATCGGCTCGTTCGGTTTGCCAACGATCACATCCGGCCGGCGCCCTGTGGATGCAGCGATCAGTTCGATCATCGCGCCGATATCGGGTTTGAACCCATTCTCCGTCGGGCAGTTGATATCCGGATGGGTGGCGATAAAGGGTTTCCCCGCCACCACATGGTCACATAATTTCCAGAGTTTGTCATAGGTTAAAGTGGTGTCGAACCCTAATACGACGACATCCGGGTCGTCATCGACAAGGGTGAAACCATGCCGCTCAAATTCCTGTTCCAACGCTGGCGTCCCGACCACATAAAGGCTAGCATCAGGATAATGCTTCTGCAGCCAGATCGCGGTCGCTTCACCTGAGGTGAAGATCTTCTCTTCAGGGACCGGCAAACCCAGCCCTTGCAGTTTCAGGGCATATTCCACCCTGGACCGGGACGAGTTATTGGTCAGGAAGTAATAATCCAGGCCGTGCAATTCCAGCAAGTCCAGCCATTCCTGCGCACCGGGCAGCAGCCGGTCACCCAGGTAGATGGTCCCATCCATATCCATTAAGAAGCACTTGATATCTGAAAGTTGGTGTTCTAGTTGAGTCACGATTCTTCCTCACGCCTATATTGATAACTATGAACCGGAATGCTCACGATCCGGAAATAACTATACCATCACCCAACCCACCAGCGCAGGTTATTTTCACATCATCCGACATTCCAGCCCCGTTCGAGCAGAAAATCTCGCCGGACAAATCGTTTATAATAAAAATCGCAGTTCAACCTGAATTCATTTAGTAAGAAGGACCATTATGAAACCAATCGCTGTCACCGGAATCAAGCCCACCGGCAACCCCCATATCGGCAACTACCTCGGGATGTATCGTCCCGCTCTGGACCTGATGGAAAACTATCAGGGCATATATTTTGTGGCCGATTACCATGCCCTGACCACCATGCGCGATCCGCAGCGTCTGCGTGACCTGGTCTATGAGGTCGCGGCGAGCTGGTTGGCCCTGGGTTTGAACCCCGATGAAGCGATTTTCTTCCGCCAATCCGACATCCCCGAGATCCCGGAATTCAATTGGATCCTATCCTGCTTCACTTCCAAGGGGCTGCTCAACCGTGCGCACGCTTATAAAGACGCCGTGGACGCCAACCTGGCGATCGACCATGACCCCGATGAGGGGATCAATGCCGGTCTCTACAATTATCCCGTCCTGATGGCCGCCGACATCCTGCTCTATGGCTCGGATGTGGTGCCCGTCGGCCTGGACCAGAAACAGCATATCGAGATCACCCGCGATATCGCCGAGGCTTTCAACCGCGCCTATGGTGATGTGCTGAAAGTGCCTGAAGGCGTGATCCAGGAAAATGTGATGAAGGTGCCAGGGATCGACGGCCGCAAGATGAGCAAGAGCTACGGTAACGTCATCCCAATCTTTGCACCTGAGAAGCAGCTCCGCAAGCAGGTCATGCGGATCGTGACCGACAGCAAACGTCCGGAAGATCCCAAGGATCCCGATAAGGACAATATCTACAATTTGCTGAAATTCTTCGCCACTCCTGAGCGGTTGGAAGAAATCCGCCTGCTCTATATCAACGGCGGTGCGGCTTACGGTGAGCTCAAGAAGGAATTGGCGACATTGATCCTGCAAAAATTCGATGACGCCCGGGAAAAATTCAATACTTTGATCAATGATAAGCCATACCTGGACAAGGTGTTGATGGATGGCGCTGAAAAAGCGCGGGCGATCGGAAAGCCCATCCTTGCGAAGGCCAGGAAAGTCACCGGGATCGATTAGGGTCTTGCACCAGAAATCCGCTTCCTTTTCCACAATGAAAGGAGTTAGACAAGATGCATATCGCATGGACTGAAATTCTAGCCATCGGAGGCATCGTCATCCTGCCTTGTTTGGGCATCCTCATTGTTGGTGCAATCATCGCCGTCGTCGTGCTGCTCATCCGGAAGAACCGCAAACAGGATTAAGCCCCACTTTATCAAAATGTCAAAAACACCCCTGGCCGTCGTGATCGGCGCACTCAATATCGACCTGGTCATCCAGGGCCTGCCCCATTTCGCAAACCCGGGCGAACAGGTCAACGGTCGTTCGGTGCGGCTGTCACCCGGCGGGAAAGGCCGCAACATCGCCGCCATGCTTGCGCCGTGGCTGCCTCCCGGACGGGTCAGTATGCTGGGGAAGCTCGTGCAGGACGCGCAGGGGCTCTATCGTATCCCTTTGGAATCACTCTCAAATGCCGGTGTTGACACAGGATCGGTCCTGATTGAAACGGACCGCCCGGAAGACCTCCCCACCCTATCCATTTTCCTCAACCAGGTGAATGGCCAGCGCGCCAGCTATTACCTGCCCGGCCGGAACGAATCGTTGACGCCGGCGGAACTGGACCTATACCTGCCGCTGCTGGAAGGGTTAACGATGAACGATGGGCTCCTATTGATGACCCTGGAGATGCCGCTAAAGACGGCCGCACACGCACTCGCATTGGCAGATGGACTTGGACTGCAGGTGATGCTGGACCCGGGCGGCCAACCCCCGGAAGCCGAGATCGATTTCTCACCGCTTTTCGATCACCCGCCTAAGTGGATCAAACCGAACCTGCAGGAAGCAGCCAGGTTGACCGGTAAACCGGTATCCGATTTTGAAAGTGCAGCGCTGGCCGCGCATCAGCTTTTGAAATGGGGTGTATCCAACGTGCTCATCACGGATGGTGCGAACGGCGCCTATGGATTTACCCGGGAAGAAACCTTTCAAATCCAGGCCCCCGATCTCGAAGTCCCCCCTCACGCCGAATCGACCGGCTGCGGCGACCAGGTCCTGGCCGTGTTGTGTGCAGAGACGCTGCACGGAAAGTCCTTCAGAGATGCTGCGGAGAAAGCAGTCCTGGCGGGTAGTTTACAATACATCCAGGAGGGACTGACCCCAATCACCCCCAACCATCCCGGTTTCGAGCAGATCAATCCGGCAGATTGATCCCGGTCACCCGATCCACATAGTCGTTGACCACCTGCTCCAGCAAGGTCAGCGGCAATCCCCCGTTCTCGATAATTACATCATGAAAATCTTTCAGGTTGAACTGATCGCCCAGGGTGGATTCCACTTTTTGCCTGAGCGCCAGCATCTTCAGATATCCAAGGTAATATGCACAGGCCTGCCCCGGCATCACGATATAACGCTCCACCTCCGTGGTCACATCCCGCTCGGGCAGACCGGTCGTCTGCACCATGTAATCGATGGCTTCCTGTCTCGTCCAACCCCGAGCGTGGATCCCCGTATCGACCACCAAACGGGCAGCCCGCCAGAGCAGCGCCTGCAGGCGTCCCAAGTTGCTGGCTGGGTCTTCCAGTCCCAATTCCCAGCCCAATCGTTCAGCATAGAGCGCCCAACCTTCGATATAGGCATTGAAGAAGAAAGAACGCCGGAAGAGCGGCAATCCGCGTAATTTTTGAGCCTGGGCCATCTGGTAGACATGCCCGGGGATGCCTTCATGGTAAGCCAGCGTGCGCATCCCCCACCGGTAGACATTATCCGGGTCGCGCAGGTTGATCCACATCGTCCCCGGCCGGCTGCCGTCCAAAGCGGGCGCCTGGGCATAGGCAATCGGTGAATCCGGTTCTTTATATTCCGGCAGACGTTTAACCGCGATTGCGTTGAGCGATCCGTAGGAGAAAATCTCCGGCATCCGTCCGTTCACCTCATTCAGTATTCCCTGGTAATCCGACCTGATCTGCTCCCTGAGGGAATCCCCCTTGTAATGATATTGAGGATCCGCCATCAGTTCACCAAGCTGTTTGCCCGGGTCTTCCGCCGGCAGCCCCATCTCCTCGAGCACGGCCTGGACTTCTGTCGTCAATTTCGCCACCTCAGCCAGACCCAATTCATGGATCGCCTCGGCGGACAGGTCCGTGGTGGTGTGGTTCCGCAGCAGGAAGGCGTAATAGGCCTCCCCATCCGGAAGCCGCCAGATGCCATCCTCCTCAGGAGCTTTTACTAATAATTCATTCAGGTAACCGCGCAGGTCACGATAAGCCGGAAGGACATCTTCCTCAATCGCTCGCCGGACCTTCCCGCCCCAGCGCTTCATTGCGCGTTCGCCGTATTTACCCGTATCCCGCATCCGTTCCAGCAGGCTGGTCAGCAGCGGATTTTCTTCGATCGGCGCTGCCAGGAATTCATCAATCTGTCGCAAGGACTTTTCTAAAACAAAGCGGGGTGGGATCGCACCGGACATTTCACGATCTTCGAGGCTATCCTCAAGCCCATCAATCTTCCAATCCACTTCGCCCAAACGCTGCAGATACCGCCGCAGGCTGCGCCGGCCATTGATCTTGTGGTACGTGCTGAGGAAATTGATCAGGTCCACCTGTACGCCGAAGACATGGTTGACCGGGTAAGGTCCCATGAAAACCGGATTGCTGACCCAGTGATAATCGAACCGGTGCCCGCGTAGGTTCTGCTCGAAATACCAGCACATCAGGTGGTAGGTCAGTCTCTGCTGGCCGGAGAGCTTTTCCGGGGCGAACCGTCGGATGAGAGTCAATCCATCCCGGTCCAACTGCTGCAATTGGGTCATATACCGCGGGGAAGCATCGGTCAGGTTCCCGCTGTGAAAATCCAACAGAGAATTATCGAGGAGGCCTAATGAAGTCAGAGTCTCCGGGTCCTGCATCATCCAGCGCAAGCCGATGCGATCTGCGGCCAGGTTGATGGTGGGCGGCGTGCCCCAGAACAGGCTGTAGATCAGCCAGATCAGCAGCATACCCAACAAAGCAAGGATAACGATCAGTGCTAACTGCATTGTCTTCGCCTCAAATCAACACTCTTTCTGACCATCTATTCTTCTCCTCCGCCTGCGTCTCGCCATTTTGCTGCTTTCTGCAGCACCGACTCAATGAAATCCGCTTTCGCCGCGGTATAGGCTGGGGCGTCGAACGTGAATTTCTCCGCCAGCTCGAGTTTCAAGCCCTCATATTCCCGGATTGTATCAGGATGCGCCCGCAAATAATCCCTGAAAAGCAGGTGTTGTTCCAATCCCGGATGCCCGGTCTCAAAAGCATGCAGATGGCAAAGATGCACCTCACCTGCCAATTTGTTGAAATATCGCCGGCCTGCGATCCCATTTTCGCCTTTGGGGTCATAACCCAGGGCTCGCATGGCTTCATTACACGCATCCAACACCGCCAGGGATTGCACTTCCGCCAGGATGTCGATCGTGGGCTTGGCGCTGAGACCCGGCACACTGGTGGAACCGATATGATGGAAGGCGATCACCTGCGCACCGATGACCGGGAGCAGATGCTTGATTTCCGCGCGGTAGACATCCGGCCATTGGGGGTCGTAAGGCACAACTTCAACTTTCCTTACCAATTAACCTCTTTCCTGAAATGAATTTGAATGCTTACTTTAAAAACTTATTATAGTCGGAATAAAATACATGGGAAATTGAGGGAGGGCAATCGTAAAGTTGAAGCAAAGACTTCTTTGATGCTCATAACAAGTTATCACACCCCATCCCCTGCCCTTCCCCTCAACTGAGGGGAAGGGTGCCTGAAAGGCGGAAAGAGGTGTTTTTTAGAGTGTATTCCAGTTGACGCACAGAAATAACCTTCGCGGAGGTTTGAGAAAAGAAAAACGTGCCAGGATGTCAGCACCGGAATGTTATAATCAAAGCCGGAGTCCACATGAAATTATCCGTCCTGATCCCCGTCTTTAACGAACGTCGCACGATCCGTGAGATCGTGGAGCGTGTTTTGGCGCAGGATATTAACGGCGTGGACCAGGTGGAGATCATGATCGTGGATGACGGCTCCACGGATGGTTCGGGGGAGATCATCGCTAAATTACAGGAAGAAAACCCCAAGATCGTCAACGCCATCCTGCTCGAAGAGAACCAGGGGAAAGGCAACGCCATCCGAACAGCCATCCGGGCCGCCAGCGGCGACATCGCCATCGTGCAGGACGCCGACCTGGAATACGACCCGGCGGATTATGCCGTGGTCCTGCGGCCGATCCTGGATGGTGAGGCGGACGTCGTGTATGGCTCCCGTTTTGCCGATCGGGAGGAACGCCGGGTGCTGTATTTCCGCCATACGATCGCCAACCGCTTACTGACCCTGGTCAGCAACTGGTTCACCGACCTCAACCTGACCGACATGGAGACCTGCTATAAAGCTTTCCGGCTGGAAGTCGCCAAGACCATCCCGATCCGTTCCAAGCGCTTCGGGATCGAACCGGAACTGACCGCCAAGTTCGCCAAACGGAAACTGCGCATTTTCGAAGTGCCGATCAGCTATCACGGGCGCACCTACGCGGAAGGTAAGAAGATCACGGCCAGGGACGGCTTCCAGGCCTTCTGGACGATCTTCAAGTTCTGGCTGATCGACGACATGTTCGAAGGTGATTACGGTCATAAGGACCTGATCGATATGGAGGCCGCGCCGAAGTACACCGAGTGGACCCTGAAACGGACCCGACCTTACGTGGGGCACCTGCTGCTGGAGATCGGCTCGGGGATCGGCAACAACGTGCGGATCCTGATGCAGTATACCGACGTGATCGCCACCGAAGTCGACCCGGTCTACCTGGAGGTGCTGCGTAACGCCTATCTCAACACGCCCGGCGTGCAGGTCTGCGAGTGGGACGCCACCCAGCCGCCCCCACCCAACCTGCCTCAGCCCGATTCGATCCTTTGCTCCAACGTGCTGGAACACGTTGAGGATGAGGCCGCGCTGGTCGCCAACGCGGACCAGGTGCTCGGCCCCGGCGGCCGGATGATCTTCATTGTCCCGCGGGGCGAGAAGCTCTATTCAACCCTGGATGAGGCCATCGGTCATTACCGGCGCTATGATAAAGCCCATCTGAAGAGCTTATTTGAGGATTTGGGATATGAGGTGGAGGAACTTTTCACGCTGAACAAGATCGGCGTGCTGGGCTGGTGGTGGCGGGGGAAAGTGTCCAAACAGCAAGCGATCGGCCGCTTCGGGTTGAAAGCCTTCAACGTGCTGGTGCCGCTTTTCAGGCTGATCGATCCGATCCTGCCCTGGAAGGGACTCTCGTTGGTGATCGTGGCGAGGAAGCCGGAGCAGCCTGATTACGATCAAAATCTCAAGTTAATCTAAATTTAAATTATTTTTTATAAATCGTTGAATGCACTCTTCTTTTGAGAACACCAAAATGATCTGGAAGGCAATTTCTATTTCAGTGATTGCCACATGAGCTGATACGGCACGTTACCTAAACGGAGATCCTATTTTAAGAAATTAATCAGGAAAGATTGAACAAATAAGCAACCCCAACGATGAAATCAATAGCATTGATCATCCAATGTGCGATCATACCCGTAAACAAATTCTTCTTCCAGCGGACAATGTAAATCAAAGGTAAAAGGGCAAGCGTTCGGGCAAAGATCATCCAGGGCGACCAAAGATGATAGGCGGCAAAAAGGAAGGAATGAAAAATTGGAGCCGCCCAGCCTAATTTTTCAGGCATTCTCGGTAAAAGAAATCCTCGGAAATAGAGTTCTTCCACTGTGGGTGCGACGAAAACGATAAAGATTAAATTCAAAATATAGGTCAGGATTAATTTATTTCGAGCAAAACCCCCTGTTAATCCCATCGCCAACCTCATTGAAGCTGGTATCCAATCAAACCAGCCTTCGATGAATTGATTTATTGGGTTCATCATAGTCATGATAAACCCGGACGCGACAAAGATCACCACCGACCAGATCAACACGGACCACCAGGGCTGTTTCTGCCGGTATAGCACAACATTTTTAAGACTGAATTTCCCATTAATCCGTTTTCCCCACCAAAACAGAGTTCCCAATTCAACGGGCAATAGAATGAAGATCGCCGTTAATTCCAATGCCATGACCGATGGATAACCCGCTTTACTGATAAATGGGACAATCAAATAATATCCAGCAGCAATTAGAATTCCAGGGGCCAAATGATAGAGTACAGATTCAATAATGGTATGTTTCTTAGGATTAACAAGAAGATCAGAAGACATTTTTACTCCTAGAACAAATTTTAATCTCGGCTCAGATAAATAGGTTTAGATTAAATTATTGATTCATTTGAAGATTCAATTTTACTCACCGCTGGTCATGACTACGCAATTCCTTCCGGATTCCTTCGCCAAATAGAGCGCCTGGTCGGCGCGATCGATCAATTCCGTTTCATTGGAGACATCATTTTCCGGATAAGAGATGCCGCCGATACTGACAGTCACCTTGATCACATCCTCGCCGTTGGCAACAGTGCTTTCGGCGATCTTCCGGCGCAATCGGTCGGCAATATCCAAGACATCCTTTCGAGAAGCGCCGGGGAGGATTGCCAGGAATTCCTCTCCTCCATAGCGCACAAGGATATCTCCCTCCCGCAATACCGATTTGGCTGCATTTGCCAGCCGGATCAGGACCCGGTCTCCGACGAGGTGCCCGTAAACATCATTGACCTCTTTGAAATGATCGAGATCGACCATCATCAAGCCCAGCGGGGCTTTCATCCGCAGGGTGCGGCCAAATTCCTCATGCAAACGAGTCATACCAAAGCGCCGATTATAAATGCTTGTCAAGGGGTCCAGGGCAGCCAGGCGTTCGAGCCTGTCAAACAAGAGGGCATTGTGTAGTGCCATTGCCAAGTTCTGTCCAAACAAATCCAAACGGTCGAGTGCATTGTTATTGAATTGTTTTGCAGAGGCGAGAATGATCAACCCCAGCATCATTTCTTTATAACGGATCGGCTCGACAACAACCTCCTGGGGCCGGAAGGCTGTCAGCACGCCTTCTACTCGGACCTCATCCGGCAAGGTCAATCTAAGCCGCTGTTCATTTCGATAAACACTTTTTATATGATCGCTCTCGAGGACTTTTGCGACATCCCGGATTCCCTGTGAGGTTGTGATTGCAAGTGCGCCGTCATTTTCGATGACGATTGCACCGGCTTCACTCCCGGTGTGCGTGAGCAATTGATGGAGTGCCTTATCGGTCAGATCGCCCACAGAAAGTTGGGAACTCAACAAATGAGTAAATTTCTTGATCGAATCTTCAGTTTCGATCGATTCAAACAACGTTTCCACCAGGCTGTTAAAAGCCTGCGCGCTCTGCCCAATCTCATCCTCGGAATCCACACCGACCATGCATTCATCAGCGTTACAATCCCCAATATCATCCCCGGTTTTGATCTGACGAAATTTCTTGGTGACATACTGCATCCGGCTCCCCAATAATTTCAAACGAGAACCGACCACAGTCCGCGCCAGTGTTATATTCAGCCCACCTACAATGATCCCTGCCGCAATACAGGCGATAAAGAACCAGGGCGTCATGACAAAACTTGTTGGAATCCCCATCCAGGAAGCAAAGAATGGAAAGATGATCCCGATGATCAAGCCAAGGCCCATCATCCAGATGGAGAGATCTGTAAAAACCTTACGGGTAATACGAATCATAGTTGCTACCTCCATAATAAAAAGAGAACCCGCTTTTGTCAGGTTCTCTCCCCCTCCATCTTTGATTAATTATAAACAACTTGTAAATTATAAACGACACCTAAAAACACATCACTATTATAAATTGCAAGATCTACGCCATCAAGCATCCTTAGAGTAACCAATTTTTTCGGATTTTGTTTCCTGGCATATCTTTCAATAGATCAACTTTCAGGATAGGTTTGATCAGATAAAACGGATTGACCTCATATGTATTCTGATTTAGAGAGTATTGCGCCACATGAAAAGAGACCCAAATTGGAACAGCTCTACTATTAAAAATAACATCCCGATCTCCAATGGAAACCGGGATGAAGTGAATATGAAATGTTTTTATGCCGGCCAGATCTTACGGCCGCGGCCGGGAGGTGTGATCGAGTCGATGTAGGCCATTTCATCGGCGGATAATTCGGGCAGCAGCGCGGCCTTGAGGTTCTCCTTCAACTGCGAAATCCGTTTGGCGCCCGGGATCGCCACGGTGACGGCGGGATGCTGCATCACGAACTGGATCGCGAGCTGCGCCATCGAGCGTCCATTCACAAGAGTACTCGAGTTTTTCCACCTTCTCGAGGTCATTGAGGAAGATTTCGTGTTCATCCTCATTCTCGATCCAGTTCCGGCGGAAATCCCCTTCTTCAAATTTTGTGTTCACATTGAACTTGCCGGTCAGGAGGCCCATCGCCAACGGCCCGCGGATCAGCACGCCCAGGTCATGCTCGATCGTATAGGGGAAGATCTCGGCTTCCGGCGTCCGGTTGAGGATCGAATAGTCGATCTGCAGCGTGGAGGTTTGATTGTCGGCGTTGAAAGCCTGCAGATAATCAAAGTCGCTGGTGCTCACGCCGTAGGCGCGCACCTTGCCTTGCGCCTGGAGCTTCTGGAACCCCGCCACGAAGATTTCCATGTTCGGCTCGCGGAAGTCGATATGGCATTGGATCACGTCGAGGTAATCGGTCTGGAGCCGTTCGAGGTTTGATTCAACGCCCGCCACCAGTTTATCGACCGTGTCATAAGCGCTGACGCCCTTTTCTCCATCGAAGCCCACCCAACCGATCTTGCTGGCGACGACGAACTTTTCACGCCGGCCTTTCATCGCCTTGCCGAGCAGCTTTTCGCTGTGCCCGTCGCCGTAGACATCCGCGGTGTCGAAGAAGTTGATCCCCAGGTCAAGCGCGGCCGAGATCATATCCAACGATTCGGCGTCATCGGTCTCGCCCCATTCCGTCCCGCCGATCGCCCAAAGGCCCACGCCGATCTTGGTGATCTCGATCCCGCTTTTTCCCAAAATCCTTCGCTCAATTTCAGCCATCTTTCCTCCTCTCTATTTTGGTTTAGGTTAAGTGTAGATCATTTCTTATACAATATCAAAACTCAATCACTAAACCCGTGTGTAGATCGGTGAAGTTTGTCACCCAGCACCTGGGCCAGGACGTCGGTCTGCATCTCACCCGTACAGTGGCCGGTGTAGACCGCCGGGATGTCCATCTCCTTCAGGAGCGTCCCGACCTCGAAGACGACCGGCTGGGTTTCGTGCATCAGATGGAACCCGCCAATCACAGCCAGGATTGGTTTATCCGGCAGCGCCTGGCGGGTCGCTTCGATCATGTTCAGCACGCCGTTATGCGCGCAGCCGGTCAGCAGGACCAGCCCGTTATCCGCTTCAAGAACAAGCGCCATTTCATGCTCGAAGGTGTCATGTTTCAACTCCTCCTCGCGCTGCATGAAAAGCCGGGTGTCACCGGTCGGCTTTGGATACACGTTAGGAATTTCGGTCAGCAGGTGAACGCCGGGAGCGATCTCCTGGTTGCCTTCTACATACTCGATCCGGTCGGCGTGTTCACTCAATCACCCCCTTATCCAGGCCGATATAGCGCGGGAGTTCCTCATCATCCACCAGATAATCCGTCTCCGGGGTTTTCCGCAGGTAAACGGTGCCTGTCTCATTTTCTTCGAAGAAACGAGCCAATCCACCGCCGTGATCGAAATGGTGATGCGAAATCGCCAGCCCATCCACCAGGGTCAGGTCTTTCCCCAGCTTATGAGCGTTATCCGCAAACAATTCGGTCAAACCAACATCCGACAAAAAAACGCCGCTGGGATGTTCAATATAAAAAGAAAGGCCATGCTCACCTTCAAGGTGCGGATGGTCTGTGGATGGATGGTTTTCAAGCAAAGTGGTGATGCGCATCAGTTCTCCCTGATCTAAGTTAATTCGTCGTATAAATTATAAACCTTGTAGAACATGATACTATTCTCATCTGTGGATTTAGCATTATTTACGGCATGAAGTAAATTACGTTGCCAGCTTGAATAAGATTGATCGATGTATTTCATGATTGAATTTAATTAGAGGCATACATGCGTAAATTGCGCGGCTTATTCATTCTGGTTCGGTTTGAACTGCCTTTCACTGCCGGCATCTGCGTGATCATCGGGGAATTGCTGGCTCGGAATGTCATGCCGGATCTTCGTACGCTCCTTTTGGGTTTCGGGGCCGTCTTCCTCATTTCCGCAGCCGCGCTGATCCTGAATGACGTTTTTGACGTGGAAAGTGACCGGATCAACGCGCCTCACCGTCCCATCCCCGCTGGCATGGTCAGCGTCCGGGACGTCGTCATATTTTCAACTTTGGTTACGCTCTCGGGTTTCCTCCTGGCTTACCTGATCGGTCCAGGTGCGCTGCTGGTCGCCATCCTGGTTTGGATCGTAGGATTCCTATATAACTGGCGGTTCAAGAAACTGGGGCTGGCCGGGAATTTGATGGTCAGCTTTTCGGTCGGTATGACCTTCATTTTTGGCGGGATCGCTGTCGGGCATCCCTTCGCCGTCCCGGTCTGGTTCTTTGCGCTCTGGACGTTCTTCATCAACCTGGGTGAAGAGATCGCCAGTGATGCAATGGACGAGGAAGGCGACCGTGCAGCCGGTTCGAGGTCGCTCGCGGTCATCTATGGTCAGAAGCGCGCTCTGCGGGTCAGCGCCGTCATCTTCTCGTTCGTCATTGCGGCCAGCAGCCTGCCGTTCATCCTCGGATGGCTGGCCTTAGCCTTCCTACCGCCCATCCTCTTTTCCGACCTCGTGACGCTTATTTCAACGGTCCAGCTCCTGAACCCCAAAACGCCTGATCGGCGCAAACGTATTCGCTGGATCTACCTCGGCGGATTGGTCGCGCTGCTGGGTTTCCTGATCATTCACCTGATCCGCGCTTACGCTTAATCATCCTTACAAAGATACAGCAAAGACGCCCCAATTGGGGCGTCTTATTATTCCACTCAATCGCAGTGATCCAAAAATCAGATCACAAATTCGCCGTTCTTATAAAGCAGTTCACCATCCGCACGGATTTCGCTGTCTTCCTTCACATCGCAAAGCATATCCCAATGGATGGCCGATTCATTCTCGCCGAGAGTTTCGCGAATGCTCGCGCCGAGGGCAAGGTGCACAGTGCCGCCCATCTTCTCATCAAAGAGCATGTTCTTGGTGAAGGTCTGAATACCGTAATTGGTGCCAATGGCGAATTCGCCCACATAACGTGCACCGGCGTCCACTTCCAACTGGGTCAGCAGGGTCTCTTCATTCTTAGCTGCGGAGGCTTCCACCACTTTCCCCTCCTTAAACACCAACCGCACGTCTTCGACCTCGCGTCCCAGATGGATGGCGGGATAAGTGAATTCGATCCAACCGTTGACGCTGTTTTCAACCGGTCCGGTGAAGACTTCGCCATCCGGCATGTTCTTCTTGCCGTCGGAGTTGACAAACAAACGCCCCTCGATCGACATCGAGAGGTCCAGATGCGGCCCTTTGGCGGTGAGAGTTTTCTTTCCCATCAGCCAATCCACCACAACCTGCTGGCGCTTATGAAACTTCTGCCACTCCGCCACCGGATCGTCCTTGTCGGCAAAAGTTGCGCCATAGACAAAATCGGCGTAATCGCTCAAGCTCATCTCGGCTTCCTGGGCATGCGCATCGTTGGGGCACATTGACCCCACCCAGCGTACCGTGTTTTCCGCGGAACGTTTCATGAAGATCTGGAACAACTCCCCACGAGCGCCTTGCGCCTTGCCGATTTTGGCCGGGTCGACATGGGTCAGGTTGCGGGTGTTGGAGGTCCCCATCAGGCTGATCAGGACATCCGCTTCTTTATAGACCATGTCCTGGAAGGGTGAAATCCAGGTCAATTGGTCATCATTCGCTTCTTTATAGAAAATTTCGGTTATGCCGGCGGTGCCAATCTGCGTATTGGGATGGCCGCCTGCTTTCAGGACGAGACGATAAATTTCCTCCAGCATCGGCGCGGTCACCAGGTCGCCCTGGATGATGACCCAATCACCGGGCTTGACACCCACACTATAGTTGACCAACACATCCGCCAATTTTGCGCTCCTTGGATCCAGCATCTTGCTTCCTTTCTGTGAGAATGAGGTTCGGTTTTCCAAAATCCATTGTACATGATTTCGTCTTAATCAAACCTGGACAAGTGGTCAGGTAAATTGCCATCCCCTTACACCATCTATACCAGTTCTTAATCACCGGAATTTATAACCGGATATAAATAATCATAAGGAGACTGCAATGAAGACATCCCCGATCTTTATCTTCATCATTCTTGTCCTGGCTGTAACCGCCTGCGCACCAACTGTGGGTCAGCCTGCGACCCAGACCACTGTAGCAGAGGTTGGTTCGACTGTTGATGCCGAGACATCCGTCCCATCCGTGACGGCTGAAACGGCGAACGAACCAAGTGAGACGGTCTCGGTGGAATCCACGCCTGAGACTCCTTCCGGGCTGACCTATCCAATCGTGGACACCGGCCAGACCACCTGTTATGACGACCGATCCACAATGACCTGTCCTCAATCAGGTGGTCCGTTCTATGGTCAGGACGCCCAGATCGAGGGCCTGCAGCCCGCTTATCAGAACAACGGCGACGGCACCGTGACCGACCTGAACACCGGGCTGATGTGGACGGCATCGCCGGATTTGAACGGCGACGGCGTGATCGACATCAACGACAAACTGAATTATGAAGACGCTCTGGCTTCTGCGGAAGACTTCTCCCTCGCCGGTTATGACGATTGGCGGCTGCCGACGATCAAGGAACTTTATTCCCTGATCCAGTTCACGGGGACGGACCCCAGCGCGGTGACCGGGAATGACACCAGCGGATTGACGCCCTTCATCGACACCGAATATTTCGAGTTTGCCTACGGCGACACGAACGCCGGTGAGCGGATCATCGATTCTACAGATGGCGACCAGCACGCTCTACACCAGCACCACCATGAACGGCAATACGACCATGTTCGGTGTGAACTTCGCTGACGGACGCATCAAAGGCTACCCGGTGGACAAACTATTTTACGTTTATTACGTCCGGGGTGGTTCAGGTTACGGCGTGAATGATTTCGTGGATAACGGCGACGGTACGGTCAGCGACCTGGCGACCGGCTTGATGTGGGCGCAGGACGACAGCGGCACAGGCATGAACTGGCAAGAAGCCCTGGCCTGGGTGGAGGAAATGAACGCCGCCAACACCCTGGGATACAGCGATTGGCGGCTGCCTAATGCCAAGGAACTGGAGAGCCTGGTGGACTACAGCCGGTCGCCGGATGCCACCAACAGTGCAGCCATCGACCCGGTGTTCAATACGACCAGCATCACTAACGAAGCCGGGCAGGTGGACTATCCCATGTTCTGGACCGGTACCACCCATTTGAACACCGGTCCCCAATCCGGGTTTGAAGCGGTCTATGTGGCTTTCGGTCGGGCAATGGGCAACATGCACAACCAATGGATGGATGTCCACGGCGCAGGTGCGCAGCGCAGCGACCCCAAAACGGGGAACGCCAGCCAGTTCCCGCAGGGCCGCGGCCCCCAGGGTGACGCCATCCGGATTGATAATTTCGTGCGGTTGGTGCGGGATAATGATTGAACTGAATTGACCCCACCCCTGACCCCTCCCCGCAGGCAGGGAGGGGAACCTTATCTGTGAGTTATTCTCCCAACACTGGATAGCTAACCGTGTCATTGCGAGGCGGTGCGAAGCACCAACGAAGCAATCTCCTATCGTGTACGCAAAACAATCTAATCCAAGTTGGATAAGGTCTCATTCTGTGTGAATTGAAGATTGCTTCGTCGCCTATGGCTCCTCGCAATGACAAAAAATTTGTAGGGTGGGCGATTGTGTTACCCCCCCTTCCTGCCTGCGCTGCAGGCATCCTTCCCCCGTAAACAGGGGAAGGAAATCCTTGAGTTACAGGTTAGGTGCTGCGTGGTGAAGGTGACAAAAAAGATAACCAATCCCTGAGATTGCCACGCCCCTAACGGGGGCTCGCAATGACAAGGTTATAGGTAGATCAATGACTCAAAGTTCCCGAAGTCTTATCGGGAGATATGCAATCTCAGAAATAAACTCAAAGTGGAGAAACGTTTAGGTAATGACATTCGAAGATTGCTTCGTTGGTGCTTCGCACCGCCTCGCAATGACAAGACTATATTCTCGCTTAGAATATGAAAAGAGACGCCCCGAGTGGGGCGTCTCATGTTTTTGATTATCAAATCAGGAACTAACTCCGCAGTTCCGCACCGAGTTCCTTATCCAGCAGGAAAATGATCTTTTCGCGCAGCTTCTGCACTTCCTTATCGGTCAGGGTGCGGTCCGGGGCGATATAGGTCAGGCTGAATGCCAGACTCTTCTTACCCGCGCCCACCTGCTTGCCTTTGAAGATGTCAAAGAGCTGCACCTTCGCCAGGTATTCTCCGCCGCCCTTACGGATCACGTCTTCCACCTGCGCAGCCGTGACGGCTTCATCCACCACAACAGCCAGGTCTTCCAACACCGGCGGATAAGTCGGTACGGCTTCCACATCAAACAGGATCTTGCCGGCGGACAGCAGCGCTGCCAGGTCAAACTCCGCCACATACACCGGAGCATCGCCCAACTCGTAATTCGCCTTGACCAGCGGGTGTAATTCGCCGAACACACCCACTTTCTCGCCATCGATCAGCACGTCCGCTGTTTTTCCGGGGTGCAGACTCGGGTTGCCCCCAGCCTGGTAGGTCACATTATCCACATGCAGCCCAGCCAGCATCCCTTCGACCACCCCTTTCAAGTCATAGAAGTCCATCGTCGCCGGCTCACCGTTCTGCCAGGAGGGTTCTTCCCGCAAGCCGGTCAGCCCGATCGAAAGCATCATCTTTTCATCCGGCAACTGCTGACCTTCAACCGGATGGAACACCGGACCGATCTCAAACAAAGCCAGCCGGTCGCTGAAATCGGCATTGTATTCCATGATCTCCAGGAGGGTCGCCAGGATGCTGCGCCGCATCACCCGACGTTCAACGGTGATCGGGTTTTGGATCTCGAGGTATTCCTCCTGCGGTCCGTCATATTCGGGTGGGAAGCGGCGCGCTTCTCTTTCCGGCGCCGTCATCCGGTAAGCGACCAGTTCCTGCATCCCCAGGTTGACCAGCAAATCTCGCAGGGTGTCTTCCATCACCATTTCCTGGCTGATGCGCTGCGGCGGCAGCGGTTGGTTCAACCGGTGTGAGGGGATCTTGTCATACCCATAAATCCGGCTGATCTCCTCCAGCAGGTCCGCCCGGCCGATGATGCCCGAGTGGATATCCAGGCGGTGCGGCGGGGTCTTTGGCGGTGATCACGTCATCATCGATCGCGCACTCGAACTCCAGATCGAGTCAGGATATCCGCGATGTCCTGCGCGCTGATCTTTGTACCGAGGTTATTGTTCACCCAGGCCGCTGAGATTTCGACCACCGGGTCCACGGGCGGGACGGGATAATTATCCAGCAGCCCTTCGGCCACCTTGCCGCCGCCCCATTCCAGCATGCGTTTGAGGCAAAGCCGCAAGCCCTGCTCCGCCAGCGCCGGATGTACGCCGCGGCTCATCCGGTAAGCTGCTTCCGAGTTGATCTTCAGCTTGCTGACGGTCTTGCGAATGTTGATGAAGTTCCAGGAAGCGCCTTCCAGCAGGACGTCTTTCGTCTTATCGTTCACTTCACTTTCCTCACCGCCCATGATCCCGGCCAGCGAAAGCACGCCTTTGGTGTCCGTGACCAACTCCATCTCGTCACTCAGGGTATGCTCCACGCCATCCAGGGTGGTCAGTTTTTCGCCTTCTTCCGCGGTACGGGTGATAATGGTCGGCGCTTTTCCACCCGCCCTTTTGACCAGGATGTCGTAATCGAAGGCATGCATCGGCTCGCCAATTTCCAGCATGACATAGTTGGTTGCGTCGACGATGCAGTTGATCGGCCGCATCCCGGCCAGGTTGAGCCGGCGGCGCACCCAATAGGGGCTGGGCTGGATCGTAAACCCTTCGATCAACCCCAGCATGAAGCGCGGGTTGAGTTCCGGTTCTTTGATCTCTATCTTCGCCCGACCCTCGATCGGCGGCCCGGACATTTCCAAGGCGTCATCCGGGTAGTGCAATTCTTTGTCGGTCGCCGCAGCGATCTCCCGCGCCATTCCCAGGACGCTGGCATCCCGCACCATGTTGGGCAGGGTGTCCACATCAAAGACAGCGTCGCCCATATATTCCACCAGCGGTACACCGGTTGGCGCGTCGTCATCCAGAATGATCACGCCTTCATGCGCGTCGGAAATACCAAGCTCTTTTTCGGAACAGATCATCGAGAATGATTCCACGCCCCGGATCTTCATCCGTTTGAGTGTGGTAAGCTGGTGCCCGGGTTGATGCCCGTCATAGAGCACCGCCCCTTCCCGAGCATAAGCGACCTTCAAGGGCTTTTCCAGTTCGCCTTTGCCTTTGTAATCGTAAAGGTTTGGCGCACCGGTCAGAACGATGATCTCTTCTTGCCCATCATTCAGGCGGCAGAGCACCAATCGGTCCGCGTTCGGATGCGGCATTACCTCATCCACCTGGGCGACGATGAATTTGTCCGCCGGCCAGGATAGACCGGTGTATTTGAATTCGTGTTTTTCGCCTTCAGGCTTCGGCAGCCCAACCAGGCGAATCTCTTCAACCTCGAGCCCGACCATGGTCATGACCTTTGCCAGGTCTTCGATCCCCAGGTCGTTCAGGTCAACGTAATCTTTTAGCCAAGTTAATGGAACTTTCATGAATTTGTCCTCTTCATTACTGTCAACATGTAATTTGATTTCAGCTTCTTTGACAGGTATTTGGTATTAGGTATTGGGTATCAGGAAAAGAAATTAAACATCGTACAATTCGTCTAGTGTCGGCTGTTCTCTGACTATGTTCTTTTGACCTCGTAGGTGATTTATATATCCATGAAGCATTTTTCCCAACTCAGTCAGACGATCCAGGTAAACTTGAGAAATCGCATCATTAACATAACCGAGGCGCTGGGCAAGAATCAATTGTGTTTTTGTTTCTGCCATTGAACCTCTGGCAATATAACAAAAATGGATCGTTTCTTGATAGCTATACCGACCATATCCTTCAGCGATATTTGCTGGAATACTTTGAACAGCTCGACGAAGTTGAGACGCCAAGGCCCACTTTTCCTCAGATGGGAATCGAGAAACAACATCCTGACAAATATCCACGGCAAAGTCCATAGATTTTTGCCAGATTTGTAATGTTTCCAATACCTTGATTCCCCTGTGACGCCATAACCTCTCCAATCTTCTTTATCCTAAAACCTAATTGCCTAGTACCTTATACCTAATTTCCTAATATCTATTCTCTAAAATTGCCTCAAAAACCGAATATCGTTATTCCTGAAATGCCGGATGTCGTCGATCCGGTAGCGCATCAGCGTGCTGCGGTCGATGCCCATTCCAGCGGCGAAACCGGAGTAGATCGCAGGGTCGTAGCCACCATATTCCAGTACCACCGGATGCACCATACCGCATCCCAGGATCTCCAGCCAGCCGGTCTCTTTGCAAACGCCGCAGCCCTTACCGCCGCAGACGAAACACTCCACATCCATTTCCGCACTGGGTTCTGTGAAGGGGAAATGCGACGGCCGCAGCCGGGTGCGGGCTTCCTCACCGAACAAGCGTTTGGCGAAATCTTCAAGCGTGCCCTTCAATTCGGCAAAAGTGACCTTCTCACCCACGACCAGCACCTCCACCTGGGCGAACTCGATCTCGCTGCGGGCGGAAAGCTGCTCGTAGCGCATGGTCGCGCCGGGCAGGATCGCCCGGATCGGTTCGGGGGCACGCTCGCGCATCACCCGGATCTGGCCGGGCGAGGTATGCGTGCGGAGCAGAACGCCTTCATCTTTGGTGTAGAAGGTATCCCACATATCACGGGCCGGGTGATAAGGCGGCATATTTAAATAAGTGAAGTTGTAATCGTCTGTTTCCACCTCGGGCGAGCGATAGACCTGGAAGCCCATGTCGCCAAAGGTGCGGATGATCCGACGCAGCACCTGAGTCAGTGGGTGCAGCCGGCCGTGGTCCACCGGCCGCCCGGGCATCGTCACATCCAAGGATTCGGTCTCCAAAGCCGCCTTCAAGGCCTCTTCTTCCAGCACCGCCCGTTTTTCTTCCAATGCGGTTTCCAATGTCTGGCGGACCTCATTCGCGGCTTTACCCATCAGGGGCCGGAGTTCCTTGTCCATGGTCCCCATGCTGCTGAAGACGGCCATGACCGCTGAGCTGCGCCCAAGGTGCGTGACTCGCCAGGCTTCCAGCGCGTCTGTGTCTGCAGCATCTTTTAATGCAGCCAGCGCGTCCGCCTGGATCTGTTGTAATTTTGCCAGTTCTGCTTCTTTATCAGGCATACGTTCGACCTCCAAAATAAATCAAAAAATTAATCAGATTGTTTTGCAATTAAACAAAACACCCGTCCAGCTTGTAAAAGGACGGGAGACCGCGGTACCACCTTTGTTGATCGGGCAGGCGCACTGCACGACCCACTTGGTGCCAACAGCGAAAAGCGATTGGCTGCCCGGATAACGTCGGGCGGGACGGCTCAGACTACCAACTTGATTTGCCTTCACCTGAGCGGCTCGAGAGGGAACTTCGGTTGGGTTCAGCAGGGTATGGGTCTCAGTCTTGCCCACACCGCCCTGTCAACCTCCACCAGCCTACTTTCCTCTGTCATGGCCATTGCCATATTTCAGTGCTTATATTATCACTAAAAACCGGAGGGGTGTCAAGGAAAGGGAAGAAAGGTATTGGGTATTGGGTAAGGGATTAGGTATCGGGAATCAGGTACTAGGGATGAGGTGCTAATGCAAGTCCGCAAGCCAGCGCCTCATGGCGCTTGGCACATCGCTGATTCAGCATGACGCCGCTCAGCTTGTCGCAATGACAAGCTAAACTATCGGCTGTATACCAACTAGCAATAGCAAGAATAATTTTATCTACCAGTCACAACCTCGAGCCAGGCATAGGCGGTGGCGATCGATTCCCGCATTGCCCAGGTGAGACGGCTGAAAGGCGAATACACCCGCTGGTCGGCCTGCACGCCCCGAGCAGACAACCCGACCGAGTTGCACAGGAACAAGGCCCGCGGCAGGTGGAAATCCTGCGTCACCAACAAGGCATCTCGTACACCGAAATCCTCATATGCGCGTCGGCAGGTTTCTAATGTCCGGTACCCCTCCCGATCCACCATCAGCATCTCTTCGGGAATCCCCAGCTCCAGCGAATACTGCGCCATGACATCCACCTCAATACTTCCCTCAGAGCCATCGCCGCTGAGCAGGACAGAGGCAACTTTCCCATTCCGGACTAATTCCGCGGCGGTCTCCAACCTTTCGCGCAAAACCAGCGAGGGCCGCCCTGATTCCTGGTACACCCCTGCCCCAAACACGACTGCCGTATCGCCTGTTGGGACATTTTCGTAAGTGTAAATGACCGGATTGAATTTATGCCGAATGGATAGATTAATGATTGCGACTGCGGCAACCAGGGCGACAATAATACCTCCGATAACAATGAAAATTACGCTTAAGGTTCTGAGATTTTCAGCCAGAAATACTCGTTGAAGAAACGATAATATGAACTGCCAGGCTAAAACCGAAATCAATCCCGCAACCCAGGTAAATAGTAATAAAAACACGGACCAACCCGCCCGACTGCCCTGTGCGGCCAGAAAACCGGAAAGTATGAAATGATTGATCACCCATGCCAGGATTGCCGTCATCGTCCAGGCAGCGGTCATTCGCCAATAGAATCCCTCCGGGCGCGGATAAGCATAGGTCACTTTCAAAAACGTTGATGAGGCGACCCAGATAACAACCATCACGCCCAGGCTGATCAGCAAATACCAGAGGTAAAACCGATACCGGTAATAGGGGTCCGCCAGGATCAAGGCAAGTAAGGCAATGATGAAGAGCGGGATGAGATAAAAAAGGATCTTTGCCATGGCTCTACTCATTCTACTTCTCTCTACTGCATCATTCACCTTTGTCGTTATCCATTTTTATCAATCTTTGAATTTAAAATCGGATTTCCCTGGCAGTTTCACCCTTCGCCTTCCTTTGGGTTATAGTAAATATAACCGACATTATAAAAAGGACTTTCAAATGAAAAAATCGGAAAAATTGGTGCGGGAATTATTGGAAACAGCCGATATCCAGGTGGATGGTGACCGACCCTGGGACATCCAGGTGCATAACGAGGGTCTCTACGACCGGGTGCTGCGAGATGCTTCCCTCGGGTTAGGTGAAGCGTATGTGGATGGCTGGTGGGACAGCGATGCCATCGATCAGTTCATTGAAAGAGTCTTACGTAAGAACCTGCGGGAAGAAGTTGAAAACAACCTGCGACTGGTTTTCCAGGTGCTGCGGGCCAAACTGACCAACCGCCAATCCCGCAACCGGGCCTACGAAGTCGGCGTGGAGCATTACGACCTGGGGAATGCGCTATATGAAGCGATGCTCGATAAACGGCTCAATTACACCTGCGGTTATTGGCGCGACGCCGACAACCTGGATGACGCCCAGGAAGCAAAGCTCGAATTGGTCTGCCGGAAGATCGGTATCCATCCCGGGATGAAGATCCTCGAGCTGGGCTGCGGCTGGGGGAGTTTTGCCAAATATGCCGCAGAAAAACACGGCGCGTCGGTGCTGGGTGTGACCGTCTCCAAAGAACAGGTCGCCCTTGGCATGGAGATGTGTAAGGGTCTGCCGGTTGAATTGCGCCTGCAGGATTATCGGGAAGTCGAAGGGGAATACGATGCAGTGATCTCAATCGGCGTGATGGAGCATGTCGGTTATAAGAATTATCATACCTATATGGATGTGGTAGACCGCTGCCTCAAGCCGGATGGGATCGCCTTCATTCACACGATCGGCGGAAACGCCAGCATCACCACCGGTGAACCCTGGACAGACAAATACATCTTCCCCAATGGGATGCTGCCCTCCATCACCCAGCTTGGTAAGGCAATGGAGGGCAAATTCGTGATGGAAGACTGGCACAATTTTGGCCCCTATTATGACAACACCCTGATGGCCTGGCATAAGAACTTCAACGACGCCTGGCCCAGGCTAAAGGATAAATACGACGAACGCTTCCACCGGATGTGGAATTACTACCTGCTCAGCAGCGCGGGCGGTTTCCGCTCCCGCTCACAGCAGCTCTGGCAGATCGTGATGACCCGCCCTGGCACCCCACAGCCAGAGTGCCGTTACGTTTAGGAGAACGATGATCGAAAAAGATGTCCTGATCGTGGGCGGCGGGCCGGCAGGGTCCGCCTGCGCCAGGCGGCTGCGGCAGCATGGCCTGGAATCATTGATCCTCGACAAAGCCGAATTCCCCCGGCAGAAACCCTGCGCGGGCTGGGTCACCCCATCGCTGTTCCGTGTGTTGGACATGATGCCCGATGATTATCCCAATGGGCTGACTAAATTCACATCATTCCAGGTTTCCATCAAAGGGATCAAATTCAAACTCCCCACCCGACAGTATGCGATCCGCCGGTGGGAATTCGACAACTGGATGCTGGATCGCTCTGAAGTACGACATGAAACCCACCAGGTGAATGCGATCCGCCTTGAAGATGACAAATTCATCGTGGATGACACGTACGCCGCAAGGTTCATCGTCGGCGCGGGCGGCACACACTGCCCCATCCGGCGCGCCTTCTTCTCCGACATCCCTACCGCTCAGGAACCCACCCTGATCATCGCCAAAGAAGAAGAATTCCAATTCCCCTATCAAGATGATCGCTGCTATCTCTGGTTCTTCGAAGCGGGCCTACCGGGCTATGCCTGGTATGTCCCGAAGATCCGGAGGGTGGCTGAATGTGGGGATCGGCGGCAGCGCGGCCGGCCTTAAAGCCCGTGGAGAAACCCTCAACCAGC
This sequence comes from uncultured Chloroflexia bacterium, assembly GCA_963748065.1. Classification (GTDB taxonomy): domain Bacteria; phylum Chloroflexota; class Anaerolineae; order Anaerolineales; family Anaerolineaceae; genus Brevifilum. The sequence continues at coordinate 278,511 of CAVVHL010000003.1, read as the reverse complement.
ATTGGGACCGGCTGGTGGGCAAACTGGCTGAAATGGGGCTGGTCAGCGATTATGAATTCCACCCCGCGGGTCACAGTTACCGGCTGCGGAACAAACAACTGCATGGCCGCCAGGGGAATGCTTTTCTGGTAGGGGATTCACTCGGCTTGGCGACTCTCGATATGGGCGAAGGGATCGGCCCGGCCATCCAAAGCGGGATCCTTGCCGCGGACGCGATCGCGACCGGGTCAGATTACAACCTCGCTTCGATCCCCAAATATTCTTTCCCATCTTTACTACGTTTGCGAAAATAAGAGCAATATCAGAAATTTCCCCAAATATTGACAGTTTTGCCATCATCGCCTATACTATACCCCAGTATAGCATATTGGAGGTACTACTTATTCATGCCGATTTACGAGTACGAATGTAAGGATTGTGGAAAAGAGTTTGAGAAATTGATGGGCTTTTCCGATCCGGATATCAACGCACCGGAATGCCCAGGCTGTAAATCACACAAAACCCACCGCCGGATTTCGAAGGTCGCCTCTTTTGGCGGTAATTCATCCAGCGGTTACTCCGGGTCAAGCTGCGGCTCATCGGGAAGTTTTGGTTGAGCAGGTTAAATATTGGTCAGACCGGTGGTCTGACGAAGGAAAATGAATGGTTATTAAAACCGATAACCCGGAAGTAAAGGACCAGATCAAGCGCCGGCTTTCGACGATTGAAGGCCAATTGCGCGGCGTCCAGCGGATGATCGATGAAGAGCGTGACTGCCGAGACGTGGTCCAGCAGTTGATCGCCATCCGGTCCGCCGTTCAGGCAGCCAGCTTGAACTTCATGCAGGACGTCGCCAGTGACTGCCTTTTGAACCAGGCCGAACAAGATGATCCGACGGCCCAACGCGCGCTAATGACCGACCTGATCAAGATGCTGGGCAAGGTAGCCTGATCTTTATTGATTGGAGGAGAGAATATGGCAGGAGAAACCGTATTACGATGGGTACCGGGAGGAATGCGTTTTGTTTCCACGGATTCGAGCGGTCATTCCGTGGTCATGGCGACCCCCGGACGAAAATGCCGGGATGAAACCATCCGAGCTGCTGCTTTCCGCACTGGCGGGATGCGCTTCAGTGGATGTCGTCGAAATCCTCGCTAAAAAACGCACGCCGCTATCACATCTCGAAGTCCATGTCACCGCGGAACAGGAACCTGATCCACCCTGGATCTTCCGCAAGATCCACATGAATTTCATCGTTAAGGGTGAAGGCCTGACGGAGAAAAACGTTGAACAGGCGATCCAGCTCTCGGATGAAAAATATTGCGCTGTGGCCGCAACCCTGCGCGCCGAAGTGGATATCACCACCAGTTTTGAAATATTGGAAAACTGAGCAGCAACCAACAACTGCACAAAGAGGCGCCCGAATGGGCGCCTCACTTTTTAATGCACAAAATCGCATTACAAATGAAGCCCTGCCAGGCGAGCGTATTCCTCGGCGAAAGTCTCTCGCAAATCTTCTTTTTCCGGTTCGGCCAGGCAGGAAGCAGCAATCGCATTTTTTACCAGGCCGATCAGCGTTTCAATATCCAACCCCATCACCAGGACCGCATTCAGGTATTCCTGAGTCAGGGTGGTGTTGAACAAGGGTGGATCATCCGAGTTCAGGGTTACATTCAACCCAAGGTCGATCATTTCCGGCAAAGGATGTGCCTCTAACGAAGGGAAAACCTTCAGGCAGATATTGCTGGTCGGGCAGACATCCAACGGCATCTGGATGTCCTTGAGGGTTTCCACCAGCAGCGGATCTTCCAGGCTGCGCACGCCGTGTTCGATCCGGTAAGGATGCAGCCACTCCAGTGCACCACGCACCGACTCCGGCCCTTCAGTCTCTCCGGCGTGCGGCATGGCCGGCAGGCCGGCTTCATACGCCATCGCGAAAGCCTCTTTGAATTTCACCGGGGGGTTGCCAACCTCCGGGCCACCCAACCCCAACCCACAGACACCTCTTTCCATTGCTTCAATCGCCCACCCCGCCACGATCATGCCCTGCTCCGGTTCGGTCTCGCGGGAGATGTCGAAAATGAACTGGCAATCCACGCCATGTTCGCGAGACGCCCAGGACTGCGCCCGGTTGAGCGCGTCAAGCTGCTCATCCACAGGGATCCCATTAGCGAGGAACTGATTGTAAGGCGTATAAATCACCTCGCTGTATCTGGCGTTTTGCTTGGCCTGTCCCTCCAGGAATTCCCTCGCAATCAGCTCAATATCGTCGGGCGTCTTCAAAGAGGCCGCGATCTTGAGATAGACCTCGATGAAATGATTGAAATCCGTGAACTGGTACCAGCGTCGCAGTCCGGCCAGGTCATCGGCAGGTAAGACGATATCGTGGCGTTTGGCAAGCTTGAGAAAAGTCTCCGGCCGGATCGACCCTTCCAAATGGACGTGCAGTTCGATTTTTGGCATGGCTTCAATAAAGGTTTGGATAGACATATTTTTACCTCTTTAATTCGCTGTTTCGATTAAATTATATCCTGGGAAAACCCACTAAGTCTGCAAACAATCTTATCGCCCTTAAGAGTGGTCTCCTTTTTATAATATATATTTTATTTATATTATTCTTATTATTCTTATATAGAAATAAGCAAAAATAAATATACGAAATAAAATGAGAGGAAGTTAAACAAGTTCATTGGAAAGGCATGTTAAAGTCTCTTGTATCCATAAAATTCCGCATGAGTATTACTGCCAAAGGCTTCAGTTTCTAGGGGGCAAGACAGTTGATGGCACATACTGGATGTTGTCTCAACAAAAAGTCATCGAATACATCATAAATAAGGAGTATTCATTTTATTTTACTTTTCGAGGCCACGATGTAAAGATCGTTGTTGCACTTAATCCCAAGAAGTGCAGGTATCTTATTGTAGAGCCCAAATGGCGGTCTGCCATAGATCTGCTTGACCTGCCGTCATGCCCGTACGCTTGGGACTAAAATTCCGCTTTTTTGAGAGCATTCTTGAAAAATCCGACCGTTTCGTAAATAAAACCTGTCTAAAAGAATAGACCCCTTACTTGACACCGAACGGATGTTCGTGTATCATTATTTTATAATTATTAGCACAAATGAGCGACTTCTAAGTCGGTCCAAGAGTAAGGAGCCTGAGATGATGGCAAGGAAGAAAGCAGGTCTGGGCGAAAGGCATAAAAAGATCCTCAAATTCCTGGAAAAATTTCAAGGTGAGAATGGCTTCCCACCTTCTATTCGAGAGATCGGTGAGAATACCAACATCAGCTCAACCTCCGTTGTGAATTACTACCTCAACCAACTCGAAGAAATGAATTATATCGAACGGGAAAGCAATGTCTCCCGGGGCATTCGTCTGGTGCGCACTTTGGAAGGCAATATTGTCCAGGTTGCCCAGGCGATCACCGACATGTTCAGCGTACCGGTCGTCGGCCGGATCGTGGCTGGCGAACCCGTCCCCGTCCCCACATCTGATTTCAATTACTATGACCAGGAAACAGGGATCGATATCGCCCGCAGCCTGCTCCCCACTCATGAGAAAACAGCCGACCTGTTCGCCCTGGAAGTCCAGGGTGACTCCATGGTTGACGCGATGGTCAACGATGGCGATATCGTCGTGATGCGCCCGGTGACCCGAGCGGACAACGGCGAGATGGTGGCCGTCTGGCTCACCGATCGTGACGAGACCACGCTGAAATATTTTTATCAGGAAAACGGCAAAGTCCGACTGCAGCCCGCTAACCCCACAATGGCCCCGATCATTATCGACAATCCTGCCCAGGTCCAGGTACAGGGCAAAGTGGTGCTGGTGATCCGGAAGCTAAAAGGCTGATCCACACCTATTTTTATAAACCATTCCCCTGTCATTACTGACCGGGGAATTTTGCTTAACAAAAAAGCCCCTTCTAAAAAGACGGGGCTTTTTGTTCTAAACCGGAAATTGTATTACTTAAGTTCGACTTCAGCGCCGGCGGCTTCGAGTTTTTCCTTGGCGTCGGTGGCGATATCTTTGCCAACGGCTTCGAGGATCTTGGAGTCTGCGGTTTCGGCCATGTTCTTGGCGTCGACCAGGCCCAAGCTGGTGAGCTGGCGGATGACCTTGATGGTCTCAATTTTCTTGGGGCCAGGTCCCTTGAGGATGACGTCAAATTCGGTCTGTTCCTCGGCTTCTTCATCAGCACCAGCAGCGGGGGCTGCAGCAACGGCGGCCACGGGGGCAGCAGCGGAAACGCCCCATTTTTCTTCCAGCATCTTGACGAGTTCAGCGGCTTCCAAAACGGTCAGCTCGCTAAGTTGATCCATTAATTTTTCTAATTCAGCCATTTTCAATTCTCCTAAAAATGTATGTGTTTTCTAAAATTCAATCAATCCAGCACAATGATCGTGCCGGTGTTCTCTTAGGCAGCGCTTTCGGCAGCCTTTCCTTCTTCTGAGAAGGCTTTGACAACTGCGGCCATCGAACGAGCCGGTTCAGCCAAAGTGCGTACAAGTTTGGTTGCGGAGGCCATGATGGTACCCAACAAAATCCCACGCATAACGGGTTGAGTCGGGAGATCGGCCAATGCTTTCACCTGGCTCGCGCTGAGCTGCTTATTGTCCATATAGCCCAGGCGGATATCAAAGACATTTGTCTTGGCTAAATCACTAAGTACTTTAGCTGCTGCAGGAGCATCACCAAACGCGAAACTGACCATATTGTTGTCTTGCCAGAATCCGTCGTCGTATTCCAGTCCCATTTCGTTCAGAACCAGTCTGAACAATCGATTCTTCACGACATGGAATTCGCTGTTCACCTCACGCATTTTCTGCCGGGCGTCATCAACGGCGGGCATACCCATGTTCTGATAAGCAACAATAAAGAAAGCCGAACTTTCCTCTACCCATTGCTTATATTGGGCGACCATAGCTTCTTTTTCTTTACGAGTAAACGCCAATTTGTTCACCTCCTTCCGGTTTTAGTATCTTAAATATTGAAGTCTTTGCCTCAATTTTCCGCTGAGGCAAAGACTTCGGTTCAAAATACCTTCCGGTATCCGATTGCTGTTCTGCCTTCACCTCGGCGGGGTATTAAGCTCCTGACGGAGCACCTGCTTTCTTCAGCGAAGAAATTATCGATATTAACTTGTCAGGTTTGCGTCATGTATTATAACACAAACGTTTTGCTTTACAAAGTCAACGACGAAGCATAAGGATCGATCTTGATCCCGGGCCCCATCGAGGATGTAACGGTTAGCCGGCGGATGAAATTGCCGCTGGCGCCAGCCGGACGTGCCTGTCGCAGGGCCAGCATAAAGGCCTGCAGGTTCTCATCCAACTGTTCTGCCGTGAAGGAGACCTTGCCAATCGGGACATGGATATTCGCGGTCTTATCCAGACGAAATTCGATCCGTCCTGCCTTGGCTTCTTTGATCGCGTCTGCAATCTGGTCCATCGAGACCACCGTACCCGCTTTCGGGTTCGGCATCAGACTGCGAGGGCCAAGCACACGGCCTAAGCGACCGACGGTGCCCATCATGTCCGGTGTGGCAATGGCGACATCAAAATCCGTCCAGCCGCCCTGGATCTTATTCACGATCTCATCATTATCGGCGACGAAATCCGCGCCGGCTGCTTTAGCTGCTTCAGCAGCCTCACCCTGGGCAAAGACCATCACCCGCACTGATTTACCAAGCCCATTGGGCATGGCAACCACATCGCGGACTTGCTGGTCGGCCTGCCGGGGATCGAGACCGGTCCGAACATGAACTTCTACGGTCTCATCAAAATTAGCAAAACTGACCTCTTTTAGCAATTTGAGCGCTTCCAGCGGCTCGTAGAGGGTTTCGCGATCAATTTTCGCAATCGCTTCTCGATATTTCTTTCCGTGACTTGCCATGAAAACTCCTTTGTGGTGTTAGCGGGTTTATAAAACCCTCCCACGAAATAAAAAATTAATCCTCGACGACAAGGATACCCATGTTGTTGGCGGTACCTTCGATCTGGCGCATGGCGCCTTCGATGTCGTTAGCGTTCATATCGTTGAACTTCTGTTCCGCGATCTCACGCACCTGCGAACGGGTCACCGTGCCAACTTTTTCGCGATTAGGCTCGCCGGAGCCCTTTTCAATCCCGGCTGCTTTGCAAAGCAGGATTGCGGCTGGCGGTGATTTCAGTTTGAAACGGAAGGATCCGTCCTGGAAAATCGTGATTTCCGCAGGGATGATCTCGCCGGCACGTGAAGCGGTGCGGCCATTATAGTCCTTGCAGAAAGCCATAATATTGACACCATGCTGTGCCAAAGCCGGACCAATCGGGGGCGCCGGATTAGCCTTGCCAGCCTGGATTTGTAACGTGATAATCGCTTTTACTTTCTTTGCCACTTGAATACTCCTTTGTGGTTCAAACGGGTTCTAAAACCCTCCCACAATGTTCTAAAACGAGCGTTTATATTTTCTCGACTTGTAAGAAGTCGAGCTCAACCGGTGTTGAACGTCCGAAGAAGTTCACCATCACACGGACTTTTGAGCGTTCCATATCAATTTCATCAACGGTACCGTGGAAGTCATTGAAAGGTCCATCGATGATGCGCACGGTCTCGCCGGGTTTGTAAGTGACTTTGATGGTCGGCGCTTCGGCTTCCATCCGGCGCAGGATCTGTGAGACCTCTTCCGGCCGCAGGGGGATTGGGTCATTGCCCATCCCAACGAAGCCGGTCACACCAGGGGTGTTGCGGACCACATACCATGATTCTTCGCTCATGATCATGTTGACCAGAACATAGCCGGGGAAGACATGCCGTTCGATCGAGCGGCGCTTGCCATCCTTCACTTCGATCTCTTCCTGGGTCGGGATGACCACATCAAAGATCTTTTCCTTCATGCCCATGGATTCGATCCGCTGCTCGAGGTTATGCCGGACTTTGTTCTCATAACCGGAATAGCAATGGACCACGAACCAGCCGCGGCCATCATCGGCCTCTTCTTCGGCCTCTTCTTCAGCCTCAGCTTCTGGTTCATCGGCGGGCTCGGATGAAGGTGCTTCTTCCTCTTCCTGCGCTGCTTCCTCAACAGCCTCATCAGCTATCTCTTCTGCCGCTTCATTCAGCTCTTCAAGTTGATCGGCAGCATCGTCCGCTGGCGCGTCGAGTTCTTCCGCTTCAATTGCGGTTTCTTCGCGTTCTTCTTCCGGAACCTGTTCTTCTGGATTTTCTGTCGCTGCCATAAAAACTTACCTGCCTCTCTCCCGAGAAAACCTTTAGAGGTTCACCAGGAAGGAGATCAATCTTGAAAAACCGAAATCCAATGAACCCAACACGGCGGCCATAACAATCATGACCAGCAAAACGATCCGGGTCATTTTCCAAGCTTCTTCGGGCGTGGGCCAGGTCACCTTACGCAGTTCACCGACCGTCTCACGGAAGAATCGCTTGATCCTTTTACCGATGCTTTCTTTCTTTTTCTTCGGCGCCACAAGTCACTCCTTGTTTACGTCCAAAACGCCGCCCAAAATAGACGGCGTTGAAAAATTCCAGGCAGGCCAGGTAGGAATCGAACCCACAACCCCCGCTTTTGGAGAGCGGTGCTCTGCCAAATTGAGCTACTGGCCTGTGCGAGTTGTGAGGCAAGCCCATACCTTTGGGCGTCCCTTACCTCAACAACTTTATTTCACCTCACGATGCAGCGTATGTTCTCTACATCGCGGACAATACTTTTTCAACTCCATCCGGCTGGGATCATTGCGACGGTTCTTTTCCGTCGTATAATTCCGCTCCTGGCACTCGGTGCATTCGAGCGTGATAACCGGCCGGACACCTTTCTTTTTTGCCATGTGTATTTTACCATGGCTGCCCCTTTGACCGGGGCAACCATGTTATCCTTCCTTCAAAAAATGCTTACTCAATGATCTTGGAGATCACGCCGGCGCCAACTGTCAAACCACCCTCTCGGATGGCGAACTGGGAACCGTTCTCCAATGCCACAGGCACGATCAATTCAACTTCAATGGTCACACGGTCGCCAGGCAGCACCATCTCGGTGCCTTCGGCCAGCGTCACCGTGCCGGTCACGTCCATCGTCCGGATGAAGAACTGCGGGCGATAGCCCGTAAAGAACGCACTGTGGCGTCCACCCTCTTCGCGGGTCAGCACGTAAACTTCACCTTCGAACTTCGTGTGCGGGGTGATGCTGCCGGGTTTGGCAACCACCATACCGCGTTCCACTTCCTCACGTCCGATACCGCGCAGCAGCAAACCAACATTGTCGCCCGCCATACCTTCGTCCAGAAGTTTGTGGAACATCTCCACGCCCGTCACAACCGAGTTCATGCTCTTTTCCTGCAGACCCACGATCTCAACCGGGTCACCGGTGTGGATCACACCACGGTCGATACGGCCGGTCACCACCGTGCCACGGCCCTTGATCGAGAACACGTCTTCGATCGGCATCATGAACGGCTTGTCGATCTCGCGTTCCGGCATCGGGATGTAGTTGTCCACCGCTTCCATCAGGTCGTTGATGCACTGGTATTCCGGTGCATTCGGGTCGGTCGAATCCGACTGCAGTGCCTGCAGGGCGCTCCCGTGAATGATCGGAAGATCATCACCGGGGAAGCCGTAGCCGTTCAGCATCTCGCGCAGTTCCATCTCGACCAGTTCGAGCAGTTCCGGGTCATCCATCATGTCGATCTTATTCAGGAATACCACGATGCTCGGCACTTCCACCTGGTGCGCCAGCAGCACGTGCTCTCGCGTCTGGGGCATTGCACCATCGGGCGCCGCCACCACCAGGATCGCGCCATCCACCTGCGCCGCTCCCGTGATCATGTTCTTGATGTAGTCACGGTGTCCGGGCATGTCCACGTGGGCGTAGTGACGTTTATCCGTCTCATATTCCACATGGGCGATGTTGATCGTGATGCCGCGTTCTTTTTCTTCCGGCGCATTGTCGATCGTATCGAAGGCGCGGTAATCCGCAAAGCCTTTCAATGCCTGTACTTTTGTGATCGCCGCCGTCAGCGTGGTCTTCCCATGGTCAATATGTCCCATGGTGCCCACATTGAGGTGCGGTTTTGAGCGATCAAATTTTTCCTTGGCCATATATACCTTTCTCCTTTGTTAAAAGCCTCGTCCTTATATTTCATTCCTTTTTTCGGCAGAAAGCCCTCAATGGGATTTGAACCCATGACCTCATTCTTACCAAGAATGCGCTCTACCGACTGAGCTATGAGGGCAGCCGATCCGACTGGCGCCGGTAAGGCTGCCAGTAATGGACGGTGGTGGATTCGAACCACCGAAGGCCTGTGCCAACTGATTTACAGTCAGTCCCCGTTGTCCACTTGGGTAACCGTCCTGGATCAAGCGAGTGTGTTGCCCGCTCGAGATCGGGATCGTTTCGCTGAAATCAATCCCGGTCGCAAACGTGTAACTTGAGCCGATGATGGGAATCGAACCCATAACCTATCACTTACAAGGCGATTGCTCTACCATTGAGCTACATCGGCAGAAATCACTGCCATTTTAAGGAACAAAACGCCATAAGACTGCACGATTATACCAAAGCCTAAAACTAAACGCAAGGCTATCTATTTTGGTATATTCGGTTGCAGTGCGATTTATGAGTCTATCCGATTCTGCACCAAAGGTCAAGACGAATCAACCTTGATTCTCATGAAAATTATGTGATTCAAACAATCTTTTACGGGTGTGCTCTTCTTTTAAGCGCACACTACAAATAAGCTCCGTTATACGTTATTCGCGCCTATATAGGCTAATCAAATTTAAAGGAATTTTTTACCTGTTACTCTTCATCCATCGACGTGTTACGCAGCGGCCGGGTCGGAATCTCGGCTTGTGAAACCGGCAGCCAGACGGTAAAAGTGGTCCCCACCCCCTCTTTCGAATCCACATCGATCCTGCCGCCATGGTTGCGTATGATCCAATAGGCGATCGGCAATCCTAAGCCAAAACCGCTGTCCTTTCGTGTCCGGGTCCTAGATTTATCCCCCCGATAGAACCGTTCGAAAATATGTCGAACTTCGCTCTTTGGGATGCCCTGGCCATGGTCAATCACATCCACCCTGACCCAATTATTGCTCACCGTCAAGTCAAGGCTGATTTTGCCACCTTCGCCCGAAAACTTAATTGCGTTGCTTCCCAGATTGAGCAAGACTTGTTTCAACCTATCCCGATCACCGGTCACAAGAACAGGTTGAATATTTTCGATTTCAATTTCGTGCGCCCCTTCGGAAAGCACTTTCATCTGTTCGAAAACTTCAAAAACCAGTTCATCCAATTCTACAGGCTCGAACATCAACGGCATGCGGCCGGTCTCCGCCTGGGCCATCATTAAAAGGTCGCCGACCAGACGGGTCAACCTATCCACTTCGGATTCAATGCTGGTCAGTGATTCTTCGTCAACTTCGTTCACCATCCGCATCAAACCCACATTACCTTTGATCACAGTCAGGGGCGTCCGCAGTTCATGGCTGACATCTGCCAGGAACCGCCGCTGCGCATTGAACATTCTTTCCAACCGCACCAGGGTCTGGTTAAACGTCAAGATCAGTTCCCCGATCTCATCGTTCCGTCCGGGTGTGACTGGAATCCGCTGTGAAAGGTCGTCCGTACTGGTGATCCGGGTTGCCACCTGGGCCATGGTTTCCAACGGCTCCAGGGCCTGGGCAGTGACCAGCCACCCGACCACACCCGCAATGATAATGGCGAACAGCGCAGCAATACCGAACACGATCTGCATCAGCCGCTGGGTGTAGCGGAGACTCGTCACGGTTGTCGCCACCTGTAACCAGCCCGAAGCCTTGTCATTCACAACCAAAGGAACGGACAACACTCTGAAAGGAGTGCCTCGGATGGTCGTTTCACTGAAGATAGGTTCTTTTTCAGCGAGACCTTCCGGATCCAGCGCCGTGGTCAAACCGGAGGCGTTGTCTGAAAAAAGCAGGATTTGGTCAGATTCCGACCAAACCTGGTAATACATTACATCGGAGATGTTCAGGTCGTCTTCATCGATGGCAATCTCACCAAGTGAGTCTGCCCGCATTTGTCCAATGAAATGGTCTGACGTCTGCTGGAGGGTCGAATCGACCTCATTGATCAGGACCACACTCACGATGGAATACACGACAACACTGAGCAGGAGAACTACGCCGCTCAGCAAGCCAGTATAGATCAATGTGAGTCGAAGGCGAAGCGACATACTGGAATTTACTCTTCAGGTTCCCGCATCACATATCCAACACCACGGACGGTGTAGATCAGGCGGGGCTCATTTTCCTCTTCCAGTTTCTGTCGAAGGTAACGGATATAAACATCCAAAACGTTGCTTTCACCGCCGAAGTCGTAATCCCAAACCCGGTCAAAGATCACCTCACGGGTCATGACCTGCCTGGGATGGCGCATAAAGAGTTCAAGAAGGTCATATTCTTTGGCGGTCAACTCAATTTCACGATCCCCCCTGATCGCCTGACGGGTGCTGCTGTCCAGTTTCAGGTCTTCAAACTCAAGCACCTTCACCCTGTCGGCAGCCGTGCGCCGCAGCAAAGCCCGGATGCGGGCCAGAAGTTCTTCGATTTCAAAGGGTTTCACAACATAGTCATCAGCGCCGGCGTCCAGTCCTTCAACTCTGTCCTGCGTGGTGTCTTTAGCGGTCAACATCAGGATGGGCTGGTTACCCATTTTTTGCAATCGCCGACAAACTTCCAAACCGTCCATCTTGGGCAGCATCCAATCCAAAACGACCAGGTCGGGCATCTGCTCGTGAGCCAGGGTCAACCCGGCTTGACCGGTCAGGGCTGTGTCCACAATATAACCCTCATAGGTCAAGACGCGTTTTAGCACACGCAAGATTTCTTCATCGTCCTCAATAATCAGAATTCGCTCATCCATCCTAGTTCCTTTCCTGATAACAACCCTAGCTTGTGACCCAGAAACCTCTTGAAAATTATTGCTCCAATTTTGGTACAATCCTTTTAATAATGACACCTAAATTATTGCCTAAAGGGACGCCGCTTGTCAAACGCCTGTTCGACCTTCTGCTGACCTGCATTTCCCTGGTCCTTCTCGCACCCGTGATGCTCGTTCTCAGCATCCTGGTCGCCATCCGGTTGGGATTCCCACTCCTGTTCCGGCAGGAACGTCCCGGTTATAAAGGCGAGGTCTTCACGATCTACAAGTTCCGCACGATGCGGAATGAGCGTGACAGCCAGGGCAACCTGCTACCGGACGATCAACGGCTGACCCGGCTGGGCCGGTTTCTGCGTTCCACCAGCCTGGATGAACTGCCCGAACTCATCAACGTGCTTAGGGGTGAGATGAGTCTCGTCGGTCCTCGGCCGCTGCTGATCCAATACCTGCCGCTCTACAGCCCGGAACAAGCTCGGCGCCATGATGTCCTGCCCGGGATCACCGGCTGGGCGCAGGTGCACGGGCGGAACGCTATCACCTGGCAGGATAAGTTTGCCCTGGATGTCTGGTATGTCGATCACTGGTCGTTTTGGCTTGACCTGAAGATCATCGCCCTGACGGTTGTAAAAGTTCTTCGCCGAGAAGGCATATCGCAACCCGGTCAGGCCACCGCTGAACCTTTCCAAGGCAACCCATCCGAGTAATTCCCTTCCCGTGTATTTATAATATTATATTAAGGAACGGTTTCAGGCAATACTAAGTTATTTGCCAGATCGGCAGCCATTTCATCAAACATCCGCTGGCGGCCTTCGGAGAGCAGACCGGCGTCGAGATCGGTCAAAAGAATCGCATTCGGAACCTGCTGCCCACCGGTTCCAGCGACAAGCTCGGGCCAAATTTCTTCCAGCGCCGAGCCGGGATCCAGGGCAACCGTTCCAACCCAGTTGTTTCTCATCCTATCCGGGCTTCCCCCACCGACGACTTCCATGCCAATTTCCGAAAGATAATTCAACAAATCCGGTGTGACCAGATCGTGATGAATATAGACCACTTCCACCCCGAGGGTTGACATGCCGTCTATGACAGTTTGGAATCCTGATTGGGCATTGGCGGTCGGGAGGGTCTCCCACTGCGGGAAGGCGTTGTAGGGCGGATATTTCGGGTTGCACAGCCCGCAGAAGAACCGCGCCCCGATCACATAAGCGTTGACCGATTCCGTGGTCAAGGGGATGTCGGAAGGCACGATCCCGCCGACTTTGTAATCCGAGGAAACCAACGCGGTCAGGTAACCGGCCATGAAGGACCGGCGTTCTTCATCCCTTACCGGATCACCGATCACGCTCAAGTTCGCGCCGGCAACTGTATTAGGCTGATCGACAGCCACGAACTGGATCGAGGGTGCACTCGGCGCCAACCCGGCCAGATCAATGCCTTCACCGACCCCCACCACGATTTTAACGTTCTCTGTGAGCTGTTCGGCGCTCAGCGCATTGACGACAGTCAGCGCCAGAGAGGAACCGCCAGCCAGCGTCTCCAGGGTCGACTGCGTCCGGGATACGGCAACCGGGTCGGCATCCGGAGAAATGACGAGAAGGACAGAAGGAACGCCTGGTGTGGCGGTAGGCGCTTCCGTGACCATGATTTCAGTCGGCGCAGCGGTTTCTAAAATTTGCGTGGGCGTGCTTGTCGTGTCTGGTTTACAGGCCGAAAAAATAGTCCCCAGGACCATCAGTAATGATATAAGTAAAAAAATTTTTCGATTTGATTTTAACATTGACCCTATTTTACCTTAGGTGATCGAATATTAATCAGTGTCTGTCGATATCCGCTGCGTCTTTCGCCCCGTTACCTGTCGCACAGGCTGGTCTATATTATAATGGAATTACACGATCCTTCCCAACCTGACCTATTGCGATGGAACCAGGAGCAATGCTCAATGAGCCTGCCAAGCAGCGAACCATTACCCGATGACATCCACGAACTGCCGCCCGCCCGGCAGCGGCACCTCCGCCGCATGCCGCGTGCAGCTTCATTGGCCGAATGGCAGATCCTGCTGGAATCCCTGCTCAAACTGACCGGGCCCACGCTCGGATATTTCTTATTTTCCTTACTCGGCCCACTGGCAACAGGCGCAGCGATTTACTTCAATGAACCGGTGCTGCTGATCGTCGCCATCGTCCTTTTCCCATTCAACAGTCCCATCTTCAACCTGGCGCTGCTGCCGGCCAGTCAGAAAATCGGCCCCGCGGTCAAATCCCTGCTCAGCCTGTTGACCGGCTTGATCCTGGCCTTCGGCTTTGGGATGCTCACCGGATGGCTTGCACCGGATGCCGCCATCTCACGCCTTCCTGTGATTCACTTCTCGGCGCCCTACTGGCTCAACCTGGCCGTCGTGGTCGGGAGCGCATTCATCTGTTCCTTCGTCCTTCTCCGGGAAGATCATCTTCCCCGGTTGGCCGGTGCTTTGCTGTCTTATGAAATCCTCCTGCCGGTGGTTCTGGCCGGATTTGGCATGCTGACAGGTCATCAGCAGCTTTGGCCAGGCGCACTACTCGTCGCACTGCTGCATTTGGGCCTGGCGCTGGTCACAGCGATCTTCACCTTCATCCTGATCGGGTTCGCTCCGCGGGCTCTGACTGGCTGGCTGTTCGGCCTGATTCCACTGGTGCTCACTTTGGCCCTGCTGACAGCCACGCTTTTCTATAACGATCAACTCAACCTCCCCTGGCTGATGCCCGATATCTCAGTGACACCAACCCAATCCATCGAGGAAACTGAACCGGTTGAGTCGCCCTCACCTAAAGCAGCCGAACCTTCGGCAACAGCAACTGTCATCCCGACTGCCACCCTGCAGCCGACGCCCAGCCCAACGCATACCGAGGCTTTCACCAGCACCGTCACGGTCACAGCGACCCCCGAACCAACTGAGGTTTACGGGGTGGTCATTGCACAAAACGGTGCGGTTGTGCGTGATGAGCCCAGCTTCAGTTCCCCGATCGTCACTTACGTCAACGATGGCGACCAGGTGGTGCTGTTGAATGAATATCTCGATGGCAACACACGCTGGTTCCAGATTCGGACCGAGTTAGACGAAACGGGTTGGCTGCTCGGGTCGCTGATCAATACCCCCACGCCCACACCTTCAGCTACTGCAGAATAATTGGAAACTCTCTCAAACCATTCCCCCTTTTCATTGCCAGTTCGTTAACTCAGGATCACCAGGTCCTGCTGCGGTACCTGGATCTGTTTACCGTCCAACAGATCGATTGTTGCAGCCGGAAAGGTTAGCCCTGATTCGAACAGGAGTGGGCTTTCCAGACTGACAACTTTCCCGCTTTGTCCTCTTGCCGCGCCGGTCAGGATCCTGACGCGCTGGCCGGGCGTCAGCATTGCTCGGAAACCGAGAGTTTCCTTGGGTTTCCCCTTCTCCGAGGGGATGATCAATTCCGGTCGCTGGCCCAGGAAGAGATCCGCCGGCGTCGTGTTGAGGCAGCAGGTTTCGCCATCTTTTGCAGATAGCAGTTCCATGGTTACAGGATCCATTTGTCCTTCACCGAAACCGGAGAGCACCAACACGGGAATCGGGCACCCCGCCGCCCTTTCGAGCAATTCAAGCGTCATCCACCCCGCCACAATTCCTGACAATTCATACTTTTGAACCCGCTCAAACCATGCCGGGTCATCGAGCGAATTTAAGGCCAATATCGTTCCGGCAGCCAGGTCAAATTCCTCTGCATCCACCGACTCAGATGCCAGAACTCGCAGCGTCCCTTCTCCTAACCGTCCGTTGCCCCAAGCGCCTTGTACGAGCCGTCCCTCCACCCGCAGTTGGACGCCGTATTCGGGGAAAATATCTTCCACCACGCCGATCATGCCCGCCCGAAGGGAATCAATCCGGCGGCCTGAAGCCAACACCGCTTTCCCCCGGCTGATGTCCAGCAATGTCCCGTCGACCGGCGAGCGGACCAACCGAGTCAGGGTCCCTTCACACTGAGCGATCAGGTCACCTTCCTTTAAGATATCGCCAGGTTTACGCAGTGCACAGGTATCCACTTCCGCAATGGAAACACCCAACCCTCGGGCAATATCCAGGGTGATCACTTCCGCCGGGAACGCGACTTCGGCGACAATGTCGTTCGGCCGGACGGCGTCCCCCAGGGACGCCAACACCTTTCCGGGCTTTGTCAACTTCCGGGTGCGCTGAATGACTGTATGGGGAGAAACCTGCAAAACGTCAAGAAAGATCGGCATATCAGCCCCCTAAGGTCCATTGCCAGCGCTGGAGCAGAGCCACCCGCGCTTCATCGTCTTCCGGCAAGGCTAAAGGCCGCCCGCGGGCATCCATCACAACGCCCAGCGCGCCGCCGGTCACCTTGAGCTTCCCGCCGATACCCGGGCCGCCAAAACCCACATCCGTATCCCGGGTCGGCTTCAGGACCAAGACCGCGGTTTCGTCCACCTGCACAACAAGCCGCCGCAGCGTGCCCTGGGTCACATCCACCGAGAAATTGTTCCCGGTCTCCTTCTGCACCTCCACAGTCAGCACGTGTTCACCTTCTGCGGCAGGACTATCAGGCACGATCACCGTACCCAGGCTCTGGAAGACCTCGGTCTCGAGAAGATGCACAGGGAGGATGGGCAGGGATTGCGCCACTGCCCCCAGGAGCGGCAGCAATTGATAGCGATCAAGCACGATGGTCGTCACGCCGTGCGGCTGGAGTGCGTCCAGAACCATCAACATGGTTTTGCCGGGGAAGGGTGCCTCCGTGAAGAGCGCACCGCTGACGATAATCGGTTCGAGGTGAGTCGCCAAGCCGGTGTCAGAGATCCCTCGGAAATCCGGATATCGTTCCCTCAACAATCGGAACGCGTTCCGCAAATAGCGATGCCCGAGAGCTTGATCGATCGCCAGTTCTTCCGCCGTGATCGGCACAATGGAAGGAGTCATTGAACGTGCCGCCGCATACGCCAAAACCTGATCAGGTGGGAGGGCTTCTGAAAGCCAACGCCAGTCGCCTGCCTGCCAGGTCGTTTCATCTCCAAGGATTTCCCCGGTATGGATAGGTTCTGTGACTGCAAAGGATTCCCCGTTCCAACCGACACTGAGTCCGACGTGACCACCACCCAGATCGAGCGCGGCAACACCGCGGGGTGAATCGGGCTCAAGGGAAGCCCGGCTGAGAAAACGCATCATCCGGTTCACCCCCAGGCTCATCGTCGTAGACCGGTATCCAGCGATCTGGGAGAGGTCCTTCAAGCCCGGTAAACTCAGCTGCCACTTCATCCGGATAACCGCATCGATCAGCGCTTGCGAAGGTCCCAAATCATAACGTCCGGTTTCCGGCATCAGGTTCGGGACGTAATGGACAGGTACATGCGGTTCAACCTTCGCGAGACCCGTTCCTTCAGTCCGGGATTCCCAGCGTAAACGACATCCGGCCTGGCTTCCGCAGGCAGCAGCAGACACATCTTTCGGACCAGCTCTACCCAGGCATCCACGGCTTCAGATTCACCGTCATTCTCACCCCCGGTCAACACGATCAGTTCCGGCTGTAAGTCGATCAGGTGATTAATCAGCGCGGGATCGGAGCCAAGTGCCGATAACCCAAACGCGCCGACCAGCTCCAACGGCAGCGAGCCGATCAAGGCTTTCCCCGCCGCGAGCGACCCTTCACCCGTCAAGCCTAAAAGTATCGTGCGCAGCCTTGGGCCGACGTCCGTAACTAAAAAGATCTGGTCCAGATCCATCACCAGTGAGCGTTGCCGGCTGGATCAGGCTGCCGTCTTCATTGAGGATCCTGCGGCCAGTCGCTGTTTGCAGTCGTTCCAAGGCATCCCCCACGCCTTCACCGAGGTGCCGCCCCGCACCCAAGCTGGTGGGTGCAGCTGCCTGACCCAAAAATCGGTATTTGCCTTCAACGATGCCGAACAGGGAAGCCCGTGTGTTAATCCGGCCGATATCCAGCCCAAGCACCACCTGGGGATAACTGGCGACATCCATTAAGCGCCTCCCAGGAGCTGCGTCACAATATCGCCGATAGCGATCAGGCGGTCGATCAACGCCAGCAGTGCTGTGGAGAAAACACCTGCAAAGACTGCCCCCAATGTGATGCCGATAAAAATCTCACCAACCTTGCTCATTCCCTGCAAAGCTAACGGGCGTTTGGTATCGTCTTCCGCCTTGCCCGGCCTAATTTTCGCCCGAAATGGAAGTAACTCAAAGTACCGATCACACCAAGCAGCATCACCACGGCGTCCAGGATCCGCAGCCAGACGTCCTTCCGGCGCCTGATAAATGACTGCCGGGTCAAATGCGCCGATCACGGCTTTCGCCTGGGGGATCAGGGTGCCAAACACCGCGCCACCGATAGCGATCGCGGCGGATATCCCTGCCAGAAATGCCAGCGGGATGCGGGAAGCCAATGACAACCTTGGGATTTGTCCGATCAGCAACAGGAGACTTAAAACGAGGGGAACCAGCAGCCACCACCGTTCGGGACCGGAACCGGAGATCAGCGGCAGGACCATATGCGGAAGCAAGACCCGGTTGACAAGCAGCACGGTCAGATAGCCGGCGGTGAGTCCGATGAAGAGATAAGCCGCCAGACGGAAGAAAAGGTTATCCCCGATCAGGTAGCTCAGGACCATCACGGTCAACAGGAACCCGATGGCGCTCCAGGCCAGTTGGCTCAGGTTCATCGCTCACCCCCCATGTCCTTCGCAGACGTCCGCGGGGTTGAAAAGACCGCGCCGAGGACCAGCGCGCCGACCAGCACAAAGATCCCCACCTGGTAGGCCCGCCAGCGGTGGTCGACCAGCTCGGACTGTCCCGTCAGGAGCGACAGGGTAACGCCATCCTGAAGGCCACCAGCGACGCCCACGATCTGCCCGGAATCGAAATACGGCGCCAGCAGCGGAGCAGCCTGGGCGGTCACCATCAAAGCCAGCGGCGTATCAGGCGCACGTGCGCTGAGCTGCTCGATCCAGGATTGGGCGCTTTCAAATGTGTCGGAAAGGATCACGATGCCATGATATTGACCGGCTAGCAATGCGGTTCCGGCAGCAGGCAAATCGGTCGAAGAAGGTGCTGCTGTTAATCCGGTCGCGATGCCGTAAGCGCCGAAGCTTTCAATCGGGAAATAGCCAATATCCGTGACAGCGAAACCTGAATGATTTGCAAGCAGTGATCCAGCCAGGAGCGAACCGCTGGCGGAAGACGATGCGATGGTCAATGTCGTCGTTTTATCCAGAATTTTCCCCAGGACGGGTTGCGCAACCCTTTCGATCTCCCCGGCGTAAGCCGGCTGGTAATCGAAGACGAATAATAGAGAGGCATCTTCCGGGAGCGACCGAGCCCAATCCAGGAAACCCCGCGTCGCAGGCTGCGCCTGCGGCCAGGCGAAGGCCTCTGTTCCGCCGGTAAAGAGCCCAACGCAAAGACCGGCGATCAACACGATCAGGAAAAGCACGTTGGCCCAGCGCACACCTGCCTTGAAAATTTGCGGTCGAACGGGACGCTCGACTTTCTCATCGCCGATCACGGTTGCCAGCATGTCAGCCTGTGCCAGGTCTTCCCGGGTCAGGTTCAGGGCCGCCGGTTTAGGTCTGACTTCCGGCGTAATACGTACCTGTCGTGTGGCCTCTTCCGGTCGGTATGTCTCGCCCAGGTCAACACGCTGGGTTTCATCGGAAAGCGTCTCCGGCTCAACTTCTTTCTCCCCGGAATGTTCTTCTTCCAGCGCGACCAACCAATCAAGCAGACTCCGCCCGGCAGCGTCCGGCCCTTCCTGCGGTTCCACAATGCCGTGCGCTTTGCGGATCCGGTCCAGCCAATCATCATCGACCCCTTCGTCGTCGACCGTTTCCTCTTCTTCGGGGGTTTCGGGCAATTCCTCAGCACCGGCCACCCGGTCACGGGCTTCATCGCGTAATTTCTGCAGCCAGGATTCAAAATCCTCATGCTGACTTTTATCCTTGCCGCCGGTGACGGTATCCTGTGCGGCGGAAATCCGCCGGATCATCTCACCGGTCGCGTCCTCTTCCTCCTGGGCGCGTTTGCGTACCTGTTCCAGCCATTCCGGAGTCTGATCTTCATCACTTTCGGATTGGTCTTCTCCTGAAGCAGGCTGATCGCCCTCACCATCGAGGCTGATATCAGGCAGTCCCTGCGGGTCAAATTCGATGTCCTCTTCCGCTCTCAGACCCTGCAGCAGGTCCGGCAAGTCTTTTTCTTCTGCGGAAAAGAGATCAAATGACTCACCACCTGGTTCTTCCGGCGTTTCCGGCAGGTCCTGTTCCTCTATTGGCTCGATTCCGGCCAACTCAGTCTGACAAACCCTGCATTCCTCCGCTTCCGGAGGATTATGTGCACCGCATTTCGGGCAGATGATATACGCCATCACGATTCACCGCCCGTCCGGTCGATCGAAAACAAGAAACGCAGCCCCATTATCAGTCCGCCCAGGGCCATCCCGATCAGGACGCCGCGCGCCCCCACCAGGGGTAACCGCTTGAAGAAACTCAAGACTTTGTCACCTAATAAATCGGCGGTGGTCCAGAAAAAGCCAAGGTTCACGGCCAAAGAAAAGATCGTCGAAATCAGGAAGGCGATTGACATCGCGGTCCAGCCTCGGGTGCGGATCAGGCGCAGGCTGGCGTAAAGTAATGTCGCAGCCAAAATCGCCAATAAGCTCGCCTCTACCGGGATCTGCACGTTAAGGATCAGATCTCTGTAAAAAGGGCTGTCTGTCGTCAACACGAAACCGGCAATTGCAGTCAGCAGGAAAGCAGCCAGGAGTACGATGCTGTATCCATACCCCTGATCGCGCCGGATGATCTTGCGCACATGTGCTGCGGCAAGATAACCAACGCCCACCAACCCGGCCACAGCGACCAGCACCAAGGCCCATTCGAACACTAATGCCGGTACCGGGCCCATTTCCGATTGGAAGAAGTACCCGGCCAGGACGGTCAGCCCGACCAGGAGGACAATGGCGGCGAAGATGAGCTTCTTCAAAATACACCCACCGCTTTCAGGATCGCACCGATCAACAACGCGACGATCAGGGCAGTCCGGAGAAGGTCTTCGGTCAGCGCGGCAGCCTGATGGCCGCGACCGGGTTTCATCAGGTCTGAGGCCAGGAAAACCTCCTCACCCAGCAGAATGTCCGGGACGTTTGGGAACAGTGCCGCCTGGGCGTCAATCCGCCCGGCCGCGACAAAGGCCTCACCCAACTGCTCGTGGATGTTGTTGATCGAGATGGCCGATTCCGCGCCGAAATCACCCATCAGCACCAGCGTGCCGTAGGGCCGCATCTTCAGGTCGGACATCAACCCGGCCGTGAAAGAGAAAGTTGACGGCCCGTAAACGGTCGCATGAATTTTCGAAGTCAGCAAATCTTCCGAGAAACCATCCTGGTAGCGCCCCTGAAGGATCTGGTTGGCAAAGACCGCCAGAGTGCCGGCTGTGGTGGAGACGGTGGTTTTCCCATCAACCAGGTTCTCCGGTGTCAGCAAGGCGGACAACCCCGCCAGGGAAGACAGGCCCAACCCTGAGTAGGTCCTGGACCAAAGCGTATGACCGAGGACGATCTGACTGCGGCGTCCCTGTTCAATGGTTGCCGCTTGGGCGCGTGATAAATGTTTTGCAAAGAGACGTTTACGCAGGGAATATTTCCCGGGGTGGATCACCCAGGTGAAAGCCAGCAGCAGCGCAGCCGCCAGGCCGATCAGCGCCCAACCCACCGTTGTCCAGGTCATGCGGCTTGCTCCTTAAGGAAATGACCAAAACGAGAAAGTTGATCTTCGTCCATCATCATTTCAACAAGTGCGGTATATCGCCCATTGGATCCGGCGTTGTTGAATAAGGGGGTGCCAACCATCATCACCTGTGCAATCAGAGGCAGGAGCGGACGGGCCTGTTCCACCAGCGCACAGGCCATCTTTTGCAGTCCCCATCGTTCAAGCGAATCTGCCCAAACCTGCCATTCAGAAGGTTGCATTTTAAAAGTATAGCATACCGGAGTCCAAAATTAAATTCGATTTTGTTTGATCGGAAGGAACAACTCTTCTTGATTAAGGATCTGCTTTTCTCTATTACTTCTTGCATTCAAACCCCAGCCGTGATCATAGGTCGGGAAGGGTCGGAAAAGCGATTATTTATATTTATTTACGCGCAATGGCAGAATTTAAGTCGCCGCAATCAGCTTAAAGTATAATAATCGCATGGAACCCAAACTGCGTGTAATGACCATTTTCGGTACCCGTCCCGAAGCCGTGAAAATGGCGCCGGTGATTAAAAGGCTGCAAAGCTTCTCGGAGAAGATTGAGACTTGTGTCTGCGTCACCGCCCAACATCGCGAAATGCTGGACCAGGTGCTGGATATTTTCCAGATCGTTCCCGATATCGACCTGGACCTGATGCGCCCGGACCAGAGCCTGGCCGCCTTGACCGCCCGGATCTTCACCGACCTGGACCCCGCTCTGGCGTCCTTCAACCCGGATTGGGTGCTGGTACAGGGGGACACGGTCACCGTGATGGCCGCCGCGCTCCTGGGTTACTTCAACCGGATCAAAGTCGGGCATGTCGAGGCCGGCCTGCGCACCTTTGACAAGTGGCAGCCTTTCCCGGAGGAGATCAATAGACGTTTGGCCGGCGTGGTGGCTGACCTGCATTTCGCTCCCACCGAGAATAACCGCCAGAATTTACTCCATGAAGGTATCCCCGGCGACATCATTGTGGTGACCGGTAACCCCGCCATCGATGCGCTGCAGATCGTCACCCGACAGCCCGCCCCACAGGCTACTGTGGACCTGCTGGCCCGCGCCGGCGTGGAGCCGGGTGACCGGCGCCTCGTCCTGGTGACCGCTCACCGGCGGGAGAATTTCGGCGAACCGATCCAAGATATTTGCCGGGCGCTGAAACGCCTGGCGACTGAATATCAGGACGAGATCACCTTGATCTACCCCGTTCACCTCAACCCCAATATTCAGGAACCGGTCTATAAACTTCTGGCGGATGTGGAAAACATCATCCTCCTGCCGCCGATGGATTACCTGCCGATGGTTCATTTAATGAAGCACGCCACCCTGATCCTGACGGATTCCGGTGGGGTCCAGGAGGAAGCGCCTTCTCTTGGCATCCCCACGCTGGTGCTGCGGGAACGCACCGAACGCCAGGAAGGCGTTGAGGCCGGGACGCTCAAGCTGGTGGGCACGGACCCGGATAAGATCTTCACGGAAGCGCAGCGTTTGCTGGACGTACCGGAAGCTTATCTTGAGATGTCCGGCGCGGTCAACCCCTATGGTGACGGACACGCCGCCGAGAAGATCGTCGCGGCGTTACTGGCCTATGAGGAAGCCTAAGTTATGGCCCGCCAGGATTTCTACACCCGGCTGGTTTACGCCCGTCAGAAACCACTGATCGGCAAACTGGCCTACTTCCTTTTGAAACTACTCGGATCCGAAATCCCGCTTTCCGTACCGGTCGGACCCGGTTTCATCCTCGAACACGGTGGGCACGGCGTCGTGATCCACAGCAAATCCCGGATCGGCGCGAATGTGCATATCTATCAGGGTGTAACCCTCGGCCGGGCGGACATTTACCTCCCCAGCGATTCCTCCCAATTTGAAGGAATTGAGATCGGCGACGAGGTGATCCTCTCACCGGGCAGCAAAGTGCTCTGCAAACAGGGTACCCTGAAAGTCGGCGAAGGAACCGTGGTCGGTGCGAATGCCGTGCTGCTGGAATCGACCGGCGAATATGAGATTTGGGCCGGGTCACCCGCGCGATGCGTCGGCCAGCGGCCCAGGCCGGAAGACACGCGGAAATGACGCCCCAGATCTGCCTGGTGCCCAAACTGGAAGGCCTGGGGGGCATGGTCTCCTTCGAAGCAAAATTGATCCACGGCTTTGAAAGCCGTCATATCCCCTATACCTTTGATCTCACCGACCCGGCCAACACCGCCGTCCTGGTGATCGGCGGCACGCGCCACCTCCGCCGACTTTGGCAGGCCAAACGCCGCGGTGCGAGGATCGTCCAGCGCCTGGACGGGATGAATTGGCACCACAAGGTTGAACCGACACCGCTGAAACTCTCCCTGAAGTCCTCATTCAACAATTGGCTGCTGTCCACCATCCGGCGAAATATCGCCGACCGGATCGTCTACCAGAGCGAGTTCAGCCAGACCTGGTGGGAACAGGTCTACGGTACACCGGAGATCCCAACCCAGGTCACTTACAATGGGATTGACTTGAGCCAATATACACCTCAAGGGGAATCGGAGCGTCCCAAGGACCATTTCCGGATCCTGCTGGTGGAAGGCCGGCTAACGGGCGGCTACGCCCGCGGCCTGTTCACGGCCGTAAAGCTCGCCCAAGCTGTCCATTCGCAGCACCACCTCGACGTCGAATTGATGGTGGTGGGCGATGTCAGCGAGAGACTGAAAGCCGAAGCCGAAAAACAGGCACCAAACCTCCCGATCACCTGGCGCGGGATCGTGCCGCGCGAGGCCATCCCCGCCATCGACCGTTCGGCGCACGTGCTTTTCAGCGCAGACCTGAACGCCGCCTGCCCCAACAGCGTGATCGAAGCGCTGGCCTGTGGGCTGCCAGTCGTCGCCTACGACACCGGTGCACTAGCCGAACTCGTCCGAGATGGCGCCGGCGAAGTCGTGCCTTATGGTGCGGACTACTGGCGCCTGGAAGATCCCATCATCCCTCCTCTGGCAAATGCCTGCGCAAGAATCCTTAACGAAAACAAAATTTACCGAGTGAACGCTCGCAAGAGGGCGGAATCAACTTTTGGCCTGGATGAGATGGTTGAGTCCTACCTGGAAGCGTTGGTGGATTGATGACGGATTTCAACCGCAAGGTCGGGCTGGTTCAAAGGGTGCTGCCCAATTACCGGGCCCCTTTTTTCAACGCGCTGGGGCGCGCCTGCAATGGCAGACTGAGTGTCTTTGCCGGAAAGCCGCGACCGGAGGAAATGATCCAGCCGGTGACCCGGTTGGACGACGCCAAACTGGTGACGGGTCGCAATCTGCACCTCTTCCGCGGAAATTTCTATCTCTGCTATCAGGTCGGCCTGCTGGACTGGCTCGCCGAATGGGACCCTGACGTCCTGATCGTGGAAGCTAACCCGCGTTACCTGCGGACGCCCGCCGCCATCCGCTGGATGCACAGGAACGGACGCCCCGTGATTGGCTGGGGTTTGGGTGCGCCGCCCATCTCAGGTCCGCTGGCCGGGCTGCGACGCAGCCGCCGCCTGAAGACCATTGCCCAACTGGACGCGCTGATCACCTACAGCCAAACCGGCGCGGGTGAATATGCCGGACTTGGTTTCCCCGAAGACCGGATCTTTATCGCTGTCAACGCGGTCACACCGCCGCCGGATCACCCTTTGCCCAATCGACCTCCCGCAAGCAATACTCAAAAAATACAGGTGCTGTTCGTCGGCCGCCTGCAAGCCCGCAAACATCTGGATAACCTGATCCGCGCCTGCGCCGACCTCCCTCCCTCACATCAACCGGAACTGGTGATCGTCGGGGACGGCCCGGACCGAGCGCGTCTTGAGGCATTGGCAAAAGCGCTTTACCCGGCGACAATTTTCACCGGCGCCCTTTACGGTGAGGCATTGGATGAACAGTTCAAAGCGGCTGACCTGTTTGTGCTGCCCGGCACGGGCGGGCTGGCGATCCAGCAGGCGATGAGCTTCGGCCTGCCCGTGATCGCCGCTGAAGCCGACGGCACACAAACCGACCTGGTCCGTCCGGCCAACGGCTGGCAGATTCCCGCTGATGACGTTGCCGCACTCACCACAACCCTGCAGGATGCACTTTCGGATGTCGCCCGTCTGCGGACGATGGGGGCTGAAAGTTACCGAATCGTGGCTGAAGAGATCAACCTCGACCGGATGGTTTCCGTCTTCATGGATGCGATCGAACGGAGCCTGGCGTGAAAGCTCATATCCTGGTGATCGCTGATGGCCGCAGCACAACCGCGCAGAGCTGGATCGGGAACCTCCAGGCGCTGAACTATGATGTGAGCCTGGTTTCCACTTATCCCTGTGCTCCCCCGGATGGTATCCGGGAATTTCTGGTGCTGCCGGTTGCGTTCAATCAACTGGCTGGCGGTGGGGGAACCAATAAAGTCGTCAATGAAAAACCTGACCATGTTTCTTCGATCCGTGGATTGCTGCGGCGTTTTTCCCCGCTCTTCCTGCGAATGCGCTATCTGATTGGCCCCCTAACCTTGCGCCATTATGCCAAACCTTACCGGGCTTTCGTAGACCGCATCCAGCCCGACCTGGTGCATGCACTCAGGATCCCTTTTGAGGGGATGCTGGGGAGCTTCACGCCAAAGGGCATCCCCTTCCTGGCCGCCACCTGGGGTAATGACCTGACCCTGCACGCCATGGGGTCTCCCTGGATGCGCAAGTACACCCGCCGCTGCCTGCAGCGCGCGGATGGGCTGACTTCGGACACCGAACGCGATATCCGACTGGCACATCAATGGGGCCTGGCCGAAAGCGCGCCCACCCTGGTGGTCCCCGGCTCAGGCGGGCTGGACCTGGAAGCCATCCTGAAAACGGATGAAGGCCTTTTCCAACCGGAAGCGTATGGCATTCCTGCGGAAAAAGCCTGGGTCGTCAACCCACGCGGGCTGCGTCCCGGTTCGGTGCATCATCGCACTTTCATCGAAGCGATCCCGAAAGTCTTGGCCGACGCACCGGACACCGTTTTCATCTGCCCTAACCTGGCCGGGATCAAAAAGGTTCAGGCCTGGGTCGAAAATGCCGGCGTGAGCGAAAACACTTTTCTGCTCCCTCACCTGCCCCAGCCGATCCTTTGGGCACTGCTCAAACGGGCGCTGCTGTTTGTCTCACCCAGCAGCCACGACGGCACACCTAACAGCCTGCTGGAGGCGATGGCTTGCGGCTGCTACCCGGTCGCCGGCCGGATTGAATCGCTTGAAGCCTGGATCACACCGGGAGTTAACGGTGCGCTGGTTGACCCGCGTGACCCGGATGCTCTGGCGGCCGCGATCGTTTCCGCACTCCATTCACCGGAAGTCCGTAAGGATGCGGCAGCTCGGAACCTTGCCCTGATCCGTGAACGCGCCGCTCGAAAAGCGACTCGCCCACAAATTGACGCTTTTTATACCCAATTCATACCCCCTGGCGATTGAAAACCCACATCGCATTCCTGTAAATCTATAATCTCCCCAAAAATTGATCGCAAAATCGTTTATAATGGGATCGATCCCAATATATATTGGGGCACCCAGTAATGGGACACCCCAGTAATGGGACACCCCAGTAATGGGGCCCTCACCTAATAAAAGGACTTTCCATGACACAATATTCATTTCCAAAGGATTTTATTTGGGGCGCAGCCACAGCCTCCTACCAGATCGAAGGCGCCTGGGACGAAGATGGTAAAGGCGAAAGCATCTGGGACCGCTTCACCCATCAACCTTACCGGATCCTGAACGGCGACACCGGTGATATCGCCTGCGATCACTACCATCACATGCCGGAGGACGTCGCCCTGATGAAAGAACTTGGGCTGCCTTCTTACCGCTTCTCAATCAACTGGCCGCGGATCCTGCCCGATGGCGTCGGCCAGGTGGAACCGCGCGGCGTGGATTTCTATGACCGTCTGGTGGACGAACTGCTCGCCGCAGGCATCAAGCCGATGGCGACCCTTAACCATTGGGACCTCCCCCAGGCACTTCAGGACAAGGGCGGCTGGGTCAACCGTGACAGCGTTGAATGGTTTGCCGATTACGCCCAGGTGATGTTCGATGCGTTAGGGGATCGGGTGGCGTTTTGGGCGACCCATAACGAACCTTTCGTGGTCGCCTTCCTCGGCTACGGCTTTGGTAACTTCGCCCCGGGGATCGCCAATATCGCCGATGCCTACCAGGCCACGCACCACCTGCTGTTGAGCCACGGCCGGGCGGTGCAGCGCTTCCGTGAAACCGGGCTGCGCGGCCAGATCGGGATCGTGCTGAACCTTTCAACCTTTACACCCGAGTCGGACGACCCGAGTGATGCGGCTGCAGCCTGGCGGGATGAAAACATGCTTAACCATCTCTACCTGGGGCCACTTTTCAAAGGCCAATACCCAGCCGACCTGATGGCGTGGATCGGCGAGATGGCCCCGAAGGTTCAGGAAGGAGACCTCGATGTCATCAGCCAGCCGATCGACTTCCTGGGGATCAATTACTATTTCGGCGAGGTCGTTGGCTTTTCTCCGCACGGCCTGATGAAGCTCCAATCCAGACCAAATGTTGATCCCGGCTGGGGGATGACCGGTAAGGGCTGGGGGATCTGCCCTTCCCAACTGACCGCACTATTGCTGAAACTCAAATCGGAATACGGCAACCCACCCATGTTCATCACCGAGAACGGCACCTCGCTGGGCGAACCGGCCGATGAGAATGGGTTCGTGAACGACCAGGGACGGATCAATTTCCTCCGGGCGCATTTTCTTGCTGCACATGACGCCATCCGACAAGGCGTCAACCTCAAAGGCTATTATGTCTGGAGCCTGATGGACAACTTCGAATGGGCGGAAGGTTATTCCCTGCGATTCGGCCTGGTCCATGTCGATTTCGATGACCCGGCCCGGAAACGCACACCGAAAGCCAGCGCAAGTTGGTATCAGGATGTGATTGAGAGCAATACGGTCGGCAAATAATCCAAGATCGTAAAAACGCCCCGGATGATGTAAAGTCCCGGGGCGTTTTTCATTCTATCGATTTTTTCAACAGCTACATCGCTGGATCCAAAGTCAATCTATATATTCTTCTGATCAAATTCAAGTAATCCCATCTTCTCAAAGACCAAAGGGGCGAACCAGGAGACCCACAATCCGATCAGCGTGTACCGAACGAGCCGCAGCGCGTAACTGATGAAATCGGCGTTGTCCGGGAACAGCGATCCCAATCCCAGATACAACACCAGCACACCTGCCAACCCCACAAAGAACCGCACCAAACGCTTCCAGCCGCCTTTGTTGGCCTGGAAATGCCCTTTGGTTTCGTTCAAGAAGAGATAGCCGCCCAGCATACCGAGCCAGGTGCCGCCGAGCGTGAAGATGCCTTCAATATTCAGGGGATCCACCTCGCCGGCCCGGTCTGCCCAGGCGGGGTCCATCTGCCAGGAACGGGCAAACCACCGCGCCAGATAAACCAACCCACCCATCGCCGCATCAGTCACAACGATCAATAAAAGTTTTATCCCCAGGGAAAGTTTTTCGATCCACGCTGCGACCTTTTCATACCATGCTGCATAAGCCCAGACCAACAGCCCACCGATCAGCCAGCCCAAAAGGACATCACTCAGGAAATGCGCGCCGAGATAAAGCCGCGAAATCCCGATCATGAGGATCAGGAAGATGGCGACGATTGAAAACCATTTCTTCTTCACTTCAACCGCCAGCCAGCCCCAAACGGTGGCAGCTAATTGGGCGTGGTTGGATGGGATCCCGAAGGAAGTTTCATGATAAAGTTCCTTCACCTTATCGCTGATCCAATAGGGTCGCGGGTTGTGAAACAACAGTTTGAAAAAGGAATTGATCATGTTACTGAACATGAAAAGGATCCCCAACCTGAGACCGACAGCCTGGTCAAAGCACCAATAGATCATCGGCAGCAGCAGGATGAAGAACTGCTCGATCCCCAGCGCGGTGAAGGCCAGCATCGGCCATCGCAGCCAATCCCCCAGGCTCTGAAAAAATTGATTGACGATGATTTCAAATGAATTGATGACTGCCATTGCGTTTACTCCCTGTTGATAGATTTTTATGTAATCCAGCTATAGTTAAATTTTAATCGAAGAATCAAAAAAGGCCACTTGAGATGGCCTTTAACTGATTAATTAAAGGGTTAACGATCATCCCAGTTCCTGCTTGAAAAGGTCTTTGACGATCTCCTGACCCTCATCCAGGACTTTTTGCAGATGTTCTTCGCTCTTGAAACTTTCAGCATAGATCTTATAGATATCTTCCGTGCCCGATGGCCGGACGGCGACCCAACTGTTTTCCGCGACAACCTTCAACCCACCAATTGGCGCACCGTTTCCGGGCGCGTTGGTGAGCTTGGCTTCGATCTTCTCGCCTGCCAGCGTGTCCGTGGAGACCATATCCGGGGTCAATTTCTTAAAGACCGCCCGCTGCGCCAGCGTTGCGGGCGCTTCCAGGCGTTTGTAATAGGACTTGCCGAATTTCTCTTCCAGGCCGGCATAATGCACTGCGGGGTCCTTCCCGGTCACGGCCAGGATCTCCGCAGCCAGTAAATCCAGGATGATGCCGTCCTTATCCGTCGTCCAGGTGGTGCCATCCTTACGCAGATAGGACGCCCCGGCTGATTCTTCTCCACCGAAACCCAGCGTGCCGCCGAGCAGCCCGGGGACGAACCACTTGAACCCTACCGGCACTTCGGTTAAGGTCTTTCCCAGCGATTTAGCGACCCGGTCCAGCATCGCGCTGGTGACCACTGTCTTGCCGACTTCGGCACTATCGAACCAATCGTGCCGGTTGCTGAATAAATACAAAACCACAACCGCCAGGTAGTGGTTGGGATTCATCAGTCCGACTTCCGGAGTCACGATCCCATGCCGGTCAAAATCCGTATCGTTTCCAAATGCGATGTCGAATTTATCCTTAAGTCCGATCAGCGATTCCATCGCATACTTAGAAGAACAATCCATCCGGATTTGTCCGTCGAAATCCACCGTCATAAACCGAAACGTAGGGTCGACCGAACGGTTGACAACATCCAAATCAATCCCATAGGTGTCGACGATGGGGTCCCAATAGTGGACTCCTGCGCCGCCCAGAGGATCCGCACCAATCTTGATCCCGGAAGCGGCGATGGCGCCCATATTGACGACATTTTTCAAATCATCGACATAAGGTTTTATATAATCGTATAAATGCGTCGTCGTTGTATGTAATGCTTTCTCCCAACGCATGCGTTTGACAGCTTTTAACCCATCCCGAAGGATCTCATTCGCCCGATCCTGGATCGTTTGGGTGGTCTCCGTGCCCGCAGGACCGCCGTTTGGTGGGTTGTACTTGAAGCCGCCGTCCCGGGGCGGGTTATGTGAAGGTGTGATGACGACTCCATCCGCCTTCCCCTTGGAACGGTTGCGGTTATAGGTCAGGATAGCGTGTGAGATCACCGGCGTCGGCGTATATCCCATCCCCTCCTGCAGCATGATTTCTACTTCATTGGCCGCAAAAACCTCAACTGCCGTGCGCAGTGCAGGTTCAGAAAGGCCATGCGTGTCCTTCCCGATATAGAGCGGTCCCGATGACCCCTGTTTGGTCCGATATTCTGCGATCGCCTGGCTGATCGCCAGGATATGATCTTCATTGAACGCACAGTCAAATGAGGACCCACGATGACCCGACGTGCCAAAAGAGACCTGTTGAAGTGGATTGTCCGGGTCAGGATGTTCGGTATAGTATGCTGAAATGAGTTTGGGGATGTCAACCAGTAATTCGGGTGGGGCTGGTTTGCCTGCAAGCGGACTGATTTTCATATTTTTATTCCTCTTGAATTCTGTTGACCTGCTTTGATTAAATTATACCTCAGCGACTTTGTCCGTTATAATCAAAGTCTCAAAATTGTAGCCGAAGGAAGAGGTTATGGCTCGTCAGAAATATAATTTCAAACCAAAATATAAAGACTACCTGGCTGTCAGCCGTGCTGCGATGTTCAACACCGCCACCGTTGTGCTGCTCATCCTGATGGGCATCATGTCCGCAGCGACGATCCTGGCACTCGCCGTGGGCTGGTTGAGCCTCGAAAGCAACCGACTCCTGCTCTACCTGATCCCACCCGGCACCTTTATTTTCTTCCTGATCTATAATCCGATCGATATTCGCCGAAAGGCCAGACAATCCGCAGAAGGCGATGAAAATACATCCTGGCAGGTGACCAAGAACGGGATCACGGTGACGAAGGGTGACGAAACGACGAAGTATCCCTGGAACGCATTGGTGCAAGTTCAAGAACTACCGGATCAATATATCATCTTCATCAAAGCCAATCGATCCACCTACATTTTCATCACAAAAAATGCGTTCAGCGACAGCGAAGAAGAAAAAGAATTTCGGGAAACGGTTGAAAATCACCTTGGCGCGATCAAGGCAAAATAGACAATATAAGAGTCCTATCAGAAAAACCGCCCGAGACTGGCGCTTCAGGTTCCGTGAAGTATAATGAGGACGCCTTTTGAGGCCACCCCTTAATGGGGAAACAAAAAATCAAACCGGAATCACCCTGAAACGATCCGGGGAAAGAAGAGTTTATTGATGGCAGAAGAAAAAACATTATCGGTTGGAAAAGACGTCGTCGTCACGTTGGATTACAACCTTGAGGTTGAAGGAAAAGAAATTGACGCAGGCCCGATCGAGTTCATTTTCGGTCACGGCAACATCATCCCAGGTCTGGAAAGCCAGATCGAGGGAATGAAGGTCGGCGATGAGAAGGAAGTCCATGTTAAGCCGGAAAACGCTTATGGACAATACGATCCTGAATTGGAGATCGAAGTGCCTTTGAGCAGCTTCCCGAAAGATTTCCAAATCGAATTGGGACGCCCCATGCGCATGCAGGATGGCGAAGGTCACGTTTTCACCGGGGTTGCAGTTGCAATCACTGGCGAGACTGTCAAGATGAACCTGAACCACCCTCTGGCTGGCAAAGACCTGGTCTTTAAGACCAAAATTTCCGATCTTCGCCCCGCCACTGAGACTGAAATCAGTCAGGGCCTTGCAGCAAGTTCCTGCGGTGATTGTGGCTGCGATGACTGCGGCAGCTGCGAATAAACCAAAACCTGAAATTGCTAACCGCCGGACTTCCCGGCGGTTTTTTTATTGAGAAGAACGAATTTGACTTTATATTGTTTAATTGATTAATATAGGAATACTGGAATCAAGTTTGAACGAATAACAAAACAGGAGGTAAAAAATGATCGATCAGGAATATGAACCCACCTCAAAATCCAGTCCGTTGGCAATTATCAGTCTCATCGCCGGGATCCTCAGCGTGCTGTTGATTTTTACAAGCTGCTGCATCTTGCCCATTCTCAACAGTTCCTTTGGTCTGGTGCTCGGCATCCTGGCCTTGATCCTCGGCCTGGCCGCTAAAAAGAAGGTGAAAGAAGAAGGGGGCCTGCCCTCCCAATCCAAGCTGGCGACCGCCGGCTTTATCCTGGGGATCGTCGGGATCGTTTTAGGTCTGGTCGGACTCGCTGTCGGCATCATCGTCAAGCTCACCCTCGCCGGTCCAGCTATGGAGAACATTTTCCAGAACGTCATCAACCAAATGGAAATGCCGTAATTCTTGATTTTCTGACAATTAAATACATAAAAACATAGCGCTTTTTCGGCGCGAGTCAAACTAATTGACGTTGATTTGCGTCTGTGTTAGAATTGCGTGCACGCCCCCATCGTCTAGCGGCCTAGGACGTGGCCCTCTCAAGGCCAAAACCGGGATTCGAATTCCCGTGGGGGCATTTTTTATTTAAATTGAATTTAAAAAAGCCCTCTCAATACCCGAAAAGGGTACAGGTGCCAAAACCGGGATTCGAACAACGTGCCCTTTGGGTATTCCGTGGGGGCATTTCTATTTAAATTGCTAATTTACAATAAAGCCCTCTCAATACCCGAAAAGGGTACAGGTGCCAAAACCGGGATTCGAACAACGTGCCCTTCTCCGGGGTACATGTGCCAAAACCGGATTGGAATAACGTGCCCTTCGGGTATTCTTATTTTGTCTTTGCGAGGAAGTCCCGAAGGGACGAACGAAGCAATCTTCTATTCCCACTACTTACTTACTTCCAAATCTAATACAAAACAGAGAATTGTCTTATCATTACCATTTCGAAGATTGCTTCGTCGCACCTTTCAGGTGCTCGCTCGCAATGACAAAAATAACCATTCGGTTACTCTGTTTCGTTTTGTGAAGAAACCCAAGAATGATCAACAAGTCCATTCTCTTTTCCCACTTCTTGCTTACTTCCAAATCTAAATCAAAACAGATAATTGTCTTATCAAATCCACTTCGAAGATTGCTTCGCTCCGCTCGCAATGACAAGAATGTAATTGAAAAGAGACGTTGCATGCAACGTCTCTACAAAAATAAAAGAAACAATACTGAAAATAGTTGGAGTCTACACCAGCGATTTCGCCAGCTTCACCGCCCGGCTGGCATCGGGCGCATACCCGTCCGCGCCGATCTTCTCAGCATAAGCATCCGTGATCGGTGCACCACCGATCAGCACCTTCACCTGGTCACGTACACCTGCAGCTTCCAGCGCTTCAATCGTCGTCTGCATGTTCGGCATGGTCGTCGTTAGCAGCGCGGACATGGCAATGAAATCCGGGTGATGTTCGTTCACCGCACTCACAAAGGCGTCCGGTGAGACATCCGACCCTAAATCCACCACCTGGAATCCCGCCCCTTCCAGCATCATACAAACCAGGTTCTTACCAATATCATGCAGGTCACCTTTCACTGTTCCCGCCACGATCTTCCCCGCGGGCTGGATATCAGCATCCACCAGCTCAGGTTTCAAGATATCCATCCCGGTCTTCATCGCCCGGGCGGCGATCAACATTTCAGGGACAAAATACTCACCTTCCTCAAATAAGCGTCCAACCTCCCCCATCGCACTGACCATCGTGTCCAAAACTTCGCCGGCATCCATGCCGTCCGCCAGCGCCTGTTCGACATTCTCCTTGGCAGTGTCTCGTTGGCCTTCCAAAATCGCGTTATAGAGTGATTGCAATGTTTCGTCCATTATTCTATTCCTTCTTCCAATTGTTCCAGAAAAATACGCCTCACATTGACGGTCTTTTTCTCGAAAAGTGACCCTTACCAACAGCAAAATCAGGTGATACGAACGGGAACAGCCGGAGCGGCCGTTCCAACCCGTATTCAAAATTATACAATGACTTAATCAATTATTGGAAATCAGGCCCTGATCCGGTTGACAAGCTGACCCAGGATGGGCGTTTCGATGGAAATCGCTTCCTCCGGGCACATCTCCTGGCAGCAGTAACAGCGAATACAGCGATTATAAGTGTACTGCGGCGGTTCTTTTCGTCCTTTGTCAAACCCGATCGCTTTGGGCGTTGCCGGGCAGACATGCACGCAGCGGCCGCATTTCGTACACTTTTCCGGATCGATCGCCGGGTGAGGTGTGAACCAATTCTTAAAGATATCCATCCAGATGCCCGGTTTGCCGGTGGTACTGACTTTATTGCGGTTCACCTTAAAATCCGGGATCATCACATCCAGCAAATCCTCACCCAGGACTTCTAAATTCGCCGGATCAAACAACCCTCGCCTGCGTGCAGCGGAAAGCGTGGGCACCAAAGCCGGGTCGAGGTTCATGATCCTGGCGACGCAGAAATCCAGCGCATGCGGATTCGCGGAGATCAATATCACACCGACGGGACGGACCGTGCCGTTACGAGGACCGTTCCCTTCCATCCCCATCACACCGTCCATAATATGCAGCCGGGGAGAAATCAATTCCGTCAAATCCACCAGCATTTCAGAGAACCGTGTTTCATCCCCCAGCCGGGCATGGAACCCCGCTTTTTGCACCCCGGGCAGGCAGCCAAAAGAGTTCTTGACCGCACCGGTTAACCGTGTGAGTGCGTGAGTTTTAAATTTGGGCAGGTTGATGATCCCTTCAACTGCCTGAATACCTTTGGCAAGATGGAACATTTTGATCAAATGCCCATCCGGGTTAGGTTCATCCTCGCCGTCGCCAAAATCCGCCAGAATAATACCCAGTTCATCGGCAATCGCCTGCAGGCCGGAAGCATGGACGGCACTACCGGGCGAACCAAAACCCGGTGAATCACCGTAAAAGAGTTGAAATCCTTCGGATTGTAAAACTTCGGCGACAGCCCGGAAAAATGCCGGGTTCGTCGTAGAGCCGCGGTCGGGTTTATCGCCCAACAGGAGGTTTGGCTTGAGAAGGAGAGATTCCTCCGGATGCACGAACTGTTCGAGACCTCCCAGAAGGTCCAGCCCTGTTTCCAAAACCTCCCGGGCTTGGTCATAGGTCTCACACCTCAGAACCACCACACGGTGGTCCCGGGCGGGATGTTGGCTATCGGATAACATGAATAAAACCTTTCAAAATAAAATTAATCCAGGTCATTTTATCATGAGTATTAAGGGAGATAACACCGGACATCCATTCGGGTTCCCACTATACAAGAAGTAGTAGAGGAACGATTATAATCAAGGCATGAGTGAAACACAATTTCAGCGTCCTGATGGACGAAAATTTGATGAACTGCGACCGGTCACCTTCATCCCTGGTTATGTCCAATATCCAGAGGGTTCCGTTCTGATCGAATGGGGTAACACACGGGTCCTCTGCAACCTCACCTTACAGAAAGGCGTCCCATCCTGGATGGCAGGGCGTGGTACTGGTTGGATGACGGCCGAATATGCCCTGCTGCCGCGCAGCACCCAGACCCGTACACCACGCGAGACCAAAGGGTTGAAAGGCCGTACTCAGGAGATTCGGAGGCTGATCGGCCGTTCCCTGCGGATGGCCGTGGACCTGGACAAGATCGGCGAGCGCACCTTGCTGCTCGATTGCGACGTCCTGCAGGCCGATGGCGGCACACGGGTCGCCTCGGTCACCGGCGGTTATCTGGCGCTGGCTTTGGCCCTCAAACCTTTGATCGCTGACGGCGAAATCCCCGCTGATGCGCTGCGCTCAAAAATCGGTGCAGTCAGTGTGGGTGTTGTGCAGGGGCAACCCATTCTGGACTTGAATTATGCCGAAGACAGTCAGGCGGATGTGGATTTCAATGTGGTCATGACTGCCGAAGGAAAATTCATCGAGGTTCAAGGCACCGCTGAGGCTGAACCCTTTTCAGATGAGATGCTGAACGAAATGCTATTTCTGGCAAAAAAGGGAATCCGTGAGATCTTCAGCTTGCAGGATCAGGTCCTCGCTAACACCTAACGAGAAAAAGCTACGAAAAAGAAAAGGGCTGTCTGAAATCAGACAGCCCTTATTTTATCTTAGCTATAGATCATTTCTTCCGTAAGGCCCGGAAGATCACAAACCCACCGCCAATCAGCAGCGCCAACGGCCAGACGTAGTTGATCAGGTTCGTCGCGCCCAGCGTGACAAACACACCCAGCAAAAGCAGGATTCCGGCCGGATAGAGCGCCCAGGTCAGCTTCCCGGATGGCTTCGGCAGGATATAGACCAGCCCGAAGGTCAGCGCCATCCCCAGGAAAAAGAGTCCACCCGAAAGGACACCGTAATCCGGAAGCAAACTCACCACGGACAGGGTCAGCATGACGCCGCCGGGGATGATGGCCCACCAATGGATCGGATGGAAGGCATAGACCAGGAAGAACGGCAGTCCGATGAATGCCAGGAATAAAGCCCCGATCCACGGATCAGCCATATCATTCTGCCCCATGAATATGATGATGCCGATTCCCATCAACACAAAACCGGGGATCAACGCCCACCACTCATCCGTGTTGAGTATAAAGACCAGCAGGAAGATCAGACCGCCAACGGCGAACATGGGGCCAATCAGCAGTTCCCAATCCAGAGCGATGATGTTCAGGTTGTTCAACAGGAAGATCACGCCTGCCGCTACTAAAAGGATTCCCCCGATAATTGGCATTAAGACTTTTGTTTTTGACTTATTCATATAATCTCTCCTTAATTTTTTCATATTAAGTTATCGAACTATAACACTGATAGTTATTATAATTGGAAATGATAATATCACCCTAAGATAATTTATTGATTTTCTTCACGTGAAATTAATCATTTATCTTATGATTTGTATTTGGGTGACCACGCCAGGTGTGAATCTGCTATCCTTTTCAGAAAACGATTCATGCTATAATCAGGTTCTGGGATCATATGAAGGAAGCGCGTGTTGAACATCGACAACAAGTATTGGGTGCGCTGGTAATTTTCGCGTTATTCTATATGACCCTCGGGCTGACAGGGTGCCGGTCGCAGGACATTTCGGATGTGAACCCAGTGCCGATCACGGCCGTGGAATCAACACCGACGCCGATGCTTGAACCGCAAGATGGGCAGGTTGAACCTTCAAATATTCAATCCACGCCAGGTCAATCCGACAATTTTCAACCGGTCTGGGGGACTTTTGAGCCACCCGGCCTCGATCCTGCAACACCCATACCACCACCGCTGACGGGGCTTGATCTACCGGATGAAGTTATGGTTTGGGTCCTGCTGGGGTCCGATACCGAGCCCCCCTTCACTGGTCGAATACAGGCGATCCATTTGCTCTTTATCAATCCAAGGTTCTCGAAAGCCAGCCTGGTATCCATCCCCGGTAACCTGTATGTTTACATCCCGGGACAGACCATGCAGCGGCTCAATACGGCCTATGCTTTAGGTGGTATTGAAACCATGCTCGAGACCCTCGCCTATAATTTCGGCATTTCTCCCAGCCGTTTCGTCGTGGCTCATCCCGGCGATTTCCAGTGGCTAGTGGATGACCTGGACAGCATTGATGTGACCGTTTTCTATCCTATCGCTGGCGAATGCGGCGGCATCCGTGCCGGCCTGGTCGAAATGGATGGCGCTTTGGCCTTATGTTACGCCTCCTACATTGATGACATGGACGAGGTGGACCGGATGCAGCGCCAGCAGCAGCTTCTACGGGTGATCTTCAGGAAATTCACCCATGAAAGCTACCTGGTCAAACTACCTTTGCTTTACGCCAGCTATCAAGGCTGGGTAAGAACAGATCTTTCACTTGCAGAATTAATGGGTTATATCCCCCTCTCACTGCGTTTGGCGGACCCTGACCGGATCAGTTATTACATGATCGACTGGGATGCAATGTCCGTCTGGGAGCTACCCGGCCACAGTCAGGCCAAGGTCTTCCTGCCGGATCAGGAAGCCGTCCGAGCCATCATTCAACAAGCGATTGACGATGTCCTGGTGCCAGCGCCGCTGACCGGCCTGGTGCAGACCCTCGAGGCACAATTGACGCAAACTCATTTAGCGACAGTTC
Source organism: uncultured Chloroflexia bacterium (assembly GCA_963748065.1). Classification (GTDB taxonomy): domain Bacteria; phylum Chloroflexota; class Anaerolineae; order Anaerolineales; family Anaerolineaceae; genus Brevifilum. The sequence continues at coordinate 239,543 of CAVVHL010000003.1, read as the reverse complement.
AACCCGAGAGTACAGCAACCCCAACGCCGACCCCGACAGCAACTGCAACGCCACAAGTCACCGGGGGTACAACCAGACCAACACCGTCACCGACGCTGACCCCGCCGGGATATCCGAATTCATATCCGTATCCATAAAGTGTATTGACGATGGTGAAGACAAAGCTAAAACACAACTGGACCCTGATGCTCGTCACATTGATCGTGGCGGGTATTTTGGCGGGCCTGATCTTCACCAATCCCAAACCCGTTGATGCGTACAGCCTGGGAACGACGGAAGGTCCGGCGCGGAAAGCCGTGATCACCGTTTCTTTCACCACTTACGAGTGGTGGCTGCTCACCTGGAGCTCTTCGCAGGTGGTTTGCCAGGTCTATATCGAACACGAAGGCTGGCCGGTCGCGGAAGAAGTCCAGTATTACTGCGGTGACCAGGTTCTCAATGACTGGCTCAACACGACCCCCTGCGTCTTCGATGATGAGCTGACCGAGGCCGAACAATGTCCTGGTTTATATTTGTATCAGGTCAGTGTTACGCCCGGGACGCGGGAAATAGAAATCGACCTGCAGCCACCTGAGGTTTTCGTGGATATCGCCGATTGCAATCCCCGACCTCCGGAAAACCGCTGTGAAACACTCCCCAGCCTGCACCTTATGGGTGAAGAACCGCTCCCCAATGAAAACATCATCAATATCCAGGGCTATATCGGGGCAGAACCGTTCAACTGCGAAGGTAGTGATTGCACGGTGCCGCTCCCGGCCACCGGCGTTACCGGTGTTCCGGTGACGTTTTGGGCCGAATCGAGCTTTGGTGATTCTTCGGAAACTTTTTCCGCACAGGTCCGGGTGATCCCCTGGGGCGATTTCGTTGCTCCGGACGTGCAGACAGACGACAACCCCCAATGGTATGTGGATATCTTAAGCACGCAATATCTTGGTGAAATTGAATCGACCTGCTCACAGATCTGGTCGGCTTTCCCACCTGTCGGCGGACCGCCGGCCTGGCTCTCCTCTCCGGAAAATCCGGACGCTTTGGTCTCCAATCAACCTTATTACTACCTGGCCGGCACCCTGATCAACCAAGGGCTGGTAGATGTTGGTGAATGCCCGGATGGCGGGATGCAGACTGAACGGGTCGCCAGCCAATGCGGCCTGGAAAAAGCCCGCTACCTGATCAATGAATGGCAGAACCAGTTCGACAGTGAAATCATCCAGGTTGCCGGCGATACCGGCGTGCCGGCGCAGTTAATGAAGAATGTATTCAGTCGTGAAAGTCAGTTCTGGCCGGGGTTCTCGGCCAATTACAATGAAGCCGGTTTGGGACATCTTAGTGATTTAGGCGCGGATACGGTGCTGCTTTGGAACCCGAGTTTCTTCAGCCAATTTTGTCCATTGGTGCTCGATACTGAGGTCTGCCAAAAGGGTTTCGGAAACCTGGACATTGCGGAACAAGAGATGCTGCGGGGCGCACTGGTCCAGAAGGTGAACGCGGCCTGCCCTGAGTGCCCGTTGGGGATCGACCTGCGACAGGCGAATTTCAGCATTAGCATTTTCGCCCGCAGCCTGCTGGCGAATTGCGAGCAGGTGGGTCAGATCATCTACAATACCGCCCGTGTCCCCGCCGGTGAGGCCAGCTTCTATGAAGATCTCTGGCGGTTCACCCTGGTCAACTATAACGCCGGCCCAGGATGCCTGACCAATGCCATCCAGCAAACTTACAATAACCGTTTTCCATTGACTTGGGATAATGTGATCCAATTCCTGGAACCTGTCTGCCAGACAAGCATCGACTATGTGAACGATATTGCTTTCATGCCGCAGGTATCTGAAGTTGCTGTTGAAGCGACCCAACCCACCACGGTGACGGCCACACCATCGCCAACTCCCACGCCCACGCCGACCCAGCCGCCAGCCAGCACGGAGACGCCCCCGCCGGATAATGACGGCGGATATCCCTATCCTTATCCAAATCAACCCACGGTAACACAGTCGTACCCGTAGTTGGACGAGTTCCCCATAACCAAATCCTAAACGTATATTTAAAAACAAAAACGCCCCCCGCATTTTGCGGAGGGCGATAAATACCATTTTGTTTGCTTAAGCTCTCAGGTTAAGCCAATTTCTCTTCAATCGTGACATCTTTGCCGGATCGCAAAGCCTGTAATTGTGCTTCCAACTCAACACGCTTTTCATCGGCAGCTTTTTGAACCTCATCCTTCAGGTTCGTAAAGTAGTTCCCAATCTCCTGTCGGGTGTCTTCACCGGATGCGGGAGCAAGTAGTAATGCAATGCCACCGCCGACCAGTCCACCCAAGAGTGCGCCTAAGAGTAAATTGCCAAACTTCTTCATTTCGCCTCCTTTAGTTATGTTTCGTTCCTATTATTTTAATTATAGCGTAAGTCAATAGGAATTGAAACCAAGAAGACTTGTCTGGTTTGGCATCGTCTCAGATCCAAACATCCGGAGATGTGAAAGGACACGACTCTAGAAATATTCACTTGTTAAGTTTCGTAAATTCAGTTCTTGCCAAGCGTTCTCAGAATGATCACGCTTAATTGTTCAGATATCAATTATGCTCTTAAGACTTAGAGTTCCGACAACTGGGTGGCGAATTCCGCTAATGAGGTCGCCCGGATTGAGGACAGGCGCTGCACAACGTCTGCGCCGAGGTTGAAAGCTTCACCACCGAAACCGGAGGAGATTGCTTTACCGGGATTATTTAAAAGAGCCTTGCGGAATGAGCCATTGATCACAGCGGCGGTCAATAATCGGCTGAATTCTTGTTGGGTGTGAAAATTCTTGGTCATGGTTAGTTCTCCTGTTGAACTACTTTCTTACTTGTAAGTTTTGAATGATCGTTCTGTAAAAGGAGCCCAAAGACTCCTGCGGCTATCAAAACATCGCCTATGCTGAATGCAACTCGGTAGGGGATCCAACTTGGGAGTGTCAGAATGTCTGACAGGAACCAAAGTATCGTTGAATCCTTTGTGAGGACAATATCTTTGCTGAAGGCATGTCTGGATCCGATTTGCCAGGTTTCGGCCGGTGCACCGAGCTTTGTCAGTGTCTCCGGTGTGATGGGCATCCATCCGCCGTTCAGGCTGATGACTACCAGGTTAAGGATGAGGCCTAGCCCTAATAACCAGATGCTGGGGTGTTCTCGGTTCAACCATACAAAAACCAGCAAAATCAGTTGAGTGGCTATCAGGATGATCGGGATCCACTGGTTCGGTATCCTTTCCCGTGTCGCCCTGACAAAAAATACGAGGACTTGGGGAATGGCTGCGACCAGTACGAGCCAGAAATACTTCAGATCAATCGGTTGGTAAGGTACGTGCTTAAGTCTTGCTCTGATAAACCCCGCTGCCAAACCTAAGGCAACGGCAAGGACCAGGATCACTGCATTCCAACGCCGCCAACGCCATTGGGGGCACCGGCTGCCAGGACGAATAGGACCAGGCTCGCGACTGTAACGATCAGGCGAACGGTGCGGGAGTCAACACGGGATGCTGCGAAATTGATTTTGCTTGAGAGCTTTTTCATGGTAATTCCTTTCAAAGGTAACTGTGTAATGAATTGTTTATGAAAGATATTAATCAGTCATCTTTCAAATATCTACTACATTATTGTGTTTTCCAGACTGCAAAACACCCTGCAAAACAGGCTCAAAAATGCAATAATAACAGGATTGTTATACTTAAATCCTGCTTTCACCTATCAAATTCCTGTTACGGCGCTTAAATGCCAAATTCTTGCACTTTCATGTGCAATTTAAGTGCCGGCTTGTTATTCTTTTTTATTTTTGGATGAGGGTTTCGTAAAGTTCGCGGGTTTGTTGGGAAGGCGGTGCATTGATTTCTTTGACCAGCGCCATCCGGCAGCGTTCATATTGGCGCACGATCGCGGCCCGGTTGCCGGTTGCGGCATGGATTCGCATCGCCAGTCGGTGGGCGTCTTCAAGGCAAGCATCTTCAGTTAAAGCCTGATAGCAAAATCTCAGTGCGGTTTTATAGGCTTTCCGTTCCATGAACATGGTTGCCAGCTTCATCAGTGAATCCAGATAAGTCTGGTAATATCGCTGGCGGTCGGTGATCGCCCAGATCTCTTCAATTTCCGAAAGATATTCCCCTTTATAATTCTCCACCGCAGTTTTTAGGTAATTGATCTTCTCGCGGGTATCTTTAGCTTTTTTAGACTGTTCAACCGCGGTCATAAAGGATTCGACATCATATTCATAATCAAGGGACCAATTGAACTGGTAATAATCATCCTGCAGCATGATCGTCTGCCGCCCAACTGCACGCCGAAGGCGGTAAAGCGTGTTCTTGAAACGCAGCTTGAGTTCATCGGGCGTGGCATCCGGCCAGAAATACAGCCCAACCTGTTCTTTGGTCAGACCCTCCGGATGCGCCAGGAAGAGGAAGAACATATCCCGTGAGGTCTGGGTTTGCCAATCGCTGTTGGAGACCAATTTATTATTCAAATGCACCTGCGCCTTGCCAAAGGACTGGATGATCATCTTTGGCGGTGCAAACGGCACGATCACGGCCTGCCGGCGAATCTTCCTGCGTGTGACGGGTAGCTTCTCTTCAAAACTCTCAACACGCTCTAAAATCCGTGAAAATTGGTGTTTTATTTCATGCTTACCCTTCACTGAAGAAAGGATTTGTTTGAATTCTCTCGCCTGAACGATCAAAGGTGTGGAATAACTATTCTCTAAAAGCGTAGGCAGTACTTTATCCAGATATTCCAACCCCTGATCTTTATCCCCTTCCGATGTCAAAGCTAAGGCACAAGTAAATGCAGCTCGCATCGATTCATTTTGGAAACCGCCGGAATTGAAATACTCATAAGATTGCTTTGCCATGCTGAAGGCATTCCCAAAAGCACTTTGACTAAGATCATACATTGCTAATTCCAAATTAATTAAATTAAGGTTGTAAGCCGATTCACTTTCCTTCGCTTTTTGTTCTGCAGAAGCAAAGGCAACGCTCGCTTTGGACTTATTACCTGAAATCCGGTTTAAAATTCCTTCAGCAACATCTATGTAGAACAACAGGAAGCCATCATTTAATTGTTTCGCAATGCCTTGCGCCTGTTTATAGACATCAAGAGCCTCGGTGTACGCATCTAAGTCGCGATACAGGTCACCTAAACTAGCCAGACTAAGACTTTCAGCTTTAGGAGAATTGCTGATCCGGGCATAATCAATCGCTTTCTCAAAATTCCCGGCAGAAGTTTCATAATCTCCATGCAACTGTTGCAGGAATCCAAGTTGTTGATCAGCTCAGAGGCCCAGGCCAGGTTTCCTCCCGAACTCCAATAATCAAGCGCTTCCTGATACATCAGTTCTGCCCGGACATAATCCCCCAATACGACATGCATTAATCCAATATTGAAAAGCAGTTTAGGTATATTCTGACGGTCATCATAACTCTCGAAGAGTCTGAAGCGATTGTTTTAGGGTGCTCAAGGCTTGTTGAATTTCACCCTGTAAGTAATAGGTAACGCCATAAGTCCGGTAGGCTTCAGCGTGGATTTTTCCAAGTTCAGGATGATTCTCAAGTAGTTCTAATGACTCTAAGGCTGTCGTCAAGAGAATTCTGATAATCACCCAACATGCGGTAAGCCACCGTACGTCGGATCAGGCTTAGAGATAAGATTTCAATATCTTCATCGTTGTCCGATAAGCCGTTTGATGACGTTTGTGAGCAGTTCAACACTTTGTGACACCTCACCCGTACTCATCAAAATCGCTGCCTGAAGGACAACAAAGATGGGAGTGAGGTGGCGGTATCCGGCGGCAGGGCAGCCATCCATTCCTTAAGCGTGAGCAGCTTCCCACCGGTCACCATCGCCGGGCCGGCCTGTTCCACCAGGCTGATCATCTTGTCCGTCGCCCCGACCTGTTTATACAGCACAAAAGCCTGTTCCCAGTCCTGCTGCCGGGCGAAGTCATCCGCCAGGGCAATCGTGATGGAGACCGTTTCTTCAGGACGTTCCTTCCGCATCCGGGATTGGAGAAAATCCCTGAACAGGTGGTGGTAGCGCAGCCAGAGAGCGCCGCTGTCCCCCACCGGCAAGACGAACAGATTCCTGACCATCACCTTGTCGATCAGAGCTTGCCAGGGTTCGGTCACTTTCAGGGCTTTACCGATCACCCGTTTACAGCGATCGGCGTCATATTCTTCGAGGATGGAAGACCACAGCAGGAATTGCTGAACATCCTCCGGCTGCTGCTCGAAGACCTGTTGAGCCATGTAGTCATAAAGATTGACACCCGAGACACGGGCCAGCCGGATCCGTTCGCCGATTTCATCATCTAAAAGATGTGTGGAAAGCAGAAGCCCGGTGATCCAGCCTTCAGTTTGTTGGGTGATATCTTCAGCCGATTTATCCGAAATTGAGAGATGGTAGTTCTTGAGCAATAATTCCTGAATTTCGTTGGCCGTGAAAGCAATCTCTTCAAATGACAAGCCGCCGACCTGGTTACGTGCCACCAGTAAAGGCATATCGGAAAGGGTCATCAAACGGCGGGAAGAAACCATCAGGTGGCAGTTCTCATCCGCGTCCTGGATGAAGCGATTGATGAACTCGTTTACGATATCGCTATCCTCCACCAGTTGGTAGTCGTCCAGAACACAAATGAAGTGCTCGGTGATATTTTCGTAAATGTCGTTGGTGATTGTGGAGACAATCGCGGGAATATCAAGCTGGTCCTGCGGCGTGCTGTTCAATACCGAAAGAGAGTTCTGACCAAATTCCGGAAACCGGGTTTGAATTGCAGCGACGAAGTGGGCGATGAACCTGAATGGGTCCTGGTCCAATGGGTCCAATGCAAGCCACCCTATTGGCCACTGCGTATGGGTGGCGAAGTCGATCAGGAGGGACGTCTTGCCATAGCCTGCAGGGGCGGCGACGATAATCAATTTTAAATCGAGAAGATCGTTTAATAACACAAGCAACCGCTGGCGGGTCAGAATCTCATCGCGCCGCCGCGGAATAATCAGCTTCGTTCGTGTGACCGGATAAGTACTATCCACAATCGCTTTCTATTTCTCCCAAAAAATAAAGCCCAACAGACTGTATCGTAAATTTGAAGAATTTTTATTTAATATAATTTTCTTCAATTAAATCTACCCATATTTATCCATTTAATCTTATCAGACAACCCTTGTTTTGTGAATAATCGTGCAGTAGGTTTTTATTGTGATGCTCGTCAGAAGACACGCAAGAACAAATGATAATACTTCCTTCCATAGATTAAATGCAAGAATTGCACCAAGGATACGCCATACTTCTTCATTTTGGCGGATATCCCAAAGGTATAATCAGATTGATCCCATGAAAGGAAGCTCTATGAATTGGTATAAAACAACCCTATCGATCCAAACCCGGGAAAAAGGCCTGCATGATTTCACAAAACCGGTCAACGAACAAATCAGACAGTGGGGCGTCAATGAGGGGATGGCTTTCCTGTTCATCCAGCACACCAGCGCTTCTCTGGTGATCAATGAGAATTACGATTCCTCCGCCCGGCGGGATCTCGAGGCATATCTGGAACATCTCGCACCGGAAGGGGAAAGCTGGTATGAACATACCCTGGAAGGTTCCGACGATTCACCCGCCCACATGCGTACCATGATCACAACAACCAGTCTTACCATCCCGATCGATAACGGTAAACTCTCTCTTGGCACCTGGCAAGGGTTATACCTGGCTGAGCACCGCCGGCGCGGTCAACGGCGAAATGTGCTATTGCGGGTTTGGCCATTTAGACAGTCTCCTCCTGGTACGCGAATAATCCTAAAAGATTGACTCTCTGACATTCATGCTGCTTTATAATTCTGGTTGTGATAGTGTTCAGCATATCAGAAAGAGTAACCACTATGGATATTGACCTTCGCAACCTTCTCACGCAATCAATGCAACTCCCAACTGACCTTTATTCCGACCAGGTCATCATCATCACCGGGGCAGGTCAAGGTATCGGCTATCAAACTGCTCGAGCGTTTGGTGCCCTTGGTGGAACAATCATTTTGGCTGAACTGAATGAAACAGGCGTCACGGCAGAAGAAAATTTACGCAAGGAAGGAGTAGATGCCCATTTCATTCAAACGGATGTCTCCAATGTCGACTCTGTCTCTGCATTGCACAGAAACATAGTCACCAAATTTGGTTCAATCGACATACTGATAAATAATGCAATCTGCATTCGGGAATCTTCGGTTGTAGACATGGAGGTGGAAGAATGGGACCGGATCATTGCGGTTAACCTTCGCGGGACATTCCTGACCTGTCGGGCATTTTTACCAATCATGCTTGAAAAACAAAAGGGGACGATCATCAATCTGGTCTCAACCGAGGCGATGCCGGGGCTTTCAGCTTATATTGCCAGTAAACAGGGCATCGTTGGGTTCACCCAATCCCTGGCCTTAGAATTGGAAGGAACGGGAATAAATGCTGTTCCTTTTGCCCCTGGCATGGTGGATACACCCGGGATCCGAAGCGTGGCATCTACCCTTGCCCCTCGCCTTGGATTATCCGTTGAACAATTCATGCATATTTCACTACATGCTGCCTACGATGGGTTGATGCCATCTGAGCACGCTGCAGCAGCGGCAGTGTATCTGGCTGCTTACTTAACCGAAGAATTTAATGGGATGGTTGTGAATGGTTACGAGATCCTCGAAAAAGCGGGAATCATAAAGCAGAGTATGGCTTCTGGAACACCCGAAGAAATAACGGACCTCCTGGTAACCGAATCCCAGGATGAGTGGGTTGAAAAGTTGATTATCATGCTGAATGAAACCGAAGCGGAGCTCAATCAACTGCCCGTTTTTGTGAGACCAATCGCAAAAAGAGGCTTCAAACAGAAAACGAGCAACAATTTATCGGATTGGCAAAATCTGTTGGTTAGGATTAAAAATGGCAATCCCATCCCAGGTGATTTTCGTACCCAACTCGAAAATCTAAAAAATTATTATAAAGATGTTCCCGCGGAAACATCCCGTTTCACCCGCGATAAAGCAGTCCTGGACCAAGTTTTAAAATTGACTGATGAACGAATTGCATTAATCAACAAAATCCAGGCCAGACTTGTCTGAAGAAAAGATAATCCATAGTCAACTCAAGAAGTCATTTAACTACTTCTTGAGTTAATTTTCTAAGATCAAGACTTTTTTCATGCTAAACTTGAACTATCCAACAGAACCATAATTAAAGGAGATACCCATGAAAGTCGAAATAAAATACAAACCCTCCTATTCCCTGGGCGTGGTCACCCTAGACCCCCATGAGGAACTCCAGGTTGAGGGCGGGTCGATGGTTAGCATGTCTGCTGACGTCCATATCGAGACTAAAGCCCGCGGCGGTATCCTCAAATCCCTTGGGCGTGCTCTCCTCGGCGGAGAAAGCTTCTTCCAAAATACCTACCAGGCCGGCTCCAACGGCGGTGAGGTCACCGTCGCACCGGCGCTCCCCGGCGATCTTTTCCTGCTGGAATTGAACAACCAAAGCATGATGGTGCAGTCCGGCTCATACGTGGCCTCCAGCAACGGTGTTGATGTGGACACAAAATGGGGCGGCGCAAAGACCTTCTTCGCTTCGGAAGGGCTGATCATGTTGAAAGTGTTCGGCACGGGGTTGGCAATCCTTTCCTCCTATGGCGCTATCCACGAGATGGACCTGGCGCCCGGCCAACGTTACACAGTTGACACGGGCCATCTGGTTGCTTTCAGTGAAACCATGGGGTTCAACGTTCGTGCCGTAGGGGGTCTGAAATCGACTCTGTTCAGCGGAGAGGGCCTGGTGGTGGACCTGACCGGGCCGGGCAAGGTCCTGATGCAAACCCGCTCCACGGACGCGCTGCTGTCCTGGCTGATCCCCAAGCTGCCCAAAGACCACAGCAGCAATTAAGCATAAATCAATTGGAACTTAAATCCCGGGATCTCGAAGATCCCGGGATTTTTTGTGAAAAAATGATACCCCGTACCGAAACTTCTTAAGGCTGCTTAGACTTTTCTCGGTTTCTTCTTCAACGTCTCAGGAACCAGGAAGATAAACACCGCTGCCGCCAGAAATCCCGGAAGCGCGATCACCAGGCTCGCGCTGGGCAGCGCAAGTGCATTCGCGACTGCGCCAACGATCAATGGTCCCCCACTATTCCCCGTATCTCCGATCAACCGCCAGGCGCCAAGGAATACACTGCGCCCCTTTTGAGGAGAGAGATCAGACCCGACCGTCATCATCGCACCGGACCCCATACCGTGTCCAAATCCAATCAAAGCGGAGACAAGCAGGAACACGCCAAAACTCCTGGCAAGAGGCAGCAGAGCTAATCCTGCACCCAAAAGTAAGAAGCTGGGAACAATGGCATATTTACGCCCGATTCGATCCATTATCAATCCAACCGGATAGAACAAGGTCATGCTGACCCCGGCGGAGAGACCGACCGCCCATCCGATTTGGTCAGGTGATAACGCCAGCACATGCGCACCCCAAAGCGGTAAGATCAGCCCCTGACCGGCCCGAATGGTCATCGCCAGGAAATATCCAAGACCTGCGGAAATAAAGACCCAAAAACGACCTTTCAGCGCTTCCCGGAAAGTGGTTGTCCCCTTGCCCTCGGTTTCCATCTCCGGGTCAATCGCGACGAACTTCCCTTTCGCAAAGAACAAAACCAGGATCGCCGCGAACACAAAAATGAAATAGACAATGAAAGGCAAGCGTAATCCATGTGCTGCGGCGACCTGACCGCCAATGATCGGCCCCAGGAACAACCCGACCCGCAAAACTCCGCCGAATAAGGAAATCGCCATGCCTCTAATTTCTTTACGTGCCGCATTGGTGATGTAGGAATGTTGACTGATGAGATATAACGATTGCGCGATACCGCTGATAACCTGCAGGGCCAATGCCATCCAAACGGAATGCACCCAGACCAAAAGCACGTTGCTGACCGCGATCACGCACAATCCCGCGATCATACCGATCCGTTTGTCGAACCGCTGTATATAGTGGCCAACCGGCAGATCCGCGATCAAGGTGCCGATCCCTGCGCCGGCTGCAACCAGGCCGATCAACCCGTAATTATTGGATAACTCCCCCACATAGAGCGGCAGGATCGTATTCCGCAAGCCGAGGGCGATTGATGTTAATAAAGTTGGTAAATAGAAACTGAGGAAAAGCGGATGATTGATGAAGCGTTTGATAGAGGAGGAAATTTTTTTCAGCATAATGTTTGCTTCAATCGTTGGATGAACATGGAGAAATAAATCGTCAATGCTTTAATTCCTAGTAAATATACGGTATCAATGCCCAGGTACGTTCTTTATACGCTGCATAATCCAAGACATGCCGCTGCATGAAGGCCTCCTCGATTGAAATCCGCAGCAGTATGCCCAGGATGCCCACCAACGCCGGGATCCAGGATGGCCCGGCTGCCAGGAAAAGCGGACAGGCGACGCAAAACAGGATGTTACCGAGGGACACCGGGTGGCGGATCGAGTGATACAGCCCGGTCACCACCATATGCGTATCGTCCCGCTCGATGGCCTGGGAGAAACCATGTTCGAGATCAAAATATCCCTTGATTGTGAAAAAGCCCGCGCCGATGAAGAGTACGCCTCCGCCCAGCATTTCCCAGAGACTGGGCTGCGTGTGCAGGAAAATAAACTCCGCTACCGGCCCGATCAACACCAGCCACATCGGACCCAGGATGAGCCAGACCGTCCAGTCACCCCATCCCTTGCGGATGTTGTTCCCGGGTCGATTCAATACGATCCGCTCACCAATCTTCAGACCGGAAAACAAGATAATGTAAATCAATAAGGGTAAATAGTTGAGAACAATTTGCATAAATATTAACCTTGGGGCAAATTCACAATCATAGAATTTTACCCGGCCAAAAATCGAATGTATCAAATATAACATATTGTACCAACCCCAGCCTAACACAAATAGGTTGCAGAGACGATTTTGCTATTACAATGGAGATAGCCCATCAAACAGGAAATTTCAATTTCAGTTCCGAAATACGATTCCAAAGTGAAGGCCAACCCATGATCGAAATCAGAAACCTGCAAAAAACAGACCAGGGAAAAATCGTGCTCGAAATGGAAGAATTTATCATTCCAAAGGGCGAGATTGATGCGGTCACCGGGATGCCCGGCAGCGGGATCGAACCGCTGGCAGACCTTCTCCTGGGAAGAACACAGCCCTCCACCGGCGAGATCCGGCTGGCAGGATTGCATCCTTTTACAGATAGACAATCCCTCAGTGAATTTGTCGGTGTTCTATTTAAAGAAGATTCTCTATACCAGGACCGGTCCGTTGAGGGGAATTTAAAATTCTTTGGCCGCCTCTTTGGGCTGCCAGGGATAAGAGTTCTGGAAGTCCTTCAACAGACGGGGTTGGCCGATCTGGCCAATACACCCGTCAGGCAGCTCTCACCCGGGCTAACCCGCCGCTTAGCTTTCGGCAGAGCAATCCTCAACCACCCGAAAATTCTGATCCTGGAGGAGCCTTTCAGTAATTGTGACGCCGAATCGATCTCCTGGATACAACGTCTGATCGGGATCCAGGCAAATGGCGGAACAACCGTGCTCATCCTGGCGGAAAGCTCAACCCATCTGGAAACGCTTTGCAGCCGAATCCTGACCCTCAAAGACGGCCGGGTTGACTCTATCCGAGAAGGCGGCGAAACACAGGCTTCCGCACTGCCATTTAAAATACCTGTCAAACTGGAAGGACGAGTTGCGCTGCTGAACCCCAGTGAGATCCTCTATGCGGAGGCTGCGGAAGGGCGAACGGTTCTCAAGACAAAAGAGTCCACCCTCCCGTCCCAATTCACCCTGAACGAATTGGAAGAACGCCTGAAACGCTCCGGTTTCTTCCGTGCCCACCGGTCCTTCCTGGTGAACCTTCAATATGTCCGGGAGGTCATCCCTTACAGCCGCAATAGTTACAGCCTCAGGCTGGATGACGCCGACCAGACCGAAATCCCGCTCAGCAAAGGCGCAGCAGCCGAACTGCGGGATTTACTGGATTACTGACCGTGCCGCTCATCCCCTGATTTACGCCATTCAGAGCGTCAGGACGCCTCCTGGCGCTTTTTTATTGCATCCGGTTTTCCTATTTTAATATACTGGGATTGAAAGACAAAACAGAAAGGAAAATCATGGTTCCAAAAAATCGTTATCGAAAATTGTTCATTCCTATCGTGTTTTCCGCCATCGGCGCTGTGGCAGGTTTTATTACCTTCCTCGTCACTGGGCAGATCATCTTCCTGATCGCATTCGTTACCCTCGGCCTGACTTTAGGACTTGTCCTGACTGACCCGGGATCGGAAATTAGGGATCGGGACAAGCAGGAGTAAAATAAATGAAAGCCATAGAAACGTTTAAATTAACCAAAGATTTTTCAACCGTTCGCGCTGTGAATGAGGTCAACTTTTCAGTTGAACCCGGTGAAGTGTTCGGCTTCCTTGGCCCCAATGGGGCCGGGAAAACAACGACCATCCGGATGCTTGACCGGGCAGCTCCTGCCAACCAGCGGCACTGCCACGGTAGCAGGGTATGACATCATCAACGAAAGAGCTGCGCTCAAACAGAAGATCGGCGTGGTTTTTGAATATCAAAACCTATACGAAAGACTGTCGGCCAGAGACAACCTGAATTTCATGCGCCGATTGTACGGCGTCGACCGCAAGCGGGTGGATGAAGTCTTGGATTTGGTTGGCCTGGGAGACCGGGCAAAGGAACGCCTGACGCAGTATTCCAACGGGATGAAGCAGCGTCTGCTGATTGCCCGGGGGATCCTGCACGATCCCGAAGTCCTCTTCCTGGATGAGCCCACCCGCGGGTTGGACCCTGGCATTGCCCTGGATATCCGCCGCCTGATCACCAGCCTGGCGCAAGCTGGCCGGACGTTGTTCCTGACCACCCATTACATGGAAGAAGCTGACCGTCTATGCGACCGGGTTGCGATCCTCGATAAGGGCCGGATTGTGGCCCTGGACACACCTAAAAAATTAAAAGAACAATACGGTGAAACCCTGGAAGACGTCTTCCTGAAGCTCACCGATACTGCTGAAAGAATGTGAAACATGACTAAGAAACCGACCAAGTTTAAAAATAGCCTTCGCATCGTCCTGGCAATCGCCTGGAAGGATATTCTGGACGGCTGGAAGAATAAGGTCGTCCTGACCAGCATCGTCACCGTGCTTTTACTGGCTCTGATGTATCATTTCCTGCCTGAAATGACGCACGGAACTGATTTACCAACCATCGTTATACTTGCACCGGACACCTCGGTTGCCGAAGCCCTCACCACCAACTACCCTTATGATGTTAAGCCTGTGGAATCGATGGATGCTTTCCTCGGCATTTTACGTGACCTGGAAACCCCCGGTTTCGGGATCATTTTGGATGATGCTGCATATACAGATTCTCTTTCCGCCCAATCTGAAACCATAAAAGGATACTACCTCTATTGGATGAAGGCTGAAGATGTCACCTCCCTGCGAACAAGCCTTGAACAGGATTTGGCGGAATGTACTGGATCACCCTGTATCCATCCAGACGACCGGAAACATCGTCTATCCCAAAATGGATTCCTACGCTTATGGCAAGACCTTCCTCGCGATGGAGGGACTATTTGTCGGGATCGTGATGATGGGTTTCTCCATGGCGCCGCAGTTGATCATCGAAGAAAAGGGGACTCACACCTTCCAGGCTGTGATGGTCTCTCCCGCCAGCCTTTCGCAATTCGTTCTCGGTAAAGCCCTGGCCGCCCTTTTTTACACCGCTTTGACGACCTGCATCACGCTGATCTTCGTGGGGCAATTGGTCCTTCAATGGGGATTGTTGATCGCCACGCTCTTCATCGGCATGCTGGTCATCATTCTACCCGGCATCCTCCTGGGCATCGTCTTCAATAATAGACAGCAATATGCCGTTTGGATCTGGGTGGTCTTTCTTGTCGCGCTCCTTCCGACGTTCTTCGCAATCGTCCGCATCCTGCCGGAGCCGCTGATGCTGATTGTCGATTGGTGGCCGACGGTCGCCCTCACACGCTTACTCCTTACCGGGTTGACCTATCAACCACCGCTCAGCACGTATGGATGGGAAGCCCTCTATATGCTGGCTCTTATCCTGATATTCTTCGGATTGAATGTATGGATCATCCGGAAGAAATCGCTGAAAGGAGGTTGAGATGTCTGTAAAATCAGCCCAACATCGCCGCGCCATCCTGGCAATCGCTGGTAAGGATCTGGTGTATGCCATTCAAAACAAGGTCATTTTAGGTTTGATGATCGGCGTCCTGCTCCTGATCCTGCCCACGCAAATGTTGCGGTTGATCATCCAGGACGAGAACGCAGTGGCTGTGATCTATGCCCCTCAGGCATACCAATTGTCTGAAAGGCTATCCGAAGCATCGACTATCCGGGCCTACGCTGTCCGCAGTCAGGAAGATCTCCAAAAGGAAATCCTGGCCGGTCGCAGCAAAGTGATTGGTCTGGTTTTTCCGGAAAATTTCACAGTGGATGATGTTTCAGGTCAGTCCTGGACCATCCAGGCATATTTTCCGCATTGGACAAGCGAACAAGAGGTTGCTGACCTGATCGACACCCTCACTCAACAACTCCAAACGATAACGTCTGATCCGATCCGGATCGATTTCGCAAAATTTGTCTACCCGAACACCACAACCAGCGGGTCACTGACGATGTTCATCCTTCAGATGGTGAATGCGATCCTGACCATTACGCTTGTCCTGGTGCCACAGCTCATCATGTCTGAAAAGGAATCGCATACTTTAGAAGTACTGCTGGTCTCGCCGGTCAGACCGATTGATGTGGTCCTCGGCAAGGGACTGGTCGGCATCGCCTATGGCTTGCTGGCAGCAGTTCTGACGGTGTTATTCAACACTGCCTTCATCACGCATTGGGGTTTGCTTGTGCTTACGGTTCTCAGCGGGATCAGTTTTGCCGTGCTGGTCGGGCTGCTGATCGGGTTGCTGTTTGACAATTTCCAGCAGGCTTCGCTGGTGATGTTCGTCGTCCTGTTCCTGGCGATCGGACCAGCCTTCATCAACCTTTTGGTGACAACCAACCTGCCGGATATTGTCGCTTTCATCATGAAATGGCTGCCGAGCGGTGAACTGGCCGCACTTCTGCAGATGAGTATGATGGAAACCATCAATTGGACCTCGGCAGGCGCCAGCCTCGGCGCAATTTGGGCGAGCAATCTGGTCCTGGGTATTTTTATTTTCTTACGGCTTCGGCGGGAAATGGATTAAACTATACCAATGCTGTAAAAAATCTGACCATCGGAGCAGCCTCATGGAGAAATCCACCCGCCAACTTTTTACCCCTGAAATCCTAAATCAAATTTTAACGTTTTATGGATTTCAACCATCAAACGCACAAATCCTGGATGGGTTTGAAAGTTTCATTTACAACATTACTAACAACGATCAAGAGTACATCTTGCGGATTGGGCATGACGCGCGCCGCTCGCCTGACCTGGTCCGCGGGGAAGCGGAATTCCTCAACCATCTCGCCGCGGGTGGACTTTCCGTTCCGCAAGTTCTCCCATCGCGAAACGACCGGCTGATTGAGACCGTGCCGGCTGCCGATGGATCCAACTTCGTTGCCGCGCTGTTCACCAAAGCACCCGGTCAGCCCCCAGCCAGGAGCGATTTGGGAGCCATCTCTTTACCGAAGGATGGGTCAATTCATGGGCAAGCTCCACGCGCTGAGTAACTCCTTCACGCCCAGCCAGCCGCGTTTCCGCCGGTTCGATATCGAAGATGACTTTGTTGAAATGGTGGAAACGGCGAAAAAACACCTTCCCGAGACCGACGAGTCCGTCATAGCTGCCTATCAGGAGAACCTCGATGCGATCCGCAGCCTCCCAAAGAACGATGCAGTCTATGGTCTCTGCCACGTCGATTTCCATGGCGGCAACTTCTTCCTGACCGATGACGGGAAGATCACCCTATTTGATTTCGACGACTGCCAGTACGCCTGGTTCATTTACGATGTGGCAATGGCATTATTCTACAACCTGCCCCATAATTGCCAGTCACCGGAAGACTTAGCCGCCGCAAAGACCTTCCTTCGTGAGTTCTGGTCCGGATATAGCGCGGAATTTGATTTGGATGAGGGCTGGCTGCAAGCCATTCCGTTGTTCTTGCGCCTGCGCGAGATCGACCTCTATATTGTCATTCACCGCAGCATGGACCTTGACGATCTTGATCCCTGGTGCGCCTCTTTTATGGACCGCCGCCGGGAAAAGATCCTGGCAAATACGCCATACTGCGACATCGATTACGCTTCACTTACCTGATTCTCCACAAATAATTTGAACAGATAGGATAGCTTCCTTCAGGTTTGTTGATAAACAACAGTACATTTGTACCAGATTCCCTGTTTACTTGAATGCGGAACAGGGTTTTTTGTATAATGGTTACTATGAAATTAGGGGGTGCAATGGATAATTTACCGGTATTAACCGCATACTCTTTATTGGTGTTATGACATCCATGGTGATTTTTGGCTGCCGTAAACCGCCGGAAGTCCAGATTTTAGAAAAAGACATCAACAATCGAGATATCGTCTCTCCAAAAAAGGAAAGTAAATATGGAACTCTCCGCAAGTACGCATCTTGTCTACATCCTCGCAGCCTCTGAAGCGACGTTTTTAAAATCCAAATACCTTGAGCCCGAACATTTCCTGGTTGCCATGTTCAAGATGGAGAATATCGTTAAAAACTGAATCCCTGCTTCCAAAGAAATTTGATAAGGACGACAGGCAAGAGATCACTCAGGACGCGGCCCAATTATCCGAATTGTGGAAACATCACAACCTGGATCCGAAACAGTTCAGGCGGCGGCTGCGTTTCCTGATCAGCCAGGACCAGAAGGAGACCGGTGAGTTCAGCGGACACCGCAGCCCACGCGGCCGTGAGATGTTCGCGGACGCCGAAGCGATCGGCGAAGAAGAGGGTGATGAGACCCTTTCGCTGACCAACCTTCTGGCGGCTTGCCTGCGAATGGACAGCCCGATGATGGCGATGTTGTTTGAAGAATACAAGATCGACCGTGATGAACTGGCGGATGAGGCTGAGAATTGGCAAGATAAACAACCCATCGCCACCATTGAAGATGAAGCGCCTGAAGAAGAGAATGCCCCCGGAGAATTTCCTTTCGACGGACCGTTTGAACATAAACTTGCAAAATACGGCCGTGACCTGACCTACCTGGCGCACAAGGGTAAACTGGGCCCGATCATCGGTCGCCGGGAAGAGATTAAGAGCATCGGCCGGATCCTGACCCAACGCTCCCGCAACAACCCGCTCCTGCTAGGCGACCCGGGCGTTGGGAAGACTGCCGTTGTGGAAGGCCTGGCCCTTTACGCGGTAAGTGAAGATGCCGTCGAATCGCTGCGTGACTTGCATATCGTCGAAATCGCCATGAGCGCTTTGGTGGCCGGAACTAAGTACCGGGGTGAGTTTGAAGCCAAGATCCAGGAAGTGATCGATATTGCCAAGCAAGAAGAGAACCTGATCCTCTTCATCGATGAACTCCACTCGATGATGGGCGCGGGCGCGGGAGAAGGTGCATTGGATGCCTCCAATATTCTCAAGCCTGCACTAGGTCGGGGTGATATCAGCTGCATCGGCGCCAGCACTACTGCGGAATTCCGAAAATATATCGAACCGGACGGCGCTATGACCCGCCGCTTCCAGATCGTATGGATCGATGAACCTTCTCAGCAGGAAACGCTCGAAATCTTGCAAGGCTTGAAACCCAAGCTGGAAGAGCATCACACCATCCAGATCGACAATTCCATTCTCGAACAGACCGTCCTATTGACCAGCCGTTTCCTCACGGACGGATACCAGCCGGACAAGGCCATCATGGTCCTGGATGAAGCCTGCGCCCGCCGTAAGCTCCTAACCATTGGGACGTTGGCCCCCGGGATGCAAACCGGCGCACTGGAACTTGAAGATATCGGGCAAGTCATCGCCCGGCGCTCGCAGGTCCCGCTGGAGGTGATCCTCACCCGGGATGAAGACCGGCTCTTGAAGATTGAGGAAGAACTCTCTAAATTCATTATCGGTCAGGACCACGCCATTTCCGCCCTGGCGAAAGCCATTCGCATCAGCCGGGCCGGATTGAAACCCCCTAACCGACCCGTGGTGCTGCTCTTTGCCGGGCCGACCGGGACCGGCAAGACGGAGCTCGCCAAGGTACTCTCTCGTTTCCTGTTCTTCGATGACAACCGGCTGATCCGGCTGGATATGAGCGAATACGCCGAAGAACATTCCACTGCAAAGATCCTGGGCTCCCCTCCCGGGTATGTCGGCTTCGCCGAAGAATCGCAGTTCATTCGTGAGATCCGCCTGCATCCCTATTCCGTCGTGCTGCTGGATGAGATCGAAAAGGCGCATCCTGACATCATGAAGACCTTCCTGCAGGTTTTCGATGAAGGCCGACTAACGGATGCGCGCGGACGGACAATCAACTGCTCTGAGGCGACCTTCATCATGACCACCAACCTGGGCACCGGGGTCAAGGTCAAACCCGCCATCGGCTTTATGCTGACCGACGACGAAGCCGCCAAGCAGCAAGCTTCCGCCGTCCAGCAGTATCAACAGGCGATCGTGAGTTACCTAAGTCCGGAGCTGGTCAACCGTATCCAGGAAATTGTGATCTTCAAACCGCTTTCCCGAGATGCCATCTCACATATTTTGGACCTTTACATCAATGCCACCAATAAACGTCTTTCCGATCGCGGGATCGAGATCACGTTAGACGAAACCGCCAAAGCCCTCATTAGCGAGCAAGGTTACAGTGAAAGCTACGGCGCACGTTTCCTCAAACGAGTTTACGACCGCTTAATCACCGAACCGCTATCAGAGCAGATCCTCTCCGGAAAGTTGGATGCCGAAGACAAAGCCAAATTCTCCTACAAGGACGGGACCATGCAGGTCCAACTTGAGGGGAAAGAAGGCAAGAGGAAGTTATCCTATCCTGTTCAGGGTGAGAACGTCCCCCCTGAAAAACAGAATTAGTCGTGTTTACACCGTTCATTCCAACCCAGACGCCGGGAGGTATTTGTGTCAGATAAAGCATTGACCACGATCATCGCCATTGTATTCGTTTTCGTTTTAGGACTGACAGTTGCTTTTGGAATCTCCGCGTCCAGTTTTTGGGTCGGTGCGCTGGCTTTTATCGGCGTTTTCCTTTCACTCGGCAGCATCGGGACACTGGGGACTGTAGAAAAAGTTGGATTCAGTTTCTACATCACGCACGCCCTGGCAGTGGCAGCGATTGCAGCGGCCGCCTGGCTAGCAGACCTTCAACCGCTCTGGATGGTCATTGTCCTGATGTCTTTTTCTACAATTTCTCCAATTTTTGCCAGTGATTACGGCTTCAAGCAGAGCAAAGGCGAAGGATACCTGGCTGTTTTGATCAACCTGGTCTCAACGCCGTTGGCAATCGCGCTGCCCGCATTGATCATGAACGCATCCGCCAGCACAGCGCTCGCCCCGCAGACCTGGGCCTGGTCCCTGGCGTTGGCCGGTTTGGCCGTCCTTTCGGTCGGGCTTCTTCAAGCCGGTATGCAAGAAACCAGTCCTTATTTCGTCTGCCTGCCCATCGGCCTGGTTCCTTTGATCGGGTCCGCCTTCCTGATCCATTTCGAGCTGAACTGGCTCTGGCTGCTTCCATGGATTGCTGCAGCAATCCTGATCGGCGTCGGCGGCTCGCTTATCCCCCGCTGGCGCACAAAATCGGGCACTTTCGGGATCGTTCTGGCCGTGCTAGTCCTGCTCATTGGCGTCGGGTTGTCCCTGATGAATTACGGTGTCCTGCCCAACCTTTTCCGTCAAGAAACACCGCAAACCGTTGCTCAAGCCACTATTGAAGGTACCCTCTCTGCGGCCGACCAGGCCGCCACACAGCTCGCGGCGGCGGCTGCGACCGCCACCCAGGCCATCCTGGATGAGCAGTTAGCTCTGACACAAACTCAACAGGCGTTAGCAGCTGCGCAGCAGCAGACGGCGGCTGCAGCTATCTCATCAACACCAACCCCGAAACCGACGCCTACCTTTGCACCTACCAAAACCGCGGTGAGCGTCACATCGGCGGCCGGAGAAACGCAAGCTGCGGTCGAAGGTCCGGGATTTTTCAAAGCCATCGGCGCGTTCCTGTGGTTCACGATCAAATCGATCAAAGGGATCGCTTATCTGATCCTGCTCTTTGGGATCGGACAGGCCTGGATAAAACGCTGGGGCGGTGGGATCATCCTCCTCATCCTGCTGCTCGCAGTGGGAATTTTCGGCGGTGCAAACCTTGTCACCTTGAATACCATGACCAATATCGCCACCACCGGTCCGACCGCCTGGTGGACCTATGTCCTGATGGCTTCTCTCAATTGGACCGGAACGATGGGGTGGGGCATTATGGCCTTTGTCCTGCTGATCTCCGTGCTCCTGCTGCCGGCTATCAAGTTCTCATCACAGTTGAGCCAACAGGCGCTTTCCACCCAGGGCGGACAAAATATCGGAATGAGTGATTATGGTTGTCGGGAGAGTCTGGCAACACTGGTCTATCTGGTCATGTCCTCGGCCATCCCGATCACCCTGTGGATTGCGCTTCACCGTTTCGCAACCGCTTCGGTCGGAAAATTCCCGTTCCTATTCATCCCTAATCTGACCGTCCCAAATTGGAAACCGGTCTGGCATTATTCCTATTTTGTCCTGGGCGGGATCTTCCTCCTGGCTTATTTCCTGTATCTCAGGTTACTGCGCAAATCCCAACCGAATAATGTCTTCACACAGTTCGGGATCTGGGGCGCGCTGCCCGTCACAGTTGTGTTGACCTTGCTTGCGCCTGCCGGGGTCGTGCTTTATCTGACCGTACAGATGATCTTTATGGTGATCCTTCAACCGATCTTTGCTCTGCCGCAGAAGAAAGTTCACCACGCTCCACAGCCTTTCCACACTCCCAGCCCGGTCAGACCTCCCGAACCTTCTCCCGAAGAAAAAGCACAGGCTGCGTTTGACCTCTATTTGGATGAAATCAAGAAGAAAGCAGAGGAGCAACAACGGGAGGAAGAACATCAAAAACGGATTGAAGAAGAGCGGAAAAAGAGGCTTGAAGAAGAACGTAAAAGAAAGGCTATGGAGACACGACCTGAAGACGACCTTGACCAGACGCATGATGAAGAAGAGGAAGAGCGACGGAAAGCGATGGAAACCCGACCCGAGGAAGACCTCGGGAAAACAACCGGGGATCTGGAAAGTGAACCGCTCTGCACTCTTTCGACGCCAATGGTCGGCGGTTACCTGAAAGTCGCTAACTGGCTGGCTGTGCTGGACATGAATGGCTCACTCTTCTGGTTGATCAACGGCACCCGTCACGGTGAAGTTGACCTACCACTTGAGTCTCCCCTTGCCTTGCTCTCCGGTTTGGATGATCAACTCCTGGCCGTCGGCACGGGAAGGGAAAGTTATCCCAATCACAGCCTCGCAGAAGTTCGAGGTCTCTTCCCCAATCGAAGTCGAAACCGGCATACGTCACGCCACGGCGAACAGTTATGGAACACTCCTGGCCTATGTGCCCGAAGAATATCCAGCCACCGTTCACGGCTTATTTGTTGGCGCACGACGCGATCAACTTTTCCTTGATCTTGGATTGGAAACCGTATCCTGCCTGGCCTTCTCTCAAAACGCCCGTTACCTGGCTGTTGGAACCGAGTCGGGGCGAATCGTGGTGATCGATATTGCTACACACCAGCAGGTCATCACCATACCGGACCCCTATTACGGTCCGGTCCAAATGCTAACCGACCTGACAGATGACAGTTGGGTTGCGGTGTACGGTGACGGCTGGATGGCGATCTGGGATATTAACGGCAAACAGATTGGCCCGGTGGAACTCACCCAACCCGCTGGCAGTTTGGCTGTTGCGAAAGCCAGCTTCCGGGTCCTGGTCGGCGACCAATCCGGCTATATCTGGGGTTACCCCATTGACCTCCAGAACCTGGCTTTCGGGAAGCCCGTACAGGAAGGTAAGATCACCCGGATCTTCACGACACCTGAAGGCGCCCTGATCACAGCCGGTGAAGATCTGCACCTTAGAAAGTCCACACTCTAGCCCAAACGCCGACAATCGTCATCGAAGGAGTCGCATTAATGGATGAATCCACCACAACAAAATTGACCGCCCTCACCGGGCAGCAGCAGGGCCAGAGCTTCACGCTTGAAAAGGATAAAACCACCATCGGACGAGAAACCGACAACGATATCGTCCTCGATCAGGACAGGAATGTTTCACGCCATCACTGCCGGATTTTCGAGAAAAATAAAGCATTTTGGGTTGAAGACCTTGGGAGCAGCAACGGGACCCTACTGACACATCCCGGTCTTTCTCCACTCAAGCTGACGCCCCATGATCCGGCCATCATCTTTGAAAACAGCCGCATCCAGATCGGCAGCACCCAATTCGAGGTGTCCGGTTTATCGGAGTTTCAGCATCAGGCCCTGGGAACAGTCGGGTTCCAGTTTCAGGAAGTCATGGCGGATATGTGCCGCCTGCTGCCGGAACTTTCCTCATCCCAAAAAGAGAACTATCGTGAGGCTCTGGAGCAATTGGAAGCTCACATCCGCGACGCTGCTAACGAAAACGAACTGCTGCGATATATCACCCAGGATATCCAGAAACTTTCGGCTGCTTTCCTGAGCAATGACGACCTGGGACAGACCGTGGTCTTTGACCCGAGCCTTTCCCTGCCGCCGCTGCCGGACGACCTGCCGGAAGGTGAAGACCAGGCTTGGATTGATTCGATCCGCAATGTTTTCATCACTGATATCAAACGCTGCCTGCCGCCGGATGAGGAGGAGCAATGAGTCAAAACACGCTCCGTGCCTTGTTCTTTTATGCGCTATCAGGCAATTCAACGCTTCAACCGGCTGAAGCCCTGGCAGACCATTTTGATTTAAGCCGGATCGCA
This sequence comes from uncultured Chloroflexia bacterium, assembly GCA_963748065.1. Taxonomy (GTDB): domain Bacteria; phylum Chloroflexota; class Anaerolineae; order Anaerolineales; family Anaerolineaceae; genus Brevifilum. The sequence continues at coordinate 215,518 of CAVVHL010000003.1, read as the reverse complement.
GATATCGAATCCAAAGAAGCATTTTCTGGGTCATTGCAAGGCGGAACAACACTCAAATTATCGCAGTTTGAAACGCATGACACCCTGATGCTGGCGGTCGACTTTACAAATCAGGACGATTCCGGCTGGTCGAAGCTGCTGGCAGACTTGTGATTCTGTCTGCAGTTACCTGCTGGCGACCGACCGGAAACATCAACCGTGGGCGGGAACCAGGCTCTTCTATGTCATCGTACCAACAGATAACGCGCCCGGAAAGCTTTCTGGAATAGTTACCACCTTAAGTGAGGATTTGAAACTACAGCGAGATTTAGGCAATCCCGAATCCGCACCCTATGGTTGGTCGTGGCTCTTATGGGAAGGAGTTCTGCCATCATCTGACCATAGATCTTTCTGGCAGCGCGACTTACTTTTGGTCATCCCTGAAGACCGTGCTCAGAAAGTGCAGTCCGCATTTATTGACAACTTCCACCAGGGGTTCACCCGGATCGAGCTCTATCTACAAAAGTGTAAACATCTTGCCCGTCAACACGATATGATCAGGGGAGATCTCGCTGGGGCGATATCCGTCCTGCAGGACGAAATGCTGGAGCATCTGGTCAGTGCGGATTTCAGCCAGATCCAAGCCGAACCGGTCCTGATGGAAGAGATGTCGCGCCAGTTGATGCGTTTCCTGACCCAAAAAGCCGCCGTCGAGATCCTGCTGAACAGCATGCGCACCAATCTGACTCTGTTTCAGGAACATCTCGAACGGATGAAGCTGAATACGGCCAGTTACCAGCAGGAAAGCCACCGGATGACGCGCCAGATCGAACAGCTTGAAACAGACCTGCAGAACGCTGCTGTTGTCCAGGATAGTGCGACCGCCATCCAGGACATCCAGCGTGGCGCCGAAGGGAGCCGCTTTGAACGCGCTTCCTACATGCTTGGATACACTGCGGCCCTGCTGGCCGGGATATCACTCTTCAACAGCTTCCTCGACATCTGGAGCCTGGTGGTCGAGAACAGCGCTTTCACGCTGCCCCCTGCTGGGCTGCGCATTGCACTTAGTTTGCTAGCGAGTGTTGCTATCCCTCTGGCCGCCACCTGGATCATCACTCGCAGAAAACTTCATGCACTGATCGCCTCCCTAATCAGCCTGGTGACCATCATCGCGATGGTACTTGTGACCTTATTCAACCAATTTTAGCCTTCGAATGGACTTTATTTGACCCCGCAGGAACATCCCTTTTATCTGGAATCCGGCAGCGCTACAGCCACCGGAACAAAATACCCAATCAATCAGGATTCTCATAAGCTCGATCCTGAGCATGGAATTTTTATGGTGGCGGATGGCGTCGGCGGCGGTCCCGCGGGTGAGGTTGCCAGCCGAATCGCTGTGAATTCAGCTTTTGAATATCTCAGTCGGAATACTGGAGAACTGAGCTTGGTACCGGCTGCGGAAATCCTCGAAAATACCGTCCAGAGGTCCCAGGATGCCTTGTTGAAAGTGATGGATCAAATACCGACCTATCGAGGCATGGGCACCACCCTGTTGATCGCCTGGTTTTCCTCCGAGAGCCACCGTGTCTGGTTTGGTCATGTCGGTGATTGCCGTGCCTATCTTTCCCGGCAGGGACAATTGGAGCAGTTGACCCGGGACCATACAGTCTTCAACGCCGTTCGGGATGCCAACAAATTACCGGAAAATCCTAACCATTGGCCCCCAAAGAACCTGCTCAGTCAGGCATTAGGTTCAAGTTATAGTATCAGCCCGCAGATTCTGGATCGCAACGTGCATCAAGGCGACCTTTATCTGCTTTGCAGCGACGGAGTCTACCGAGCTTTCACGTCGGAAGAACTAAATGGAATCACCTGCCAGCCGTCGCATCCACAAACCCTCTGTGAAAAGCTGGTCGATGCCGCGCTTGAGGCCGGCGCGGACGACAACCTCACAGCGGTCGCCGTGCGAGTTCGCGGCTTGATCCCAGCTGAAGATGTCCTTACTGCCACAATGGCGCTGATGGTCGAGGGAAATTAATCATGGGATTAGATTACAGCTTTCTGCTATTCTTCGAGCGTCAGGACCCCTGGAAGATTCTGGACGGCGTGGCCGAATTTGCTGACCACAGCTTGGAAGAAAACACAGCGATCCGCTATCCGGACAACATCATGCGGCTGCCTTTTGAAGCCTGGGCCGGGACCGACAAGCTCGATCCGATTCCTTATGACGATCAAAGCAAAGCCTGGGAATTTATGACCTCGCTCACCTTCGAGATGGATGACGAAGTGGAGGAATATGCAATCCGATATGACCTGGATGCGGAAGGTGATCAGGATAAGGTCGCTATTGGCTACATCTACCTGACGGTCTATAACAACTGGGAAGGGTATGGTGACTGCTGGGATCCTGGGCAAATCCTTCTTCAATTCGCAGCCGCCACTTCGACTATGAGCATCCTCATGGCCCAATCCATGGCAGTTCGCAAGCCCTTTGTAGGCCTGCTTGAGCGATATCGGGGCCTATATGGTGTGATCGACCGGGAAATGGACGGCGTGCTCTTCTGGTTGCGTGGTGAGCAAATGGATGTGGACATCCCGGATTCCTGGATGGGAATCCGGGCGATCGATGAATATCTCGACCGATATGGGGAGTGAGCGCGCTTAAGAATGTCAAAACGCTACTGCATCATCTGTGGAATTGAAATACAATCCGACGACCCCTCAGCCGTATTCTGCGCATTGCATGGCGGTCCCGCTCCTGCTGAAGAGAGAAAACATCCTTCGGACCAAACCATTCTGGAATCCGACCTGGGGGCAAAGCCCAGTCATGCTCCCAACATAGCAGGGAACGCGTGCGTCTCCCGGCCAGGTCATCCTCGGGACCTATGAGGTCAAAGAACAATTGGGTAAAGGCGGTTTCGGCACGGTCTACCGGGTCCACCACAATACGTGGAACATTGATCTGGCCGTCAAACGAGCGCTGAACCTGAGCGAGAGCAGTAAGGCTACTTTCATCAACGAGGCCGAAAAATGGATCGATATGGGATTGCACCCCCATATCATCTCGTGCTATTACGTCCGCAATATTGACGGCTTCCCACACACTTTTGCGGAACTTGCCGAAGGTAAAAGTCTGCATGACTGGATCGAGGGGAACGGATTCTCACTTTACGAAGGAAATCTAGATCAAGTTCTGGCACGCATTCTGGATGTCGCCATCCAATTCGCCTGGGGCCTGGCCTACGCGCACCAGCAAGGGCTGATCCATCAGGACGTAAAACCACATAACGCGTTAATGACCCGTGAGGGTGTGCTCAAGGTCACCGACTTCGGACTGGCAAAAGCCGGCGCACATTCCGAACCTGGCGTAAAAGCCGATCCGGGCAAAGGGTTCCTGGTCAGCGGCGGCGCATACACTCGTGCCTATTGCTCGCCCGAACAAGCCGCAGGGCTCAAACTTTCAATCAAAACAGATATCTGGTCCTGGGCTGTCTCCGTGCTGGAGATGTTTTGCGGTGAGATCCGCTGGCTGGCTGGCCAGGCTGCCGCAACTGCCCTGGAAAACTACCTCACACACGAGCCGGAACCTGGGATACCTCAGATGCCAGACGATCTGGCGGATTTGCTGAGTGAATGTTTCCGGAACGACCCGGCGGAACGCCCTGCTGATATGAGCGCCATCGCCGACCGCCTGCTCAAAATCTATATCGATGCAATCGGTAAGGACTATGATCGACAAACGCCCAAACCGGCCGAACTGCGTGCGGACAACCTGAACAATAAAGCGCTCACCATGCTGGACATCGGTAAACCTGCAGAAGCGGAAACACTCCTGCGGGAAGCGCTTGAGATCGATGGCATGCATCCCTCTGCAACATATAACCTTTCCCTGCTCGAATGGCGGCGGGGAGACATTGACGATCAGATCGCTGCCGGACGGTTGCGTCAAATTCTTTCAACTACCTCAAAAAAGTGGCCCACAGCCTATTTGCTGGCACAGGTGGAGGCGGAACGCGGCGATTTTCAGGAAGCAGCCGAACTCTTGAGGGACATTGAAGCAGAATCCGATGCACAGCGATTGTTTGCCCAATTGCAGAACAGGGATACAAAGATTGGCCTGGTTCAGTCCTTTGAGAGTGCGCACGGAGCTGTCACAGCCATTACATTCAGTAAAGATGGACAATTTATAATCACCGGTTCTGACAATGGATATATTGAGGTTTGGGAGATATCAACCGGAAACTGCCTGCATAGTTGGCAGGCCCACAAAAGCAGAGTGACAGGATTTGATCTTTCATCAGACGGGCTTCAATTGCTCTCAAGCAGTTGGGACAACACGCTCAAACTGCATGAAATTGCCAGCGAGATCTGCATCCGGACCTTTGAAGGTCACCAAAAACAGATCAATGCTGTCGCCTTCACACCGGATGGTCGGATGGCTGTTTCAGGAGGTTTTGATGAGACCATACGAATTTGGAACGTCAGCAATGGTGGATGCATCCAGGTGCTTGAAGACCAGATGAAATCAGTCAAGACTGTTGCAGTCAGCCCGGATGGCAGCCGGATCCTCTCCGGGAGTGACGATGATGTTGTCCGATTATGGGATATCTCGACTGGTAAATGTCTCCTGACCATGGCTGGATATAAGACCGACATCAGTGACGTTTGCTTCACACTCGATGGACGGTATGCATTATCGGCTTGCGGTCCCTACAAGTTCAAGAAAGATAATATTCTGCTTTGGGATCTTTCAACAGGCGATTGTGTTCGTAAATTCAACGTCCTTGAATATTGGCCCAAGGCGCTTGCTGTTCACCCGAATGGGAAATGGTTCCTTTCAGGTGGGAGTGACAACATGCTCAAGCTCTGGGATTTGGCAACGGGGAAATGCCTGCATACCTTCGAGCGGATGGACGGTTCGATTAATGGACTGGCGATCAGTCCTGATGGCAAACAGGCTGTCTCAGCTCGGGGGATGTACGGAGATGGGGTCAAAGGTTCCGTCCTCTGGGCATTGGAAGGTATCGCCGAATACCAAGCACCCTACTACATCGCCACGCCTTTATCAACCGAAGCCGCGTCCAGTCACGAAAGTCGCTACCGAGAATTGATCGAAGAGACTGATGACTTGATGGCTTCCGAAAAATATGCTGAGGCACAACAAAAAATCAGAGAGATCCGTTCCATACCGGGCTTTGAGCGTGATAATCACGCGCTCGGACATTGGTTTGAACTCTATGCCAAGTGCCACCCCGGTGAGTTGCGTGCGGAATGGCTGGAAAATAAATTCGAACTGCATCCCGATGAAATTTACGGCTGTGCGATATCAGCCCGGACGGACGGCTCGCGCTCTCCGCCTGCTGGGATAAGGTCATCAGGATGTTTTCCATCGAAACAGGCAATCTGATCCGCACATTCGAAGGCCATACCTACGAAGTATGTAATGGTGAAGTTCAGAAAGAATGGCGATCAATTTATTTCGGTAAGCGACGATAATACTTTGCGGCTTTGGGATGCTGCTTCCGGAGAATGTCTCAGGACTTATGAAGGTCACGCTGACCCTGCGGAATGCCTGGCGCTCAGCCCGGACGACCGGTTCGCTCTTTCTGGCGGCTGGGAATCATCAGCTCGTTTGTGGGATATCAATTCCGGTAGTTGTTTACGGGTTCTTGAAACCAATACACACTTCATCAAATCGATAGCTTTTAGCCCGGATGGCTGCCGGGCTGCCTTTGGCTGCGGAGAGACGGATGATAAACAACCCACCCTGCAATTATGGGATGTCCTCAAAGGCAAATGCCTCTCCAAATTCAATGGTTACGCTAAATCAATCTGGTCGGTCGCGATCAGCCCAGACGGCTCGAGGATGCTTTCCGGGAATGAGTTTGGTGAAATCCGGCTATGGGATCTCACTTCTTTTGAATGCCTTGCCACATTTGAAGACCATAAAAACGAGGTCTGCGCGCTGGCGTTCAGTCCAAACGGCCGCTATTTCTTCTCCGGCGGTTCGGATAATATCTTGCGGCTTTGGGACCTGAATGAAAGACGATTGGTTCGAACGTTGACGATGCATGACAGTTCCATCAATTACATAACATTCCAAAATGACGGGCGTCATCTGCTGACCGCCAGTTCGGATATGTATATCCATCTTTGGGCCTTGGATTGGGCGTTGGATGATTTCGAGCCGGCCGATTGGGACGAAAGCGCCCGACCCTATCTCGAAGCCTTCCTCACCATTCACACGCCCTTCGCTGGGCCGCTTCCCCAAGAGCCGGAGCCTTCCGAAGCGGCGATCAACGTCGCTCTCGCTCATGAAGGAAAACCAGTCTGGAACGAGGAAAATTTCCAGCAATTGCTGGTCGAATTGAGCCATCGCGGGTTTGGATGGCTTCGTCCTGAAGGCGTGCGAGCGAAACTGCGGGAACTGGCAGCGTTGAGATGACAGCAAAGCGATATTGCATCATCTGTGGTGACGAAATAATTTCTGAAGATCCTTCGGTTGTGTTTTGCCATGAGCATGGCGGACCAGTTGACGCGCCTCATAAAGAAGGTCGGCCTGACGAAACCCGTTTGGAAGTCAAAGAATCGAAACCTGCCTCCCAATCTATCGCCGACATCACCCAACCCTGGCAACCCGGCCAGACCTTACTGGATACCTACCAGGTCGTAGGCAAATTAGGCCAGGGTGGCATGGGCGTGGTTTATCGGGTGCATCACACTGGTTGGAATATGGACCTTGCCGTTAAACAGCCAAAGTCCTCTTTATTCATTACACCCCAAGGTAAAGAGGGATTCATCCGGGAAGCTGAAACCTGGGCAAACCTGGGACTGCATCCGAATATTACAACCTGCTATTACGTCCGAACCATTGATGGTGTCCCGCATGTCTTTGCTGAATTTATAGAAGGTGGCAGTTTGGAAGATTGGATCCAGAAACAAAAGGGACAAGATCTTTACAAAGGCAGTGAAGACCATATCCTGGCACGCATCATGGACATCACGATCCAATTCGCCTGGGGATTGACTTATGCCCACCAGCAAGGATTAGTTCATCAAGACGTCAAACCACTAAATGTATTAATGACACCCGAAGGGGTGGTCAAAGTAACCGACTTTGGATTAGCCCGAGGTGCAGCAGGGTTACACACGCCGCATGGAAAAGCAGCAGGTGAAGAACTGTTGGTAAGCGCCGGAGCATTTACTCCCGCCTATGCTTCCCCTGAACAGGTTCAAGGCGAAAAGTTATCGCTGAAAACTGACATCTGGTCGTGGGCTGTCTCGGTTCTGGAGATGTTTACCGGTGGTGTTACCTGGTACAGCGGCCTGGCTGCAAGTGCAGCGCTTGAACACTTGCTTAATGCGGATCCAAATCCTGAAATTCCCGGGATCCCTTCATCCCTGGCTGAACTCCTTCAAAAATGTTTCCGGGATAATCCGAGCGACCGCCCGTCTTCAATGGACGAGATTGCTACGAAACTTCTGACGATTTATGAAGACCTCACAGGCACCATCTACCTGCGAGAAAAACCTAAACCCATTGAATTACGTGCCGATAGCCTGAACAACCAAGCCCTAACCCTGCTCGACCTGGGGAAAGTCGATCAGGCGACAGCATTGTTCAAACAGGCTCTGGAAATTGATCCGGTTCACCCCCAAGCCACCTACAACCTCGGGCTGCTGCAGTGGCAGCAGGGAGATCTGGATGATCTGACTGTTGTTTCCCAAATGGAACAAATTCTTGCCGCTCAACCTCAGCCCTGGCCGGCTGCTTACCTCTTGGGATGGGTTCATTATCAGCGCGGTGCATTAGAAGAAGCCGAAGGACAATTCCAATCGGTCGCATCCCATTCCGAGGCTCAAAACGCACTCGATCTCGTTGAAACTCAAATCCCTGGTGCTGGCCAGATCAAGACCTTTACAAAGAAACGCTACACAACCGGGTTTAATGCATTGGCATATTGTCCTAAAGGTCGCAGTTTTGCAGCCGCGACCTGGAAGAACATTGATATCTGGGACATTGATTCAGAACAACATATTCAAACCTTTGAAGGCCACAAAACGTTTGTAAATTGCCTTGCTGTCAGTCCCGATGGGACCTTGCTTATCTCAGGTTCGGGTTCCAAGATTGCTCAGGGAGAAAAACCAGATAAAGACGATTTAATCAGGTTGTGGGACCTCCAAACCGGAAAGTGTCTGGCGGTTCTCGCTGGACATACCCGTTCTGTTATTGCGATCGTATTCCATCCGGATGGGAAACATGCGCTTTCCGGCAGCGAAGATCATACGATCCGACTGTGGGACTTGACTTCAAAAAAATGCACTAGGGTCTACGAGGGTCATAAGCTCGGAGTGAAATCCCTTTGTCTGAGTCCTGACGGAAAATTCGTATTATCGGGCAGTGAACGTCCTTTCATGGGTCTTGTGGACAACACGATCCGGCTTTGGGATGTCGAATCAGGTGAATGCCTGCATGTATTTGAAGGACATCAAGATGCGATCAACGCATTAGCCATGAGTCCTGATGGCTCATTTTTCATCTCGGGGAGCAGGGATAGAACCCTCAAAGTCTGGGACCTGCAATCCAAACAATGTATCCAAACCCTCAAAGGCCACCATTATCAGGTCAGTGATGTGGTTATCACACCTGATGGCAAATTTGCACTCTCCAGTTCAAATTCCGGAAAAATCGGTGTAGGTGCCTATCATAATCATTTCGTTCGGCTGTGGGATCTTGAGAAAGGAATCTGTCTGCGCTACTTTTAAAGGCCATTCTGAAGAGATAAATGCACTTGCCTTAAGTCCTGATGGAGAATATTTAGTCAGCGCCGGAGACGAAAAGGAAATCCGTTTTTGGGCACTTAGCGCTGCATTTAATCGGTGTCCAAGCCCCCTTTTCAGTCGTTCTTCCAATTTCAACAGAACGTGCACTGCGGCAGGAAAAAGTATTTTCAGAGCAGGTTGAAGCTGCCCAAAATGCATTCCAATCAAAAGATTATCACCAGGCACGGGAATTGGTCGTCCAATTACAGAAATCACAAGGATATGAACGTGATCAGGAAGTCATTGATCTTTGGGTCCAACTATACCGCCACTGCCCCCATGGCGATTTGATAAATGGATATATCGATAAGGAAATCCCTTCCCAACAGGAAGGCGTGAACGACATTGCATTCAATTCCGACGGTACCCGAGCCCTGACAGCTGGTTCCGATGCTACAGTGCGATTATGGAATGTTTCTACTGGAGAGTGTCTGCGTGAGTTAAAGGGTTTTAAAAGGCGTGTTATTTCGGTCGCTTTCAGCCCGAATGATCGTTGGGCGCTTGCCGGAGGAAGCAGCCAAAATGCATTTATCCGTCTTTGGGATCTGTCAACTGAAGACACTCATTCCCCCACATATCGGATCGGACGGTCCATCGGTATGCATTCGGGAGCGGTTAATACTGTTGCATTTAGTCCGGATAGCCGATTGGTGGCATCTGGCAGCGATGATAAACGGATCCATATCATCAATGCCGACAATGGGTATGTCTTGCGCTATATCCAAGGCCATCAAATGGGGGTGACATCGGTCGCCTTCAGCCCGGATGGGAAATTCCTCCTTTCCGCCAGCGGCTGTCTCCATTCGAAAATGGCTAAGGATCCGCCGGATTACACTTTGAGGTTATGGGATATCGCTAGTGGAGAATGTTTACGGATCTTTGAAGGCCATCGTACCTTCATAAATAAAGCCCTTTTCACCCCGGACGGCAATACAATCCTATCCGCCAGTGACGATCGAACACTCAGGGTCTGGGATGTTAAATCCGGAGATTGTGTAAAAATCATCGAATGTGAGCCTCCTGCCCCATTCAATTCCATCGATATCAGCCCTGATGGCCGGCATGTGGCATCCAGCAATCAATTTTTGAATAAAGTTATGCTTCTCAATGTTTGGGATCTTAAAACCGGCGAATGTGTACGTCAATTTGAGAGTAATCTGGTCATCCCCACGGTGGTTTTCAGCCCCGATGGGTGTCATCTACTCACCCAGGGACAAGGTTCAAACATCCGTATGTGGACTCTGGATTGGGAACTTGACCCGCCCGAGCAGGCAGACTGGCATGAAGGGGCTCACCCTTATCTGGAACAATTCCTGACCCTTCATACGCCTTTTGCCGGCCCTCTGCCGGAAGAGCGCCGCGCCCCCGAAGAGGAGGTGACGCTGGCTCTGACCCATAAAGGAAAACCTCAATGGACGGAAGAGGATTTCCAGGGTTTACTGGTCAATTTAGGACGTCTCGGTTACGGCTGGCTGCGTCCTGAAGGCGTACGAGCGAAATTGGAGGAGTTGGCGAATTCAAGATGACAGGGAAACGATATTGCATTATTTGCGGTGAAGAAATAACATCCGACAATCCATCTGTCGTATTTTGCAGTAAACATGGTGGGCCAGCGACACCCTCCTATTCACAAACACATGCTGACAAGACAAAAACGGAAGACAAAGAAGCAAAACCAGTCTCTCAACCTATCGCCGACATCACCCGACCCTGGCAGCCCGGCCAGACCCTGCTGGACACCTATGAGGTGATCGGTAAACTTGGGCAGGGTGGGATGGGCGTGGTTTACCGCGTCCATCATAAAAGCTGGAATATTGATTTGGCGGTTAAGCAACCCAAGGCGGACATCTTTACGACCGAAAAAGGACGGGACGCATTCATCCGGGAAGCGGAGACCTGGGTGGATCTCGACTTGCATCCTCACATCACTTCCTGTTATTACGTCCGCTCGATCGAAACCATCCCTCATGTTTTTGCGGAATGTGTGGAAGGCGGCAGCCTTGAAAGCTGGATCCGGCAGGAAAAGTTCGATCTTTACGCAGACGGCTTGCAGGATTCACTAAAGCGAATTTTGGATATCGCCATCCAGTTTGCCTGGGGGCTTGGCTATGCGCACGAACAAGGGCTGGTCCATCAGGATGTGAAACCGCTGAACGTGTTGATGACGCCTGAAGGGATTGTCAAAGTCACTGATTTTGGACTGGCGAAAGCCCGTGCCGGCGCTGGCGGCTCACCGGGAGCGGCAAGCAGCAACACGCTGGTTAGCGGGAGTTTGCATACTGTAGCCTACCGCTCACCAGAACAGGCTAAAGGAGACCCGCTGTCGCACAAAACGGATATCTGGTCCTGGGCTGTGTCCGTTCTTGAGATGTTCAACGGCGGCGTGAGCTGGATGGATGGCCAAACTGCAGCACTCACCTTGAAAAGTTATCTTGAACATGAGCCTGAACCCTGGATCCCACCGATGCCGACTGGACTTGCCAACTTATTAGCACAGTGTTTCCGGGATGACCCCGATCAACGCCCCTTCGATATGCTTACAATCTCGGATCAGCTCCTGGGCATTTATCAACAAACAGTAGGGCATACCTACTCCCGCCCATATCCGGAATCCACTGAATTGAAGGCTGACAGCCTCAATAACAAAGCCGTCAGCATGCTCGACCTGGCACACGATGAAAAGGCGTTGGAAAACTGGCAGGCTGCCAAGCTGAATAATCCCGCATCATCCGGAGACCGTGTTCAACCTTGGATACTGGCAGTGGCAGCATGGCCGGCAAACCGATCAGACGATACTCGAACAAATTTCCGCAGTGATGAGCCAAAACCCGCAGCGCTTGGATTTGCAATGGCTGCAGGGAACGATGCAGGCAGAGATGGGCAACCTGGAACAGGCTGTGAAAGCATTGGAAATCGCATGGGCACAAAAACATTGGCAGGCGGGATTATGTCTCTCAGCCTGTTTGCTTTCGATGGGACAGGCAGAAAAAGGGAAGAACATTCTCAACGAGGTTTGGTCATCCTTTGGTGAAGAGGTCACACACAGCCTGGGGACCACAACCCAAGACCAGGTCTGGTCTTATCTGCAATCGAATCCCTTTCCATGGCGTCATGTGGAGATAACCCTGGGCGAACATCAATACGAAAACCGGTACGGTCTGCTCTCGATCACGCCTGGGGGGAGGTATGCTCTGGCTTGTGCTGCCAATGAACCAGTGCTCTTTGACCTGGAACTTGGCGAGATCGTTACCAGCCTGAAGAAACGCTATTCCTTGCAGACCAGCCTGATTGGCATGGCGCTCAGCCCTGACGGACGCCAAGCGGCGACCCTTGCGGACGACAAGTCCATCCTCCTATGGGATATTTCCAGCGGTAAGGTGATGGATACGATCAAAGATTTGCCCGAGTATCCGGGGGTCAATGCCTTTACACCTGACCTGCATTATCTGGTTTATCTTGATGCAAAACATCAACTCTGCATGTGGGATTTGCATCAAAAAACATGGATCACCTGTCTGCAACTCCCGGTTGAACCGCCGCAGCGCAGTCATACCATGACTCGTTTGCTTGCAATCAGCGCCGACGGCAGTTTTTGCTTACTGATCCTGCGCAACGAACTCTTCGGCGTCCGGCTGCCGGAAGGGAGATTGTTGTTTCGTCACAGTTTTGAACCGGATTTCGCCAACGAGCTTGTCCTCAGTCCGGATGGTCGTTATGCGTTGGTTGGCGGGCAAGAGGGACGTCTTTGGTTGTGGGACTTGAAAGATTTGACTTATAGAACCTATGAGGGTGTCGAACATCATATCAACACGCTCGCCATGACGCCTGATGCGCATTATGCCGTTTCTTGCAGCCGGGGAGAATACCTCACGAAAGATAATACTGTCCGTCTGTGGGACTTACGCAGGGGCATTTGTCTCTGGACATCAGATAAACAGGAAGAAGATATTTGTGCGCTCGCGATCTCGCTTGATGGCTCCATAGCCTATTCCTACGGAAGATACGGCCCACTGAAGCGATATCGGATCGATGCGGGTCGGGAATTGAACACTCACTATTTTCAACCCTCTGCCGCATGCATTCGCCACCCCGCTAAGCGGCGGCAAGGTTCTTGAAATCATCGAACAAAGCCGGGACCGCCTGACACAAGCCCAATCCCTGGAAAGGGCTGGGCGTTGGGCTGAAGCCTACAATGAACTGCGCACGGTCCAAACAGAAAGCCTTGATCCCTGGGATAAGAATCTGCTGGAATCCATTCACAGGTTAGGCCGGCACGGTCAGCGATCTGGACTGCAAGCAACCGCACTCAAATCAAGTCTCACGGGTCATTCCGGTCGGATTTTTGACCTTTGTGTTCGCCCGGGAAAATTGGAAGCCGTCACGGGCGGGGATGACTATGAATTCCGCTGGTGGGATCTTGAAAAGGATACTTGCCTGGCATCATTGGACTGCGAAAAGACCAGCACCCGGACGATCTCCATAGACCCACAAGGTCAATATGCACTGATCGGCGGCGGTGGGATGAACATTTATGGCGATTTTCTTCTAAGGCTTTTCAGCTTTAAAGATCGCCGCTTTGTGAATAAGCTTAATCTGAGTCAGCACATGACACTGGGTGTTGCATTCGGACCTTCCCCATCCATCGCTGCCGCAGCCAGCGACCGCTGGGTCAGGGTTTTTAATCCCCTCACCGGGCAGGTTTACCATCAGCTTAAAGGTCATGCGATCCATATCGGCGGCAACCGCGACAGTGCCGGCACGCCGATATGCGTTGCGTTTACCCCGGATGGCCGTTATGTCCTCAGCGGTGGCGATGACCAGACCATCTGTCTTTGGGATGTTCAAACGGGAAAACGGCTCCGTCGTTTCAGGACGGCGACCTCGTCCGTTGACCAGATCCGGGTGATGCCTGATGGGAGGAAGATATTGAGCGCCCATAACGACCATTTCCTCCGCGTTTGGGATATCGAGAATGAGAAACAGCCCTTATCGACGATCGACACTGGTGGGAGGATTGAAAATCTGGCTTTAACCTCTGATTCAAGATTCGTATTCACCAGTGGTGAAGACAATTCCATCAAATTGTGGGATTTACGGTCTTCTCAACAATGCGGCATCCTGGAAGGACACAACAACCTTGTATCCGGACTTGGTTTGGTCAATGATGATCGTTGGCTGGTTTCTTCCAGTTGGGATGGGACTGTCCGCGTTTGGACATTGGATTGGATATACCAATTTTAATTCCGCAAGATAATATTTATGTTCAGGGTTATGTTAGTGCGATAATCGTCGAAAGGTGAGATCAATATGACGATGACACAAATGATGAGATGGCCGTGATGAGAAACAATCAATCAAAAAAGAAACTCGACCGGATCAGAGATCATGTGGAGTAAATGGTTGACCGTCTGATAAAATTCGCTATGCGTGCTCCTTCAAAAGCCCATTGAAATTTTCGAATTGAGACAAATTTATTGACATTGCATATTCAAATTTTGTAGACTTGTATTGAACTAGACAACCAAATAATATAGGAGGATCACATGATGATTCTAGCTTCCATCGTCTTTACCGGTATCGCCTTATTGGTTTGGTTTCTAATCACACGGTTTGTCGATTTGGGGGCTTTAAAGGCATTCCTGATTTTCCTTGCGGTCGGACCGTTATACCTTTTAGGGAGCTGGCTCTCCGGTATGGCCGACCAGAATTCCGGTTATCGGTCCAATTGGACCCTCCCTGTCGGCCGAATCCTGGCCGTCATTGGCGTAGCGATATTTTCAATCATGGCAATCTCGCCCTTCTTCAGCACCTGGCGCGCAGTGACGGGCTTCTGGCCGCATACGCTGCTCGTCTTCATTGGCGCCTGGATCATCTATCTCCTGATCCACGCCCTGTTATTCCTGATCAAGGTCTTCACGGATTAAACGATTTCCACTCTGAATACCAAGCCTTACTCATCTCTCAATCATAAGGATTCACAATGCCCGCAAAAGTCACGCTAGAAGTCACCCAAGGTCCCATAACCGGTAAAAATTTCACATTCGATGAACATGATTCACTGGTATTTGGCCGTATGCCCGATTGTAAAATCCGTTTGCCTGAAGATGATCTCACGGTCTCCCGGCATCATTTCCTGATGGAGGTCATTCCTCCGCAGGCTCTCTTACGTGACCTGGGAAGCAAGAATGGCACCTGGGTCAATGGGGTTAAATATGGTGGCCGCGAAGCAAATGAAACCGCTGAGGAAGGCGCCAAAAGGACTTACCCACAGGTGAAACTGCAAGACGGTGACGAAATTCGGATCGGTAAGACTTTTATGCATGTCGCGGTACAAAAACCGGTGATATGTGTGGCCTGTGGTGAAGAGATCTCAGACAGCGACCTGGATGAAGCTCTGCAAAAGGATGGTAGTTACCTGTGCACCTCTTGCCAGAACAAGCAGGTGGATCAGATCACCGGTCCTTCACGGTCACAATTGGTCATCCGCTGCCTGAACTGCGACTTGAATGTCACTGAAGAAGCAGGACCTTATGTGACAGGTGGGTATCTTTGTAAAGCCTGCCGGGAACTTGCACAAGAGCAGGTTATCGATCCCATGGAAGTTCTGCAGGCGATGTTCAGAGAGGCCCAGCTTGAAAAACAACCCGATCTTAACATCCCGGACTACGAATTGGTCAAGCAGCTAGGCCGTGGCGGGATGGGCGCGGTTTACCTTGTCCGCCATAGAAAAACCGGCAAGAAATCAGCCTTGAAGATCATGCTGCCGAAAGCGGAGCTGAGGATCAAGAACAAGGTGAAATTCAAACTGGAAATGCAGATCATGCAGGACCTCGGAAAGCATCCTCACATCGTGGATTTCTTTGATGCCGGTGAAGTCAATGGAATCTTTTATTATTTGATGGAGTTTTGCGAAGGCGGCAGCGCCGGTGACCTCGCGAGCGATCATGGCGGCGTGGTAGACCTGGCGACAGCCGGAAGGGTCATGCTGCAGGCATTGGATGGTTTGGCATTTGTGCACGAAAAAGGTTTTGTCCATCGTGATTTGAAGCCACCCAACATTCTCTTGACCTCAAAAAACGCTACTGGGACCGCGAAGATTGCCGACATGGGGCTTGCCAAGGACTTCACCCAGGCTGGCTACAGCGGCATCACAGGGAAAGAGTACGCCGGCACCCTGCCGTTCATGCCGCGCGAGCAGATCAGCGACTTTAAATATTTCAAACCGGTCAGCGATGTCTGGGCGATGGGCGCGACTATTTACAACCTGCTGACCAATCGTTTCCCCCGGCAGTTTACCAAGGACCTCGACCCCGTGATGTGCATTCTGAGGAATGACGTCATTCCGATAGAAAAGGTAGATAGGACCATTCCAAGCCGTGTTGCGGAGGTCATCAATACTTCTCTGGAAGATGAAATTAAGAATCGTTATCAATCCGCTGCTGAATTTAAAGAGGCCTTGGAGAACGTGCTGTAACCCCAATTTGCACAGGTTTGGGCAGCTATTCTTCGTCTTTTTGCTCAATCGTTTCAGTCGGCAAGTCAAAAAGGATGAAATCGTGGATATCTTCCCCTGACCGCAGGTGTTTCACCCTGCCGGTTTTCGGGATGCGAACAAGCCGCCCGGTATCCGACCAATATCCTTCAGGGTCTTTTTCCATCACCACCCCTGAGAAGTCAGTTTCGTCAAAATAACCCCAACATTGACTTTCATCAGGGCTGATGAAGAAGACTGTGAAATAAGTCCCACTTACTAAATCTGCAACATCCTGCACCGTCCGCGCAACCAGGCAGTCTCGCTTTACACGCTGCCGCATCCTGATTTCGCCGGGTGAAAGGCCAATTGAGTCGTATAACTTCTCCCAATCCGGTTTTTCCCCATCCTCGCTTGAATCTCCGATTGCTTCAGCGCGGATAGCTTCAAAGATCTCCCCAAGGTCAATTCCGAATTGTCCCAAATCATTATGAAGGTCTACCCCATCCTGGATCAACAAGACCTGTTGATCAGCCTGGTCGGTGATGACCAGTTTTGGTACGTCAAAGTTGTGTTTGATGAATTGGATTAATTGCTCATTGTCCATGAGCACTTCCGGATTGTCATGATAGCCATCATCGTCAAACACGTAACCATAAAAATTCCATTTCTGCCTCCACTGTTTCAATTACCGATAGTATGGCACAAATTTCCTTTCATATCAACCTAAAGGCTTTGTGAATGAAAGAGGTCAAAAGAAAACACTCCCAGCTGGTCTGAGAGTGTTTTCACAGGAAGGAGATTGTGAATGAATCCGAGGATTTAATTCTTTATCAGCGATAATGCAGCTTTTGCTGCGACCTTGGAATCTATGGTTGGTTCAAATTCAAGTCCGACATACCCATCATAATCGGTTTGTGCCAGCGCTTTCAGGATGTTGGCAAAATTGAGTTCACCGGTGCCGGGTTCATGGCGGCCGGGGACATCAGCGACATGTACATGGCCAATGGCATCGAGGTTATGGGTCAACCGTTCAATGATGTTGCCTTCAGTCACCTGCTGGTGGTAGATATCAAACAGAAGCTTGATACTCGGACTATTGATTTTGCGCACCAGGTCAAAACCGACATCCGCATATTTCAGCCAGTAACCGGCATGGTCCACCAGGTTATTCAGCGGCTCAAGCACAAGCGTCACTCCTGCAGCCTCCGCTTTCGGCGCAATTTCGGATAAACCGTCAAAAACGCTTTGGTATTTTTGCTCTTCGGTTAATTCCGGAAATTGGAATTTTACGCTACGATCGTCGCCCAACTCATCGGTCAAGATGAACATCTTTTTGGTGTCCATTTCAACAGCCATTGCCAATGATTCTCAATCCCGGCGACGAAGGCTGCCCGATGGGTGGGGTTGATCAGTGTTCCGCCTCGGTTGGATTGGAACGTTGCGATCTCGATGCCGGCCGATTCAACCGCCTTTTTAATTGCAGGCATATCCTTGTTATCCCAATTCCAGAATTCAACCGCATCAAAACCTTGTTCGGCCGCAATGGCGATCCGGTCAAGGAATGGATATTCGGTATAGATCATTTCAATGCAAACGGATGCTTTCATCTTTTTCTCCTAAGTAATCTTAAATACCGGCTGCGGCTTTGGTCAGTTTGACTGCGAAGGCAAGGTCTTCCCGCCCTATCTCTGCGTTGGTCATGGGCTCCTTATCGTTGATAATGCAATCATAGAAATGCTGCCACTCACGTCGGAACGCCTCATCATACGATGCGATGACCTGCTTTCGGACTGCGGAGCTGCCCTCGTTCTCACGGATGTTCAATTCCGTGGCGGCATTCTTCAGATACGGGAAGGGAAAATTCAGTTCCAAGAATCGGTTTGACCCATAGAATTGGATCTTCTCATCCCAATCCACCAGGGAGATCAAGTTTCCGGATTCCCAAACCAGGTGGGTCCCATTCTCATATTCCATAAGCGCGGTGACGAAATTGCTGTCGAAAAGGTTTGCGGTCACGATCTTCTCGGGCAATCCATAAAGGCCATGCAGCGCGTTGATGTCATGAATACAAAGATGGATCATGATGTCATGGGCATCCAGCAGATCCGTCCGGTCAGGGCCAATATCAGCCAACATCTCTCGCTGGTTTTCAGCGTTAGCTTCGCGTAAGACCTCTGGATCGAGGTCCGCCGCTTTCACCAGGTCGTAGATTTCCCGGTTAATCAGGTACGTCCCGGCAAATTCATGGACACGGATCATATGGAGCTTATCCAGGTCTGGGACCATTGATTTCATCACACCATAAGCCGGGTCGTATTGTTTCATATAACCGACCATCAATTTCATTCCACTGGATTTGACGGCCTTGACAACCTCATCAGCCTGCCTCAATTAAAAGCCATCGGCTTTTCAACGAAAACATGTTTCCCGTTCTCCAGTCCTGCGATGGCTACAGGCGCATGGTTTTTATTGGTCACCAGGACGATATCCACAAAATCACTTTCAACCAAATCTCGATAATCAATGAAACGGTTATCAATATGGTATTTTTCGCCCAATCGCTCAACAACCGTCGGTGAAAGATCGCAAATCGCGCCGACGTCATAGTGCGGTGACTCCAACAGATATGGAATGTGGCTGATCTGTGCGATCTCACCGCATCCGACAACACCAACCTTCAGTTTTCTCTCCATCTTGCCTTCCTTTTAAGCTAATTGCCTTTTCAGAATATAAAACAACTAATTGCTTATGACCGCCGTACTGTCTCTAACAACGAGTTCTGGTTCTAAAACAATTCTCATGAATTCGGGTTTCAGATCCTTGTTATGTTTCAGTTTCTCTTTCAAATTGATCTTTTCGATTAATAACTCCACAGCGAGATCCGCCAATTCTTTCATCGGTTGAGATACCGTTGTAAGCTGAGGGGACACCAGGCTTGCCAGGGGAGTGTTATCAAACCCTACCAATGAAATATCCTCCGGAACCTGCAGACCGGCATTTTTTATCGCTCGCAATGCACCTAAGGCCATCATATCGTTACAGGCAAAGACTGCCGTCGGTGGGTTTTGAAGATTTAATAAAGTGTTCATCCAGTGCTCGCCGCCTTCAAATCTGAAGTCTCCGACTTTAAGCAGATCCGGATCAAAGGAAATCCCTGCAGCTGATAACGCTGATTTATAACCGTCTACACGATGAGCACTGGGTCGGATTGGTGAAGGCCCTGAGATGCATCCAATTCGTTTGTGACCCTGGGAAATTAAATATTCGGTTGCTTTGAATCCACCTGCGAAGTTGTCAATTAAGACCACATCGGATTCGATTCCCTCAACTTCACGATCGGCGATCACTACCGGGATTTCATTTCTATATGGATTCTTCTGGAAACCACCGCTGTCACCGGCAGACATGAAGATCAGACCATCCACCTGTTTGGCTACCAACACATCAATATATCGCTCCTCTTTTTCCGGGCTCTCATCGGTGTTACAAAGGATCATGTTGTAACCAAACTCGAAACCTTTGTCTTCAATCTTGCGCGAAATCTCCGCAAAAAAGGCATTGGAGATGTCAGGAATCATCAGGCCAATTGTCCTGGTGCGCCCGCTGCGCAGGCTGCGTGCAACGATATTTGGCCTGTAATCCAAAGCCTGCATTGCATCATAGACTTTTTGGGTCAGTTCTTCGCTGACATAGCGGGTCTGATTGATCACATGAGAAACTGTTGTGATCGATACCCCAGCACGTTCCGCCACATCCTTGATCGTCGCCATCAGGCTTCTTCCCGTCCTGTCCGACATCTTAAAAGGTTACGCCAGACACCAGGATCACATTGGCGTAAGGCGTGCATTCCCCGGTGCGGATGGCGGCTCGGGATCCCGCGCTGAGGACCTTCAATTCCGAATGCGACATATAGATGATCTGGATACCCTTAAACAGATCTTTGAGCGCAGCTTCAATTTGTGGGTTGTGCTCCTTGATCTCCTCTGCCAGGACAATCTCCTGGACCTCCAGATCGTTTGCAACTGCCCGGACAACATCCAGGAAAGTTGGGATACCTGGTACGAGCGCTAAATCGATCTTATCGACGTTGAGAGGGACCGGTAAACCGGCATCTCCAATTGTCAACATATCCATGTGACCCATACTGGCAATCACATAAGAAATCTGGTCATTCAAGACCCCTGATTTTTTCATATCCGTTACCTTTCCCAGTCTTTTGCTAACAGGTTATTTGATTTCCAGGATGCCTGGCCGGACAAATTCGATCCCATTCACCTCTTCTCGGACCTTTGGGAACGTGACAGGATAGGTGATAAACAAGGGGCCTTCTTCCGTGACAACAAAACCATCTTCGGTTTTTGTCCCGGTGATGGAGGGGTTATAACCATAGCATTGGTGAAGTTGAATCACATTGTGGTTCTCAGGTGTAATGAGATAAAAGCCGTTGGTATAGCTCTGAGGTCCTCCCTGATGATGAACTTTCCACATGTCGGGATAACCGAAATCCGCATACATCTGCTTTGCAATTTCAAAGGGAACGAGTTCATCCACGCCGGGTTTGGAAACAGCAGCCATCGCATTTTCAATCGCCGCTGTCTGTCGATATTGCTCCTGGAATGCTTCAGGGATCGCACCAAAATGCAGCATACGGGTGATCTTGGTCACAAGCCCCTTATAGCGGGCATTACATGAGATCATCAGCAGTTTTTCGAGTTTCTTTTCAGTCGGGATTGGATGTCGATATTTATAGATCCTGTCATCCGCTGCGATCAATAAGAGGACTGGCTCGAGCCCGTTCTCCCACATTTTAGCGCCAAGCCTGCCAGCGATGTCCATCTCGGAATCGCCAGGCTTAATCGTCGCCATATAAGATTCTATGGTCTTGGCAAATACCTCGCCCAGGTGGACATATCGACCGATTTCATTTTCACAAAGTGTCTTCTCCATTGCCAGCAGGATTGGGTTGGCATCACTTGCGCCATCAATCGGGATATCGGCTGCAAGGACAGCCCCGGGACCGACAATATTGTCGATAAACTCTAATGTTCGATCCTCAAACCACCACATTGACCGTTCTTCAAAGCCCAATTGGTCAAGTTTTTCTTCGTCTTTCATCCGTTGGGTTTCAATATTGTTGCAAATGAAATATCGTCCTTGTAGGGTGAGGAAGATCGCACATACACCGCCTTCCACAAACCTTGTGACGATATTATCACCTCCAGCTGTGATCCAGGCAAAGTGTTCCTGTTTGGAAATATAAAGTCCATCCAATCCCTGTTCAGACATGATCGCTCGAAGGTTGGCAACTTTTCCTTCGATCTCAGCCTTGCGTCCCTGAATGGAAAGATCCTGGGTATAGTATTTCATAGTGGCTCCTCCTGTTTTTGCCAAACATTTCAAATATAGATTTGCATACTTACCAATAAAGGGACAAACATCAAGAATTTTGAAAATAGGAAAACCATTGCGCAAACGTTTTCCTGAATAGTCTGATTGTATAGTCAAATCAGAGTACCGTCAAGGGTTTTGACACCTTTTTCTCCCTTTCGACTGTTTTATTCTGGAAAAAATAATAAGAGCGTTCTCGAGTTGCGAGAACGCTCTAAATGCACAATGTTTAGGTTTTTGTTTATTTTGTGAAAACACTCTCCGGTAATTCGATTCCACTAGCAACCAACTTGGGCATAAAACCAGGCCGCAAACCAGTCGGTTTCTGAATGCCCTGCACCTTCCCGTTTGTGATCCCAGTTTGTTCGAACATGAACATATCCTGCATCACAACAGTATCACTCTCCATACCCTGCACTTCCGAAACCCGGACGATTTTACGGGTGCCATCTTTCATCCGTTCGAGATGGACGATCAATTCGATGGAGGATGCCACCTGCTCACGGATCGCCCGCAGCGGCAGATCCATACCTGCCATCATCACCATGGTCTCAATACGCCGGAGCGCATCCCGAGGGCCATTGGAGTGGATGGTGGTCATTGAGCCATCGTGACCAGTGTTCATGGCTTGCAACATGTCAACCGCTTCGCCGCCACGACACTCACCAACGACAATCCGGTCGGGCCTCATCCGCAGGGCGTTGATCACCAACTGCCGAATGGTGATTTCGCCCTTACCTTCGATGTTGGGCGGCCGCTTTTCAAGCCGGACCACGTGGGGCTGGACCAGTTGAAGCTCGGCGGTGTCTTCAATGGTGATCACCCGCTCATTGAGCGGAATGAACGATGAAAGCACGTTCAGGAAGGTGGTCTTACCGGTGCCGGTACCACCGGACACCACTAGGTTGATCCTTGCTTCAACGCATGCCTTCAGGAAGTTCGCCAGACCGAGTGTCAACGTGTTGTTCGCGACCAGGTCCTGAACCTGGAACGGGCGAGTGGCGAATTTACGAATGGTGAGGACCGGTCCAACCAGTGAGAGCGGTGGGATGGTTGCGTTCACACGGTAGCCACTGGGGAGACGAGCGTCCACCATTGGTGAGGTCTCATCAACACGGCGGCCGATGGGGGATACAATCCGGTCAATGACCCGCATCAAGTGCCGGTTGTTTTCAAATTTCACATTGCTTTCAACAATCAAACCGAATTTTTCAACATAAACCTGGTCATATCCATTGACCATAATTTCAGTGACGTCGGGATCCTTCAAGAGCGGCTCGATTGGGCCATACCCAACGATATCCGCAATCACCCATTCCAACATCTGGTTTCGGGTGTCGTGGTTATAGAGAAAATTCTCATCTTCCAATATTCCGTTGAAGCATTCCTCAATCAACTCTTTCAACTTTTCAGGATTCATCGAGGCATCATTCTTGGTATTATCCAGAAGATCTTTTTGAACCGCATCGCGGATCATGATGAAATCATCTTCAAGTTCAGAAGTAACCTTTGCGTTTTTCTGTACGAGCGAAGGTGTTGCTTGGTTCATTGCAGGTCTGTTTGTAAACATATATTCCTCCTCTTAAATTCTCTCACACCTATAAATGATGCCATTACTCGATCGACGGGACAATCAACACTCGCCCGTAATTGACAACCATATTATTCGGCAGGTTATTTGCATCAATGACCGCGGTTAAAGTCGATGAGTTTGCAGCAGCAAATAAAGCCAAACAAGCGCCATCCTCAATTTCTACTTCAGAATTTGTGTAAATAAAATCAAGGCTTTCCAATATTCCACTCAGAGCTGTGTAGGCTTCAGTGTTGTTTCCAATTGAAGCCCAATAACTTGCTTGCGTGAACTGCGCTGCCTGGTTTGGTCGTGAAGCCAATTTATCCTCGATGTTAATGGCATTTAAAGCATATACATAATAAGAAACGGCATTCTCAACGTCGTTTGTTTTCATAAACGTATCGCCAAGTAAAATCTGCACCTGGAACAATCGCAACTTATTGTCACCATCCCAGGCAACGATTTCCGCTTGCTCAAGATTATTGATCGCATCCTGATAAAAACCTGCGTTGAAATATTGCCTGCCTAATTCGAAATATGCTTCGTACAGCAAAACCTGGGCATTACCGTTTGCAAAATTCGAATCTAAGTCGATCAATTGACTCAGGTTTGTGATTGCCCTGATCCAATCGCCGTTGATAAAATCCTGAAAACCGACTTGATACAGTTCTACATTTTTCACATCTTTCTGCAAGGCGGAGTTGGTCTGGTCAATATTCGCAGCTTTACTTAAATACGAGGCCGCTTTTTTAACATCGGAAAGGGTCTGGTTCGGATCATTCAAAATATCTTTCGCTGTCTGTCCAAACTTCAACTGCAGTAAGTTACTACTAACTTCCTGCAAGTTCTCGCGCTCACTCGCAAATTCTCGGCTCTGGGGAATCAATGCGACCGCTTTGCGATAATATCCTTCGGCGCTTTCAACATCCTCAATCGTTACGGAATCATTTTGCAGCATTCTAATGATTTCGTTTAAATAACTTTGTAATAATTGCTCTTTCAACTGCGGGTTGTTTATCTTCGGATCGATCGTCAGGACACTTTCATACGCATTAATCACCGCTCCCCAATTCTGTTCCTGGTAAGCAGCATTACCTTCATCCAAATACGTCGTGATCAGTTCAGAGGTTTCGATGGATGTGATTTGCTGACTCACATCCCACATGCCGGGTGCCGCTTCATCAACCTCTCTAAACAAAGCCAGAGCTTCAATATCCTTACCTTCTGCCCGTAAACCGAGAGCCGTCTGGTATTTCGATTCCACGTCCAGTAGGGTATTTACCTCACTGGTCAGTTCATCGAGGTTTTCATATTCAGGATTAATCCCCCGCATCGTTTCTACGATATCTGCGGCTGCTTGTGGATTTCCAACAAGGATGAGTTGCTCTGCCTGTGCGTTCAATGACGCCAATTGGCTGGCCTTTATCTGAGACTGCTGCGAGTTGATCCTTGAATTCAGGAAATTATACGAAAAAAGGAAAACGATCAGAACAAAAATGATCCCAAAAACGAAAAATGCAGTCAACCGTAAGGTCGCTCCGAACTTCTTTCGGGTCTCCGCCTTTTTTGTTGAGACCGCCATATTTTTAACAGACAACTTCATTTGGAGGTTGGTTTTAAAATTTTGTAGTTCAGGATTGTCCGGGTACCTTTGTTCGAGCTGGATTAATTTCTCCCGCGCTTTAGCAAAATCTCCATTTTGGAAATATTCAATCAGCTGTTTATAATCGAAATCATCAGCCAATTCTATCGGTATAACAACTTGGCCTCTTTCTTCGTTCATAATCGAGCTGTCGCCCTTGATATTTTTATCTTCAGAATTAAATGGGTCGGTCATCTTTAATGATTTCTAATTGACTTCTACATGCTTGAAAAAAGGTCAAGAAGTGAAGGGATGGACGGCCCTAAAATCACAGCTAATAAAGCAGGGAAAATAAACAATGCAATCGGGAAGATCATTTTACCAGGAAGTTTATTCGCTATTTCCCTTGCGCGAAATTGACGTTGAATACGCATTTGATCTGCTTGGCTATGGAGAACTTCCGAATAACTCATGCCAACTCTCTCTGCCTGGATGATGATGGCGACAAAGCGGGTCAAGTCGTCCACATCCAGTCGATTACTCAAGTTCCGCAATGCTGTTGCCCGGGAAACGCCCATTTCCATTTCTTTGGTCACTCTTTTGATTTCATGTCCAAGATCCGTATCCCAATAACCACTGATCTTTTGCAGGGATTGATCGAAAGCCAGACCAGCACTAGCGCAGACTGAAAGCATATCCAGGGCATCCGGAAGCCCTCTACGGATTTCATCCTGTCTGGCGCGGACTTTTCCTTTCAGCCATACAGAAGGGTACATATAGGTCAACAAAATGAGCCCGCCACCTATTAAAAGGTTGGTGTTATTAATATTCCTAAAATCCCGGTTCAGGATGAACGCCACGACAATGCCTGCGATGAAGATGAGGAATTTTACGGCATAAAATTCACCCGCATGCATGTTAAATGGGTTTTCAGCGATGGTCAATTTATGTTCAAGGTCAACGACCATTTTTTCAGGCGTGAACCGTCCAAGAAATTGAAGGATCTTTTTGATCCAGGTCATTATCGTACGACTGAAAAGCGATCCTTTAATTTCACGCTGAACAATCGTTTTTTGCTGGGTAGTATTGATCGCATATGAGCTTTCAGCCGTAACAAATTGCTCCACGCGGGTGGACATTTGCTTGCTGGATCTCGTTAAGGAAATAACGCCAAAGATAGCAACGCCCAACCCCAGTGTGCCAACAACGGCACCAACTAATATTGGGATAAAATTGCTGCTGATTAATTGAGTTAACATAACCAATTCCTTGTCTAAACCTTAATCTTTACAAGGCTTCTGATCCAAACATTACCGATAATAACTCCAAACAGGGCAACAAGTAAAATGATTTGTGTGATAATTGATGTCCCAACATTTTTAAAATATTCTGGAGAAACAATAAAGATTCCAATCCCCGCAAAAAATGGCATTAAGGTAAGAAAGTTCCCAACATAGCGGGAATAAGATGTGAGAGATCGAATTTCCGCAAAAAGCTGCATACGGTCTCTGATTGTCTCAATAGTCGTTTCGAGAACTGTTGAGAGGTTCCCGCCAACCTGTGTGTTGATGATGACTGCGGTAACAACGATTTGCAAATCGTCGCTTTCCATCCTTTCGGCGAGGTTTAATAATGCATCTTCCAAAGTGATGCCAAGGCGAATCTCATGTAAAACCCGGCCGAATTCCTCAGAAGCTGGTGCTGGAACTTCATTGACCGCTAGATCCAATGCTTGCATCAAGCTGTATCCAGCCTGGACTGCACCTTTGACCAGAACCAAAACGTCAAGCAGTTGATCCTGGAACTTGTGTTGGCGCTGAGCGATAGCCCGATCCAGCAAAATAGGTGGGACCATGATCGCAATTACGCAAAGGAACAATCCCGCCAGGATATTTCCAAAGATAAGCCAACCCAAAAAGAGGGACAAGATTGCTGAACCAAACCGGATCAGAATATATTCCGTATCAGTGATCGCCCAATAAGCGCTGGAGAGTTTGATCTTCAACTTTAGAGAGGTTAATACTACCCAGGGAGGAATTGATCCAGTCCCTGAATTTTCCAATATCCTGCTGGGAAGGAATGAAGGAACCTCTTCCGGTTTTGATCTGGCCTTCCTCCACGTTTGGCGCTACGAACTTATTGATCCTGCCTTCTTTTTGAGAGGCTCTTCGATTCTTAAGAAAATAAGACGCCAACCAGAATTAACCCTATCGCGCTTGATAGAAAGACCGCTATCAAAATTATGGTGAAAATATCAAAACTCAAAATGATCCTCGCTTGCTCTACCTCTCTGGAATGTCGAGGCGCTCCAATTGGCTCACATAGAATGTGACAATGATTGATTTCATTCGGTGGGCGGAGTTTTCATTAGTCCCGTTAAATCTTTGGCGATGTCAATAAATGCTTTACTGATTGGATGCCGAGGTTTTTTTACAATAATCGGAACGCCTTCATTTAGACAGCTCAAGGCGATATTTTCATCCACTGGGATCTTCCCAAAGAATTTGATCTTAAGAACATTTTCTATTTCTTCACTTTTCACATCCGCCTTACGACCGGACAAATTCAGGAGATACAACAACTTATCCTTGGGATAAGATAATGTTGCCGAAAGCTCAATAAATTGCCTGATATCTCTCATTGACGCAAGATCAGGATTGAGAACCAGAAGAATCTTATCGGAGGCATCCATCAAGGTTACCGCGTTCTCATCAAGATAATTACCGCCATCAATGACTATATTCGGGAAGATCATCTGTAATCCCTGGATAACGGTGAAAAGGTTTTCCGGTTTAATGCTTTGCGCTTCATTGATCGAACCTGGACTCGGTAAGACGTGGATTCCGGACGCATGACGCTCAACCACTTGCCTGATAAGCTGCTGGTCAAGCATACCGGCATGAGCGATCAAATCGGTGATTGAATTACCGGTAAATAAATTGAGATAAAGTGCGACATGACCGAACAAACGTTTCCCATCAATCAGCAGCACATCTTCTTTGAGCTGTTTATGTAATGCAATTGCCAGATTAATCGCTACCGTGGTTGTACCGGCTCCGCCCTTCGGGCTGAAAACGGTGAATGTGTTCTTTGTTGAAATCGTATTTTCCATGACGGGAGCCTCTTCTGGTTGAGTCTGGTTGCGCTCCAAGAGCTCCAT
This sequence comes from uncultured Chloroflexia bacterium, assembly GCA_963748065.1. GTDB lineage: Bacteria > Chloroflexota > Anaerolineae > Anaerolineales > Anaerolineaceae > Brevifilum. Next base: position 187,539 of record CAVVHL010000003.1, on the reverse strand, counting down.
CACGCGTTTGATGATGATCACCAGTTTGTCAGATTGAAATGGATATTGAAGAAAAGCCCGGGCACCTGAAAGGACGATCCTGTCTAAATTAACCATCTCAGACTCGGAAAGAATTGCGATCACTCCCGAATTCGGATAATCCGTTGCAATCTTATCCACAACGTAGAAAGGGTGGTGTTGAAAACCGAAATCAAGCAAAATGACATCCGGTTTTGTTTCGGCAATAACAATAAACAAATTCTCCGGCGTGACTTCGCGCTCAATTAATTTTAGAGTTGTTTCTTCAGCTACCGTTTTTCGCGTTGCTTCGATTACTGCTGGATTCTTTGAAACCAGCAGGATCGAGACCTTTTCATTCTTCTTTGCCATTTTTATAATTTTCCTCAACGATCAGGGTAATATTTCCAATCCATAAAACTCAATAATATATTCGTCGGTCACTGGGGTCAGGTCAAATTGCACCGTCGAAGTCGGCGCTCTCAGCACAAGATCAAATATTGCATCCGTATCTTTCAAGATGTTTCAGGATCAATGCATCCTGAGGACTCAATGCCAATAAATAGGCTTTTACAGTCACATTCGCTGGCGATTGGGTATTGTTACTTTGGATTAGATTTTCTTCAGTATTTGTATTTGATGTCTCTTGGACGACATCCATCACAAGAGCTGTCACGGAGATCTTCTGCATCGTATCAACTGTGAAAGTTCGGGTCTGAGGTTCCTGGTTCTGGTCCGTTGTTGTGGTCGTTTCACCAACCGTTTTGACTTCTTCAGTAAATGTCGCAAAGATATCAATGATATCGCCACGCTGGATCATGCTTTGTCGACTCATCAAATCGTCTGCAGGGAAAGCCAAGAGTACATGATCATCGCTGAGAATGAAAGCTCAGGTCGCCATTATTATTTGTCGGATCGGCCAGATTATGTTCGAGCAGCATCTCTCCTTGCACCAGGTCCGTCTTAACGATCTTGCCAACCGCCGATTCCAGATCTGAGACAGCATCCCTTGGGACTACTTCAACAGGCACACTCGCCAGCTCAATATCACCGCTCTCAATCCGAGTCCCCAACAAAAGGTCATGGGTAAGAACGACGACAGATGTTTTGACAGTTTCCTGTTCAACTGTGGCTGGTGCCTGGGTTGCCTGGAAACGCTGGACCAATAAAACGCTGGCAAAAACGCCAATTGCGACCAGGATCAGTCCCGCAACGATAATCAAGAAAACTTTTGTTTTATTTGACAAGAGAATCCTCCATGGTTAATAACTCAAAGTCACCTATCTCAAAAAATTACTTTTGTCTATTTAGATAAAGAAATAAGATAAACGCCTACATTTACTCCTGTTGTTCCCCAGAGAGATTGGTCTGCAGGGAATTCAGTGACAAAATATCCTTCAATTGAACTTGTAATATTCTCCTGCAGTGGATCCGAAGCCAACAAACCTGGGCAAATATCTTTTTTAACATCAACCACTTGTCCTCCCATATCCCAAATGCCGTTTGGTATGCAGTCACCATAAACACATTTACTGTTCATTTGTACACAAGTGACGACAAAAGATCCAAATCCAAGAAGATGATAAGAATTGGTATTACTTTGATCACAATATTCCATATGGTTTTCAATCGGCTCACAAGAACAATCCGTACAATATTTATCAAACACAGGCAGAAAGTATAAGCGAGCGGACAGATCTTCATAACCTACAATTGGAGGATAATCCGTTATAAAATTGTCAGGCTTGTAAGCTGAGATCTTTGCTCCGGGTTCCGAATTGACCCAAGTGGGTAAGTACAAATCGACTGAAAGACCGTCACTAATGATATTTTTTACGACGTCATTGAGGTCTATAAAGCCGCGATTGCCACCGTCTTCCCCGCCTTTCATCTCAGAACAGTAAAATTGTCCTTCGAATTTCTCACATATTTTAGTTTTATCTGAAATGATATAAATATCATCAAGTGGTAAAGTAATTTCCATGCCGGACGTAGGTGTTATGTTTTCCAAGAGAGGCATTAGTTCATCAAACTCGTAGCTAACCAAACTGCAACTTCCATCTTCTCTGCAATCAGCATTTTCAGCATTTACTGGTGGCGCTTCATAATAAAAAGCGATAGGAAGTACACTTTTTGCTACAGAGGGGTAATAGCAATTCGCAACTGCTTCAGCAGAAGCTTGAAGCGAATCAATTCCAAATACTCTCGCAAAATAAGATCGACTATCGACAACCGTATCGACAGTTACTCCAGTTCCATTAACCATTGCGGTTGCTGATGTAGCATCATTATAAGTAGAAGCATAGAGTTCAGCTACTTGTTTTGCATCAGAAAAGCCAGCACATAGTCGCTGCGCTCCTGCCAGAGCACCCGCGTCAGCTGCAGCTTGTGCGACCCTTTTATCCGACATGATCGATCCGCCATCTATGATGAGGGCAACCATGCCAAGAATGGCAACCATCATCAAAACGATCAGCGGAATCGCCTGACCAATTTCAAATCTCGGTTTACCCATTATCTTTTTCATTTCATCCTCTTTTGGATGGTTCCGGAATTCATTCACCTAATGATTAAACATCTAATGAACAAGTGAAACTTCACAATTTCCTAAATTAACATCACAAGCCTGCGAAATATCGAGTGTCGAGTCATAATTTTCAAGGAAGTATCCTTCAATAGATCGCGTATTTTCTCTGATGTCTGCATGGCCTTGTCCATGGGAACTACCGTTGATGTCCAGTGCTAGCTCAAAGCCTGGGCATGTATCACCCTTATTATTTCCATTTCCGTTCCCATTTCCTTGTGGATCATTCACGCAAGAAACATAGAAGGGGGCAAAGGAGACTATGTGGAACATGGGTTTTTTATCTTTAACGGCTACGTCTCCTGAAGGGGGCTCAGGTGGAAAGGGAGAGGCATGAGCCGTTGCCATGCAAGCGACGTTATTTACAGGATCATTATCATCACAAACAGCATTGAATATTGGGATCCAAACAACTTCACCAATACGATCTTTGAATAGTTCGAAGGAAACATTTTCAGCACCTGGTTGAGGCGCTAACCATGTATGTGGATAGATAATGCCATCAAACCCTTCCCGGACCCATTCTTAATTTGACTGGCACCACCCCCACCACCATCCAGGTCTAGCCAACCACGATCCCCTGCACCGTGAATGTCAATCCTTCCATCACCATCCCCATCACAGGTCATAAAAGTTTCGTCTGGATCCAAGTCCGGATCTTCTATACAATAAAGATCGGACCTAGTTGCGACATCATCCATGATGATGTAGATTTGCGTCGGAGGCTTATTGGTACTCATATTCACAATATCATTTCCAGACATGACATATTGGCCATCATTTCCCGGGATCGTGATTGGGGTAACCTCATTTTCCTTTAAAGATTCGTAAAAGCTCCCAATCCATGGTACTGATCTGACAACCTTTATCGGGATCATATCCTCCACCCGCAACAGGAGGCCGGCAGGACCAGGCAATCGGCATAAGCGCATTCCCGCAGGTGCAAAACATCCTGCGGACGCAACAGCGCTTGATCCAATCGTCTGTTCATTGAAAATCTTTGCAAAATAAGATTCTTTGGTCACGGTTGTTGTAACAGAAACCAGCCCATCAACATATTGTGCATCTGAGGTTTCCGCGCCATTGGCAAGTGCAAACTCATTGGCCACTTCAAGAGGATCACCCCCGGACGAATAACATAATGCCCTTGCTCCGGCCAGAGCGCCGGCATCTGCTGCAGCCTGAGCGACTCTTTTATCCATCATGATCGAGCCGCCATCGACCAACAATGCCGCCATGCCTAAAATCGCGAACATCATTAACACGATAATCGGAATTACTTGTCCTTTTGTTAATTTAGATTTGTCTATCAGTTTCTGTAACATCATTTCCTCCCTATTTTAGGGGATAGCCGCCGGCGTAAGTAGCATTTGCGAGTGGACCCTGTAAATTAAGGTCTCCAAGCATTGCAACGCCAGGCGTGGTTGGATGGAATAATAAAACAATATCAATACTAACCATTGGATCGTCTCCACCTACATTTAGATGATCGATCGTGATCGTGCTTGGAGATAGATCCCCGATACTAAACAACTTTCCTCTAATCTCGTTACAAATACTTTACATTTGCAGTAGATACTGCATCATCACAATTCAAAGGGTAGGAATCTTGTTCATACCCTGAACAGGTAGAAGGATCGGACATGTAATCACATGCCGGTTGAACAATTGCGAACCGCGTTCCTTCTCTCACCGCTGTATTCAGGACAGCATAATAAAAAACACCGCGCCCCAAATCGAATAATCCCATTATCAATAGTAACAATAAAGGTAATAGTAAAGCAAATTCAATTAAAGATTGGGCACTGAACCTTCTTTTTGATCTCATTGAACAAGCATCTCCACACTTGCTATAAGCGGGAATCCATCATAATGTGTTGAATTAATTGCAAAGAGGTTGCCAACCAATCCCAGAATGAGCAAATCGTTCACACTCGTTCGAACAGTCACTTCAACACTATACTCTCCGGAAGTACAGCAATTTACCTGTGCTACCGAAACCTCAATTGCTGAGACACCAGAATTTACTGCCTCATTTTCAGCAGCGAGCACCGTATTAGGTGCATTTCCCGTGCCAGGATCATAATCTGAGATGTGGGTCGACAAATAATAAGCGCCCTCTCGTGCGGCATTTGTTATGATGATCTGAGTAAAGAATAAACGTCCAAACTCAATCGCGCCGATAACCAGGACCAACAAGAAAGGAAGCAATAAAGTCAGCTCAATCAACGCCTGACCCTTTTGTTTTCTATTCATAATCAAACCTGATTTTCCAACCTGATTCATAGGATTCCTTTTAGAATCTCCCCCGCCTTCAAAAGGCATTCTTGATCTGCAAATCATTTATCACTAAAAGTGTCCGGTGACATCCTCCCCCCTGACAGAAAAGGAATGCACAATTTTATTCGGGGTAATAATCATTTATTAATCACAAATAAAAAATCGATTGCCTTATGATGAAAATTATACTGAAGGCTAGTTTAAGTATTGTATATATATTTTATTATCAATAATTATCTAATTATTCACTTGGAGGGAAATCGAATACTTTCGCGGTGACCGTGTTGGCATATTGAAGCCCACGAATGCACATCTCCCCGGAAACATGCGCAGAAATATCCGACCATCTCATCGGCCCGTTTGTGTATTCAAATGTTGAAGCAAGCGTATTGTATACACACACTGATCCAGCGTTGTAATCCATCAAAGCTAGCTTCCAAATCGTCGCATAATCAACCGCATATCCGGAATACCAGCCTGTGGCGTTGTAGACAAGCCGTTCAGTCTGGAAACAATAGCCCAACAGAGATTCGGCCAGAATATCTACAGAGCGGTTAGCAACCTGCAGATCCATTCCGTATTCACAGTCATCGCAAGTCGCGACCAGAGAAGCCAGGATTTGATCCGCTATACTAAAGCTTGTGGAACAGTTCGTCGACCCGGAGGGACATACTTTATTGTAAAGATCGGGATTCCATTGTAAGGCGTTACGGATACCGACATTGGTCAAATGACCGAAACCAAAATGATAGGCATCATATTGTGATGGCCAAAATTGACTCTCTAAGCTAATAACTTGTTTTAGAATGACAGGCGGCACGCCAACATCATCATAGGCCTGAAGGATGGGCTCATTTAATAAATTCTGAACGGTTATCACCATATCCATCGCGGCATCCATGCCACAGGCATTGGCATAGCCATTGCTCATCAACCCACTTGAAGGACAGGTTCCCGCGTCCACGACACCTTGCTCAATTAATTGCCCTGCCAGGAAGTAGAGTTTTTCTTCAGTGTAAAGTTGATCGGAAGTTTCCGGCACATACGCCCAATGGAGATCGCTGACAGGCACATTTACTCTTGAAAGACAGGTGGAAGTCGTTTGCGCAACAGCCACATCATTCTGCTTTGGAAGGCTAATACCCCCGGTTAACAAGAAGAAGCCCAAAAAGGCTGCTATTAAAAGCAAAAGCCTGGGCAGTCCTCTTTTCTTCTTCCAATACATAATAAATCCCTTGTCTGAACGATAAAAACGTGGTTACATTATATCATCAAATATATGAACAAATCCAATACAGTTCAAGAAAAAATTACCTCAGTAACATGCCTAATAGTACAATTGTACCAGTACAATATCAAAAAATGCGAGTCCAAAATCTCCTCAAAATGATAAATTTAACGTAACAAAGTCTCTCCAAGGAGAGACTTTGTTACGTTAGTACTAATGAGTGGATTTACGACACTCGTTAGTCTTAGTTGTACTGCAAGGCCCGTGAAAATGTTATTGAACACATTCTGGACCTGGCCGCCGACGAGGCCGAGGATCACGATCACAACGATCGCGATCAAGAGCACGATCAAAGCATATTCGATCAGGCCCTGGCCTTTTTGGCGTCTCTGCAATTGAGTTACCAACATCTGCAACATTTTACAACTCCTTTATCCAATATTGGACTGAATAAATATAACCGTTTATTCCGTGGATACTTCGAATCGTATATTACAACCCTGAAGTATCAAAACGGTTTAAAAAACATCTTAGCAAATTGATTACGCTCTCCACCTTAATTCACTGCCAAGTTCAAGTCTGAAACACCATCAAACCGTCTTTCATGAAATAGGATTTGGTTTCTCCTTGACATCAAAACAGAATCGAGTGAGATGATACCAATTCAATTCCCAATGAGAAGTGCAAGAAAAATACCAACTGTCGCAAGAGCTTTCCAGTATTTAAAGTATAAATAAAATAAAAGTCTTGATGAAGGTCCTTACGGAAGGTTGTTAATGATCTATTGGTACATAATTTAGGTATCTAAGCAAAAGGTTAGGCAAGGTCAAACCAAGTTCAAACATGCTCTATAACTCACTTAATCGTGCAAGTAATATTCCAGTGATGCTGGAAAAGTAAATTTGTGAAAGAACTGATCTTAATGAATGATCAAGGAATTCCGTTAACAATTTCCTGATATAAATTCTGAACACCTCCGCCAACGAGACCAAGGATAAAAATACACCAACAACAATAAGTAATATGATCAAAGCATATTCAATCAAACCCTGACCCGTTTGTAATTTTTGTTCATTCTGATCCAAAAATAATTTCTCTGGTAAATAATCTTTTATAAACATAAGTACCTACCCTATTAAACTACTTGTTTTGATTATATACGGATTCCATTTTTCGTTCAACATATTAGCGAAATTGTTCTTAATCTGTAATTAATCAATTGTGAATGTATAATCAGTTCTGGATAATAGATCTATTACAAAACACGAAGTTGTCTTAATGTTCCTTCGCCAACAGCAGCCTTCTTTATGGAGAAAGTAATGTCCCTTATCTTGAACATTTTCATCGGACTTTTAGTTGGGGTTGTTATTAATTATTTTGCAGATGTTCTACCTTTGTCAAAGGGATTGATCCTGCCAATATGCCCTAATTGTGAACAAACCTTTTCATTAGCCGATTATCTAATCTCCTTTTCCTGTTCTAAGTGCGGAAAACGTAAACCCATACGCTGGATCGTTGTCATCATCCTATCCATCATAACTAGTATCCTATTAACGTATAATCCACCCACCTTTCTAAATTTCTGGACAAGTCTGCCGATTATGATCCTGTTCGGTATCATCGCGGTCATTGATATTGAACATCATGCTGTCCTGATTGTGACTGTTGCTGCTTGTTTCATCGTTTTTGGTATCTACGGCTATATCTTTTTCGGCTTGCTGGGTGAACTCCTAGGCATTCTGACCGGCATGGGTATCACTTTCTTTCTGTACTTCCTCGGTATCGTTATGGCCAAAATTGTTGGAACGATTAAGGGCGAGGAAATTGAAGAGGTCGCATTTGGTTTCGGTGATGTGTTGATGGGTACGGTGTTAGGAGCATTAACCGGATGGCCTTCCATCTTCGGCGTGGTCGTGATTGCCCTTATTTCATTCGCGGTATTTTCAATCATTTACTTCCTGATACTTTTGTTCACCTAAGAAATATCAGGCTTTTACAACGGCGTTACCTTTTGTACCTTTTCTAATCTTGGGACGATCATAATATTTTATTTGTAATCTATATCACGAATAACAAATCCTAAATACAAAATTTCAATAACCTACTGGCAAACTGTTATTTGATTTCCAAAACTGCGTCTTTGCTTCTTGAAAGGTTTTTTAGTTTGGTGTAGGAAACCATAATCCATACCCAAAGATAAAACGTAATCGAAAACCCACGAAGTCCCCTGACAAAAGTAATATATTGAGAAATTTTTACGGGAATTGACCCAAATCTACCCAATTTTAATATAAAAAATAAAAATAAAAATAAAAGAAATTCAATCATTATTGGTATGAATATCCATATAGAGAATAATTTCATTTTTAATCCATCCCCTTATCAACAAGTAAATCATAGGCAATACTAAGACGATTGACATGTGCTGATGAGAGTGCCAACTAACAATACATGTCGCAGCAGTGACTCCAAGTAGAGCGAAAACCATTTCTACCGAATTTTGTGACATTTGTTTTCGCAGCACAAAAAAAGTTATTAAAACGGTAGCTAAAGATCCTAAAAATATAATAGCTTCCCCAATTAATGGAGAGGTATAGTTACCAATATTCAAACCCAGCATACGCCAATTCATCATGATATAAGGCGCTGCTTTCTCCACCTCCCTTTGACGATAATAATAAGATGTTTAGAAGGTTCACAACCCCCCTTGTGCCCAATAAACAAAAAGATATAACTATTGATAAAAAAGTTGAACTTGTCAAACCCAAAAAAGCCTCTTTAAATTTGTGCAGGAGAAAAAAATATCGTGATTAATGGTAATAATTGAGGCTTCAACATCCAACCACCTAACCACAACCCAGCGATAAAAGGTCGATCATCCAACATTAACCTAATGAATTCCCCAACACAGATTGCCAGCCAAAAATTTACTTGACCTTCCAAAATAGTGAAATAAACCGGCAAAGAGATCATCACTCATATTGTGATTCTTTTATAAATTGAATTTCCCCCAACTATTTTAATAATGAATATTAAAATAAGCGATAAAACCAACACGATAAATGAATAACCAAATTGCATAAGCTGAGGATAGTTCAAAATTTGCCAGCAACTGAAAAGGTATCAAGAATATTGGCAAGTATAAAATCGCACGATTTTGATCAACAGTTTGATTTTTTTGCGTAAAAACCTCTGATTGAAAACTGCTTAATTCTTCAAAATTATAAATTGCTCCATATCCCTTTTGATTGATGACTTTTCCTGCACTCCAATAGACACAGAAATCCCCGCCATAATCTTGACAGATATCAAAATTAACTATTGTATATCGATAGGAAATCGTTAAGAGTGCCATTGAAGCAAGAATAAGAATGTTCTGAATACCAATGGAAGTCAATTCGCTAAACAGTACTTTAAATTTATTCCTCATATCCCAAAGCCCTAACTTAGTGAAAAAGCCAAATATATGTAATAAAATCTAATTCTCAATAAGATTAACAAATTTCATGCATATGAAATATAAAACAATTTTACTCTCGCTGTCTATTGAATAGAATGGGGTAATTCCTTATTATGGGACTTCCGCATTGTCCAAAGAAGAACCAAGGCACTCAAAGTAAATCCCCGCAGACCTTCTAATAATTTAATTGTTATTCCAAGTATTGGAAGTGGAAAGCCATAACGAATCAAAATTAAGCTATTTCGATCTACAAACTCGATAACAATTGGCATGAAAACCCAAAAAAGAAATAACCTAAGATCAAATTGTTTTTTTATTAGAAGATAAAGCATAGGTGGAATCATAATAATCAACATATGAAAATGTGCATGCCAGGTTGTTAAAAGCGTTGCGGAAAATATTGCCGTAATCGCCACAATCATCCAGGATGAGGTTGGATTCAATCTTTTTATAGAAATAATAGAAAGTGACTCCAATTGTAATTATCGATCCAATAATTGAAATAATTAGTCCAATATTCATTGATGTGATTTGCGAAATTTGCCCTCCTAACATACGCCAATTCATCATTCCTAAATAATTACTTACTCCGCCACCGCTGGCAGAGTTTTGTAGACCATGAAAAAGGGTTAAAAATCCCTTAGACCCTATCAAAAAATACGACGTTAAGGCAATAACAATTGAGGATGAGAGGAACCCCCAAAACGTCTTCCACAACCTTTGAATTATGATAAAGGGTACAATCAAGAAAAGGATTTGAGGTTTGACCAGCCAACCACCAAGCCAAAACCCTGCTTTAAAATTTTTTCCTTCATTAACCGCTCTGATAAACTCTCCGCCTGCTATAGCTAACCAAATATTGACTTGACCTTCATAAAAATTTATAAAGACAGGTAAGGAAATTAAGCTAGTAAAAGAAACCTTGACGAATATTTTTTCGAATTAAACTTTTTCTCAGAAAGAATTTTATGTAAAAATAAAAAATAATTAAATTGATGCTGCTCCAGAGAAAATGACTGAGTGCAGGGTTAAGGTTCGATAATAGCTGAAAAGGCATCATGAATAAAGGGGGATACATCATTGAAAATGTCTGAGCTGACGCGATCCCCTTGAAAATTCAAAATATTTCTTTGAAACTCTCTTTGAATTTCTAAGTCATAAACATCCGCAAACCCATCTGGATTGATGATCTTCCCAGATACCCAATAAGCACAAAAATCCATTGTCGATTTTTCACAAATCCCAAACCAAAATAGATTGATCCCATCAAGATCAAATAAAACGTGATCGTCGCAGCAATGGCAAGGTTTTGCCAGGCACGTGGCGTCATATTTTTAAACGGTAATGTCAATTTCTTATTCATCATTCCCCAAATTTCCAAGAGTTTATCATCTTCGGCTTAGAATAATTGCAACATCGTCTTCGTATACAACCTGCCAATCCAGCTCGATCTCCAAGGCTTTCACGACCAAGGCATCCGGCGGAAGGATCGCCCACTCCACATTGTATTCATCAAGGATATCGACCCAATCATCCTGAACGTCCATTACCTGCTGATATTCACGGATAAAATCCTCTCCAAAGAAGTCGGCCTTGCTGTCAATGAAAACCTTCTTCTCGGGCCACAGGCGGTATTCGAGATAGCCACCCCAGGTGTAGAGGTTAAACATATCGCCTTCCTGGGGATTCTCTTCCAGCCAATCGACCGCTGCAACTGGAAATTTCTCCGGATCAATATCATAGCCTTTGCCTTCGGGATAAAATCGGAATCCCAACATTGATCCCACGATCGCGACAATCAAACCCAGAACGGGCCAGACATATCCTGAAAGTTGTTTATCAACATTCCGAATGCGCTCGTTGAAGGCCAGAAATTTATTCATGAATTTAAACCGTCCGGGCGTCTTCACAAGGAAGTCATCCAATACCTGGACCAGGAGCGGCGATGCCGTAATCGCAAACAGCGGGATATTCCTTGCGCCATACAGCCCCAGAGCCATCCAGGCGACGGCCGTGAACAGCGCTTCGGATCGGTATCGTTTCCTACTGAAGGCAAAACCTACGATCAGCAGCACGATCATGATCAGGAACGGCCAAACCGATGTCCAATGGAAATTCGGTGATTGGAACTCCATCGTATGGTCTGCCAGGAATTTATTCCCGGCATGAGTGACCACCTTCACCCACAACCCAAACCCGGAAGGGTTCAGCAGCGATACGAGGAATGAGGACACACCGCTCAGCCCCAGGAACAACCAAAAACGCTTTCGGAGCCAACTCTTCATCGGGAGACTTGCGCCAGAGAAGATCCCAGCCAACTCCCGCCCCATAAACGATCATCGCGATGAATCCAACGATGAATGCGCCGTGCATATTGACCCAAAACAGCATCAGGACCGGGAAGATCCACCAGCGCTTAAATTTACCCTGACGCAAGGCGTTAAGCGCACCCATCCAGATCGCCAGGAACAGGAATGTGAAAATGTGCGGCCTGGCAAGCCAATGCACCATCGACGCCATGATCGCCAGGAAAACAACAAATACAAGATTAACAAAGGTTTGGCTGACTTTCTCCGCTTGTTTGTAGACAATCCAGAATGCGGTGGCGATCACAACCCCACATAGAATGATGAGCCCTGTAAACCCGAACTGCCGCTGGATCCACGCAAAGAGGACCGTGGTCAGCCACTCATGCTGGGTCACCGGCTGTCCTGTGAGCGTATGCGAAAAGACATCTTGCAGGGGAATCACGCCATGCTCCAATATGTATCGCCCGAGGTTGAGGTGCATGATCAAATCACCATCCGCGTTCATCATCACTCGGCCAACATACAACACTCTAAAGAAAGCAGCGAGCCACAGAATATCCGAAAATTTTGGTAAAAAATAGGACAATATCTTGGGGGATTTCTTTTCCATAGTTAGCCTGTAGTAAATCGATAATTAGAAAAATCTATATCAATCCAGAGACAATCATATCAATTCAAAGTCTCAAAGATTGTTCAACTTATTCCGGTAAACCTGTGGAACCTTTGATTTTGTTCATTTCTAATTGCTGTCCGACTTCGAAATCAGCAAATTTCGATTCGTGGAGTTCCACGACATATTTTGCCTTTTTCTGTGGGAAATACATTGGCCGCCACTTTTTCGCCAGGACCTTATCCACGATGATCAAGTCCTTGTTCAGCCAGAGCACGGTGATGTCGAAGTTCATAAAGAACATATGGATAGCCGTGTTCATCCGAGATTCGCGATCCTCTACGATGACGATACCGCGGTCGGGATCGAGGGCTTTCCTAAACATTAAGCCCCGCAGTTTACTGCCAAAAGTGTCACAATACTCCAGTCTGGCGACCGTGGAAGGATCCGTTGGGTTTTTTAATTCGACTGTTTTCATATCAATCGAGAACTCCAAATATGGACTGACCTTTTTCGAGTTTATCACAGCCTGACTCAGGGAACAACATAACCCAGCCCGCTTACCATCATTGAGTGGTCCTGGTTGCCAAAGGTGTGTACAATTGAGTCGAATTCACAGCGATGACCCAATTTCGGTTCTGACCGAAAGAATCCCTTAATTGACAAGGAGAGTACCGATGGATCTTAATAAATTTACCTGGCTGAACCCGCCGACGGAATCTCATGTCGAAGAGGGCGCACTTACCGTTAGAACCGACCCGGAAACGGACTTCTGGCAGCGGACCTATTATGGCTTCAGGAACGATAATGCGCATGCATTTCTTATGCCAGTTCAGGAGGAGGCCTTTTCGTTCTCGGTCAAAGTCGAGTGGCAGCCCAATAAACTTTTCGACCAGTGCGGGATTGCTTTTTACCAGGATTCGGAAAACTGGTTCAAATGTGCGGTGGAATATGATAACCCGGACTTTTCACGCCTCGGCAGCGTGGTCACCAACCTGGGCTACTCGGATTGGGCCACCAGCGACGTCGATTCGAATATCAAATTGATCTATTACCGGTTGAGCCGACGAGATCAGGATTTCCTGATTGAGCATTCACTCGACGGACAGCAGTATCGGCAAATGCGGATCTTCCACATGCACCAGCCCATTTCCACGCTCAACCTGGGCGTGATGGCCTGCAGCCCTACACAATCATCTTTCATCGTGAAATTTTCTGAATTCACATTTGGCGAATGTGTTTGGAAAGAACATCAGGTTTAAACTAAAACAGATGAAACCAATTTACGACCCTTTTTTCTAATCCACCAGTCCGCGATATTCCCCCGCATCGGGTGTAATTTCAATGATCCTATTCGCAGGATTATACGATTGAATCTCAACTTGTATAATTGAGCGAAGCTACAGGATCTTGAATGATCGAAAATCTTCCTGATTCGTGGATCAAAATATATAAATAAATAATTGGAATAATCTCCACTTACCGGAACCCATTATCTTCCAAATCAGGACTATCGAGATAATAATATTCAGCGTAAAGATCTAGGATTGTTATAAAGACATCCAGCGCCGATTCCGCCTCCCAATCGCCGCGAAAAGGCAGCATCTCAAAAGGTTTTAATTTTTGATATCCTGGCACGACAACGATCAACTTTGTCTCACTTTCAATATTTGGAATTGCTGTAAACGTGTCCTGCCAAAATTGTTTATTGATATTCCAGACCTTGATGCGCTGGTTTTGTGAATGGATCTGATAAATCATACCCAGCAGGATAAAGAGGAACCATCACCAAGTTGAGCGTTCGTGAGGAAAATGAGGATTTCTTGGAAAGGAATGTAATGGCAATCGCAGCAAGAGACACAAGTATAAGAGCGGCACCTAATATCGCTACAAAATTTGTCCGGGTAGAATCACCATAAAAAGTCGGTTCCCATAAAGAAATCACCGGTATATAACCTGCAATCCAAAATAATACGCCTACAAATAATATCTTCAGCAGAGATTTGACCTCTTTTACTTTCTCTGCAAGGAACTGGGGAGTTTCTGATTTTAACTTTTTATTTCGTTTAATTATCAGGATAACAAGAATTGATATAGCAATGAGATTTATCCCAACAAAAACCCAATATTTATTATCCCCAAAGGATAACAATAACGGGCCAACCCAATTAAAGAGAAAAATAAATAATCCCTGGACATATCTTGATAGCAAAGTTAATAAGGATAGGTTCGCATTCTGAAGATAAAAGTCCTGGAAATTTATAAAATGGGGTTGGATAAAACTTCTCCAAACAACGAAAAACAATGAAACGCTGATGATCGATAATAGCGCCCATCGGCGTCTGTGCTTGGTAAAGACAATGAGCAGTACTGCAGCTAAAAATACAATCCCCAAACCTGCTTCATAAGTCAAGAGTGAAGCCAAGGTTAAGAAATTAGCCAGGATAATTTGATAAAGTTTTCCTGACTGGGAATAAATCAGCATTAATAATATGGCAAGCAATATCAGTAATAAAAGGAATAAGTATTATTAATGTGACGAGCCAGGTTCTGGCATAATTAACCGGATAAATCAAAGTTATTAAAGCAACGGGTAAGGCGAGCCAGGAACGATGCGGGAAATGCATTTTTAATAATGAAATAAACGATAACCCCTGAAAGCAAAAGAAAAATCCCCAATTCACAAGGTAATACCATTGAATCTGCAATCCAAACATCAAATTTAGAAAATGATAAAAATAAAGGGAAAAATGGCCGTCGATCCGCAAAATTGATGGCTTTTAGAGGCTCAAAAACAGTTGGCCAGACGATCCAATTCCAATCATCACTGCGAAGCGGCGGCGAGGAAAAATAATTGCCACCGATGATAAACACAAGCGAAACAAGGAATAGTACTAAAAGTTCGAGAATTATCGTTTTATTTCTTGTTAATTTCTTCAAAGCAACCCCAAAAGAATAGCAGAACGAGAATCAAATTGAAGCCGGGTGTTCAAATATAATTCAATGATAGCAGTAAACTCATTGTAACCCCACTATAACTTAACTAAATAAAATAAAAAACAAAGCCCTTTTAAATTTGTAATTATTCATTTTCTCAGAAAACACCAAAATGCAGATATTTTTTATTCAGATCTCACTCACCACTGGATTTTCAGGGAAAAGCTCAAGTTTTCTCTAATAATTTTACAATGAAAACTATGGGTTAATTTTTTTTGGTTCTTGAAATCCCGTCAAAATATCTAATGCTAACGCTGTGAGTTCACCCTTGAGTGCCTTTATCCTGGTTGCCCGATCACCAGCGAATTTCTCAATCCCTTTCAGCAGCCACTCCGGGGATAGATGCGCTTCGTCGATCACTTCTTCCAGCGTGCCGCCGGTGCGCCACTGGTCGTCCCAATCGGCGGAAATGGCATATTCCGCACTCAAGGCATTGAACATCCAATCCTGCATCAACTTCCAGGATTGGGTCGTGATGACAGTCGAATTTGCTTTATCAGCAGCGGTGACGATCTTGTTCCTGTATTCTTCCGGTTGGCGTTTGAACAATTCGGTGCTGGAGACGTAAACAAGCTTGACGTTCAAATCCGATTGGTCCAATTCACCCAGCAACTTCACAATGCCAACCATTGCACTGGTGCCCTGTACGTAGAAGGTGCCGTCCTGCGGTTTGCCTGCATCATAATCCCGCACGATATAAGCGCCTTTAGCTGCCTCGAAATGCGAAGGTATCCCCAAGGCTACTCGATCCGGGATCTCGATGCTGGGGCGGGTCAGGTGCAATGCTACGACCGGAACGTCTTCCTTCAGCGCCGCGCCCAGGACCACCGGGACCTCGTTGTATTCCCAGGGGTGCAGGTTGATCACATGGCCCTCCGGGAAGAGTTCCGTCACACCCGGTGAATAGATCCCAAAGTGGGTCCGGCTGTCATCCGCCGTCTCAGGGCCGGAGTGACCGGCAATCCAGAGCACCTTGCCCATCTTCAAGGGGGTGTCCTGTGCCATCTGACTGAAGAGCCGCACCATGCCGTATTTCAAGTAGGAGAAGGAGCCATAAGTGGAACTGGCCGCCCAGAAGCCTTCAAAAGATTGCTCCGGGTCGACGGCCAGGTTGGTCGCAGCCAGGCCGACCATGATCCCGGCGTTGGCAAACTCCGTGATCTCCTGAGGGAGCAGTGCACCTTGCTCGTTACCCTCCAGGGCATACCAACCGTAGCCTTCAAAGTCATCATAACCTTTGGCGAAACCCGCAATATTTGTCGACCCGGCCAGATCAGCGGACGAGACCAGGAACAACGGCCGCCCATAGGATTTTGCACCCAACGCGTTGACCCAGGCGCCCCATTCCTGCAGGGCATTCCGGTTGGCTGCTTTTTCGCCGGGCTTCTTGTAAAGTGCTTCGGGATACTTCTTATAATCAAACACACGTTCGTCCGTGAACGGCGTCTGCTTGCCATCACTGAGCTGGAAAGTATCCATCTCCTCAGGTACCCGTTCCCCGATGGCGACCAGCCGATCGGCGAGGAAATCCACCAGACCCTGATCGGCTTTAAGCACGTCGATCACGGCGCTGAGGTTGGCTTCAAATTCCGCCTTCACCGCTTGTTCATCCTTGGGTGCTTCGCCGCCGTAATTTTGGAAGACCGCACCATACTTCTCAACAAAGGGCGCTTTCGTTTGCCAGAAGAGTTCGCTGTCCATCTTATGCGGTGAGCCGTGAGAGGCATTGTCGTATTTCAGATATCCCCGCCCCTTGCGAGTCCTGAACCAGGCCGCCTTGGGTTTTTGATCATCCGGCTGCATAGCGACGATATCCAGCAGCGTCCGGGTGACCGGCAGCCACTCGCTGCCTTCATCCGTCCCGATCACATGCCAGCCATGCGAGCCGATCCAATCCTCCGGCGTGCCATAGACCACATCGCTGACCTTATGGCTGTCGATCCCGAAATCGTTCCAGTCCACCAGCAGGATCAGGTTATCGAGGTTCAGCCCCCAGGCGGAGTTCATCGTTTCATGCACCGCCCCGGGTGTCAACCCGGCTTCGCCTTCGATCATGAACACCCGCACATCCTTCGCACCGGCGCGTTTGAGCGCCAGCGCTTCACCCGCAGCGGCCGGGCTGCCGTGGCCGGACGGGCCGGTGTTGAATTTTATGAATAAGGATTTGTCTGTCATTTCGGCATGCCCGGAAAGCCCGCCCCGACGGCGGAATCCTCAACAGGTCTTCCCAAACCAGCATGTTCTTTTCAGCGTCTTGCATCCGGTATGCCTTATCACCGGTCTGGGCAAATTTGATTCGCAGCGCCTCATCCAACACCGCCAGAGTGCAGTAGACCAGGGGAATCGTATGGCCGGCCGAGAGGATGAACCGGTCCGCAAAGCGTTTCTCTGGGTGACGGATATCCCAGCGCATCGCACCGCTCAGCATCAGAGAAAGCAGCATGTGCACCTTGGAACGCGAGCCGCCCGGATGGCCGCTTTGCCGGTAGTTCAGGATCACGTCGATCAATTGGTCGACGATGTCCTTCGTCTTTTCCATAAATTCAAAATGGTCCTGCATGAAGACCAGGTCAGTTTCCGCTTGATTGAAGTTGTCCGCCACGCTGTCTCTCCTATGAATGGTCTGGTTCAAGCACCTTCCGACTATGATCGGTTTGCATGCCGTCCATCAACGCCTGGGTATTCAGACGCGACGGCCTGGAACAAATCACCGAAAATAAATGACCCGCAATCGGTGTGAGGTCCTTTATGAAAGCCGGATTTTTCTATTGTAACAGAACCTTGCAATATCGAAGAACAAATCAAACAAGGTGGAAGTTTCCTTCAAGCCAGACATTGCCATTGAACTCAATATGAGAACAAATTGATAGAGATATAGGACCATAAATTTATGTATAAGTACGAAAACACTGCTTCCAAATGCTCAGATTCAATGCACCTCCTGTTTGAGCAGGAGGTGCATTTCTTTAAAAACCTTATTCCAATGAAGGAGTACTCACTGTTCCAAGGATATATACTTTCGCTCTTCGCTCGATTTTTTGATGGTTTCGAGTACTTTAACTACATTAGCCGTTTCGTACATAGAAACAAAGTGGTCTACCTCACCATTAAGGAATTTGGCAAGGTCACGATAGAAACCGCCTTCTATGCCGGATTTGTTAGCGCCAACCAGTGTGATCTCTTCTTTCATGGATTCACCCTGGTCATTCACATAATCAATTTCCACATCTTCCCATACTGGTTCGGGTTTTCCCTCAACCATATAGGTTCCCTTGCTGCCGATAACTTGCCAGCGCGGTGCGGGAATACGAGCGTTATTGCTGCACTCGATCTGACAGACCACGCCATCATAATCGAGAATGGCAAAGAAATAATCATCCACTTCTTTGCTCCAGACGCCGCTTTGCAGAATGCCGAAAACGCCTTTTGGCAATCCACCCATCAGCACCATGATCTCATCAACCAGATGGGGACCCCAATCATACAGCATGCCGCCGCCATATTCGGCTTTGATCCGCCAGGGGTTATCAGCGCCTTCAATCCCCCATTCCGGCCAACCCTTATCGCATAAGGTAACCTTGGATTCAACTTGTAGAAGCTTCCCGAGCTTTCCGGATTGGATGACCTGCTGAAGTAAAAGGAAATCCCGGTCCCACCGACTGCTCTGGTGGACGAACAAATGCTTTCCGTTCTTCTCGGCAGCCGCTACCATGCGCTTGGCGCTTTCATACGTCATGGTCATAGGCTTTTCAACGATGACATTTACCCCTGCATTTAAGCATTTAACTGTCAATGGCTCATGGGATTTGTGTGTGGTCACAATAACCACAAAATCCAAATCCTTCTCATTTTCCAGCATCTTATCCAGGTCGTTATAAGAACGAACATGAAATTTTTCTGCAATCTCTGCCAGCCGTTCTTCATTTCTATCACATACGGCCACGAGTTCCAATTTGTTTTCCGGTGTCATCCATCCGGCATGAAATTCACCCATTTTCCCTACACCGACAATCGCCATTTTCAGCATAACAATTCTCCTAACAATACTTGGTCCAGTCCTGATCCGATAACAAATATTAAGTTATTTCAATTAAAAAATAATTTCTATTCATCAACAAGCGATACTTTTAGATTATGTCCTTTACTAATAGTTTCGTTAACTTACGCTTCATCGACAGGGTCCAGTCGAATCCCTGACAATTAAAACTGGGGAAATCTGATTGAATTCCTGTTCTGATGAAATGGCTTCTTTATTAATTTGCCGAAGCAGCAAATCAAGAGCGATCGCGGACATCTCCTCCAAAGGCTGGCGAACAGTGGTCAATCCGGGAATCGCGAATGCAGCACAATCAATATCATCAAAACCTGTTACAGAGACTTCCTCTGGGATTGAAATTCCCAGATCATAAGCACCTTTTAGGATCCCGGTTGCCATACCATCATCCGACGCCATAATTGCCGTTGGCATCGGATCCATTTTGGCGACTTCATGGATCGCGTGGTAACCACCTTCCGCGCTGTTATCACTTGCCTCCAACCATGAAAACTCAAGTTTGCCTTCATGCTTTGCCATTTCTTTAAGGAAGATGTTGCGGCGTTCATGGATATCGCCGAACCAACCACCATCAATAAAGATGAAATGCTTATGGCCTAGTGAAAGGAGATGTTCTATCAACAATTCAATCCCAATCGTATTGTTCACATTGACTGTTGGGAGTGAATATAAGGATTTCCCACGGCATAAAGCGACGACCGGATGGTTTTCCATAACGATGGATTTGATGGCATTCTCATCATTTCGTAAGTCGCCCAGAAAGATCACACCATCACATTGACGAGAATCGAGCACGTGCGCCATTTCCAGAGCCTGACCCGGATCACTGTGAGCATGACCCAAAACAACATTCAATCCAGCTTCACGAATTTGGATGCTTAGGACCTCAATCAGTTCGGCAAAGAAAGGGTCAGCAATCTCACGAACGACCAGCCCAATAAGATTGGTCGGTTGTCCGCGCAATGCCCTGGCAATAGGATTAGGTGAATATCCTAAATCCTGCGCTGCCTGTTTGACGCGTTCAGTTGTCTCTTTACTAATGAATCCTTTGGCTTTGTCGTTGGAACTGAGGACACGCGAAACCGTGCTTTGCGAAACACCCGCTAAGGCTGCAACGTCTTTACTGGTTACATTTCCGGTGCCTTTATTTGTTTTCTTAGGCATTCATAACCCCTTCCGTTTTGTCCGTATTTGCAAGCGAAGTGTAGTATACGAATGCATAAAATTCAAGTCCAATCTCTCTTCAGCAGTGCTTACATAAATAATTGCGCATGTTCCATCGTAAATTCATTCACATCTTCAAGCGATGGAAAAGCTGGAATTGTTCCAGCCTTGGTAACTGAAATAGCAGCAACTTTATTCGCCCAATCAGAAGCTTCCCGGACATCTTTACCATTGGTCATAGCCACTGCCAGGGACGCACAGAACACATCACCAGCGCCGGAGGTATCCAAAACGTCCACAGGATAGGCATCTGACTGCCAAAGTCCTTCTTCATCGATCCCAATAACACCAGACCCACCAAGGGTGATAATAACGTTGTCAATACCGGTTTTTGACTTCAACGATTTGACCAATTCATTCGCCTCGAATGCTTCGCCGGGCTGACGTCCCAATAAAACCTGAGCTTCCGTTTCGTTCGGGATTAATATTGAGACGGCGCTGAGATCCGGTATTTTTCCTTCAGGTGCCGGCCCAGGATTGAGAATTGCAAGTTTCCCCAGTTCACGGGCTTTCTCCATAGCATAGATCGCTGTGGAAACAGGCAGTTCAAACTGAGTCATGACGATCCTGGACCCTGGTATCGCAGTAAGCGCTTCATCAATATCCGGTTTTCCCACTTCAGCATTTGCACCCATAGAAGTGACCATCGCAGGAACACCGTCTTCAGAGAGCAGGATGAACCCTATCCCGCTGGGGACTCGGTCATGTTGGATCAGAAATTCGGTGTCCACACCGGATTCATCCATCCAGCGCTTCCCTTCACGCCCAATGCGGTCATCCCCAACACAACCCACAAAGCTGACCTTCCCACCCAACCGCGCCGCGGCAATTGCCTGGTTGGATCCTTTACCACCATCCATCGGCTCATCAAAGTCCCAGCCAAGCACGGTTTCCCCGGCTTTTGGGATTTTTTCACACGCACGAATATTCCGGGGGCGTGACTTCCTACGATGATGATGTCGCTTTTTGCTGTCATCCTCACTCTCCAAGAGGCGGAAGAACGGTATCCCGGTCAACAACCACCATGATATCCGGATGATCTTGAGCTAGCGTGACGGGAAATTCAACTGTGGGCTCACCAAATAACAAATATCGAATAATAGTGCGTTTCCAAGAGCCGGTGTCGGAAAGGAATCGCAATCGCTTTGCTGAAAGGAGGTCTTTCATCCCCATCGTGATGGTCATCGGAGGAATTGCATGGGTACAGCCACCCATAGCTCGCTGACTGAGGGCAACGATCGTATCATCATTCAGCGGAATCACTCGCGTCACTGAATTACGATACATTTCCTCAGTAACGGTATTCCAGGGCGAAAGCGGCGGCTCGTTGAAAGCAATGTGACCCCTGAACCCGATCCCACCGTAAGTTGTATCCACGAAGCCCAGCGCTTCAATCGCCCGACTGATCCCATCAAGATCGTGGACCGAGGGGAAATGGCGTTGTTCCTCCGGAACAGAAAGCTCCGGATCAACGGGATCATAGAAATTACGACGCATCCAACCTTGGTAGGAGAAAGGATGCTCCAAAGGCAGGTGACGTCCTTGCCAATCCAGGTTGTCATCCATATGAAAAACATGCACATTCTTCAGGCTGACATGCTGTTCATTGACCCATTTTGTAAAATAACCGTATTGCTTAGTCGGGCCGCAGGGCAGGATCCAACTGGTCAGACGTCCTTTTTCATTATTCGATTTAACTTCGTCGAGCATATCCTGCGCTGCCCATTGATGAACTTCGTCTTTCTCTTCAAATATTTTGATCCTGACTTTTGCATCAGGATGATTTTCAAGTTCATCTACGGGTATTCGCAGATAAGAAAATAATTTCTCAGTATCAATTCTGGATGTCATTTGTTAAACTAACCTTTCCATCTTTCGTGATCCGCTGGACGTCGCCAGATCCTTCGAAGGCCACAGCGGTCAGCCATGCTTTTTTACTCTCACCGGGTCTCAAGGACAACGCGGTCTCGTTCTCAATCGCACTTCCCAGGCCGCCGCAGGGATAACTCGACCAGGGTTCAATACCCATCTGGTAAGAATCACTGAACCAGGGATACCCCACCCCACCACCAAATGCCTGCCAGAGCCACAAGTATCGAAACGCTTGCGAATCCCAGCTAAATCCAAAGCCAACATTCTTATCCGGATTGGTTACTGCAATATATGGTTCCTCTTCGTAGGCTGTTAGATAGCAGTTATCCATTGAATGGGAGGATTTGGGTTCAACCTTCCGCAGGTCCAGTTCCCCACCGTCAACATTCTTAATCACAGGCCAACGCCCTTCTTGATGGAGCTGCATGCGATATCCAGGGCCGTCCTCATCTTCACCAACAATGACCTTACAATCAGGTGATGAGATCCTGCATGATTCACTCAGGAAAGGCGGCCCAATAACCGGGTGATGCCCCCAGGCGAACGATAATTCCTCTCCACCGATATTTGTAACTTCTTCTTCGATTTGAAGGGCGGATTTATTGGTTTCGATCGTCAGCCATTTTTTCAATAAGAACGGCATCCGATATGTTTTCAACCAAAAGAAAATCTTTACCCGTTCAGGCGTATCTTCAATAATTTTGTACTGCCAGGGTAAATTGATCGTCTCAGCGTAGAACCCAAGCCTGGCGCCTTTATATGTCGTTGCAGGGCCGTTATTCGGTAATACCTCAAACCAACCACCTGACCAACGATCAAAGAACGGGGACGCTTCGTCACCGCTAACCGGCTCAAATTTTCCTGCATCGCGCAACGGATTCCTTGAATGCCAAATAAAATCGGTGTCCGATGGTTTATGCAAGAATTGAATGATCTCTGTTCCCTTATCCGGCAATAGAACAATCTGGATAAGTTCATTTTGGAGGATCATGGCATTGAATCCATGCCAGATCACTTTGTCATTTACACGACATCCAAAATGACGATCGGGATTAAGTATATTTGCCAAACCGTCCTGCATCCCTTCCTCCCAGAAGTAGACTACTTTTAATGAAGTTAAAACTCACTCTCAAGCAAACAATAAACATAACGCTCGTATTATTTGAAGATTTGCGCTGCGTTAGCGAAGAATTCTGAGATGGTTTTCAGGAATTTCGCACCTTCAACGCCATTGACAATCCGATGATCACAGGCTAGTGTGCAGTTGATAATTTCCTGCGTCGTTTGACCTTCCCCATCAGGTTTGTCGAACGCCTGAAGGGTGCCAACACCGAGGATCCCGGCTTGTCCTGGTACGATGATGGGATTAAAGGACTTGATCCCAAACATACCCAGGTTTGTTATCGTGAATGTGCCACCCGCAAGATCATCGGGCGTTTGTTTCCCTGCTACTGCACGGTCGACTAATTCCGTTCTAGCCGCTGCCAGGTCGCTAAGGGATTTCTTATCAGCATCTTTGATGACCACCACAACCAAACCTTTGGGTGTATCCACAGCCAGACCAACATTCACCTGATCGTAGAACATGATCTGATTATCATTGAACGTTGCGTTCAGTTTTGGGTGTTCAAGAAGAGCCCGACTTGTTACCCAGATGAAGAGATCGCTAAGCGTGATATGCTGCCCTTCACCTTTAACCTCGTTCATTTCTTTCCTGAGCAAATCTGCTTCGGTCACGTCCAGGTCGATGGAGAGATGAAAATGCGGGATTTCCTGATTGCTCAAGGACATCTTGCCTGCCAGCACCTTCTCAAGTTCTGTCAACGCCTGGGATTTCATTGGCATTGATGCGCCTGCATCCTCAGATTTACCGGACAGGAATGCGAGCACATCTTCCTTTCCAATCAAACCACCCGGACCAGAGCCTTGAACCAGAGCGAGATCAATATTGTTCTCCTTTGCCAATCTCCTTGCGACAGGTGATGCTTTCTTCATTCCTGAATCCTGCGATAATTTTTCAGAACTTACCGGTTCCTGTTTCGCTGCTTCCGGTTTTTCCGCTTCTTCCAGGTCGGCAGGACCTTGCAGCAGAGTCCCGTCGTAATCGTCGAGGTTAGGAGAATCACCGATCAAAGCCAAAGGTTGCTTGACTGGGAATTCTTCATCCAGTTTGGCGAAGGTTTTAATCAGATAACCCTCTGCCGGAGATTCAATATCGATTGTGGCCTTATCACCTTCAACGACGCAAAGCGACTCACCCGCCGAAACCTTGTCTCCAACGGCCTTGAGCCACTCCGTTACAATGCCGGTCTGCATCGTCAGGCTCATTTGGGGCATAATGACTTTTGTAATCATGAATAACAAACCTTTCGCTTATGCCAATACTTGCCTGATGGCTTCTTCAATATCAGTTTCGCTGGGCAGAATAAACTCTTCAAGAACCTTCGGAAAGGGGATCGGTGTATTTTTGGCGCCTACACGTTTGATTGGCGCATCAAGGTAGAAAAACGCCTTATCAGCGATAATTGCAGCCATCTCGCCACCCCAGCCGCCGCGCACATGCGCTTCGTGGACGATCACAACTCGGCTGGTCTTTTTCACCGATTCCAGAATTTTCTCCTCATCCAGGGGAACCAGGCTTCGGGGGTCGACAACCTCAACTGAAATGCCTTCCTTCTCCAGTTTGGCGGCTACACTTAAAGCCAGATGGACCATGTAAGAAGTAGCGATCACGGTCACATCACTGCCTTCCTTCTTTATATCGGCCGACCCCAACGGAATCGTATATTCTTCTTCCGGAACCTCGAACTTGAAGGGATACATGAATTTGTGTTCGATGAACACAACCGGGTCCGGGTCATTGATCGCCGTTTTTAACAGCCCCTTCGCGTCATAGCCTGTTGAGGGCATCACGACTTTTAGCCCCGGGACATGGACGAGCCAATTCTCAAAGCACTGCGAGTGCTGCTCTGCAGCTCGGATATAGCCACCCTGAGCCGTCCGGATCACGATCGGGACCGAGCGTTGACCGGCAAAGGTGTAGTGGAATTTGGCGGCCTGATTCACGATCGCATCCATCGCCATGGGGATGAAGTCCATGAAAGGGATTTCCACAATCGCCTTACATCCTGTAATTGCTGCGCCGACCGCAAGGCCAACTTCACCGTTTTCACTGATCGGTGTATCCTGCACACGGCGGGGACCAAACTCTTTGAACATATCATCGGATACCCGGAATTCACCACCGTATTCTCCGACATCATATCCGAGCAGGAATAATGTGGGATCTTTACGCATTTCTTCTGACATCGCCTCGCGAATTGCCTGGCGGAATTCTATTGTTCTCATTTCAAGTCACTCCTCAGCTCGAATTGTTGTCTAGGGGAATTTTGCATAGACATGTTTTAGTGCCAGTTCAGGATCCGGTACGGCACTCTTCCTGGCAAATTCAATGGCGCCTTCAACTTCACTGTTTACCTTGTCTTTAATCTCTTCAATTTCGGCACCGGAAATGAGCCCGGCATTCACCATGCGCTTTCTCCAGATTGTTGATTGGATCCTTCATCCGCCATTCTTCAACTTCGCTCTCCGGGCGGATGTCAATATCACCCATGAAATGTGTGCCAATCCGGTAGGTGTAACAGGCCATCATGAAGGGGCCTTTGCCGCTCCGGGCATGTTCAATCGCCTGTTTGGCGGTATTGAAGACCTCTATAACATCATTCCCATTGATCTTCACGCCTGGGAAGCCATAGGCTTTTGCCCGAACTGAAACATCATTGATCACTTCGTTGTGATAAACGGTTTCATACCGGACACCACATTGCCAATGATTCACTTCAACCACGAACACAACTGGGAGATGGAAGATCGAAGCCATATTGGCGGCTTCATGGAACAAGCCTTGATTCATTGCGCCTTCACCAAAGAACGCTACTGCAACCTGGTCGGACTTGCGCATTTGAATGGAATAGGCAGCACCAACCGCAATCGGGATACCGCCGCTGACAATGCCATTCGCTCCCAGAACACCAAGTTCAAAATCGGCGATATGCAATGAGCCGCTCTTGCCTCCGCAATACCCATCCACCCGGCCGTACAATTCACCATACATCTTCTTCAGGTCGCCGCCTTTGGCGATCATATGGCCATGCCCGCGGTGGGTACTGGTAATATAGTCATCTTTCCGCAATGCGGAACAAACACCGACAGCTATCGCTTCCTCACCGACATAAGAATGAGCGAAGCCTTCCTGTTCAGTTTGAATGAGGTCCTTTTCCCTCGTTTCAAACATCCGGATCTTGATCATGTTCTCATATACCTTGAAGAGATCTTCTCCAGATACTTCCATTATTGGATCTTTTGTATTCATACTATCTTCCTCCAGGGACGATGTTGAGCTAAATTTATAAAAATTCTCAGTTCACACTGATTAAGTGTGAATAATGATTCCAGTGATGTTTGCGCCAGTAGTAAAAACCTGTCAACCAGTGAAACCTAATTCCTTTCCGTTTTTTCTCATATATGATTACCTGGGTCTTAGATGTCTGGAGCCTTAGGAACAGGCTCCAGACATTCAATAAAGGGAGAAAAGACTACTTCATCAAGACCTGTGGAAGACTGATCTCCTTACCGTTACGCGCTTGGTAAGCTTTGAGCGGCCAGGCTCCTGTCGCAGTCAGAATTTCGCCATCTTCACCATGTGAGAGATAGGTATCCTCCGTGTTGACACCGGTGATGGTGATGAACCAGTTATAAGTTTGATCTTTGACCATGGTTGCCGTTGGATCAAAACAAAGAGATAAATCATTGACCACATACCCTGTGATCCCGCCCTGGAAGTGATTCTTCCATTCATCCGGATAGCCCACTTCCGCATATAACTCTTTCTGCATTTCTAAAATTGATGCGAACTTCGTGCCGGGTGTGGAATGCGCAATGCAGTTTGCTTCAATGATGCTCGCAGCTTCGAATTTATCTGCAATTTCAGTGGGCAAATGATCCCCAAAATAGGCTGACCGTGTGAGCACGGCGTTCAAACCATATTTCCTGAAAGCGATGACGATCATCAGGTAATTCTCAATCGGTTTCGGTTGAGGGATCATGTGTCGGTACTTGAATAACCGCTCATCACTGCCGACCAATAAGACGATCGGGAAATACCCCGCTTGAGCATACTCAC
Organism: uncultured Chloroflexia bacterium; assembly: GCA_963748065.1. Classification (GTDB taxonomy): domain Bacteria; phylum Chloroflexota; class Anaerolineae; order Anaerolineales; family Anaerolineaceae; genus Brevifilum. Next base: position 159,742 of record CAVVHL010000003.1, on the reverse strand, counting down.
ACATCATCATCGCTTCGACATCGGTTTCGAGCATGCCGGGTTTGGTCCGGTCCACTACACGCCGCATTAGCTTTTCAGCGTCGGAATCAACTTCGCGGAAGCGTTCCATATCGCCTTCGGTAAAGGGGTAATGGAGTTGGTAGAATGCTGAAGGCTGCCCCACTTCTTCGCCCAAAGGCACGTCAGTAAGGACTTTTCGGTCATCGATCAAATTCAGGACAACTTCTTCCAATGGCTCTTCAATCCACTTTCGGAATGCCGGTTGGAATCCCATTCCTTCCAATTCTTCTTCCAAATTCCGGGAGCCATCCATGGTATGAGCAACGACGTAACGTTCCCGCTCCGTAATGACCAGGTAAACAGCGGCTGCATCCGTTGTCAGCAGAACCCGACTTGTCCCACCGCAGGTCAACCAGGAGAAATTCGTCTGGGTGCCAATCACAACAGCGCCGTAATGTTCCGCTTCCATCAAATCATAGATACGGTCTAGCTTCAGTTTAAACTCAGCGAGTTTTGGGTCCATCAAACCATCCTTCCTGCCTACTCGTGAATTAATCTCCCCAATCCGTGCCATTGGGGTGAATAAAGGCTTTCACATCCTTCTTCGCCCTAAGATTCGCAAAAGCGGTTTCCCATTCTTCCAATTTATAGCGGTTGGTGATCATGGATTTGTAGTCAATCACATCACGTGAGAGAAATTCAACGGCCTTTTCCCAACTTTCAGGACCGTTCCAACTCCATCCACCGTTCAGGGATAACTGGCCCATGGCAACCTTATCGAAATTCAAAGTGATGGGTTGACCCCACATGGCGATCAACGCAATCCGTCCTTTTCCACCGGGGCCGGTATTGGCAGGTTTTGCAACATCAATCGCTAGCTGGGTGCCTTCCTGAGTGCCCGCACAATCGGCAACGAATTCCGCGCCGCCATGAGAGAGATCCATGAGTTCTTCCAAAGGATCATCTTCGTAAATGAAAATGTGATCCGCACCTACCTTTTTTCCGACTTCTAGCCTTTCAACATCATCCCGCAACCCGACCAAAGCGACGCTCCTCGCGCCTCGGATCTTGGCGAACTGCACAGCCAGGATACCCATTGGGCCGGGACCAATGACTACAACAAAGTCACCGGCATTGATCGTATTGCGCTCCTGTAAACAGTGCAGCATACCGCCTGTAACCGGCTCCACCAGTGCAGCGGCATCCAGGGGCATATCAGGTGGGCACACATGAACCACACTTTGATGGATTCGCATCAACGGTGCATAAGAGCCATCCTGCTCCACCCCAAGCCAGCCACCCGGTGCTTCAATGTCGGAAACGATTTTGTCGCCGATGTTGATGTCCTTGACATTCTTGCCCTTGTCAATCACGATGCCGGAATATTCATGGCCAAGCGTGACCGGCGCACGGTAAAAATGGACATCATTTTGAATGTTCAGGTCACTCCCACAGACGCCGGCTGCCCAAACTTTCATCAATACATCATCAGGACCGATCGTCGGTTCGGGGACCTCAACGAGTTCGACATTTCCTTTACCCTCACGCATTTTCCTGACCGCTTTCATGGATATCTCCTTTCGAGATAGTTTTTATTTATTAATCATTCCTAGATTGTTGCCAGTTGGATGATCTCTTCCTGGGTTGTGTTCTCAGGGATGACTTCACCGGTGATCCGGCCATCGTGCATGACGAGGATCCTGTGAGAAATGCCAAGAATTTCCGGTAGCTCTGACGAGATCATGATGATCCCCTTCCCCTGAGCTGCCAGTTCAACCAGCAAGCGATAGATCTCTTGTTTCGCGCCTACGTCAATCCCACGTGTAGGTTCGTCGAAAATGAGCAAATCCGATTCCACAAATAACCATTTGGCAAGCACGCACTTTTGCTGGTTGCCCCCACTCAGGAATTTAATCTTCTGGTCGTTACTTGGCGTTTGGATCCTGAGTTGGTCGATGAATTTGTTCGTTTTCCTGGTTTCCGTTTTTTCATTAATAAATGAATGTTCAATGACGTGATCGATTCCGACCAGGGAGATATTCATACCCACTGAAAGATCAGGGATGATACCCTGATAAGTCCGGTCTTCGGGGACTAGTGCCAGTTTCTTCTTGATCGCATCCTGGATCCTTACAATGTTATCCTTATCATCCCTCAGAAACACACGGCCCGAGGTAATCTTATCTACACCGAAAATCGCGCGAGCCAGATCGGTCCGCCCAGAACCAACCAGGCCTGCTATTCCCAGGATCTCGCCTTCATGAACTTCGAGGTTAATATCGTGAAGCAGCCCCTCAGCATTAAGGTTTTCGACGGTCAGCAGTACTTTTTCGCCTGCTGGGTGACGGTCCGGATAGATATTGTCGATTTCCCGACCCACCATACTCGCGATCAGCTTCTTTCGGTTCATGTTCTTGACGTCATCGGTAATAATATGCTCGCCATCTCGCATGACGGTGACTTTATCCGCGATCTCAAAAATTTCCTCGAGCCGGTGGGAAATATAAATGATTGTGATCCCCTGTTCTTTGAGGTGCCGGATGATCCGAAACAGGATTTGCAGTTCCTTTTCTGTCAAAGTCGCGGAAGGTTCGTCCATGATCACGAGTTTTGCTTTGCGGCTAAGCGCCTTGCATATTTCAACGATCTGCTTTTTAGCAATACTCAGATTGGCAACCGTTTCATTGATATCAATATCAATATCCATGGAGTTGATCAATTCCTGCGCTTTTTTCTTCGACTCCTTCCAATCAACGACTTTGCCAATAATAGATTTGGCCTCAATTGGTGCACCAAGAAGAATGTTTTCAGAAACGGTCAATTCTTCCACCAGACGCAGCTCCTGGTGAACTGTACTGATCCCCAGATTGATGCAGTCGATGGGATCCAACTCACCCAGCTGCTGCCCATCGAAATAGATTTCGCCGTCGTCTTTTTGATAGGCGCCGGCAACTATTTTAATAAGCGTTGATTTCCCAGCACCGTTCTCGCCAACCAAAGCATGGACATCACCTTCGTTGATCGACAGGCTGAAATCCTTCAGCGCCTGAACGCCGGGAAAATGTTTGTTGATATTCTTGACTTCAAGTATGACGTTATTTGCCATGATAATTCCTGATTAGCGGGCGGGTTTATTGCGAACGACATCATTCCAAATCGCCAGAATGAAGACCACACCTTTGATGATCTGCTGGGCAAAGGGATTGATGTTCATAATGGTCATACCGTTGACCAGCATCGCGATGAACAAAGTGCCAAATAATACGTTGAGCGCTTTACCCTTGCCGCCGGAAAAACTGACGCCGCCCAAAACAACCGCGATGATCGCTTCAAACTCATAACCTATAGCAGCGTTTGGTTGACCGGAGCCAAGCCGAGACATCAGAATGATGCCGGCTACCGCAGCCATGAACCCGCAGACGATGTAAGCCAGTGTCTTGATACGATCACTCTTGATACCGCTGAGATAGGCTGCTTCTTCGTTGCCGCCAATGGCGTAGAAGAAACGTCCAAGCTTTTTCTTTTCAGAGAGGATAATTGCAACGACATAGACCAAAGCCATAATAATGACGGGGAAGGGTATGCCAAAGATAAAACCTCGTCCGATGAAGTTGTATCCCTCATCCAGAGAAACAATCGGGTAAGCGTTGGTCGACATATAGACAATTCCACGCACGTACAAATACGAGCCAAGGGTGGCAATGAAAGCAGGAATCTTCAATTTTGCGACAAGGAAACCGTTGATCCAGCCAACGACGATCCCGGAGACAAGCCCTGCCAGAATGGCGAGGGGCAGCATTTGGATCCGCCTGCTTTGATGATCATTGCAAAAAGGATCCCAGAAAGTGCTGCGGTCGAGCTGATCGAAAGATCGATCATACCGGAGATGATCACAAAGAATTCACCGGCTGCCAGGATGCCAAAAATGGCGGACTGCCGAAACACATTGACCATATTATTCAATGATAAGAAGTTGTTCGCTGTAATTGAAAGTAATATGGTCAACCCTAACAGGATATAAATAATTGCATAATCCTGGCTGGATTTCTTAATGAACCCTCGGATACCTGCAATGAAACCCGGTTTTTTTGTATCTGAATTTGTCATGAAATTCCTCTAGATTTGGAAACTAATTTTTCAATTTCTGAACCACATCGCTTTGGCTTAGCCAAAGCGATGTGGTGATTTCATTATTCTTTTTACCTATGGTGCTGTGTAACCCAGGTTTGTGAAGTATTCAACAGCATTTTCTGTCGTCACGAGGTCCGTTGGGACATTCATTTCAAATGTGAACGGGGTACCGTCGTTCAAATTGTCGGCAACGGCCTGAACAGAAGCATGTGCAAGGATGGTGGAAGGCGTGATAACCGCACCCTTAAGATACGGCTTGGGGCCTGCCATATTATCCAGTGTTTCCTGTCCCCAACCCTCGGTATACACAGCCACAGAAGCGGGATCAACGCCAGCGCCATCAAGCGCAGCGATCACACCGAAGGCCATTTCCTCAACCATCGGGTACCAGATCACGGTATCGGGGTTCGCGGTCAGGACATTTTCTGCAATGGACATGGAGACGTCACGGTTGCTCTGACCATCCTGTTCGGCTACATAAACAGCGTTGGGGGCTGTCTCAGCAAGACCCTTTTTCCAGCCTTCATAGCGCATCTGATGGACTAAGTTTCCGGGTTCCCAGAGAATAGCAACTTTACCTTCACCGCCGTAGTTATCGTTCAAGAATTGGCCAGCGAGGACACCCAGATCGTAACCGGCTTTCACCTGGTCAAACTGCACCCAGGCGTCGACATTTGTCGTATCTTCCAGGCACAATTCAATACAAACAACTTTAATCCCTTTATCATGTGCCTCAGCGATGGCATCATAAGTTGCAGTCACATCCACAGGGGCGTAGACAATTGCGCTCACATCCTGTGACACAAATGTCTCAATTTGTTGAAGCTGGACGGCACTGTCGCCATCAGCATCTGCAACATAGAATGCCAGGCCGTTATCTTCCGCGGTTTGTTTGGCGGTTTTCTCAAGGTCCTGCCACCATTCGTCACGGCGGAAGTACATGCCCAAGGCAACCGATTTTTCTTTATCGGCAGCAGCCTGGCATGCGGTCAACAAGATCCCCAAAACAACAAGCAAACTCAAAACAATTAGTTTTTTACGCATCTTTTATATCTCCTCATGATTTGGATAAGTGGGATAGGGGTAAATCGAGTAAAAATCTGATTATTCCGTACCTCCTCTCAAAATGCCCTTGTAGATCGAAAATTCATTTGTAAAATTTTAAAATAACGGGGTTTTGATAAAGAATTTCGCAAAATAAACGGCTGAAAGTGTCTATGTTAACAATTTGTTATCTTTTTGCAAACGAATTATAGCATACGTTTGCATAAATTTCAAGAATACGATTGCATAAATGGCGCATATTATCTGGCGGGTCTTATAAAGGCAGATGAAAATGGAAAAATGAAGGTCACCTCGAAAGGAAGCATTTGATTTACAAGGCAAACATGAGAACTCCGCCCCGAGAAGGTCGTTAATTTTATATTCCACCAGAAAACGACCTTAATCTTTTATCAAATAATAAGATAATTTTAATGCAGAACCATTATTCCCTGCTTGGAATTATCCAGACAGAAACTATCACAAAAACCTCGTATTTTTTCCTTTGATTGAAACTCAGCCACGAAAGGTGTTTTATGCCTGAGGCCAACAACGTCAATTACGCGTCACCAAAACATCCATGTCCTGACTCAATAACAGGAAGCAATCTTAAATTCTTCCTGCCACATGCAAAGGGCTTCATCCAGCTTCTATACGTCGCATGTAACTCTTCTCGCCTTTAAACAGTAAGTGATCCCAAATTAGGCATTTATTTCACCATCAATCATATCTTCAAACAGTTCTTCCTCTGCTGCCTTTGTCCATAATCATTCCATCTTTTAGTTTGGCAGCGACTTTTGGCAAAACCTGTTTCAGCTCAGGCAGTCCGGTCAGGGGGAGTTCTAGAATGTTAGGGAAGATCACGACCTTTCCCGGATAGGTCCCTTTCATCACCGCCTTCATGCCGTCTTTTGCAGCGGAAAGCGATCCAATGGCGGCAACGGAGCGGTTGGTTTGCAGTTCGCCGCTCTCCACCTTACGAAGCATGTTCTGCATATCTTCGATCTGGGAGCCCGAGTGACCGATGATGTTTTTATTCCCATGAACAAGAGCATTCAAATCAATTTCGGCCATTGTTCCCCGAGCCACACCGGCAAAGAGATTCATCACGCCGTCATCCCCCAGCCAGCGATAACCCTCCGTGATGACCTTGGGGATTGGAACCAGCATGATGATGTTATCAAACCCATCCGCTTCAAAGGGCTGCATCGCTTTTTGATATTCATCCACCTTCACAGGATTGACGCAAACCCATTCGATCCCTTTTCCCCGGGCTTCGTCTGCAAATGTATCTTCCAACTCCTGCAGTCTTTCGTCGCTGGCGTCCGAGCAGACGATCACGACCGGGATGTTCATTTGATTCAATCGCATGCTGCACATGCATCCGCCCCATTGGACCGCCCGCGCCGACCACCATCGTGCGTCCCCCCTTCATCAATTGGGAGCGCTGCGGTGCGCGGCGATAGATCTCGGCGATGTCCTTTGATTCCCCGCCGAGGAACAGCCAGCGGTTATAGTGGATCCGTCCAATATCAAGATTGACTTTTCGATCCAGATCAACATCTGTTGAAAAAGCGAGGATTCCGTAAGGCGCAAGATGGGTGCTCATTTGCTCGATCAGATCAGGCGTGGGCGTCAGCAGGATGATATCATCAGCCTGTTGGTCTGAGGCAGGTTCTTGCGAAAGCGACTCCGGTTCCGCCGCCTCTTCAACTGGGATGCCTAATTCTTCAGCTTTCTTTCGGAGCCAATCGCCAAAGGCGCCGGTCATATCCGTCAACTTGATCTTCGCCGGATGAGCGTTCTCATCCATTCCTGAAGAAAGGCGATACGTCCCTTTGTCCGGGCCGATAAACCAGGCCGTTCCCCCGGGTTTCAGATTATTCCGGTAATGAAGATCATAGGCTGCAATCACACATGCCCAGGGTTCGACCAATGCAGATTCCGCATAACCCGTGTCCGGTTGGACGGGGATCAGGTAGTTACCGTTATCCCCACTGAGGATCCGTTGATCGATCACATTGTATTGTGACAACCCACCCTGGATCTCATACCCATACGCATAACTGATGCCATTGATATAAATATCTGCTTGCACGATGAAACGGTCACCGACTTGGTATTGACCCTGCAAATTCTTTCCAACACCTACAACGGTCATTGAGACTTCATGTCCCAGAACGACCGGATCTTTCTGCATATCACGGTAAATACGAGGATGGTCCTGCCCCAACCGGATAACTTTGGTATCGGAGAAGCACAAACCGCAGGCATCATGACGGACCAATAATTCGTCAGGGCCATATTCGGGTATTTTCGCGGTGATGAGCCCATCTTCCCGGCCCAGATTTTCCAGCCCTTTGCCATACAAGGGCCAGAGATTGTTCGTCTCCGGCAACGGCTGTTTTCCGCTTTTGTAGTGCTTGAAATTATTCATCAATTTCTCTCATCCTTCAATATGAGGCGGATTTCTTTTAGTGAAAGTGGTCAAGTGAACCTGTTCAGATTTTTTGCCCGTTTTACCTATAAGTTCGTAAAAAATGATTAACAGCTTGGGCATGCTCATTTCCTGCTATTCTTTCGCAAGGCTGATCGCATATTTGATCGCGTTGATAAGGCTAAGCTCATTTGCCTCACCTTTACCGGCGAGGTCAGGCGCGGTGCCGTGGTCCACTGAGGTCCGGATGATCGGCAGTCCCAAGGTGACATTCACGCCTTCCACCGAGTTCCATTTTCCTTTTGCTTGGTCATAAACAAAGCCAATTAATTTCAGTGGGATATGACCCTGGTCATGATACATGACAACCACAATGTCATACCAACCTCCGCGCGCTTTGGAAAAAACGGTATCCGCCGGGATTGGACCGACAACGTCGTAACCCATTTCCTGAGCCTCTTTGACAGCGGGGGCGATTTCTTCGGCCTCCTCAGTGCCAAATAACCCATTTTCACTTGCATGCGGGTTCAATCCTGCGACGGCAATCCTCGGATGTTCAATGGACAACTTTTTCAAAGCTTCATCAGCCAATTCGATACACTCAAGGATCCGCTCCTTTTTAACCCGGCGGATGGCTTCGCTGAGAGGCACATGCGTTGAGACATGGATGACGCGCAGGTTCTGATGCGCCAACATCATGGCATATGATTTCGCACCTGTGTAATGTGCGAAAATTTCCGTATGGCCTGAAAAATTATGCCCGCCAAGTTTGATCGCCTCTTTACTAAATGCATTCGTTACAGTCGCGTCGACCTTTTTCTCCAGAGCCAGGTCAATGGCTTTTTTTACATATTTGAATGCCGCATCGCCATAATCCGCTCGTATTGCCCCCCACTCTATTGATGAATCCCCCAAGACATGACAATCATAAAGATCGATTGTCCCAGGTGTGTATTTTCCTTCTGCCGGATCGCTGATGATATTGACTTTCAGTGATTCTGACAACTCCGCCACCGCAATCCCCTGTTCAAGAGGTGAGATATCGCCAATGATGAGCGGTTTGCATTCTTGATAGATTTCCGGGTCATTAAGCACTTTGGCTGTGATTTCCGAACCGATACTTCCAGGATCGCCAAGCGTAATAGCAATTATCGGTCTCATTCGGTACTCCTATTTTTATTTTGAACCTTTTGATAAATTGAACGAATATCAACCTTTGATACCGGTTTCAGGTTATTCATTAGCAAACGCCGTTGCTCTGATGCTGCTTCAACCAGGAAATCAAAGTTTTTCATGCCAATGTCAAAAGGAATCCAGGTCCTTGTGGAGCTAGAAGGTGTCCTTGATGTTGTCAATCTCAGCAAGGACAAATTCAATTTCGAATCAAGCGAAGCCTGATACATCAACTGGTTGATCGCATCGCAAATCAATCCGATAGTTTACCCACTCATTTTATCAAATGAATCAAGTATTATTAAATTGCTATATTACGAATTACATGATCTATAAAGAAAAACGCGATCAGAAGAACCAAGTTAGGTTTGCGGAAATTTTAGAGTGATAAAGATCAAGTCAAATTAAATCTTATTGAAAGAATTAAATTGGATTTCGGAGGTGCCCTAATGGACATCGAAACACTTAGGAAATGGATTGCTGAACGCGATTCAATCAGTGTTCTTGAGACGGTGGATGTTTACACCAAAGCGAGGACGATCCTTCACGAATTTGATTTCGTCATTGAAGCGCCAAACTGGACGTGTGACGGTCGGTATCTCGTCTACAATTCAAAAGGCCGCATGTACACCTATGAACTCGCGACCGGTGAGATCAAAGCTAATCGATACCGGATTTGCCATTGACTGCAATAACGACCATGTACTTTCGCCTGACGGCAGCCAACTTGCCATCAGTCATTTCACGAACGCAGACGCCACTTCCAGAATTTATATCGTGCCTTTCGCTGGTGGTGAGCCCAGACTTGTCACTGAAAGAGGACCCAGCTATTTACATGGATGGTCACCGGATGGTCAGCGCCTAGCCTATTCCGCGGAGCGCAACGGCCAGTATGACATTTACACCACCTCTATCAACGGTGGCGTGGAAGTTCAGCTTACCAATTTACCGGGTTTGGACGATGGCCCCGAATACTCGCCGGACGGTCAATACATTTGGTTCAATTCAACCCGGACGGGATTGATGCAGATTTGGCGCATGAAAGTTGATGGCTCTGAACAAACTCAGATGATCGAGGAAGATGCCAACTGTTGGTTCCCTCACGTCTCCCCTGACGGGCAATGGGTGGTTTACATCACCTATGAAAAGAACGAGGTGGACGCGGGAGACCATCCGCCAAATAAGAACGTGGCACTTCATCTGATCCCCGCTGAAGACGGTCAGCCCAAAACAATTGCAACACTCTTTGGTGGCCAGGGAACGATGAATGTGAATTCTTGGTCCCCGGATAATCACACGATTGCCTTTGTCTCATACAGACTTAAGGGATAAGGGCTCTAATGTGCTTAAGGTCAGAACTCGAAGAAGGTTTTAATCAAAATTCAACATCCTAAAGGTATTCGAATGCTGCAATTATAATGAAGCCAAAACCAGGAGGATTATGATTCTCGGCCTTAAAATCAAAAACACCTCCGGTATTACACGAGGCGTTTTTGTTATCCACTAAACCATTGATTTTTTGAGAGAGCGGGCGACCGGATTCGAACCGGCGAATGTCAGCTTGGAAGGCTGATGCCTTACCACTTGGCGACGCCCGCTTAAGCCTTTCTATTTTACGCGAATCAGCCTATCTGGTCAATACGCTCAAACGTCATCCTTCTCCTTTAAGCGCTTTCAGCAGCAGCTCGCGGCTCATCTGTGGGTCAGCCTTGCCGTGCGTCTCCCGCATCACCTGGCCCATGAACCAGCCGAATAAACCTTCCTTCCCACCCCGGTAGCTGGCGACCTCATCCGGGTTAGCTGCCAGGAGTTTGTCGATCACGCCTTGCAGCGCGGAGTCGTCACTGACCTGCGCCAGACCTTCTTCCTCGACGATCTTTCCAGGCGACTTGCCGGTTTGCTGCACTTTGCTCAACAGCGACTTCCCGGTGGCATTATTGATCTTGCCTTCATCAACCAGCCTGATCGCCTCCGCCAGGTGTTCCGGTTTGAGCACAAGTTCATCCGCGCCAAGCCCAAGGTCATTGAGCATCCGCAGGACCTCGTTCATGATCCAGTTCGAGACCACTTTCGGATCGCCACCGTAGGCTTTTATCGCAGCTTCGAAATATTCCGAGATCGGCTTATCTGCCGTCAGGATATCGGCGTCATATTCCGGCAGCTCATACTCTCGCATGAAGCGTTCTCGCCTTGCCAGGGGCAGCTCCGGCAGTGAGTCGATCACGCTCTCGCGCCAATCTTCGCTCAGTTCCAGCGGGAGCAAGTCCGGCTCGCGGAAGTAGCGATAGTCCGCTTCGGTCTCTTTGGAGCGCATCATCGTGAGCGTGCCTTTGGCGTCGTCCCAATCCAGCGTCCAGGCTTTCACCTTCCCACCCGATTCCACCACCTCGATCTGGCGTTCGATCTCCTTGTTGATCGCCGCCCGCACCGCCTCGATCGAGTTCACGTTCTTGATCTCGGTCTTGGTATTCAACACGGTGCTCCCCACCGGGCGGATCGAGACGTTGGCATCGCAGCGCAGATGTCCCTTTTCCATATTCGCCTCGGAAACACCCAGCCAGCGTAATAATTGTCGCAGCCGAATCAGATATTGGGCAGCCTCATCAGCGGTATGCAGGTCCGGCCCGGTCACCATCTCGACCAGCGGCACACCACAGCGGTTAAAGTCCACATAGCGCACACCGTTCTCATACTTGGTTTTGCCGGCATCTTCCTCGAGGTGCAGCTTGGTGATGCTCACCCGGCGTTCACTCCCATCCGGCATCGGCAGGTCCATGTAGCCACCCTTGCCCAGCGCCATATCGAACTGGGAGATCTGGTACCCCTTCGGCAGGTCGGGATAGAAATAATTCTTGCGGTCAAAGAAAGAGGTCAGCCGGATTTCCGAGTGCATGGCAGCCGCCAGTAAAGCACCTTTCGCAACCGCCGCTTCGTTCAACACCGGCAGCACCCCCGGCAATCCCGTGCAAACCGGGCAGATGTTGGTGTTGGGCGGCTCTTCCCATGAGTCCGCTTTACACGCACAGAAAATCTTGGTGATTGTATTCAGTTGGATATGGGTTTCCAGTCCGATGACGGCTTCGTAGGCCGTTTTTTGATCTGTCATGGTGTCGTCCTTCAAATTAAATGACCTAACTAGCGCAGTACCTGCGGTTTGATCTTCCGCCAATCCTCATCAGCCGTCGCCGTTTCAAAAGCCTGCCCCACCCGGAACAGGGTCTCTTCGGCGAAATCCGGTGCCAGGAACTGTACCCCGATCGGCAGCCCATCCGCAGCCAACCCACCAGGCACCGAAATGCCCGGGATGCCGGCGTGGTTGGCCGGAACCGTGAGCTGGTCGGCATACTGCATCAGGACCGAATCGCCATAGATATCCGCCATCTTGAAGGCCGTGGTCGGTGTGGTGGGGGTCAGCATGGCATCCAGTTTGTAATCGCCGTCAGGTGCAAAGGCGGCTTCGAAGTCCGAGCGGATCAGGCTGCGCACCCGCAAGGCGCGAGCGTAATATTGTTCGCTGTACTGCGCCGCGCTGACATACATCCCCATCAGGATGCGCAGCTTCGGCTGCAGGCCGAACCCTTCCGCTCGGGTCTTGCGATACATTTCCCGCAGGTCGCTATAGTCGCTCTGCGTTCGGTAACCATATTTGACGCCGTCATAGCGGTGCAGGTTGGAGGCGGCTTCCACCCGGCTGATCACGAAATAGGCCGGGATACCGTAAGCCGTATTGGGCATCGGGACATCTTCGACGATCTCTGCGCCCAGTCCTGCCAGAACTTCCGCTGCATGCAGCGTGGCAGCCTTGATCTCATCCGGCAGCGGCTGGCGGATCAATTCGCCGGTTTCATGGTCCGGGAAAGTGATCTGCATGTAATCGGGAGAAAGCCCGATACGCATCCCCTTGACGCCTTCTTCCAGCTTTGCCACGTAATCCGGTACGGGAACGGTCGAGGCCGTACTGTCTTTAGGGTCCGCACCGGCCATAACGGACAGCATCAACGCGGCATCCCGTACATTCCCGGCCACCGGGCCCGGGCAATCCAGCGAAGAACCAAAGGCGATCAATCCGTAGCGGGACACCCGACCGTAGGTTGGTTTCATGCCGACCACGCCGCAAAATGCGGCGGGCTGCCGGATCGACCCGGCCGTATCGGTACCGAGGGAAAGCAGCGCTTCCCCGGCTGCGACTGAGGCCGCCGAACCACCGGAAGAACCACCCGGTACGCGAGAAGTATCCCAGGGGTTGCGCGGGGAGGGTTGAAAAGCGGAGGATTCACTCGACGAACCATAGGTGAACTCATCCAGATTAACCTTACCGAGGATCAGCGCACCGGCCGCCTCCAGCCGCCGCACGGCAGTGGCTGTGTAGGGCGCGGTGAAATTCCCCAGGATCCGGGAAGCGGCTGTCGAGGGCGTCCCCTTAACGGTGAAAATATCCTTGACCGTCAGCGGCACGCCCGCCAGAGGGCCAACTTCTTCACCGGCTTTGACGCGAGCATCCACGGCTCCAGCCTGCTTGCGAGCGAGGTCAGCCGTCAGGGTGATGAAAGCATGGACTTTCTCCCGGTCTTCATCGGTCAGGTCGCCGTAATCCAGGGTACCGGGTTTGCCGTCAACCAAGGCGATCCTTTCCAGCGCTTCATCCAGGACCTCAAGTGCAGTCACCTCCCCGGATTTAACTTTTCGGGCGATTTCAAATGCGGATTGATCGATCAGTGTCATGGTTTAATCCAACTTCGTATGGGGAATATCGGGGACGATGATATAACCATCTTCGACCTGGGGCGCTTGCGCCAGGATCTCTTCGGGGTTTTCACAGGGGTCCCAGACATCTTCACGCAAGCCTGCCCGGGTTTGGGGCGTGTAATCGACACCGTGTGAGGCGAGCGGCACATCCTCCGCCAGCGGTACACTCTCCAACTGGTGGATCGCCTTCAACTGGTTGTTGAGTTCACGGCGCAGGTAATCCGCTTCGTCCGGGTCAAAGGCGAAAGCCGCCAGCTCAACCAGGCGTTCGAATAATTCGGGGGTAATTTCATCAGTCATCGGTCTGTCCTATTACAATTTGTCATCATCATTTTTAGTGATATTCAACACCGGGCCGTTCATATCAAACAATTCAATCTCCCGGCTAACGCTGCTGATAAATGATACCTTAAAGTTCACGCTTTGAGCGAGAGTCATGGGTTTGTGGTCGACTATAATTAGGGTGTCGTTCCCGCCAGTAAAGGATAGATCACGCCTTGCCTGCCATCCCTCCAGATCGATATCTCCGTTTGACCGGCACCGCCTACCAGGTCGGGTACCAGCTTGGTGAGACATTAAAGCTCACACTGAGCGCTGAAATCGATCATTATCTCTCAGAAGGTCCCCTCAAATTTCAGGAAATAACGGAAGATCAGCTCGCAGCCGGTGCTATGCCCTGGTTTATGAGCTTACCTCGCCGCTATCGATCGGAAATGGAAGGTCTGGCGGACGGATCCGGTGTGCACCTTTCCAGTATTGCGGAATGGGCTTATGCCGATTCAGGCGGCAGGTCTGGTTGCAGCGCATTCCTCTTGAAGACAACAGATGGGGTCTGGGTTGGGCGCAATAACGACCTGTGGGTACCGGATTTGTGGGGTTACGCCATCCGTCGGCAAGTGACCGGAAGGTTGGCTACACTTATTTTCGGTATGCGCGGGGAACTCTTTGCTGCAACCGGGCTCAACCAGACCGGGCTCTGGCTGCATTATAACTGGCTGCCAGCGATGGATTGCGACGCTGCGGCCGATGCGTGGACGCCTTATGTCCTGCTGACGGAGATGCTGGAAACCTGCAAGAATTTGGATGAGGTGGAAACCCGTCTCAATGATAACACATCGAACGGGCGGGATGTTGGTGTTCGCGGCTGCAGGCGATGGTAAAAGTGCTATCTTTGAGTGTTCCTGCACGCAGGTTCAACGCGTAGATTTAAATGATGGTTTCCTGGCCGGAACCAACCATTACCAATACCTTCCAGTATTTAATGATTGGGAATACAAACTCGGAATCCATCAGCCGGCTGAACATTTTGACAAATCGGCTGAAGGCCCTCCCGGAAATACCAACATCCAAAGATCTGATGCGATCCTTGCAGATCCGGGCGTGGAGCAATATCAAACAGATTACGGCACCGTCTACTCAAACCTATACGAGACTTCTGGGAAGCAGCTCTGGTTTACCTTCGGCGGCTTCCCCGCTGCCAGCCGTGGGAACTGGCAGCCCGTGCCCTGGCCGTTTTAGGGACAGAGATAGGTAACGGTGGAATGACCCCAATGCTATAATCGGAGCATACCCACCACCGAAATTCTCCTATGACCCAGCCGGAAACAGCACCCTTACTTAAAGAATCAAAAGAGAACACTGACCGCCGAAGAGATCGGCTCGCAGTCTGGCTCTTCATACTTGGCCTGTGCGTCTACCTGCTGACCCGGCTGATCCGACTGCCCGATTTCCCGATCTACTTCTTCACTGATGAAGCCATCCAGACCCAGCAGGCGGCCGACCTGATCGCACGCGGTTTCCGCAGTGCGGAAGGCGTTCTGCTGCCGACCTACTTCCAGAACGGCGGGCAGTACAACCTCAGCCTGTCCGTCTACGCCCAGGTAATACCCACGCTTGCTGTTTGGCAAGTCCGTCTGGGTGACACGGGGCACTTCCGTCCTGCTGACCCTGATCGCCGCCGGCTCACTCGGATTGATTCTGAAAGACGCATTCCACAGCAAATACTGGTGGCTGGGGCCGATCCTGCTGGCTGTCGTGCCAGCCTGGTTCCTGCACTCCCGGACGGCGTTCGAAACCGCCTTGATGACGTCCATGTATGCTGGGTTCCTCTATTTCTACCTGCGCTACCGGGATAACCGCCCTAAAGCACTCTTCCCCGCCCTGGTCTTCGGCGCGTTGGCTTTTTACGCCTACAGCCCGGGCCAGGTGATCGTAACTGTCACCGGTCTTTTCCTGTTGATCGCCGATGCACGCTACCACTGGCGACACCGTAAAACCGCCCTGATCGGGCTTGGCTTGCTGCTCCTGCTGTCAGTGCCGTACCTGCGGTTTTTGCTGACCCAAAAAGGGGAACAACTCCACCACCTGACGATCCTGAATTCTTACTGGGTCAAACCGATCCCCTTCTACGAAAAATTATTGACCTATTTCTCACGCTATATCAAAGGCTTGAACCCTTTTTATTGGTTCTGGCCCAACCCATCTTTCATCGAAAAGTACTGGCCAAACCTCACCCTCCCGGGCTGGCTCTTCTCAGCCCAGGCTGACCTGGCACGGCACACCATGAAGGGTTATGGACATATCCTACTAGATCACCTTCCCCTTCTGGCTGATCGGGTTGATCCGGTGCATCCGCCGGTTCAAGGACCCCGCCCATCGCACCTTGATCCTTGCCACTCTGGCTGCGCCCAGCGGCGCGGCGATCGTGGACTGGGGGATCACTCGCGGGATGGTCTTCATCATCCCGGCAACGCTGATGACCGCACTTGGTCTGAGCGCCTCACTCGATTGGCTGCGAGCGAAATGGCCCAAGCTGCGCTATTGGTTGGCTTCAGGCCTGCTGTTCTTTGGCTTGGCCGGTTTCAGTTTTTGGATGCTGCGCGACGCACTGCAGAACGGCCCCACCTGGTATCACGATTATGGTTTGAGCGGACTGCAATACGGCGCCAGGCAGGTCTTCCCTCGCGCCGCCGAGATCGCCCGCTCCGATCCGGAATCGACCGTCCTGGTCAGTTCCACCTGGGCCAATGGGCCGGATGTGGTCTTGCGCTATTTTGCCGACGGCCTGCTCAACCTGCGGATGGGGAATATCAATGCCTGGGGATTGGAATATCACCCACTGGACCGGAACATGGTGTTCGTGATGACCCAGGATGACCTGGATTATGTTTATGAATCGGGTAAGTTCACCAATATCACCGTTGATGAGATCATCCCCTACCCCGATGGCAGCAGCGGGTTCTATTTCGTCAGGATGGACTACGTCGATGACATCAAAGCGATCCTGGAAGAAGAACGCGAAGCACGCCAGGCTCTGAAGACGGACAATATCTTCATCCAGGGACAACGGGTCGAAGTGCAGTACTCCGTCCTGGATATGAATGAGATCGCACACGCCTTTGATGGCGACACGACGACCCTGATCCGCACCCTGGAAGCCAACCCGCTGCGTCTGATCCTGAAGTTTCCCGAAACGATCAAACTCAACGGTGTGACTTTGTTCATTGGCGGCACACCCACCCGCATATCGGCGACCGCATTCTATCAGGGCGAAAAACTGGATACAGTTGTTAAAGAGGTCGGCCAATCCTCGATCGTGCGTGAAGAGGCTCTACCCTTTGGTGAGGCGTATATGGTGGACGAACTTCAAATTGAAGTCCTAAGCGTCAACGATGGCGAGATTGCCCACGTACATCTCTGGGAAGTTGTTCTCGATTAAACCCACTCGGCTTTCATATCATTTATCACTTTTAGGGTGACATTCCTCAAAGCAACAACTAGTATAATATCAGCGTAAGACTAACCTACTCACCACACTCAGAGGGAGCCATGTCAACCAAACTAAACTGGATTGATGAGGAACTGGAAAACCTGAAGCAATCGGGCCTGTACAACAAGATTCGCACCCTGAGCTCACCACAGGGCGCCTGGCTGATTGTCGACGGCAAACGAGTCCTCAATTTTTGTTCCAACAACTACCTGGGGCTCGCCAACCATCCCCGGCTGGTGCAGGCCGCCAAGGACGCCATGGATCAATACGGTGTTGGCCCTGGCGCCGTGCGGACCATCGCGGGGACGATGGACCTGCATCTTGAACTCGAACGACGGATTGCAAATTTCAAAGGCGTGGAATCGGCGATCACCTTCCAATCCGGGTTCACCGCCAACCTGGGCACCATCCCTGCGCTGGTCGGCAAGGAAGACCGGATCTTCTCGGATGAACTCAACCATGCCTCGATCATCGATGGCTGCCGCCTGAGCGGTGCCAAGATCATGCGCTATAAACATGCCGATCCCGAATCGCTTGAGGCTGTGATCAAGGAAAACGAAGGCCAATACCGGCGCGGCCTGGTCGTCACGGACGGTGTCTTTTCAATGGACGGCGACTTCCCGCCGCTGGATAAGATCGCCGATATCGCCGAGGCGTATGACCTGATGCTGATGGTCGATGACGCCCACGGTGAAGGGGTTCTGGGTAAGGGCGGCCGGGGTATTGTGGACCATTTCCACCTGCACGGCCGGGTAGACGTGGAAGTCGGCACCTTCTCCAAGGCTTTTGGCGTAATGGGTGGGGTCGTCGCCGGGAACGCCAGGATCGTCGAGTGGCTGCACCAACGCGGCCGGCCGTTCCTGTTCTCATCCGCGGTGACGGTGCCCGATGTCGCCGCCACCATCGCTGCGATCAACCTGCTGGAAGAATCGACTGAACTGGTGGATCGTTTATGGTCGAACGCCGATGTCTTCAAACGTGAAATGAAGACGCTGGGCTTCGACACCGGCAAGAGCATGACCCCGATCACACCTGTGATGCTGGGTGACGCCAAACTCGCTCGAGAATTCAGCCGGATGCTCTATGACGAGGGCGTCTTCGCCATGGCGCTGGGCTACCCCACCGTACCGCAAGGGTCTGGCGAGGATCCGGGTGATGATCTCTGCGGCGCACACACCAGAGGACCTGGAACTGTCACTGGATGCCTTTGCCAAAGTCGGTAAGGCCTTAGGTGTAATTTCGTAACATTTCAATCCCGAGGATTATAAAACTCCCCGGGATTATTCAATACAATTTGTCGGATTAAGCACAAAACGCCCTATATGGGCGTTTTGTGCTGGTGAGATACGAGATTAAGTTAAGCTGGTTTGGCTGTCTCAGATTCCTTGAATGGATCGTAGCCCGGGTTTGTACCGGCCCAACAGCAGCTTGGCTGTCGGAAACTATTACAGGCCAGACCTCTGGAACACCGATGGGCGATGATCCGCGGCGCTTGCTCAGGCAGGAAACTGGCTGGATAAACGATTTCAGCTTCCAAACCGACTTCTTCACCCGCATGCTCACAATAGGACACTTTGATCACTTCCCAATTTCGATAAGCCACAGGTTTACCTCCATTTTGGATAAACAATCACCAATAAGATATTTGCATTATAACACATGGGACCTTAAGGTAAAAATGGTGTCCGACTACCATCCCGGCTGATCCGCAATAATTGAATCGATGCCATAATACCATTCAGCGCAGTTGTTGTACCAGTAATCCGGATCCGGAGATAACTCTCCCACATCGTTAATGATGTGATCAAGCTGAATTACATGGACTTGCTCCTTATTTTCTCGCCCAGCAATCACCAGGATTTGGTTCCGTTCATCCCATAATCTTGACCATTTTGCATATTTTGGCAGATCTCGAAGAGCTGTTCGGATCTGCATCACAGGTGCAACTAAAAGAAAAATGGTCAGAACTATACTCAAAACAGAGTTTATCACGCCTTTAGTTTGAGATTTCATGTTCAGTGAACTGATCAATCGTTGGATAACAACAGCAAGCCAGATGCCCCCGGAAGTCCCAGTGAAAATTATAACAAACTGCGCCAGAATTAAGGCTCTATCCGGTGGATAATCTGCGAAGATATAAGTTGAGGGCAGAAATACTAAAGCGATCAAAACCAAACCTGACGCCAATATACATGCACCAACGGCAATTATTTTCCAAAACTTCAGCATATCACCATGCGGGTTGCCTGCTGCCTTCCTGACCCAGAATCCCAGAAACAGTCCAAATGCGATTGGCAGCAATAAATACAATGCCCTCCGCATAACTGCTTGCCAGAAGAAGACCTTCAAATTGGACAAGAGTAGGGAAATGAATGTGTTGGCAGGAAGCGGTTCCGGCATATTCACGCGGCGTAATGCCGTTGAAGGCGAAAAATATAATAATGTAAATCCTACCAAAGCAGATATCAACAAAAGTCCGAAATTAACTAATAGTAATCTGAAGCGCTGTTCTCCAGTTCTGGTCCGAATTAGGGATACGAACAACCCAATCCCCCACATCCCTAAAAGAAGAAAGGTGCCAGTTTCAGAAAAGCCGCTGAACAAGAGCCCCAGTATAAATATTATGCTATATGATAACCATAGCCGCTCTCTGCGTCTGGTTGTCCGCAAAACGATCCAAATTATAAGCAGAATTCCGACTTGCGGTAAGAAATACGGCAGCATCCCAGAGCGCCAAAACAGACTTTGCTCAATATCCTGGGCACTGACCAGGACCAAACTGAGCAGAACTTCTGAATATAAAAACGATTCAAGCAAATCAATATGTCGATAGACAATATGTGAAGCCTCTCTGATAATCCCGGCGATGCTAATGATCCAAAGCGAAATAGAAAAAATGATCAGCAACGGTGTACCCACAACCGGAAGCTGTCCAAAAAGCCCGGAAAACAAATTTAACGCAAAACGATTTCCGTTATACATGGATATCTCCGTATAGGAGATCCATTGCATTTTCAAAAATCCTTCCCGGGCAAGGATCGCGTTATAACAATAGTCGTCACCGGACAAACGCATATGCGATCCAAGGATTAGTTGGAACAGGATTCCCAATGAAAATAAAATAACCAGAATTCCAAGGGCGATCTTCCGCAAGGTCGTCTGTTTTTGTTGATTTTCCATCTTGCTATTCTTCTACTTTGGGAACCTGCGAAAAAGATCGTTTCCTACGCCTATTGATCAGCGGTGCAGCAAGCTTTCGTAAATAATGCTTGAACTGGATCACTGAGAACCAATGCCCACCATCGCGATAGTGCACGCGCAGCATCTCGGGCCAGCAGCGCGCATCCGCCGTGATCGTCTTGGCTTCACCGTGCAACCGGAAACCAGCCCAGACATGCCCCGGCAGATAGGCCAGAGGCGCTTCTGCGGCGAGCCGCACCCAAAGGTCGTAGTCCATCGCAAAGAAAAAGCTCGGGTCCAGAGGGCCAACCTTTTCCCATAAATCCCGCCTGAAAAAGGATGCCTGCTGCGGCACATGAACGTAACCGTTCCGCAGTCTGTCGTAATCCGTCTGGGCGGCCGGGAACCTGCCGATCACCCGGTCGTCCGCATCAATAAAATCGCAATCCCCGTAGACCATCCCGACTTCCGGATGTTCTTCAAGGTAGGCAACCGCCTCAGAGATGGCTCCCGGG
This sequence comes from uncultured Chloroflexia bacterium, assembly GCA_963748065.1. Taxonomy (GTDB): domain Bacteria; phylum Chloroflexota; class Anaerolineae; order Anaerolineales; family Anaerolineaceae; genus Brevifilum. The sequence goes on along the minus strand of CAVVHL010000003.1, from coordinate 138,750 downwards.
TAGTAAACATCATCCGAATTCAGCCAGGCCAGGTATTTCCCGGTCGCCCGGGCAAAGCCTTTATTGATCGCATCCGTTTGGCCCTGATCCGGGATGGATTCCCAGTAAGCCAGGCGGTCTTCATACTTCTCGGATGATATCCGGGCTGCCATCGGTCGATCCCCCATCAATGACAATATATTCAACCTTGGGGTAATCCTGGTTCAGGACGGAATCCATCGTCCGGCGCAGGAACCGCGCCTGATTGAAGGAAGGAGTGATAATTGAAACAAGACATGGTTCAATCATAGGTTTGAGATATTGCCTGACTGAAAACGGATTGGTTGTTGATTTACCATTCCAGAATGAAATTCTAAACGAAAGGATAACTTCAGAGGTAACGAATCGGCAAACTTGATTTAAAGACATTCGATGGTCACTTTTCTGGTTGTTATTATGCCAAATCTAATCAATAACGCGATAGATCTGAATATTATTATCTGTTGATGAATACGTCAATTCAAATTTTTCTGGATTTGATTGGATTGAATTAATGACGACATCACTCCGATAAGGCACTTTAGAATCAATATATATGCCATCGATATTATTATCGGCAAGATAGTCGAAAAACGCCTCAGAAGTCTCGATCGATGAAGGTAGTAAATGGGAAAAGGTTCTCCCAGCAATTGCCACCGTCTGATAAGGTACTAAAATATTTGAATTTCTAGGAAAAACAGCTTGAAGTTGAAGCGCACCAATTTCATCCTGGGATACGCCTAATGTGTTGGATGGAAACGAGAAATCCAATTCCAAACGATAACATCCCAATTAGCAATAAGATTGCCGGCATTACTCTGAATTTTGCCAGATCGCCTGTACGATCCAATAGACCAGCAATAAAGGTTATTGTGAGTAAAATCCCTGCAGCTAAAAATGCAGGTTTCTGACCCATTATACTGAAACCAATTAAACAAACCGCCACAAATAGAAGAACGAGCCAATAAATCCTAGACGTTTTCCTCCTCAGTAGATATGTCAACCCAACACCACTTAGCATAAAAAACATATAGCTCATTTGGGGGATGATATGCCGCGTCAAAAAGAGAAGGGCTACAAAGCTATGCAAAGGCCAAATTAGCAACAGCAACAAGATGGCAGTTTCCTTTTTCTTTATTAAATGGAGAAAACCTATTATCGTGAATATTGCAAAAATTGGTCCCTGAAGTTTTCCAAAGAAATTTAAGGAAAAGATCAGGCAAGATCAGTAAATTTGCCAGAATTCTTTCACCAGTTGCTAAAGGATTGTGTAGGATTGCTCTGAAGATTGAATTTTTATTTTCTTCATCACTCCCAAAGATCTCTTCTCCAGCCGCAAATGCTTGAGCGTTCTTACTACCTGGTAAGAAAGCGTTATTCATTTGGAAAAATTCATAAGATTTGTTATCCGCACCAATATTTAAATGACCAAAAGTGAGTAAATTAATTAAGAAAAATAGCATGAGTACAATAAGAGCAGGTGCGAGAGCAGCTGAAATTAGTTTCATCAATTTATGGCTGTGCCGTCCCAATAGAAGTGTAAACACAACCAAGGTTATGATCAATAAAATAGATTCAAACCTCGTCAATATCCCCAGGCCAACAAACAGGGAAGACAACCATACATTTTTTATTTTATGTGTGTCAGAAAATCTAATTAAGAATAGTAATGCTAATACGGATAAAGGTATAAAAAGAGCGTCACTTTGGTTTTCAAGAATCGGGAAAAATACCGTTGTAACAAACAGCAAACCAATGATGACGTATTTCGAGATGTATTTTTCCAGTTGACGCGCAAGTGCATAGAAGCTAAGCCATAACATTCCAAATAGAAAATAGTTCCCAATCCAAGCTTCAAGCATGAACCAGTTTTGTGATTGACCGACGAAGAGATGGATTATGCCATAAAATATCGCTACTAAAGGCCCCCAGGCTAAATTACGCAAGCCCCATTCAAACAATAATCTGCCGCTTTCGATGTATTTTGCTCCATCGTCAGGGTTGATTGCCGAGCATTTGAGGTTGTAATTTAGGTATCACAAGAAAAAGATTGAATAAGAATATCAGGATTATCAGCAAAGTCTCTTTGAGTTTTTGATTAGAATTCGAAAGAAAATCCCCTTCTCATTATCATTTGAATTCTTTTTACCATTTAATATTCCCTTCACTGCAATCTCTGAGAATGCAAATTAGTGCCTGAATTTTATAATAAGCTGCGACCAACCTAAATGATTTGTGATTTCTCATAAAATAATGACGTCAGATTGAATGACTTCATTTCGTTAAGTCCCTTCATAATTCAGCCTCTACCAAGCGGTAGATCAGAATATCCCGCTCCGGCGTGGCGTAAATTTCAGTCAGCAGATCACCATCAAGATCATGGATATAGCTGCGGTAAAAATCTGGGAAATTCGTGTCAATATAGACCGCCTGGATATCCTGGATTCTGAGCCATTCATAAAAACTCTGGGCATCGGCAAAGTCCGGGATATCGTAAGAATTGATCCCATAATACTGCATCCGGGCAGCCCAAACATTCGCCGGTGCGCCGGCCAAAACGTGACTATCGGGGATGAAATTTTCCTGTAAAACGTAAACCGAGCGCTCAATATCGTTCTGCCCGTAGACGGGTAGTTCGGGCGATGAATACCCGCCGCGAATGACCAAAGACATCGCCAGGATGACCCATAACGCGGTGGAGCGCCAGTTTTCGGTCAACAATTTGGATCGCCATAGCAGGTAAACAAACGCCAGCCCGGCGATGAATAACCCATTGCGGAACAACATGGAGGTGTTCCTCATCAACCCACCGAGCAATAGCACAGCAATAGCAGAAAGAACCACTGCAATCTGTTCTGAACGCTTATCCAAATTATTGATAATTGCTGTCAGTCCGATGCTGGACAACGTGAAAATCACAAAGAAAGGCATCATCAAATAGCCTTCACGGAAAAACGTGTTCAGGAATCCCGCGCCCCATGGGAGGAACCAAAGCAAACACATCACAACCAAAGGGAACTGCTTTTTCCGGATGAGTTCGACCAAACCACGGATACTGAGCCATAGGAAAACCAAAACAAACTTATTTCCATAGGCTTTGATCGCAAAGGATTGGAAAACAAATCCCATCCGCTTAAATCGTTCCCAATAGACCGGAGGATTTTTCAGGATCGCCTTAAATATCGAATTGTTATTCTCTTCCGGAGTACCAAATGCTTCCCGCGCTTCCAGACGAGCGCTGATGGTCGCCGTGTAAATCCCGGTCTGGGAATAGATGCCTTCCTGACCGCTTTCAAAGTTGTTATAAGTCCGGTCAGATAGTCCCGTATTAAAATTACCTGTTATGACTCCATAGGTCAGCACAAACCCGCCGACCAGAACAACAAAAGGCACCAGGATTGCGATGATCGAGCGGTACCAGGTTTTCTCCTTCCTGACGATCAGGATCGTGCCGATCAGTAAAACGCCGATCAGGATCAAACCTTCCACCGCGTGCCAACGCAGCCAACCCCATCAGCCCGGACGCCCACCAGAGATGTTTCTCTTTGCGGTCGTTATAAAAAGCCAGGATCTGCCAGAAAGACAACCCGGCCAAACCAGCCAGCAAGATGTCACTGGGATAGAGGAACATCGTTGAAGCCACCGGAACAATAAATACAGAGTCCGATCATCACCCAGGGATTGGTGAAGGATTTCAGTTCGGCAGCAATCAACGCCACACTCACAAAGATCAATGTGAATAAGGCGATCCGGCCGATCGCATCACTGAGTACGAAGAAGTTTCGGGATTGCTGGACCGGGAGCATCGTCAATGCGTAAAAAACACTCGAAAGTGGAGAACCTACCAGTTGAGGAAGCTGCCCCCCAGTCAGGAGCATATACCCGCTATGGATATAATTCGCCTCGTCCCAGATATTGATCTCACCCAGGTTCGGGAAGAAAAAAGCACTTTCCAATAACAGACTGAGAAGATAAACGAACAACAATATTCTCAGTGATAAATGGCTATTTGACGAAGAGGAGGATTTTGTCTTTTCTCGCATTATTCTTTACGCTGTTCCCATCGAATCCCATCGTCATCCACGACCAATTTTTGATTAGAATGCGATAATTTGCGCCGAGTCCTCCGATACCAGAGAAACAAGCCGCTCAAGCCCATCGCACCACCCAGCGCCTGTACCCATTTATACCAGACCCGCATGAACCGCTTTCGGATCGATTTTCCAAGCCTCTCTGAAATGCTTCAAGGCCGCCTTTGAATCGCCTGAATCGATCAACCGCCTGGCTGAAAAAATATGCAGACCTGCCTCGATCTTCCGTCCATGCTCACGGAATATGGGCTCAAACTGCGGTTCCGCCTTCAAACTCTCAACGAAGTTGAACGCCTCATCGACGAACTGTCCGGACATGGCAATCGTCTTGGCATCTTCATGGGTGCGTTCCACCGCCCAATACCGGTCGATGTGTTTGATGGGATGAGCTGCGGCAATCCGGATCCATAATTCATGATCGAGGATCAGGTGACTTTCCTGACGGAGGAAACCCGCTTCTTCCAGCGCTTCCCGGCGCATAAAGACCGCCGGCTGCAGCAGGACATTGAACGCCATCAGATCGTCCACCGTATATTGACGGTACGGGTGCCAATCGAGCAACCGGCCTTCGCCATCGACCATCACGCCATTTCCATAAACCATCCCTAGCTGTGGATCGGCCGTGAGCGCCGTAACGGCCTGGCTGACCACATCGCAGGTGTAATAAAGGTCATCGGAATTGACCCAGGCGACGATTTCACCGGTCGCTTTTTTAAAGCCCTTATTGATCGCTTCCGCCTGCCCCTGATCCGGCTCGGAAACCCAGTAGGACAGCCTGTCCTGGTATTTCTTGATGATCTCCTGGCTGCCATCGGTCGACGCGCCATCGATCACGATATATTCAATCCTGGGATAATCCTGGCAGAGCACTGAAAGCAGTGTCTCTTCCAGGTATTTTGCCTGGTTGTACGAGGGAGTAATGATCGAAACGAGAGGTTGGTTATCCATCATTTAAATAAACTCTGATAATCCACCTTCTCAAACACGGTCAATTTTCCCGCCAACCGTCGCATCGACGATCTTCCTGCCATCCGATTCATAGGCTTTTCGCGCCATTTGATAGGCTCGCTCGGAACCTTCCAGATCAGGCAGCTGCCAACGGAAGCCTTTACCAAAGTATTTTCCCGAGAAGTGATTAGGGTCGTCTCCCTTTGAGGTCACGGTTGCATTTGCAGGCCCCTTGGTGACGAAGTTATGGTCCACACCGATCAGGATCGCTTCCGTAAAAGCCCATGAAGTAGGCCAATTGCAGACAAACGTAGGTGACAGTAAACCCTTCATAAAGGCGGCCGGTGGCATCACCGCTGAAGTCCGCCACGCCGGTGTAATCTGTATCCAGAAACATCATATTCGGCCCACCGGTGAAATATTTGCGAGCACGCCAGGACACAAACTTGGGAATATCCAGTGCGGCGATATCCTGAAAACACTGCTCCAGCACCAGGTCGTTCACCGATACCAGGCAGGAGGTCTTGAAATCATAGTCGTCAAAGGCCAGGTAGATACGGTTCATGCCAAAGCTGAACTCATCTGCTAACTTGCTCAAGTCGGTATTTCGCAAGCTGGGCCCATTGCCCACGATGAAACAACGCTCTCCTGCGAAACGATCCCGATATTTTTCCAACCGTGCTTTATTATGCATCCAGGTCGGGGAGAATATCCGCGCCAGAATATGCCGGTCACGATTGCGCCAGCTCCAATAACGATCCGAACTGAACTTCCAGATCGGCTCAGGAACAAGCTGTTTAAGCGTTTCTTTTACCGACATCGGTCACTCCGTGCTGAGACGAGCGGTCGCACCGCCGTCCACGACCAGCGCCTGGCCGGTCATGAAAGAGGACTGGGTATTATCCGCCAGGAAATAAATTGAACGAGCAATCTCTTCCGGCTGGCCCACCCGACCGTTCACCGTTTTGCGGGCCAGGTTTTCCAGGCGATCCATCATGTCGCCTTGCCCAACATGTCCCCGGTTCAGGCCGGCCCGCAGCATGGGTGTGTCGACCGCGCCCGGGAGGATAGCATTTACCCGGATATCGTCCGGTGCGAACTCAATCGCCATCGCTCGGGTTAACGCCAGCAGACCGCCCTTACTGGCGGCATACGCAGCGATATTGGCCGATGTCGCCACCGCATGAACGGAGGAAACATTGACAATCGCACCGCCACCTTTAGCTCGCAAAAGTGGGAACGCCAGTTTAGCACCTAAAAAGACGGAGCGTAAGTTGGACGCCATCACCATATCCCATTCTTCCGCGGTGGTGTCCACCAGCGGTTTGGCAATCTGGACGGCCGCATTATTCACGACCGCATCCAGCGTATCGGTCTCAGCCATTACTTGTTTATAGATCTCTTCGATCTGTTCGGGCATGGAGATATCAGCCTGGATATAGGTCCCATCCTTTGGGAAGTCGTCATATTGGGATTGCCGGTCCACACCGATCACCCGCCAGCCATGTTCGGAAAACGTCTTTACCGTCGCCCGGCCGATCCCACCCGCCGCACCCGTGATCAATAAAATCCTGTTATCTTTTTCGGTCATCTCAGAATATCCTTTTCTGTCTCAAGCAAGTTGCAAGTCCTGGGAAAACAATCAGCAAGACTTGCGCTATCTGCTGAATTTCCGCTTCAAAGGCGCCAGTTGTTCGGTCGGCATATCTAATCCGACTAACAAATTCCGGATCGTATTCCAATGGACATTCTCCCAAAAACGGGGGCTGGAGTTGGTGTTGTGCGGAGAAAGCAACACATTGTCCATCGAAAGCAGCGGGCTATCCTCCGGCAAGGGTTCCTGCTCAAACACATCCAGGGCCACGCCCCGAAGTTTACCGCTTTCCAGTGCGGCGACCAGGGCCTGCTGGTCCACGATCGGCCCGCGGGCGGTATTAATCAACACTGCGCCATCCTTCATACGACCGAGTCGTTCCGCATTCATCAGATGTTCACTGGAAGGGTTCAACGTACAATTCACACTGACAAAATCCGACCGGGCAAGCAGGTCTTCCAAACTTGTCATCTCCACACTGTTTTCGAGCAAGAAATCCGGCGCGATCTCGACGATATCGGTACCCAGGAGTTCCATCCCAAAAGCACGCGCTCGCCGCAGTACAGCCTTGCCAACATTGCCGACCCCGATCACACCCAGTGTGCATTCGCTCAGGGTCCTGCCGTTGATCTTTTGCCATTCGCCGGCCTTCATCGCATCATCCAGCCAGGGGATCTGCCGGGCGAAGGACAGCATATAACCCAGAACGCTTTCGGAAACCGGGACGGTGAAGGCGTTGGTTGTGTTGCCGACCATGACACCGAATTCCGCGGCAGCCGTCTGGTCGATAGAATCGATACCTGTACCCCATTTGGAGATCACTCGCAAACGCGGTTGACAGGCTTCGATCACTTTATGGGTGTACCGGTCATCGCCGCAGATCGTCCCGTCGAACTCCCCGGCATAAGCCAGGATTTCTTCTTCCGATAACCTTTCATGCACCTCCGGTAGGATCATGTTCAATCCTAATGCCTCCAGCACAGGGCCGAAGCGGTCCATTTCCGGCAGCATATAAGGGGCGGAGACTAATACCGTTTTCATGGATTAACTCCCAAATTCAATTCTGTAATATGGCTGGTATTATGACCCACCGTGAAGTTCGCGGAAAAGGGTCTCCGCAACGGTGAAGTCCAATTCTTCATCAATGTCCCAAGCTTCAATCGCCGGGATCTCAAACATCAAAGGGCGTTCACCCAACCGGTTACGACGTTCAATCAAGTTATCGCGGTTGAAAATATAGATACAGGAATTATCTTCATACACCGGCGGCAGGTCCTGGGTTCGGAGCAGGATTTCAGGGTCGTGATTGATCGGCCGTCCCAACTGGTCCCAAAGCCGGGTCTGCAGGCGGGTGACCCCAAAAAGTGAGTCATATTCGGGCAGGCTGTCCAGGAAATCCTTGATCGCCTTGGAGATCGTTTCAGGTTTCAGCAAGGGGTTGGTTGAGTGAGTCTGCAGGTAGTAATCCGCCGTGAATTGCCCGGTATCATGGATCAACACTTCGTTCATCGGGATCGTATCCGCCCGGAGTTCTTCCGGCCGGGTGATGGTTTTGACGGTAGGGAAATCTTTCGCCAGGCCCTCAAGGATCGCGTCACTATCCGTATCCACAACGATGGAATCAACAGTTTCCACCGATAAAAGGGTGTTTAGGATGTGATGATAAAGGGGTTTACCTGCAAAGCTGCGATAATTCTTGCCCGGAACCCGCATGGACTGATGTCGCATGGGCACCAGGGCGATAATCTTAGGGGTCATAGATTTTCTTTCGAATTCTCCTGTATCTTCCGAGTGAGATATTATATCGCGATAATCAAACTCGTTATTTCGACACTTGAATTATAATTGAGATTGGTTCGGGAGGTTATTAGTGACAGAAAATAAAAAATCAATCCGCAAGATCATCATTATCCTAATTCCGTTCATTTTAGCAACCCTGATTCTATTACCCCGGCTGATCTCACCTCAATTTGGCTTCTTTGATGATGCCAATTCTCTATCTCAATCCCAGCGATTCCTGAGTGGTGATTTCAGCATGAGCCATGATAAACAAGCCGGCCGGTTTCGCCCAATTTATTGGCTCTACTTTGCGACAATTTATGCCCTGGCTGGCTATCATCCCTTCTGGTATTTCCTCGGGAATTTGATCCTGCTCTTCATTCTGCTGATCGAGATCCGGCAGCTCATCAAGCGCATGGGCGGTAGTGAATGGCAAATCCTATTGACCGGCATATTGTTTGTACTTTCCATGCCAATCATAGAGAACTTTTACACCTTATCCAAAGGTGAGCCGCTGCAATTGGTATTCCTGCTGGCTGCTGTTCTGGCCGTCGCTCCAAAGCCGGGGAAAAAGCCGCTCCCATTTTGGAAAACCGGCTTAATTGCTATGCTTTTCATTCTTTTATCATTCCTGGTTAAAGAGACGGCGGTCGTGATCATACCGATCATCTTTTTTTGGCTGGTTTTTATTTTCCTATCAAAAGATACACCAATCCGAAAAGACCGCAACCAATATTTGACCTTATTTGCGGCATCGATTTTGGCATCAGTTCTATATATAAGCCTGCGGCTGATCATAAAAATGCCTTTCTTTACAAGCGGCTCTTATACCAATCGATACCTTGTCGATTTTGGCGCGCTCCTTCAAAAACTCTTGAGGTGGATCACTCAACTTGCCTTCTATTTCCATTATATGATCCCCTTTATTCTGATCGTGATCCTTCTAATCTGCTTTTCCCGCTCGATTTCCAAGCGATTGCGTTTTGAGGTTTTCCGCTGGTTCGTCTGGTGGTTTTTTTGGTTTGTGATACTCATACCCTGGGAATTTGCTGAACTTTATTATCTGCTTCCTTTTGCATTCGGCGGCATAATGTTGGTTGGAATCATAAGCCCTGCCATCGTTGAGCGTTTCAAACACAAAAAGGGCTTTTTCGACTACGCTGTTATGGTTTTATCCATTTTCAGCATTATCCTGTTTGCATTAACCTTACCAAACTACCTGACAGACGCGAGAACCCAACTGACTTTTGATTCTGTCAACCAGGAAATGCTGAGTTATCTGGAGAAAAATATTTCAGATGATGCAACCATCTTTATTAATATTCAATCGCCAAACGAATATACTGAAAAACCCGAAATGTTTCTTAAAGACCATTACCTGAAAAAAGACGTCTCATATCAAAATATTAATGAAGATCTGATGGATTCAATCAACGAACACCCTAATGCTATTGTATTAATGCCATTTATTGAAAATCAACCGCATCTGACCGTTCGGGCAGGACTCGAGGAGGCATATCAAAGCCCCTGGAATCAGATTTTGTTGAGTAAGACCGAAGGTCACCGCCAGACACTGCAGACATTTCAGGATTCATTCAGACTTTCTAAACATTAATTTACCTGTTCTAATTTGCCGAACAGGCATCAATGCTGGTTTTTGTCAAAATCCCGACCCATTATTTGATTTCCGAACACTTACTTATGGATGGAGTGTCTTTGATATCCAATGAACAAACGAACGCTATCTAATTTCTCAATCGTCATTCCACTCTTCAATGAGAGTGAAATTATCCGTACCTTTTATCAACAATTGGTGGAGGTTTTAGCAACCGTCTCCATTCCCTCATCTGATTTATTTCATTGATGATGGTTCAACCGATCAAACACCTGAAATTCTTGCAGAACTCTCCAAGCGGGATGACACTATCCGAGTGATCACTTTCAGCCGTAATTTCGGCCATCAGGCAGCCCTAAGCTGCGGGATTGACCACGCTCTGGGAGATGTCATTATCACCATGGATGGTGATGGACAGAATCCCCCCGAAGTCATTCCCGAAATGTTATCTCTCTACCAATCCGGTTACGATATCGTGATTGGGCAGCGGAAACCAGAGAAAAAGGAATCGCCGTTTAAGCGGTTCACTTCACGATTATTCTATAATGTCATCAATCGGATTGGTAACCAAAAAATCACGCCAAACGCAGCGGATTTTCGCCTGCTCTCCAGAGATGCCGTGGAAGCGCTGAAGTCCATGCCTGAATATCACCGCTTTCTTAGGGGGATGGTCTCCTGGGTTGGTTTCAATTCCACTATCTTGCCTTTTGAGGTGAAACCTCGTATTGGCGGCAGCTTCAAAATACACCCTGAAGAAGATGTTCAAACTTTCTTCGGATGCCATCTTTTCATTCTCTCTTTTTCCACTTCGCTTTGGCCTCGCTGTTGGTCTCCTTTTTTATATCCTGGCTTTCCTTGAAGCAATTTATGTTCTTTATCTTTGGATTTCAGGCAACCCCGGACAGCTTGCACCTGGGTGGAGTTCGTTGATGTTCATGATCCTGATCGTGGGTGGTACGTTGACGACTGTGGTCAGTTTCATTGGTATCTATATCGGTTACATCTTCCAGGAAGTAAAAAATCGTCCCCCTTATATCATCAAACACACCAATATAAAAAAATAAAAAAATCCCGAAAACCGAATTTTTCGAGATTTTTCATACCAACTTCAGAACCTAACCAATGATATACGTTCACCCTTCCGGCATCAGGAAGGGTTTGCCTTTTAATAGCCCATCCGAAATGACCTTCATGGTCGGTGAATGCTCCGGCAGGAGGTCCTGCCACGTGAATTCCTTCAGACGGACGAATCCCGGCCAGATCCCGTCCAGTTCCAGGAACCGGTCAAAGGGCAGCGATGTCCGGTAGAGCTGATAATACAGGAAACGTCGGGCGTTCACCCGATGGGCATCCGGCGCTTGCACTTCTTCGGCCGCCAGAAATTCTTCCAGCAGCTTGAGGTAAGCTTCCTGGGTTTTGGGGAAGAAGACCGTGTCCAACTGCGTAAACCGGGCTTTACCGGCGGTCAGCACCGGCGCGCCCATGATCGAAGCCTCCATCCCGATCGTCGAGTTATAAATCATCACAAACTTCGCCTGTTGGATCATCTCATAAGAACTGAAATAATCATCCGGCCCCACAAAATCCAGATTCGGTAGTAAATCGGCCGCGTTTTTTTGAACCCAGTCTGCAACGCTTTCTTTACTGGCCTTACCGGGTCGGGATTCATCCGGGTGAGCTCGGATGACGAACAGGGTTTCAGGATGCGCTTTGGCAACCTTGAGCACCTTATCCAACCAGACGAACATATCCGGGAAGACCACGTTGGCATGCGGCTGGCTGGTATCAAAGATCACATTGGTAAAGACGGGGACAACCTGCTTGAATGACGCCATCTTTTTAACGAAAGCCTCATCCAGCCCGCTCATCTCAGGCCAGAACTGCACGCCGGCCATGCTGAAATCGCCCTTGAACCGTTTGGAAAGATAATCATCCAGCTTTCGATCCTGGTTTTCATCGAGCTGGAAATCGTCGGGGATGTCTACCGGATAAGCTGTAGCCTCGCCTTCCGTAATGAAAGCCGAGAAAGGACGCAGCCCAACCTCATGGGAGTAGACCGGGATCTTTCGCTGCTGTGCCGTCCAACGCGCCGTCGCTTCAGGGAATTGCATCCCGTTAAAAACCATGACTGCATTTGGGTGGAGCTTATCCAGCAACTTCTCAAACTGCTTGGCAACCTTGTATGCGGAAAGGATATAGTGCCGGTAAAGAACATGGGTCGACTCATCGTCTTCAAGATGATGACGTCGTAAGATCCATCGCATTGATGGCAAACACAACTCACCTAAAGGAATATCCTCATGTTGAAATTGGCGAAGTTCATCCAATTCCTTCCCCTGCAACTGCTTGGCAAGATCAGTGCTGGGGTAAAAATCCATGCCAATGGTGTTGGAATGACTGTAGATAGCTCTGGATTGGATCAAACACTTATCGCAAGGGGGAATCTGGAAGACATTGCTGGCTTTCGTCCCCAACACACAGCGCGTCATTCCTCGTTGGCAGACGTAATTGGCCACTCGCACACCCTGTAACCTCAGCGACCAGCCGGTCAGCATGGCGAAGGCCGCATTCAGACTCAGGCCGGTGATCCTTGTGGAAGCATTGAAGGAAACCACGATCTTGCGATCGTCCGGTTTGGGAGATGCTTTGGAGACAGCGGCAGCCATCCTGCGGATTTCACGGTTGATCCGCTTACGGGCAGGCTGAACCTGCATGATTTCATTAACGCGATCTGAAAGGCTCATCGATGAACCAAACTCTATTCGCTGTATCGGCGCAGTTTACTGCGGGAGGATTGTTCGCTTTCGTAAACGTGTTTTTCGCCGTCGCCCAGCGCCTTTTCCGTCACCCGGATGTATTTGACCAATGTCCTGACGCCTTGCGGTTCGACCGAGGCGGCCTGGTCGGACCCCCACATCGCCCGGTCCAGAGTGACATGCCGCTCGACCAGGCAAGCGCCCATCGCCACCGCCAATGCTGAGGGCACCAAACCAACCTCGTGCCCCGAATACCCGATCGGACAGGTATACAGGTCCTTGAGGGTCGGGATCATCTTCAAATTCAACTCTTCGGGCGGGCAGGGATAACTGCTGGTCGTGTGGCAAATCAGGAGGTTTTCCATATCCAGGATTTCTACGGCGTCCCTGATCTCATTGATGGTGGACATGCCGGTCGAGAGGATCACCGGCCGGCCGGTATCCTTGATCGCACGTAAGAGCTCGTGGTCCGTCAGCAGTGCGGACGGCACCTTATGCGCAGGCGGATTGAAGGCGTCAATGAATTTAAGCGAGGGGACATCCCAGGAACTTGCCAGCCAATCGATTCCCAGGGCCTTGCAGTAGGCGTCGATCTCCTCATATTCTTCCTGGCCGAATTCGACCTTATAACGATAATCAAGATAAGAGATGTATCCCCAGGGCGTATCCCGCATCTGATCTTTCTGGTGGTCGGGAACACAAATCTCCGGGGTTCGCTTCTGGAATTTGACAGCATCCACGCCGGCAGCATGCGCAGTCTCAATCAGTTTCTTGGCAACTTCCACATCGCCGTTATGATTGATGCCAATTTCGGCAATGATATAGGTCGGATGACCATCCCCCACCAGGCGATCCCCTAATTTGATTTCACGAACCATTTCACGCTCCTTGAACATCTCTGCGGGATCCCCTGCAGGATGAATTTTTTGATTTATTGCATTCGGGCTAAAAGGATATCACAAACCTCACGTACGGCGCCAAAACCGCCTTTGGCGCTGAGAATTTTATCCGCCTTGCGTTTTGCCGCAGGGTGGGCATCTGCCACGACGACCGCACAGGCGACCAGCGGGAAACAGGGCAGGTCATTGATATCATTCCCGACATAAATCGATTCCGCAGCGGGAATATTTTCCTTGTTCAAATATTCCTTCAGCACGCTGCCTTTGTCGCCGACACCGTGGAAATAAGGTAACCCGATCTTTTTCGCACGAGCGGCAACTACAGGGTTAGGTTCGGTGGAGATGATTACGGCCTTGATGCCGGCAGCCAGTAAGAGGTCGATCCCCATTCCGTCACCGCGATTGGCGACCACCGATTCCACGCCTTCCTGATTCACCCAGACTCGGTTATCGGTCATTACACCATCAAAATCAAAGACCACCAGGGATACTTTTTCCGGCCAGGGCCGCGGCTGCGGTCCGGGATGGACCATTTCCAGTCCCGATTCCTGCACCAACCACTCATAACGAGCCCAATCACGCAGGTTGTCAATGTCAACCGTATATTCGGGTGCGATCATTACCGGCAGGATCAGGTCACCGCTCATGGTATGTTTCTTCAGGATCGCTTCCGGACGGATGACGTCGATATGTCCCGTCTGCCAGTACACCGGCGGGAGCTTCTGTCGCGGTGCGTTATACGGCTCCGCGATCCCTTCCACGGTCAGCAAGGGAAGCATCTGACCGTCTTCCCCCACTCGCCACATCTTATAGGGATTCTGTCCTGCGGGTACAACCCCGCGCACCGAATCCGCTTCCGGATGGGCCAGAAGAAGTTCAACAGCCCGGTCGATTAAATCCACCGGCCGGACCGGCGAAGTTGGCCGAAGCTGGATCACAAAGTCCGGATGATAATCTTCATTTTCCGCCAGCCATTTCAGTGCATGTTCGAAAACCGGCAAATCCAGCGTGCCATCTTCTGCCAGTTCAGCCGGACGCATGAAAGGTGTCTCCGCGCCGAATTCACGGGCCACTTCGGCGATCTCAGGATCATCGGTGGACACCACGGTCCGCGTGACAAAATCGGAATGCGTCGCCGCGGCGACACTGTAAGCGATCAGAGGATAACCTGCAAAATCACGGATATTCTTACGCGGGATGCCTTTGGAACCACCGCGAGCGGGGATCACGGCCAGGACTTCCGGTTTGGCTACCATGCCGTCCAGCCTCCATCCACCACCAGGTTTGCGCCGGTCATATAAGAAGACGCTTCAGAGGCGAGAAATACGATCGCGCCGCTCATTTCATCCTGATGCGCCATCCGCCCGATCACGGTCCGGGAGGAATATGCTTTCAGAAAAGTCTCATCGTGTTGGTTAAAAACACCACCTGGTGTGAGGGCGTTCACCCGGATGTTCTTCCCGGCATAATAGGTCGCCAGGTATTTGGTCAATCCCAATACGCCCGCTTTGCTGACGGTATAATAGACTGGTTTATACTGCCGCGGGCCATCCGGGCGTTCGTAAAGCCGTTGATCCGGCCCAACCAGGCCGTAGGTCGAGCAGATATTGATGATCACGCCGTAGTCCTGAACCAGCATTTGCCTTGCTGCCGCCTGGCAGGTCAGGAACATACCGGTTAGGTTGACGTCGATCGCTTTCTTCCAGGTTTCCAATGGATAAGTCTCAAACGCATTGTCCGATTGAGCATCCACATTATCCGGGTCAAATTTAGGATCCAGGGCAGCGCTGTTCACGATCACATCCAGGCTGTCAAAGACTTCAACGGTATCACTGACCATCGCGGAGACCGAGTTCAGGGTTAGTAACATCAACTTCTACAGCGATGGCGGTGATACCCTCATCCGCAAGGCCGTTGACCTGCGCCTGAGCGGAACCGAGGTCGAGATCAGCCACGACCACTCTGGCGCCCGCCTCGCCTAGCGCCCGAGTGAATTGGCGCCCAAGCAGACCGGCACCGCCGGTGACCAACGCTGTCCGCCCTGCAAGAGAAAATTTATCCATGATCGTTGTCATGTATTTTCCTTCGTAAACACATTTAATTTAGATTGATATTATACCAGCGGGGATAATTCCAGCCATCAAGCAAAGAGGATATATCGGGTCAGATCGTGGTTCAAATAAACCAACTAGAAGATGCGTTTTTGCCCAGTTTGCGAAGATCGATGAACCGCTTCGGCGATCTCCAGCGCTTTGATCCCATCTTGCAGGCTGCAGCGGGATTCCTCTTGACCTCGGACCACGTTGAGGAAGTGGTGCATTTCCGCCAGGAACAGGTCATTGCGTTCAAACCCAACCGGCGGCGAAAGGGTCTCAGCGATATCTACACCAGCACGGATGACCTCAGCAGTTCCATCAGCGTTGTTCCAGTGAATCTGCCCTTCTTCAAAATTGATCGTCAGCCAGTGCGATGGTGGTCTTTGGAAGTAATCCAGATGAATTGAACCCATCAGATTGTCAGTGAATTCAAGGGTGATCTCGGCCACATCCTCAACATCGATTTCAAGGTCGGAGACCTTGCCGGTATCGGCCATAAGTGTTGAAACTTCACTGAAGAGCCAGCGGACATAATCCATCGGGTGGCAAAGTGTGTTCACCACACCGCCGCCCAGGTCCTTGCGAGCGGCATAGCCCTGGCGATAATCCTCCCAGGGATGCCAGCCGGGCAGGTACTCTCCCCAATGCACCCGGAAAGAGAGCGGTCGTCCCAGTTCACCGGATTGGATCAATGCCCTTATTTGGGAAAGCACGGGATGGAAGCGGAACTGGAAGCCCACCAGGGTCTTAATGTCTTTCCTGTCCACAAGTTCGTTGAGCTCAAGAACCCGGGAATCCAATTGCGCAGCGATTGGTTTCTCCAACAGCAAGTGACAGCCCGCATCGGCCGCAGGGATCGCCACATCCAGATGTTTTGCAGTTGGGTTTGCGACGATCACCGCATCCGGTTGACGCGAAAGCGCGTCTTCCAAATTGGTCTCAACCGGAAAATCCGCCAACTCGTCATCAGGCAAGGTGCTGCGATGGGTTCGGAAAAGTAGAATATCACGTTCCCCTAACGCGAGCAGGTTGCGCAGATGCCGCCTGCCGATCGATCCGAGCCCTGCAATCATGAATTTCAATGCGTTTTCATTCCTGGTTCTGACTGTTTCTTGATTAGCTGACCTCACTCATCCAGGTCGTCGGATGAAGCGTCGTCCTTTCCCCCATACTCATCCATCTCATCCAACTCATCCTGAACGCCGCCGCCTTTCCCTTTGCGGAAGAAAGCCACGATCTTTTTCCAGTAAATCCGGACAGCCACCGCAATACCCAGCAATCCGGCCAGGAGCATCTGGATGATGAAACTTCCCGAACCGGGATCCAGATAGCGTAAAGGACGAAGTAAGTGAATGATATGCATTTATAAACCTCTTTCCAAAGTTGTTACAGCAAGCTTAGTGCTGAACTTTTTTCAGTAAATACAGGGTCCGTTCCGATTCCGGTACCGAGACCTTCTCTAAAATTTCAAACCGTGTTGTAAAGGCAGCCTCAAAACCTTCCACATTGTAATCATCAAAGATATCCAGGCGGGAGGTGAGCAGACGCTGTACCTGAGAATCAGATTTGGGGACGAATTCGATCACAAGATATTCACATACGTCGCTAAAAGAACTGCGCCAGCTTGGGCAGGGGAACGTTATTCGAGATCGCCAGGTGATGCACCAGCGCCAACGCCAACGCCAAATCCACCGGTCCGCGTTCCATCAGTGACTTGCGCTCCTGATGCCCCCACCCTAATCCCGGAGAGGGATTGGTGAGGTCCATAACCAGCGGCAGGAGGTTCTTCTCTCGATTCTTACGAACCTGGATATAGGCTTTGGATATTGCATTGGGATCCACGTCAAAGGCCACGGTAAAGATCCCCCGGTCACTCGCCAACCGGCTGAATTCACCGTTGTTTGCACCCAGATCCCAGACCGATTCCGGTTCCGCCTGCTCGATGAATTTGCTGACGATGTTCTTCTTTTCGTCAAAGGCTTTCTCAGAATAATTCGTGGCTTCGTAATACTCAGCCCATTCCGTGCCGGTGGTGCGGACGGAAAGACCCTTGACGGTGTTACGCAAGCTGTCCAGCAACCCAACCAAGGCTTGCTGGCTGATCTTGCCTTTGACCTCTTCCCGCTTGACCTCCTTGCCCGCGTAACGCGCCTGCGTCCGGGCATGAAGATGGATGTGGGTTGTCAGTCCAAAATTGAGTTTGGTCCGTCCGGGAAGCAGCTTGGATGCAATGTCCAGGGGAATGCCGTCAATGAATAACCGGGTCATCAGGTTGAGCCGCTGGTCACGGAAAGACATCAGGGCCAGGGGCGCAAGAAAGTGCTGACAGAATTGTTTATAGGCAACCCAGGGCTCCCCTTCTTCGTATTTCTCAAAGGAGAGAGTGTCGATCAGCTTCCAACTGCCATCGACGAATTGTAAATTATAGGCGCTGGCATCCTTGAGGATCATCCCATGGTCTAAGGCGACCCGCGCCAGCCGCAGCGTGGTCAATGCCGCACTGCGGAGTTCGTGGAAACACCACTCATAGGGATAGGAAATGAATTCCACTATTTCCGGCTGGATGATCTTATAAGCCAGTTCCGATTGGGGTGTCTGGACGTCCACCTCTTCATGGGCAACCATTAAATCCTGCCTGATCAATTCATCATACAGGCCGGATTCCATCATCAGATCGTAATGAGGTTTATAAACCTGATTAACCTGTCGGTAGAGTACATCCTCCTGGTAAAACAAAAAGCCGCTTGGGTCTCGAAAAGACGCAAATTCCTTGTTCATCATGAATATTCAAACTTTCTTAATTAGATAGACTCTGACAATAATCATAAGGCTCCTGCACTTCTTCGTAATTATAGCGGGAGTCTTCCTCACTATAATAACTTTTATCGGCTAAAAGGTCAAAGTCCATATCGAAATAATAATCAAATATCAACCGGAAGAAATTAACCGGAGTAAGCGTGGGATAAAGCACTTCCTCGCCACCATCAGGCAGTAAAAAAGCATTAAGTGTCAGATTCTTGTAAGCCTTCTCTCCACTTCCATGGTCAGACTGGATGATGATGATCGGCTCAGGATCGGAATTTGCTAAAATCGACTGGACCGCAATGATTGTTTGTTCATCTAGATATTTGTAGGTATTAACGAGAGAAGATTCCAAATCATCTTCCCAATCGTAATTAATCGTTCCGTCAGCATTCATCACATAAGGATAATGAGGGCTTAGGATGTGTGCATAAACAAAGACTGGTCCTTCATAATCGTGAGGATGCTGTAAGTAGTTAAAAATGCTCTGAATTAAGTTTCCAAAACCGGTTGTAACTGCATAATCCGGAGACCAGTGTAACTCGGCGAGTTGGCGTTCTAATAGATCATAGGGCAAAGTCAAGATCGTTGTTTGCAGGAATAGTACTTCAAATGGCTCGTAATTATTGATATTATCGGGTGATAAATAATAATCTCCATCTTTGATATCCACCCACGGATAAAAATTTTGAAAGAAGACGGTCTCATATCCCAGGCCTTCGAGGAGGTGCCTAACTTCACTATGTTTAAGGATAGTGCTGGTTTCAATATCCTCAATAGGATCAAAAAGATTTTCAAGGTACGCCATATTGAGTTCAGAGGTCATCGAAGGAAGAGTATAAGAATAATTGGACATGCTGCACGGAGGGATGTAAAAGCCCAAATCCTTTAGTTCCTGAATGAATGTAGAGTTATCATATCCAAGTGAATCTTCAAGCCAATCAGATCTCATATAGCCGTCTAACAAGATAATATAGATATCAGGTCTTTGACCTGAGTATTGAACACTCGCTGATTTGTTGAAAAGGTCATTATCCCTTTGAAGTCCGGCAATTACTTTCATCTCAAAACTTAATAAAAGAATGAATTGATAGATAATTAACACTATTGCTGCAATATTTACAACCAATGTGATATTCTGCAGATCTTCCTCCAACTTAATTACCCACCATATAAGAAGGCCAAAAATTAAAAAAAGGAATGGGAATAGATATCGATGACGGCCAATCATAAAACCGAAGATCGTTGAAAATTTTATCAAGTTATATAAATGCCCATAAGAGAAAATAAAGATTTCAATTATCCCAGTTATCAAACCGGCTTTCTGAAAATTCTTAAAAACCAGATAGGATAATCCAAAAGCCACTAACCCAACCACGATTGAGAAGAACAATGGCCGCCAAAGTGACGCCAGGGTCACCTCACCCAGATTATTGGTGTAGAGCATGATTGGAGAAACTGCTGCAATGAGGATGATAAACCAGGGCCAGGATAATACAGGATTTCCTTTTGACCGATTTTTCATACAGATTCCTAAAAAATCATCATTCGATCTATTTCGAGATTTAAGAAAAACTGATAATATCCACCAATAAATTTCCCACCAAAGTAATCAGCGATATTTTAGGAATGTTATCTTACCACATTGCCCTAATCATTCAACCATTTATAGATCCTATTAACAATCCCCTGCATCAAGTAGCGGATCCACTTGACCTTCGCCAAGCGCTGCATCAATCCCCTTTTTCCTGACCCAGTATCCGCCGCGCTGACCGACAACCCCGACTGCCGAGCTAAATCAGCTACCTCTTCCGAGATCGCGTTACCCATCAGCCGCACCGTCTGCTCCCGGGTGCAGAAGCGCAGGTATCCCTTGGCGTCCATGCGGTCATCCATTTCGACCATCCGCCCCATCACATCACCGCTCCAGCCCTCCGGCAGCATTTCACCCAGGATCCCCTGCATGACGACTTTCGGAACGACCATCTGGAAATGATGCGCGGAGACCCAGGCTTCAAGCCCCTTATATTTGACAATGATGTCGTCAATACCAGATATTTCGGATTCATAACGTTCCCAGGACCGCCCACTGTTGACCAGATATTCCTCTTCCCACTTACGGGGCATCAGCAAGCCGCGTTCGGTCTCGATCCCGGGCTGGTTCACGAAAGCCAGGGTGCTGTCTGAACTCATCGCCACCCGCTGACGGATGTAAAATCCGGTCACGGCACCAACTTTGGGGAAGGTGTCAATGATCTTGAGATGTTCCCCGAGCCAACCCGGCAGGAAGAACACATCGTCATCAGTATACGCCACGATCTCCCCCGGTGCGGTATTGAAGATCATCTTGAGGGCGTTCAACTTTCCGATATTGCGCTTTGATAGCATCAGGTAGTCAATTTTCTCGCTGTCGTAAAGCGATTGGAGATAAGCCACCATCTCAGGACAACTGCCGTTGTCGAAGACCAACAGATCAAAAGGTTCTTGGGTATTAGCCAGAATGCTTTCTATGGTCATCCGGGTGACATCCAACCGGTTTTGAAAATAACCAGCCTGATGGGGCGCGTAGACCAGAACCGCCACAGTCACCCGGGCAGGGGTAAAGTCCAGTGTCTGACCTCTTGAGGGGTTGATCCCAATCCGCGCCATAACGCTCCTTATCCGGGGTGAGCCAGCTTATAAGAAAGCCAGCCCCGAAATTCCTTAAAAGCCAGCGAAGGATGGAAGAAAGCAAAAGCCAGCCAGCCTAATGCCTTTGAATGTAACTTTACGAGGGGGAAGATCTCCACTTCTCGCCAAAATGAAGCCCAATCCAACCGCTTTCGTTCCAGGCCGTCCGGGGTTAATTGGTATCGAGCATCCGACACTTTGAAGATCGCCCGCCGTCCACCGGCCAGTTTGATGTTGACATTCGTCTCCGGCTGATAGAAGTGCACCACACCCCCCGGCAGATGACTATAATCGTGGTTCTGGTGGATCACGGTAATCGCCTGTGTGGCATCCACCAAGGCCAAACCTTTCCAGCGTGCCCGGTACAACATCCAGTTATCCCAACCCGCCCTTCCGACGGCAAAATCTGGGATTTGCCTGAAGCAATCCCGCGGGTAGATGAAGTAATCACTTCCGGTCTGGCCATGCAGTTTCCCCTCGGCTTTGATCCGGGATTGTAGGCTCACCGGCCAATCACCTTTGAAATCCAGAGCCTCAGTGATATCCAGGTCATAGCGCTGCCCCACCGCCAGGAAGCCCATATTTTCCTCAGCGAGGATATGCACCGCCTGGAGGATATCCGGCAGGAACAGGACATCGGCATTGGCGTAAGCCAGGAACGGCGAATCATTCACGCTGCGTCCCAGTTCAAAGATCGATGGGATTAACGGCGTGCCTACCTCGTTGGTCTTGACCTCCGGTAGGTGACGGATTCCTAATTCTTCGCAAATATTGGCAATCCCCGGTTCATCCCCGATCGCAACGACTTCAACTTCATCACCCAACGCCAGCCAATTTTGCAGGGTGTTGCGTTGAATGATCGAGATATGCGGGTCCTGGAATGGTTTGGGCGCGGTGAAAAGAGTCAGCAGCGGCGTCATTCAGGACACCTTCTCTTCCGGCAAGGGCAGCCAGGCGCGATGCGGGAATAGCTTTTGGACCAACCGCCGGTACAGCAAGCTGATTCTTCGTTTAAAGGCGACGTTCTTTTCGGGCGTGACGTCCCGGCCTCGTCGCGGTTCGTTCATTGGCCGGGCGAGCACAGTCAGATAGAGGTTCAACGCAGCCGAGCGCGGTACGCCGTGTCGATTCAACGCGACGACTTCAAAGCCTGCCTGACGGATGACTTCTGCCAATGTATGGGGCGTATAGCAGGCCAGATGAGCTAACTCATAGCTGTCATGTGCATAAAAGTTGGGAACCTCGATCAGCAGCAGACCGTCACCGGTCAGGAGCTTTTCCCGAATCGACGTTAACGTCCCCACCGGGTCCGGCAGATGCTCCAGCACATGGCTGAGGCTCACCAAATCAAAGCGCTCCGGGTTTGATTGGAGCAGGTCCTCCAGCATCGGGAACATCCGGATGTCCTTGCTTTGCGCCACCTTGCGATAGGCGTCCCCCGGCTCCACTCCGGTCACCTGGCAGCCAAAGGCCTCGCGGAAAGCCGCCAAAAGCACACCCGCCGACGCGCCGATATCGAGCATATTGTCCACTTCACGCACCCCAGCGGACTTCAGGGTTTCGATTAAATGCTGCCGCGCGCTGCGACTGGACCCAGAGGTCCTTCGACGTCGGTTCCTCGCTGGACTGGTAAATCCTGCGGTAGGTATTGGCATAAAATTCCGGGTCGGCAGCCTGACTCTCTTCCTGAGACTGAAAGACCAGACCGCAGCGCTCACACATGTAATAAACCAGCGGGAATCCAAAAGAATCCACCCTGGCGAAGATTTGTTGGTTTTCCGATCCACAAAGCAAACAGGTCATAAATTTTCCATGATAAAAATTGTGGCGCAATTATAACACCGGCTCCGATCACCCTCGCCGGTCAACATCCTTGAAACTCTTGTGGTGAATATCGGCATTGATCGCGGCAAGTTCCGGGTGTGTCGCCAGCAGGTTGATAATATCCTTCATATTGAAATCGTCGCTATTGCCAAAGCAGGCATAAACCTGGCGCGCCAGTTCCAGGTCCTCAGGCGTATCCACCGTCAGACGCAGGCTTCCCCAGTCCGGATCATGATCCACGAGCAGCGTCTCGAACCGGCCTGACTCTTCATAAAGGTAGGGCATCACGTGTTCGCGTTCATATTTCGCCTTGGCTTCCCGCCAGGCTTGGGTCAGGGCGGACATCGTCACGACTTCGGTGTCCATCCCGATGGGCGTGGTGCGCTTCCAGGGCGGCGGCAGCCGGTTGGCAGCGAAATCGACCTTTGCTGCCTGGAACGCGCTTACGGTTCGATCGATCTCAGCCGGGTCGATCAACGGGCAGTCCGCCGTTAAGCGGACGATCGTACCGGCACCAAAGTGAAGCGCCGCTTGGTAGTAACGATCCAACACATCGAATGGGTCTCCGCGAAAAACCGGGAAGCCTTGCCGGCGGCAGCAGTCAAAAATCGGGTCATCGCCGTCATCGATGGTTGTTGCAACCACGACGCGCCCAAGTGTCTGCGCGTGACGAGCACGAATGACCACACGGGACAGCATCGGTTCACCGCCAATGTCCTTCAGGACCTTCCCCGGCAACCGGCTGGACCCCATGCGGGCCTGGATGATGGCGACGACTGCCGGATCACGAACCATGGCCATGGGTGACATTCAGTCCACCGAAACAACGGTAAAGGAAGCGACAGCCGCATCAAAAGTAGGTAAACGTGACTCGAACTGCTCCTGGTTGGTAAAGAACCCAACCAGCCACACCTTGCCGGAATCGTTGAAGAGATAAACGGCCTGGGCTGTTTTTAGACCAGCGTTTTCGGAGGTTGTCTCGAACCGCAGGACATCCCGCCCGCCCAGCGTCACCTGCTCCTGGCTGATCGAGTCAACTTCCTGCCCCAGCAAAATGTTGGCAAAAGCCGAGATCACGGCCAGGGGCATTCCGGCGAACTCCTCATTCTTCATGATCAGCACGCTGGTCTGGTGGTTGGGAGGGCTGTCGGTATCGTAGCCCCAGAACATGATGTCGTCCTTGTTCTTATCGTAAAGCTTCTGGAGATCATCCGCATTTTCTTCACTCATCGCCTTGAGACCTTCGACAAGGATCGCCAGATCCTTATCAACGTCGCCGGCCATGTAAGTACTCGGAAGCGTGATCTCGACGCCTTTGTCGCTATATACGGCGGTGCCGGAACCGCTTTCGACGACGACTTCCGTTTCAGTCTGTGCCGCTTCACTCGTCTCCACCATACCGGTTCCATCGTCTCAGCTGTCCGTTTGCGGGTCATTCTCCTCACCCACCACATCCCCATGGCTGTCTCCATCGTGTCCACTGCTTTGCCAATGAATGGCAGGCGACAAGCCAAAGTGGACAAAATCAACATAAAAGTCACGATGATCAGAACTTGTCTTTTTCATTTTCATTTCTTTCTCCAAAAAGTAATCATGGACCGGTCGATCATCACCATTCTAGCGTAAGAAAGTTTAAATGTATTTTGATTAATAAGCATCATTCCAAAATATTACGGCTTCAAACAAGCGCCATTTGATAAGCCTGCAGGCATTTTTGAAAATTACGGCGCCAATCAGCGCGCTGTTCCGCAATCCGACGCCCTTCTACCCCGTAGCTGGATATTGAATGATTTACCGCAATGGATAACAGCTTTGCTTTCAGATCATCCACTGCACCATCCTTGAACAACCACCCTGCTTCACCATCCACAACCCATTCCCGGTTGCCGGGAATATCCGAAACCAGCACCGGCAGGGCGCAAGCCATCGCCTCCAAAAGCGAGACCGAAGACCCATCGCTGTGGGATGGGCTGACGTAGAGGTCCGCGGCATGGTAATACGCGGGGAGTTCGGCCTGGTCAATCTTACCGGCGAAATGGACCCGCTCACCTGCCGGCGCGAGGATTTGGTGGATTTTGTCCGCCTGCGGACCAGCCCCCACCAGCAGCAAGCGTAAATCCTGAATTGACTTCCATCGCCGAGACAAAGGCTTCCGCCAGCAGATCGACACCATAGAGCGGTGCCCAGGTGCGGTTGCAGAGGATAACGAACTCATCCTCCCAACCTAATTCCCGACGAAGTTCTCTTCCCTCTTTGAAGACCATTCTCGGGTGAAAACCGCTGCAGATCCACACCCCAGGGAAAGAGCACCATGTCCTCCCGCGGGAAACCATAACTCGCAGCTGCATCGGCAACGACCTGGCAGTCTCCCAGGAAAATGTCCGTCCTATCCAGGGTGTATTGTGTCGCCAGCCGCATTCCGGGGCTGCGTTTCGCTGTTCGGAGCAGATCCGAACCCCAGGACATCGTCACCAGTGGGTGGAACCCGGCCAGCGCGGTTGCCAAAGCCGGTCCCTGAACCGGGCCGGCATGCACCACGTCCGGCCGGACCTCATCCAGTAATCCCCGGAGCTGCGCCACACCTGCCTGCCAACCCTGCCAGTTACACCAGTCCGGTTGTCCCTTGGGCCAAACCAGTTCGGTCACGCCGGGCAGTGTTTGGGGTGCGCAAGGCTTCATCCGCAATGCGAATACCTGATGAGACGTCCCGGCCAGCGCGTTGAGGAAACGCCGGTCGTGCGGGCTGTCACCTTCGGTGAAATAAAGGACACGCATCAGATGTTTACCTGGTGATTGATCAAATCTATGGGTTGCCGAATTGCGTCCAGCGCAGTTCATGCCCGGCCGGGATGATGTCCAGGGCTTTCAGACCGATCACATCCTGGATCTCATAAGGCATGATCGCCCCTGGCGTAGCCGGCCGCAGGACGTCGATCATTTCACGGGTAAGAAACTCACCCGGCTGAATTTCCCGGGCAGCTCGCAGGCAGCGGCGCTGGATCACAACCGTCTCCAGTTCATTATCCGTAACAACCTTATCGCCTGAGCCCATCGAACGTTCGAGCTGGCGGGTGGCTTTCACCATATCAGCCCAGGACTGCGGGTTCATCGCGAAAGGATGGTCCGGACCGACCCGGTCGTTGTCATCGGTGAAGTGCTTCTCCACCACCCGCGCTCCCAGGGCCACCGCACCGAGGACCGTCGCGTGGCCGTGGGTGTGGTCGGAAAGCCCTAACACAAGCTCGGGATACATATCGTGATAGGTCTTCAGCACGTTGAGGTTGATGTTATCGAAATTGCCATCCGCAGCTGTGTAGTTGGTATTACACTGCATCAGCACCAATTGGGGGTTGATCGCCAGGATGGCGTGGACCGCTCGCTGTACGTCGCCGATATCGGATGCCCCCGTCGCCAGCAGCACCGGTTTACCTTTACTTGCAATCCGCTCGCAAGCCTCGATCCAGGTGATATCTCCTGAGCCGATCTTATAGGCGGGGACGTAATCGTCCAGCATGTCGATCGCTTCAAAGTCATAGGGGGAAGAGAAATAATCAATCCCAACTGCGTCACAGGTCTCTTTGAGAACCGGTGTCCAATCAAAAGGAATCGACGCCCCGGCATAGACCTCGGTGACAGATTTATCCCACTTGGCCTGATGCGACACCTGGGCGTTCATGTGGGTGAAACCGTAATCTGAGACGATCTTGGGCGCCTGGAAGTTCTGGAATTTGGCGGCATCCGCGCCGGCTTCCTTTGCCAGGCGGATCAACAGCTTGGCGCGCTCGAGGCTGCCGTCGTGATTGGCGGCAATGTCGGCGATGAAATAGGTCGGATGGTCTTTGTCAATGGGGTGAGAGCCAATTTTCAAGGTCATTTTCTACCTCCACCAGGAATTTAATTTGTAAATTGTTACAAATTGTAAGTTTGCAATTGCTGCGGATAGCCTTCCCGCCAGCGCTGATAAAATCTTTCCAGACCTTCATCCACGCCGGGCAAGGTATGGCCCAGGGCGGTCTGCACTTTGTCTGGATTCAGGGTCAGGTTCAGCGAGCGTGCCGCACCCCGGTTCAGGTCATTCGCCCGAACGGGCGTGATCAGGTCGGGGTCAAAGCCGAATAACTTCGCAATCCCAACGCCGAACGCATACTTGCTCAGGCTCTCCGGCGCGACGACGTGGTAGATCCCCGTCAATTCCCGGGAAAGCATTTCCAGGATTGTGGCTGCCAGGTCTTCCACGTAAAGCGGACAGAACTGAAGGTTCGGTAAAGCCATTCATCTGCTCGCCGGCCATCAACTTGTTGAAAAAGAATTCCGCCAGGCTGCGCTTTCCGGACAGGCTCCAGCCGTAAAAGACCGTACGTACGATCAATGCGTTTGGGTTTGCCTCTATGACAGCCTGTTCACCGGCCAGCTTCGTCTGCGCATAAATACTCAGCGGATGGGTGCTATCTTCTTCCGTATATCCGCCGCGCTGCCCATCAAAAACTGCGTCGGTGGAAATCTGCACAAAGGGAATATGCCAATTCTCGGCTGCTTCTGCCAGACGACCGGGAACTGCCGTGTTGAGCTCCCGGGCCAGGTCTGGCTGCTGCTCGGCGTCGTTGATATTCGCCACCGCCGCACAATGGACGATTGCATCCGGTTCAATCTTTTCAATCTCGGCCAGCGCCTGGTCGGTGTCGAGTAAATCCACTTGTTTGACAGCAAAGGGAACCCCATGCAATGCGCGAGAATTCACCAAACCGGTGACCGAATGACCCAGCGTGTTCGGCGAGCAGGCTGAGGTTCAAGCCCAACAAACCGCTTGCGCCAGTCACCAGCAAACGCATTACTCGTGCTGACCTTTCTCCAGTTCAGCTTCAATCGGCGCGACGATTTCCTGAATTTCGTCCACCGTCAGCCATTCGGTATTGTTATCGCTGGCGTAATGGTAATCGTCCGGGAGCGCCTTGCCGAGGTCTTCCCATTGGTGACCGAACCAGAGGGCCGCAGCCGGTTGAACCACGTACATATCGTCCAATTCGACCGTCGTTCGGGCTTCGTCTTCCGAGATCAAAACTTCATGCAGTTTCTCGCCTGGGCGAATGCCGATGATCTTGATCGCCGCACCGGGTGCGATGGCTTTGGCAAGGTCCACCATCTTCATGCTGGGGATCTTCGGGACGAAGACCTCCCCGCCATACATCTCTTCAATGCAGCGGATCACAAACCGGACACCCTGGTCGAGCGAGATCCAGAACCGGGTCATACGATCGTCGGTCAGGGTCACCTCGCCGGATGCGCGCTGCTTGATGAACAAGGGCACCACGCTGCCGCGTGAACCGACCACGTTGCCGTAGCGGACGCAGCTAAAACGGGTGTTAGTCCCGCCGGCATAGGCGTTGCTCTGGACCATCAGCTTCTCTGCGGCCAGCTTGGTCGCGCCGTAGAGGTTGACCGGGTTGACAGCCTTATCGGTGGACAGCGCCAGCACTTTTTCCACACCGGCATCCAAAGCGGCATCGACCACGTTACTGCTGCCGAGGATGTTGGTCTTGACCGCTTCCATTGGGTTGTATTCGCAGGCCGGCACCTGTTTGAGCGCAGCGGCATGCACCACGATATCGACGCCGTGGAAGGCGCGCTTGAGTCGGGGCAGGTCGCGAATGTCGCCGATGAAATAGCGCAAGCTTGGATCGTTGAAACCGGACATGCGCATTTCGTGCTGTTTCAATTCATCCCGGCTGTAGACGATCAGTCGTGCGGGTTTATATTCCTTCAGCATCACTTCGATGAATTTCTTTCCGAAGGACCCGGTCCCACCGGTCACAAGCACATTTTTATTGGTCCAATCCATATTTTTTCTCCTGGGATTCCTCAAAATTATACTTCAGCCGTCTGGTCCGACATTTCCGGTTTGGAAACGACGACCAGGGGGTACTGACCGATCCGGCCAAGCCAGCGTGGAAAAATCTCCTCCAGGGCGTAGATCACCTTCAGCCAGAAACGGCCGCCCCATTCAGGGATAGATCACCGAACGCAGGAAAGCCACATTGACACTGCGCCATACCAAGATATCGAATGGCAGCTTACCTTTGAGGTTTTGAACCAGCCATTCTGCATTCAATTTCTGGACGAAAGTGCCATCCGGATGGCTTTTTCCCTGCTCAGTCGTCGCATGCTCATCTTTCTGAACAACTTTCGGTTTTTCCCTGACCTGTCCCTGTTTCTTCACCTTCCGCAGCCACCAGTGATGCAAGCGGCGCATCCTGGCCATGAATTTGCTCAGCCGCATCATCAGGGGGGCATTCGTCCAGCCGTTGACGACCGTCATGGTCTTCCCGGGACGGAGTGTCCGGTAAAGTTCCAGATATGCAGGCAGCTTGTCTTCCATCGGGACGTGATGGATCGTATGCAGCGAGACGATCCCGTCAAAGGCATCCGGCTTGAATGGCAGGTGGGCGATATCGGCGACCACATAGCGTCCCTTCTCACCTAACCGTTTGCGCGCTTCCTGCAGCGCGACAATGGAGATATCCATGCAAACCCGAGCCTTATAACCCTCGGAATAAGTCAAATATTCGGGATACTGCACCGGACCTGATCCGGCATCCAGCAGAAATTCGCCCTCCGGTGCCAGATGGCGGTTGATACGCAGATGGCAGCGGTGAATGTATTCCTGGGAGACCGGGCGCAGATCTTCATATTCGGCATTCTGATAAAGCTCGCCATTCACAAGCTGCCAGCCGACCCGGTCATAAAATTCACGTACGTTCTTTTTGATGTTTTGATCGTTCATTTCGTTAATAATCCAGTAATTTCATAATATTTTTCAGGCTATATCTTTATTTTCGTCAATCGCATCGCCCTGCGTGCCATGCAGCCTCCCTGACACCAACCTGAGTAATGATTGTCGCAAACGGCGCACTCCGGGGCGATGAACCGATCTCGCTGTGTAAACCAGGCCTGCGCATGCTCAGCGTCTTGAAATATCCGCCAGTCGATGCCCGCCTCGGCTGAAAACGCGAAACAGCGCCAGGTTTGCAGTTCTGGACCAATGTCGATCGATGGTCGGCAGACGAACCGCAGGGCAGCATTTGACCGGATCAGATTCTCAATATCCGTATCGCTGAAATAACAGCGCATGAAGCCGCAGTCGAAATTCAAGCGGATCTTCTCGGCAGCCAGCCTGGCTGCCCAGCGAGCGACGGATTGGTGCGCAGCGGGCAGCGATTCCTCCGGCAGGTAGATGTTCCCGCCGCCCAAAACAGGTTGAGCCAGCCCGATCCGGATCACAGGCTTCAAATCATACATCTGAATCAACCGTAGATGGTTGCTCAGGTCAAAATCCGGCTGGGTGATCGTGTAGCCCAGGCTGACCCGGTTCCCCAACGCTTCCAGATTTTCAATGATCGCCGACTGCGCTACCTCGGTGTAAGTCCACCAGTCATTCAGGTTCAACAACACGGTGTCCGGCAGGTCCGGTGAAGTTTGGTGCAATACCGCCTGCGTTCCATTGGTAAAGACGGTCAAGGTGAAGCCAAAGGATCTAACCAGGCGTACCACTTCCGAGTAGCGAGAATGCAGGGTGGGTTCTCCACCCATCAACCGAACCTCATCCTTCTCCGGGTCCATGCTTTTCAGCAGCGTTTGCAGTTCTTCCAGTGACATCTCCAGCCTGCTGGAAGCCGCTTTCCGGGCACGAGCAAAGCAATACGTACAATCCAGATTACAGTCGAGGGTCAGCAGGATATTCATCCGTCCATCCTTGCCCCTTGGTCGAAAGTGACCTTCCTTCGCAGGGTTTACCAGGTCAGTGGTTTCCCGGTCAGGAAGTCAAACGTCTCGCCGTAGCGGCGAGTGCCTTCAGCGCCCAGCACAAACGCAAGGGGTCGCTGGTGGATATCATCTTTAAGATCCAGTAAATGCCAGGGGAAAGGCTTGGGAAAAGCGAAGAAGAACAAATAGGCATATCGCCAGGAGCGTTCAACCTGTTCCTGAGTCAATCGAGCGTCTTCAAGGTTGCTTAGAAGTTGTTCAAGCGTTTCTGTGTAAGCATCCCATGTATCGGGATCGTGTGTAAAACCGCGATTACGATAATGGGTCTGCCCTGCGACCACGACGGGAATTCCGCGCATCGCCATTTCCAAACCGACGGTGGTGGTGTAGACCAGGCCCAGGTCGGTGATATCCGTCACATCGTAGGTGTTAATCTTCTCGTCCGGCTCGATCAGGTGAATATGCGCCGGGATCTCATCCAGCGCAGCTTTGACCACATCCACCATCGAGGTGCCGTGGGTCAAAGTCTCGCCCGGGTGCACCCGGATCACGAGCTGGACGTCTTCACGGTCGGCGAAATACTTCACCGTCTGCTCAATCCAATCCGCCATGGTCTTGCTGAAAACCTGGCGCCCCAGGGTCAGGCTGTCACCAAGGACGTTCGTCGCCAACAGCACCACCGGCCGGTCGTCGAGGCTCAGTTTCTCCCGGACCGCTTCGCCGCCTTCAGTGGGCGTTTCCTGCCACTGCCGGGCGAAGTTCTGCCAGGTCTTGGCGTCCTCACGGGCTGAAAACAGCTCCTGCAGTTTAGCGAGCTGGTCCTCCGTCAGCGGTTCGCTGCCGCAGGCATCCCAGAGCGCATCAGTCTCATGGCGCATGATCTCTGCATCCTGCGCGATCCAGATCCGCTCACGCTGGTCGCCAAACTCAAAGGTCACTGCAGGAATGTTCAGGTATTCCGCCACCCGATAAACGATGCCCATTTCCTGAATGGTGCCGTTAGGGACGATCACCACGTCGGGCTGATGCGCCATCAACCAGGTGCGAGCGTTCAGAGCCGCATGATAATTGCGTTCATAACGGAGTTTGTAGACATCTTCTTCACCAGTGATATCTTCCACCTGGAGCGTATACTGGGTATCGAAGGTGCTGACCTCCTCCACCGCCCGGACGAGTTCCGTCGGCAATTCACGTGAAAACGGCTTCACATCCAGCAGGGATTGCACCTGCATCAGCGGGCTGACCTCTGCCAAGACCTGCCGGGCATAAAGGTTTTGCCGCCGCAGGTCAAACTTCTGGATCGGCTTATCCCAGTTGGCATATGGCAGGAAAGAAAGGGTCACCTTATGACCCTTCCCAGCCAGCGCCAGGCCCATCAGGGTTGAAAATTCAATCCAATAGTGAAGAGAAGTGAACAGAAAAACCTTCTTGCCCGGATTGGCTGCATGAGCGAAAAGTTCAGTCTGCTGGACAGCTTCCGGGAGCACTTCCGCCAGATCGTCCAGGTTGAAATGTTCTTTCCAGGGGCGGTGCCGCTGAACCAACTGCCAGTAAAGTTCAACCGTATAAGGCAATCGACCCAATATGCTTTTCAGGAATCTTTTATTCATTTCTTATTCTTCCACAATCTCAATCTTCCAATCCAGGTCGGGCCGCACGGGGCCAAGGCGTTTCTCGGTCCAGTGCATGCCCGGCGCACCGGTGGCGTCCACGGTGAAGGTCAGGGCTTTATCGTCCTGGAAATAGCGTTTGATGCGGTAACTGCTGGCATTGACGCCGAGTACGTACCGCCCTTCATTCATCAGGTTAGCCGGGATCTGCACCTGGCTGATATATCGTCCTGCCGGTCGTGAAGTGAAGGTCTCAAACAGCCCGGGGTCATCCGTGTCGAAGGTCGTGAAGACGTATTCACCTCGGGTGGTCATCATATAGAATCCTACCCGCAATCCGCTGATGGCTTCACTCAAATGGTATTCGAGTTCGATCGTGAACCCCTCGGTGGCATTAACGGTATCGACCACAATCCCATGGGGGTTCCGTATCCGCAGCGCTTCCGGGCGGAAAGCCGGGTCTTCCCCGGTCAGCTCATCTTCTTCCCAGATACGCTCACCCATCTTGGTGAGTCCCATGTTCAGGTAGGCGTCCACTGCTTCAGGCGTTGGCGCCCGCATCACGACCTTGCCTTCGTCCAGGACAATGGTCTCCTGGGTCAGGCGCAGAATGGCGGACATGTTATGGCTGACGAAGAGCACCGTCCGCCCTTCCTGAGCCACATCGCTCATTTTACCGAGGCATTTACGTTGGAATTCCGCATCCCCAACCGCCAGCACCTCATCCACCACCAGGATTTCCGGTTCGAGGTGCGCCGCGACGGCAAATGCCAGCCGCAGGTACATCCCTGAGGAATAACGCTTGACAGGTGTATCGATGAATTTGCCGACTTCGGAAAAATCGACGATCTCATCGAATTTCCGGTCGATCTCTTCCCGATGCATCCCGAGAATGGCGCCGTTGAGGTAAATATTCTCCCGGCCGGAAAGTTCAGGGTGGAAACCGGTGCCGACCTCGAGCAGAGAACCCACCCGGCCATGGATCTCACCAAGTCCTTCAGTGGGGTCCGTCACCCGGGAAAGGATCTTCAATAAAGTGCTCTTACCGGCGCCGTTTCTTCCGACAATCCCCAAAACCTGGCCACGCTGAACATCAAAGGAGACGTCTTTCAACGCCCAGATATGACTGGGATCGCTGTATCGACCCTTGCTGCCGTGTTGGAATATCCGCCCCACCTTACGAACGCCGCTCATCAGCAAATCGCGGAGCGTGTCCGGCCGGTCCTGGGCCAGCCCAATCCGGTATTGTTTGGAAAGTTTTTCAACTCGAATAGCTAAATCTGACATAGATTCCTAAACGATATCGGCGAAGGTTTTTTCCATTCGCCGGAAATAGAACAACCCACTCACCAACAAAATCAGCACCATGACGACCGAGATCACCATGGTAATGTCCGGCGGTGTACCGCCCAGCAGCGCCCAGCGGAATCCCTGGATCACGCCGACCATCGGGTTCAGACCATACAGCCAACGCCAAATACCAGCGGGAATGGTTTCAATAGGGTAGACGATTGGTGAAGCGTACATCCAGACCTGGACGAGGAACGGTACCATCTGCTGAATGTCACGATATTGGACGTTGAGCGCCGAAAGCCACAGCCCGACCGCCAGCGCGGTGAATAAGGCAAAGACAACCAGTAAGGGCAGCCAGAGGACGTTCCAACCTGGCCAATATTGATAGTAGATCATCACACCGATCAAAACCGCGATAGAGATCAGGAAATCAACCAGGGCCGCGAAGATCGAAGACAGCGGAATCGCCAATCGGGGGAAGTAGATCTTGGTGATCAGGTTGGCATTCCCCACCAGGCTGACGCTGGAACGCTGCAATGCGGTTGCAAAAAGCTGCCACGGCAAGAGCGCGGTCAGCGAAAAGAGCGGATAGGGAATCCCCTGAGACGGTGTCCCAAGCAGCGTGCCGAAGATCACCGTGAAGATCACCATGGTCAAAAGCGGCTGCAAGACCGCCCAGGCAATCCCCAGGACCGCCTGCTTATACCGGACTTTGATATCACGCCAGGTCAGGAAATAGACCAATTCCCGATAACGCCAAAGCTCCTTAAAGTCAATCGAAAGCCAACCCTTGGAAGGCCGCAGGTAAGTGATGGGCATATCCCTGCCAGGTAACCGGTTCCGTTCCATCGATTCGGACACTTACTTCCTATCTTCCGTAAACCATTCGATCGTCTTCTGCAAACCTTCTTCGAAATCCGTTTTCGCTTCGAAGCCAAACTTTTCCCTGGCACGGCTAACATCCAGGGCACGCCGGGGTTGCCCGTTGGGTTTGCTTGTATCCCAGACCAATTCACCCGAAAATCCCGTCATCCGGGCGATCTTCTCGGCCAGGTCTTTGATGCTGATCTCGAAACCGGAGCCGATATTGACCGGTTCCGATTCGTTATAGCGTTCGGTCGCCAAAGCGATCCCTTCGGCCGCATCAGTCACATAGATGAATTCCCGGGTGGGTGAACCATCACCCCAGACCACGATATGATCTTCACCATTTTCTTTAGCCTCGACACATTTACGGATCAGGGCCGGGATCACGTGCGAGCTGCGCGGGTTGAAGTTGTCGCCGGGGCCGTAGAGGTTGACCGGCAGCAGGAAGATGCTGTTGTAGCCATATTCTGCGCGGTATGCCTGAGACTGCACCAACAGCATTTTCTTCGCCAGGCCGTAAGGTGCATTGGTTTCCTCCGGGTACCCGATCCAGAGATCCTCTTCCCTGAAAGGCACCGGGGTGAATTTGGGATAAGCGCAGACCGTCCCGATGGCGACGAATTTCTCCACACCGCGTTCATAGGCCTGGTGCATCAACTGGACGCCCATCATCAGATTATCATAGAAGAATTCAGCCGGGTGTTCACGGTTCGCGCCAATCCCACCCACATGGGCTGCCAGATGGATAATGACATCCGGATCTGAGTCGGACAGCATCCGAGCAATCGCGTCCCGGTCCACAAGGTCATATTCCTCAATGGTTGGGATGAAGATATCGGTCGCGCCCTTCGCTTTCAGATTGGCGATCAGGTTCGTCCCGAGGAAACCCGCTCCCCCCGTGACACAAATTCGTTTTTCTGCCCAATTGAATGTATTTTCCATCATGATTGTTCTTTTGCCTCTTTTTGGCTAGGGTCCATCGCATTCAAATCCAGCCGCACCTTTAAACCGTCCACGATCAGGACCGGTGCATCCGGATTTTCGGTGAGGGTGAAATGCTGTTCCATGCAGGTCAGGCGGCAAACATCGGCAACATCCCCTTCCGCTTCCAGGCGGACCGTATGGATACCCAGTTTGTCCAACTGCTTCAACAGGGTCAACACACGGCTGCGGATATGCCTGAACAGCTTGAAAGATTGCTGGATATAGTCCACGGTCAACCTGGCGCGCAATGCAATCCCCTCCGGCGTAATGATATACCGGAGTTTCCGCCGTCGGGCGCGCTTGACCTTCACGAAACCTTTTTCGACCAACCGTTTAATATGCCAGTTGACCGTCCCGATCGCAACCCCAAGTTCCTCAGCCAGGGTCGCCTGAGAGACGTCCGGGTCGGCTTCGATCTCCTGCAAGAGTGCCAGATCGCGATATTCGTCGCTTTTTGAGTTTGCTGTAATCATAATTTCAACGATTGAATTATAACTTTTTAAATCAATCCGTCAAGCGCGTTTTCGTCGATAGCGGTCCCATAGCCAACCCCCAACCAGCACAATCAGGCTGATGACCACGATTAACACGACCATCACCGGGAAATCGAGCCGGGGTACATCTGAAAGATAACGGCTGATGTACCACTCCGTGAATAACGCCAGGAATACGCCCTCAACGATCAATCCACGTCCGAGCCAATGGTCCTTGTTTCTGAAAGCATATTGCAGCCCCCATCCGGCCAGCAGCGCCATCCACGGCAGGAAGATCGTTCTGTAGCGGGGATTATCCCACTGATCGCCGCCGGCGCGAGCCGAAGCGATCAGGATCCAGAGCCAAACCACCGCCAGGAAAACGGCCAGCCAGCGCTTCTTGATCGCACTGTCCGCCTTAGCAACACGGAAGATGGCATAGATCAGCAAAGGCAGTAAAGCATACCAACCCACCGCCCGGAAAATCCCAATGCTCTTCCAGATCAACGGCGCCGGCGCGGCGATCGCCGCAGGCAGGACAGGCTGGAAGAGGCCGTATCCAAGAAGGAAACTGAACTGCTGCCAGCGAGGAAGATTTTCGATCAGTTGCTGCAGCCAGCCGGATTGCTGGATCGCCAAATGGGCGTCCCAACGGAAGACCTGATCGAGCCAGGGCCTGAAGAACGCCAGACTGCCCAATCCCACCAGGCCGATCAGGACCCAACCCAGAACCTTTTGCCAGGTCTTTTTTAGATTACCGGCTTCCACCGCCCAGATCCAGATGAAAATCGCGCCCAGGCTGGGGATGGCAACCCGATAGGAAAACAGCAGGAAGAGGATCGCATCCACGAGAAAGACCGGCAGGGCGAGCTTCAGACGCGCCCGGTCCAACCAGTGGGCGGCAGCCCAAAACAAGATGCAGATCATCAGGATAAAGAAAGGTTCTCGCATCTGAGCCGCACCAAGCAGCAACCCCTCCGGGTAGAGCGCGAGGATCCAGCCGGCCCAACGGGCGGTGCCCTCACTGAACTGCCGACGGACCGTCACCATCAGGATCGGGATGCTAAGTGCCATGGCCGCAGCAGCCAGAATGGTGATCAATCCCGGCCGGTAAGCATCCGGACTGAGCACCCGGTAGACCAGCGCGCTCATCGCCAACATCCCGCCGTACTGGTCGGTGCCAAATTCATCGCTGAAAGCCTGCGTCAAAGGCTCTTCTGACTGCGCCAGCGTCCAGGCGTTCCCTTCCCGCCGGTATGCATCTTCGAAAACGAAGCCGACGCGTTGGGGCGATTCATCGTAGCCAAATTGCGGTAAGCCCCAGATCAGAAAAGCGCTCAACACCAGGCGCAGCACGAAAGCCAGCACCATCATCCAGGCCAGCGCTTTACCGGCGCCGGCCCAATGCCAGGTGAGCAGCATCAGGAACCCCGCGACGAAAATCAGGATCGACGCGGCGACGAAACCCGGGAGAAACCTTCCGCTGGCCGTAACAGCCTGGAACCCCGCCCCAAGAGCCAGACTTGCGGCGGCGATCAACGCCAGATAATGTTCAAAGCCCCAATTTCGAGTCGCTTTTTTCATTTCAAGCACGCTCCTCAATTCGTTCCGATTTGCGTCCGGTGCGCCAGGCCTGCCAGGAGGTCAACCCGAGCCAGAGCACCCAGAACACGACCACACTTTGCAGGGGTACCAGGAAACGCGGGTTATCGCCGTGATCGAGCATCGACGAAAGCACTGATGTCGCCCAAACGGACCCCGCCAGCAGCCAATGGAAAGGCGTTAAGCGCCAGAGTTCCCGCAGTTTCCTTGAGACCAGCGCTGCCGCCGAGGTCAGGACGAAGACCATATTTGCGAGGAACAGCAGCCCCCTGGACCCGAGGATGCCGATCCGCAGCGCCTGCGCCAACGCCGGTGGGGTTATCGCGTGGATATCCCAATAGACCGGGGCACGCCAGAACAACCACCAGCCGCGCAGGACCTTCGCCAAATATTGCCAGGGGTGGGTCAGGATCAAGTCCATGGAGATCTTCTGCATGATGCGGGAAAGTTCGTAAAAACTGTACCCGGTCCCGGACATGATCGCCGGGATGGCGTCCCAGATAGTATTGCCCTGAGTGCCGTACTTCTCGATCCGGGCATCCCTAAACTGCAGGTAAATATCGCGGATGTCGCCGAATTTATCCGGGACGTCTTCGAAGTAATAACCGGTATGCTGCACCAGATGGTAACCCGTCATCGCTGAGAGGCTGAAGACCTTAAAATGAACTTTGATGAAGGTCATCCAGCCGCCAACGATCAGGCCGGCCACCAGCAGGATGCTAACCAACGGTTTCCAGTCCAGTTTCAGCTTCTTCTGCTCAAAGGAAAAACTCAGACAGAGCGCCAGCCAAACCGGCATGAAGATGAACACCGGCCGGGTGATCACGGCCAGCGAAGACGCCAGGCCGATGCCAAGCCCCAGCCAGAAACTGCGGGATTTGGGCTTTGTCAGCCAGACATAGGCGCCCAGCAGGGACAACATCAACCAGAACGTGCAGAGGGTTTCGGTGAGCAGGTTGGCCTCAAACAGCAATTGCCCCGGGTTGAGCGTGTGGGCCAGAGCGGCCAGCCCGCCAAACCACGGTTTCCCGCTGGCCTTCCAACCGATCAGGAACCAGGTCATCGTGATCGCAAGGCCGAGGATCAGTTGGGCTGCGTAAACCGCCCGATCCGGCCCAAGGATTGCCAGGAAGGCCGGATATCCCGGCGTGCGAGTCCCATCATAACGCCCCAGGTTACTGAGGACCGTTTCGGCAGACCGCCGGTAGGCATTGGTGTCGCTGTAGGTCACAGGCGGGTAGGTCAGGAACAACAGGACCCGTAACCCGATCGCCACCACCAAAACCAAGATCAGCCAAAAACGTAGATTCTTCTTTGTATCAACGTCCATCATCAATTCTATTCAATCCGTATTTTGATCATCTGGGAAACCTGAAAGCGCCTTTTTCGCCCGCGCCAACCAGGAATACTCTCGGACAGCCATCTTTGCCGCGGCCGCCAGGGAATTCCGCTTGGAAGGGTCCGCTTTCAATGCCAGCAATGCGGTTTCCCAGGCATGTACGTTCTCCGGTGGGCAGAAAACAGCCGTATCTTCATTTAATACTTCATGGATCACGGGCAAGTCGCTGGTCAGGATCGGCCGTCCCGCGGCCATGTATTCAAACATCTTCATCGGGCTGGCGATCTCGGCGGAATTCCCGCCGCCGCTGCCCGCGATTCGCATGCCGTAAGGCATCAGCAGCACGTCCGCGGCCGCCTGATACTGCGGCAGGATGGCATTCTCAACGAACCCGGTCAGGGTGACGTTTTGGATCTCTTCCGCCTCAAGTCGGTCTTTCCAATGCACAACATCCTCCGGCTGTCCGCCTACCCACAGGAACCGCACCTC
Source organism: uncultured Chloroflexia bacterium (assembly GCA_963748065.1). Taxonomy (GTDB): domain Bacteria; phylum Chloroflexota; class Anaerolineae; order Anaerolineales; family Anaerolineaceae; genus Brevifilum. The sequence continues at coordinate 99,243 of CAVVHL010000003.1, read as the reverse complement.
CGGCAGAGCTTTCGCTAGCGCCAGCATCAGTGGCATCCCGCGTCCGGTATAGAAGTGCCCCGTGTAGCCGGCGGTGAAGCCTTGCGGCAGGCCCAGCTTTTCACGGGCTTCCTCGGGCGCAGGCAAATTTGCATATCTTTCCAGTTCGACGCCGTTGGGCGCCGTCAGGATTTGGCTTGGTCCAGGTGTGAGATCAAAGGCATCCACCAGCACCTCACGCAGGGCTGCGGTATTGGTCAGCAGCCGGTGGGCTGTTTTTGACCGCCAGAAATGCTTGAACAGCCAGGGCCCCAACCTGCCCGTCACCCGGTCGTGTAGTTCCAGGATCGTGGGGATCCCTCGACCCAAAGAAAGAACAGCCGCCTGCAGCACCCAGGTGTAGACGAGGTCTGGTGAAAGCTGTCGCGCCCGACGGACCGCCTTGAAGGCGTAATCATAGCGTCGGAAAGTCAGGTTTTCGGGAATCCATTCGACCTCAAATTCCTGCTGCAGGCCGTAAAAACTGCGCAGGTCGTCCCACTCCGCCGCGCCTTCACCGGGGACCAGCAAGGTCACCGAATGCCCCAATGCCGCCAGAGCTTGGGTCGCTTTCATGACCTGGATGCTGTTGGCGGTATTCGAGGGGACAAAAGAAGCGGCAATACAAACAATTTTCATGAGGTTCTCAAGTTATATTCACACGCAAACATTTCAGAATATGACTCATAGTCATAATCGACTGCATTTATACCACAGGAGGGCCCTTCGCGTCTCACCGTTCGCAGCCGATGCCATTACCATCGGCATCCAGATGATGTGAATCGAGCCATACGACCTTGAAGTTGGCGAACCGGATATCCTCACAGTTCAAATCCGGCGGGCCGGTTGGGATGCAGACATCGGGATAGGAGGGATCGCATTTTTCCCAGCGATTCTGAAAAGCGAAGGTATCCGGGAAAGCGAGGTTGAGTTCGGAAACCACCATCAGGACCAAATATCCGCTGATACAAAGATCAAAAAAAGCGCTGAGGATCATGCGGAGCCACTGCGGCCAGTGAGTTTACCGCTTTGCCAGGGTGTAAAACAACCAGGTGAACACCCCTCCAAGAGCCAGCACCAGCAACAACCAGTAAGCGGACACGTCCGATCCTCCGTAAAATTATTGTAAAAACAATTTTACCGGGCATTTCATTAACCTGAGGTGCAGGTTTTTGCAGTAGAATTAATATCCTTGACCGGGTTGGCGAGTGATAGGAAATAATCAAATATTGGATCGACACTGTGAAGAATCAAGAAAACAACACGAAACCTTCAAAGCGAATATCTTTCGAATCGTTGTTGATCCGGTTAGCAATGTTCATCGGGAAGATCCTCCCCAGGACCTGGGGTCTTCGATTAGCATCCGGGATTGGGTCTATCCTGGGAAGCCTGAAGAACAACAAGATGGTGAAAGCCATCCGGGCCAACCAGTTTGTGATCCATAACCAACAGCTATCCGCTGAGGAACTCGATTTGGTCCCGAAAGTCATCTTCAAGTCCTCGGCGAGATGTATGTTTGACTATTTCCATTTTCTTCATCGACCGATACTCATTGCAGAAGATCGTCAGTTTTGACTCACATGCACAGGCAGTGATTGAAAGGATCCAGAACCATCAGCCAACAGTGATCGTCTGCCCGCATCTTAGTAATTTTGACTTGATGGGTTATGCGCTGGCACTGCAGAAGGTCAAGGTACAGGTGCTGTCCTTTCCCAAACCCCAACACCTCCTACCGTTTGCAGAACAAGCTGCGCCAGGACATAGGCCTGGACATCACACCGATGGATTTATCGGCTTTCCGTGAAGCACGGCAAAGGCTGCGAAACGGCGGCAGTATCCTGACGGGGCTCGACCGGCCGTTGGATGGCGTCAAGGATGAGAAATACCGGCCGAAGTTCTTCGGCTACGAGACCAACCTCCCGGTCGTGTACGTCCGGATGGCATTGGAAGCCAATGCTCCAGTCGTCATCCTGGCAGCCACCTCTCAACCCGACGGGACTTATCGCCTGATCGGGTCACCGCTGATCTGGATGGAAGCTTCCGATGATCTGGAGGATGAGATCATCTCAAATACAGAAAAAGTTCTGCGAATGGCGGAACCGATGATCATCAAATACGCCCAGCAATGGACGATGTTCTATCCGATCTGGCCCCAATTCCTGGGAATCTGATCGGGTTCAAAGAAAGGTTTTTAATGACCAAGGTCGAAAATCATAAAAGAGAAAATGATATCCTGCTTGGATTTCTCGAACAACCGGCGCTGGCCTGGCTGGCGAAACACATGCCGCCCTGGGTCACCCCGGACACCCTCACTTTCCTGGGGATCGGTGCTTCCGTCCTGATCTTTGTGAGTTATGCCCTCACCAATATCAGCCCACACTTCCTCTGGCTGGCGAGTTTTGGGTTCATCCTGAACTGGCTGGGGGATAGCCTGGACGGCACCCTGGCGCGATATCGAAAAATCGAGCGGCCGCGCTTCGGCTTCTTGATCGACCACTGGGTCGACGCGATCAGCGCCGTGCTGATCTTCGTCGGTCTGGGGCTGTCCCCTTATGTCGATCTGACCGTTGCCTGCTTCGGCGTAATCGCTTACCTGCTGCTGTCGGTTATGGTTTACCTGATCACCTACGTGACCGGTGTTTTCACGATCACCAGTGCCAAGCTCGGCCCGACCGAAATTAGAGTGATGGCTGTGATCCTCAACACCGCAATCTTCTTCATCGGCAACCCCACTTTTGCCCTGCCGTATTTTGGCGCGACCAGCCTATACACCTTGTTTGTCGGACTGATGTCCGTCGCAATGGGTGTCTACTTCATCGTCAACACCAGCATCCAGGCCCGCCGACTGGCGCTTCTGGATGACAAACGGCTGGAGCGTAAACTGGAGAAGCAAAAAGCCGAACAGGAAGAAGAACAGGCTGTGAAAAAAGTGAGCCCGGCCGCCAGCAAAAGTTAGTCATAGACCAGCGTGTTCGCCAGAAGCCGGATGATATAATCAGCCCATGATCAAGCTGCTGCACTTCGCCGATGCACATATCGACATGGCCAACTACGGCCGCCATGATCCTGAATCCGGCCTGCCAATGCGGGTGATGGATTTCCTTAACTCCCTGGACGAGATCGTCCAGGCCGCGATCGACGAAAAAGTGGATTTGGTGATCTTCGCCGGGGATGCCTATAAAGACCGCTCTCCCGCGCCCACTTTTCAGCGCGAGTGGGACCGGCGGATCATGCGGCTTTCCCACGCCGGTATCCCAACCTTGCTGCTGACGGGCAACCACGATATCTCCCCCTCCACGGGCCGCGCCCACGCCATCCAGGAATTCGATTCACTGGAAATCCCTCATATACAAGTGTTGAGCAAGCCAACATTCCTGACTTCGGAAGAACTGGAAGGGTTGCCGGTTCAGGTTATAGCTCTACCGTGGGTTTTCCGCTCCGGGATGATGGCTAACATGGACCTGAGCGGCCTCGAGACGAAAGAGATCATCGATCAGCTTGGCGAACGGCTGGGGGAACTGCTGCAAAACTGGCTGGCGGATGCAGACCCGGACCTCCCGATTATTTTGACCGCGCATGCTTCGGTTGAAGGCGCTCAATATGGCAATGAGCGGATGGTGATGCTTGGGAAAGACCTGGTCCTGCCGCCGGCGCTGGTCAAGGACACTCGTTTGGACTATGTTGCACTCGGTCATATCCATAAACCCCAAAATTTAAATGAAGGCCAGCACCCCCCGGTGATTTATCCCGGCTCGATTGAGCGTGTGGATTTCGGCGAAGTGAATGATGAGAAATTCTTCATCATTGCTGAAATTGAAAAAGGGAAGACGGTCGTCTCATGGCGGAAGCTGGAAAACATCCGACCGTTTGTGGACTTTCACACTACCCTTGAATCAGATGAGGCTGTCAACGAGACACTTCAGCGTGTTTTGAAATCCAAGGGAGACCTGACGGATGCGATCGTGCGGATGGTGATTGAATATCCGCGGGAGTGGGAAGCATTGATTGATGAAGCCAGCCTGCGAGCCCTGGCGGAAACGGCTTTCGAATTCCACCTGGTCAAGCGGCCGCAAATGCAAGCCCGGGGCCGGCTGCCTGAAGGTCGTGCGGCCAGCAGTATGAGCGCGCTTGAATTGCTGGATATCTACTGGAATACAAGCAGCAATGAGATGAACGCAGAGAAAAAGGAATCATTGGACCGACTGGCAAAATCCATCATTGATGATTTACAAACCGATGATTGATTAGCGCGTTACCTTCTGCAACCCTCCCCGACTCTTTTGCTTGACACCTGGCTTATTTTTCCGTATAATTTCGTACGCATTCCTCGATAGCTCAATTGGCAGAGCGAACGGCTGTTAACCGCTAGGTTCCAGGTTCGAGTCCTGGTCGAGGAGCTTTTCTATCTACGAACCAAAAAAACGCCCCGGTATTTGCATGCCAGGGCGTTCATCGATTAATGCCGGTTTTTTACTTCACACTGTAAGTCACATCCGGTGACAGACCATTCAGGATTGGGATCAAGTCGACCCTTTCATCCTTGACATATTTGTCAAAAAAGCCGCCAATAGCCTTGCTTTCGATATTCAACAGCTCCCTGGCGTTGATTGGGCCCCAAAAGTCAATGTACTTATAGATATTGAAAAACAGCGGGAAATCCCAGAAATTTTCATGCTGTGCGCCTTTGACAGTCAGCATGTAAGCATCACGAGCCGCCTTGTCGTATTCCAGCGACGCGACCTGGTCTTCCATCGTGTCATTTGTTTCACTCCTGACGATCATCAGCGGTTGTGCGATTGAGTCGCTTTCGTTGAATAGCGTCCCATATGGCCATCCATCAATATTAACAACCGCCTTGATGCGATCATCCGAGATGGCGGCATCTATAGCCGACGCGCCGCCAAAAGACCACCCCATCACACCGATTCGATCCAGGTCGAGCCGGTTTTTGAACATGGAGGGATTTACATTGAAAGTCCCAAGCTCATTCAGCAGGAATTGGATATCCTCCGAACGGATCTGGATCATCGCATTTTGTTGGTCATCGACAACCAGGATCTGTTCCATAATTTGTTTCTGAGAATTAACATCCTGAGTATTGCCATAATCCTGATATAGCTGCTCTTCTCGGTTTGTATTTGCGTTATAGATCGTATCAAAATGGTCAAGATTTCCCGGGATGATATCGCCATTCGGGAAGATCGAGACGATCGTTTCATAAGTATGTTCAATGCTGAAAACAATGTACCCCCGGCTTGCTAATTCTTCCATCAACATTGTGTTTTCGGTATCCAATCCATAAAAAGAAGGTGAATAGATAATCACCGGGAAAGTCTGGTTCTTACTGGACAGTGAAGCATTCCAATGACTATTCGTCTTAACAAACCGCAGGTGGGCATACCAAAAACTGCCCATCCCGGAATTTTGAGAGTACGCTTTCCCGGTCACACCAGCTTCATCCCAATAATGTGCGAGCGGTTTGCCTTCGACTTCATCGGTAGGATACCAGACACGCATCACTAATTTACGAACATCATTGGGGTCTGAGGTGAACACCTCCGGACGGGCCGGATCGGTCAGGCTGAATTCGGTGGTACCAACCAGGTAAGACCCGGTCGGCGTCGGCAGATCAACAATGGGCAGCAGGATGGGAAACGCAGCCGATCCGATGAACACCAGCGAAAACAAAACAATCAGGACGACCCGCAGCACCTTGCTTTTGATGATGTGCTGTCGATGTTCCTTTCGAGAGAGCCGGTAAAGGCCCACTATTGTGATACCTCCGGCTATAACCAACAACGGTACCATCTGCCAGCGCAGCCCATCAATTAAAATATAAGTAAGCCATAACCCATCCAAAATGAAAGCAGCATAGCTTGTAAATTTCTTAGTTTTTGTCGCAGGCAGGAAACCGAGAATTAGCAAGATCGCGGTTGTTCCGAGAAGAGCAATTTCAAGCAAGCTCATTGTTACTCCTTTTTAGTTAACAGACCCATTATCCCCTTAATTTAAGCGGAGACAGCCCAGTTTAGAACCAGGGTTTAATCCTACTATGAATTAGAGTTGCAGAAGTTCCAGCGAAATTGAAACTTCAATTAGGCGAATGCCTATAAAAAAGAATACAATTAGTAAAGTAATACTATTCAAAAAACCTTGATTACCCCAGTAAAATTAATTTAAGTGCAATGGCTGATCGGAAAGAAGGGTGAGATGGATTTACCAACCAGGCTGCTGAAGTCAATCGAGAAATGGGTCAATCAAGAGGACAACATCCGGGTCGCCGTGTTGATCGGGTCACGCGCCCAGAAGAGCAAACCCGACCGCCTGGCCGGGATCGACCTGGATATCTTCGCCAACGATCCTGCCAACCTGGTTGAGGATAGCGAATGGATGGCTCGTCTCGGTGAACCCTGGCTGACCAAGTGGACCTACGAAGAAGACCTGATCATCTGGAATGCGGTTTACGAAGACGGCCTGCTGCTGGCTTTCTACATCCAACCGCTGTCCGTCTTGGATGAAATTCAAAAAGGACTCCCACCTTACTATCTGCCGAAATACAAGGTATTGGTGGACAAGGACCATGTCACCCACCGTTTCCCAAAGCCGCAGCCTTCTATCAGCCAGGTCGAAAAGCCCACGCCCGAAGTTTTCACGGAGGTCCTGCAGCAGTTCTGGCTGGACGCCTATTACGCCGCCCGATACCTTTGGCGGGGTGAGCTCTGGCGGACCAAGCATTATGACTGGGAACTCAAACAAAACCTGCTGCGCATGCTGAGCTGGCATGCCACCCTGGTCCATAACCGGCCTTTCTTCAGCGCCCACGAGGGCGATCACCTCAGCGATTGGACGGACCCGGAGGTCTATGCTTCTTTGATGTCAACCTTCGGCCGCTTCTACCCGGCGGATGCCTGGCGCGCCCTTGATGAGACCGTCAAGGTCTTCGCACAGCTTGCCCGAGAGGTCGCGCCCGAGATCGGCGTGGACTACCCCGAAAACTGGGAAGCGAAGTTCATGGCTCTGAAAGAGGACCTTAAGGCCAATCCAAAGGCATAAAAATATCAGCGAGTTACCCTTCCCGTGTGAGTGAATTATGATATAATTTTTCAGTCGCAGCCCCCGGGCTGCACCCCAAACTTGAATTGTCCTTCACCCCTGGTTTACGCCGGCCGGGGGTGTTTGTGTTTAATAAACAGTGCCCCCCCTTTATCCCCCCGCATGCGGGGGGAAATCTCTTTCCTGGCTTCATCCTTCATCTATATTCCTAAAACCCACAATTCATGAGGATTTAATCCCTAATACCTACCCGCGCATGCGGGGGGAAATCTCTTTCCTGGCTTCATCTTTAGTCGCATATTCCTAAAACCTGCACGTCAAGTGGTTTTAATCCCTACTACCTAGTCCCCAATACCAAAACCCTATTCCCCTTTCACCAGTCACCATTCACCCAGCTCCCTTGACTTTGCTTTTCCCAGGGAATACACTTCTTATTGATAATATTTTTCAATAAGGAATTAATATGAATTTTCAGGAAACACTAAACCAGGAAGGCATGCGCCTGACCCACCCGAGGAAGGTGGTCATGTCCATCCTGAAAGATTCCAGCGTCCCTCTCTCGCCGCAAACCATCTACCAGCGCTGCATGGAAGCTCGGGACGAGATCGGGCTGGTCTCTGTCTATCGCACACTGGAAGTCCTCTCTGAGCTCGGGTTGGTGCGTCGCGTCCACGGTTATGATGACTGCCATGGTTACGTGCTGGCTTCACCCGGCCATCACCACCACCTGGTCTGCCGGGGGTGCGAAAAAGCGATCGAGTTCAGCGGCGCGGAAGACCTTGCCAACCTGCTGAACCGGATCGAGGAAGAAACCGGTTACCAGGTCGACGGACATCTTTTACAACTCTATGGGCTTTGCCCGGAATGCCAACAAGAAAAACAATCCAATGCATAAGACAAAACAAACCTTCAAAACTTTCGCCCTGTTTGCCCTTTCCATGCTGCTGATCGTGCCGGTGCTGGCTGGCTGCCAATCCGCTGCCTCCACGCCTGTTGAGGAAAATAGCGAACTTTCGGTGATCGTCAGCATCCTGCCCCAATCCTATTTCGCTGAAAGGATCGGCGGGGATTGGGTCTCGGTGAGCGTGATGGTCGGGCCGGGACAGGAACCGCACACTTACGAACCCACACCGAATCAAATGAAAGCGATCAGCAGCGCGGCAGTCTTCTTCAGCATCGGCGTGGAATATGAAAACGCCTGGCTGCCCCGCTTTGAAAATGCCAACCCGCAAATGCAGGTCGTCAATACTTCTGCCGGTATCCAGCGGATCGCGATGCCCACAACGGTACTTGGGGTCGGTGCGCCGGCTGCCTCGGAACATGCGGGGGAACTGGACCCTCACATCTGGCTTGCGCCGGATAACGCCAGGATCATCGCCGAGAATATGCTCAACGCCCTGATCGAGCTGGCTCCCCAACACGAGAATGACTTCCGCTCGAATTATGAGGACCTGATTGCGGATATCAACAGACTTGACACCCAGATCCAGGGCATTCTGGCCGGCGATCAACAGCGTTCATTTTTGGTCTTCCACCCCGCCTGGGGTTATTTCGCCAAACAATATGATCTCCAACAGATCGCCGTACAGGTGGGCGGCCAGGACCCGAGCGCCAGTGAACTGGCGGACCTGATCAGCATCGCCAAGGAACAGCAGATCAAAGTGATCTTTATCCAGCCGACCTTCAATACGGCCATTGCGGAAGCGATCGCCCAGGAAATCGGCGGCACGGTCGCAAAAGCCGATCCATTGGCGCAAGACTGGTTGACCAATCTCAAAGCTGTCGCGGAAGCATTTGCGGCTGCCCTTGGTAATTGAGTAACGGGTAAAATGAAACAATCTGCAAACAGATTCGGAGAAAAGATGACACCCAAAAACCAAGCGCACTCCCCACAGATCGAGGTTAAGAACCTCTACGCGGGTTACAATGACGAAACCGTATTGAGGGATATCAACCTGACCGTCGAAAAGGATGACTTCATCGGACTGATCGGCCCGAATGGCGGTGGTAAGACCACCTTGCTCAAAGTAATCCTCGGGCTGCTACCTCCAAAGAAGGGATCCGTCCGAGTGTTAGGCTTGCCGCCGGATAAGGGACGCCGCCACATCGGCTACGTGCCTCAATTCACATACTTCGATTCAGACTTCCCGATCCGTGTCCATGATGTGGTGCGGATGGGGCGATTGGGTCCCAAGCACCTCTTCAAACCTTACAGCGCCAAGGACGACGAAATTGTAGAAAAGTGCCTGGATTGGGTGGGTCTGACCGACTTGCGGAACCGGTCTCTCAGCGAACTTTCCGGCGGCCAGCGCCAGCGGGTCTACATCGCGCGAGCCCTGGCCAGTGAACCGGAAATCCTTCTGCTGGACGAACCGACCATCAGCGTGGACATGGAAGCGCGCACGCATATTTACGAACTGCTCCACAATATCAACCTACAGGGTGTGACTATCCTGTTGATCTCGCATGACCTGAACGTGGTCTCTACCTATGTCAAGACCATCGGCTGTCTGAACCGGACCTTGCATTACCACGGCGAAAAGCAGATCACGCCGGATATGCTCATGGATGGCTACAGCTGCCCGGTCGACCTGATCGCCCACGGCGTGCCCCACCGGGTTTTGGCAGAACACGAGGACCACGAATAATGGGCGGCATCCTCAGTTTCGGTTTTATGCGCAACGCCCTCGCGGCTGGCTTTTTGGTCAGCCTGGCCTGCGGTGTGATCGGCACCCTGGTCGTACTCAAACGAATGGTATTCATCTCCGGCGGCGTCGCCCATACCGCCTACGGCGGGATCGGCCTGGCGTTTTATTTCGGGATCAATCCCGTCCTGGGTGCCCTGGCTTTCAGCCTGGGCGCTTCCCTGTTGATGGGTTACGTACAGCGCAAAACCCGCCAGCGACCAGACACTCTGATCGGTGTAATGTGGGCGATCGGGATGGCAATCGGCATCATCTTCGCCGACCTGACCCCCGGCTACAAAGCCGACCTGATGAGTTACCTTTTCGGCAGTATCCTGGCCGTCACCACAGCCGACTTGTGGCTGATGCTGGCAGTGGACCTGGTCGTAATCGGCGTGGTCGCGCTGTTCTTCAAAGAGATGCAGGCCAGCGCCTTTGATGAGGCCTTCGCCCGGACGCGCAATGTGCCTGTGGACCTGCTCTACCTGATCCTGGTCACGATGATCGGCCTGGCTGTCGTGATGCTCATGCGGGTGGTTGGGTTGATCATGATCATCGCTCTGCTGACTGTCCCCGCCGCGATCGGCGCGCTTTTCCTGAAAAGCATGCGTAAGATCATGCTGCTGGGGACGGGGTTGAGCCTGGTCTTCACCACGGGCGGTCTTATGCTCTCCTACGCGTTCAACCTGACATCCGGTGCAACCATCATCCTCTTCGCGGGAGCAGGTTACCTGGTCGCGCTGCTGGTACGTCGGCTCTGCAAACGCTGCCCGGATGATTGACCTCACTTATAACAGAGCGCAAAGTTTGCCTCTGATGCCAATGCAGATATAATTAAATGCAGAGAAATAATGCAAAAGCTTGCCAAATTCGGAGGTTAGACATGAAAAAATCACTCTTCGCCGGTTTCGCCTTTATCGTTGTTCTGATGGTCCTGATTTCGGCCTGTTCATCGGGCGGTTCTTCACCAACGACCGCGGCCATGACCGATACGGAAATGAAGGCCCTGATCGACGAAAGATGCAGCCCCTGTCACTCCGTATCGATCGTCTATAACTCAAGTTATTCGCAAAGCCAATGGTCGACGGTCTTTGACCAGATGATTGCTCAGGGTGCGAATGTATCGGCTGATGAGAAGACGATCATGATCGATTGGCTGGTCGCAAACCAGTAATCATTTTTCAGCAAATAAGAAATAAACGCCCTGCCAGTTACAGGGCGTTTTGAATCATCAAAAAATACCCTTAAAGTGGACGAGATGCATGTTTTGTTGTATGCTTAATCATCTCAAATTCGGGAAGAATTCATAGGAGGCAAATGATGATCAAAGATATCCTGCGCGAAGCAGCCGAAGGTATGCAATCCGCATTGGATTCACTCGAGGAAGATCTGGCCGCTATTCGTACCGGACGCGCCTCACCAGCCTTGGTTGAGCGTCTGGCTGTGGACTATTACGGCACCAACACCCCCATGATCCAACTGGCTTCGATCAGTGTCCCTGAACCGCGCCAGTTACTGATCCGACCCTTCGACCCCGCATCGCTCAAAGACATCGAGCGGGCGATCATGGTCTCCGATCTGGGGCTGACGCCGAACAGCGACGGCAAGGTCATCCGTCTATCGCTCCCCCAACTCACCGAGGAACGCCGCCGAGACCTGGTCAAGGTTCTGCATAACCGGATGGAAGAGACCCGCGTTCGCATCCGCAATGTACGCAGGGACGCGATGAAAAACCTGCGTGACTTTGAGAAGGAAGGCCTGATTTCGGAAGATGATCAGGAACGCGGTGAGAAAGAACTCCAGGACCTTACCGATAAACTCAACGAGAAGGTTGAAGAGATCGGTGAACATAAAGAAAAAGAGATCATGGAAGTCTGATCTCTATATTGATTGACTGAACGGCAGCTAAAATGTCTGAAGAGACCCCTCAGGAATTTGTAAAAGTCCCCGAACATATCGCCATCATTATGGACGGCAACGGCCGCTGGGCGAAATCGCGTGGCTTGCCGCGGATCGCCGGGCATCGCGCCGGGACGGAAAACCTGCGCACGATCATCCAGGCCTGTGTGGATTTCGGTGTGAAATACCTGACCATGTTTGCCTTTTCGACGGAGAACTGGTCCCGGCCCAAAGCCGAAGTTACCGGGTTGATGCACATCCTGGCCGAGATGATCGATCAGGAAGTAGCCAAGTTAAATGAAGAAGGCGCTCGCCTGATCCATATCGGGCATCTGGCGGGTTTGCCCAAATCCTTGCAGGAAAAAGTCCGAAATGCGGTCGAACTCACCAAAGACAATGAGAAGATCACCATCCTTTTGGCCTTCAATTACGGCGGGAGGGACGAGATCATCACTGCCTTCAAGCACATGCTGGAGGATGGGGTGAGTCCTGAGGATGTGGATGAAGAACTGGTCAGCCGATATATGTTCACCAAAGGCATCCCCGACCCGGACCTGATGATCCGGACGTCCGGGGAACAGCGCACCAGCAACTTCCTGACCTGGCAGTCGGTTTATTCAGAATTGTATTTCCCGTCGGTTTATTGGCCCGATTTCGATAAGGAGGAACTGCGGAAGGCGATCGTTGAGTTCGGCAACCGGGACCGGCGATACGGCGGTCTGAAAAACTCCTGACCTTCCGAGGATCTGGCATGTTATCTCAAAGAGTGAAAGCGGCACTGATTTTCGTGCCGCTTGTTTTAATCATGATCTACCTGGGCGGTTGGGTTTACAACCTGTTCTTTGCGGCTGTGCTGTTGGTCGCCGCATTTGAATATGCGCGGCTTTTCAAAGCAATGGAGACACACCCTTCCCTGGTGTTGATGCTGATTGGTGTGGCGCTGTTCATCGTCCAACGCTGGCTGCTGCCGGTGTACTTTGTCAGTATCCTGATCTCAATCGTGATCCTTCTGGCGGCTGTAACAGCGCTGGTGCAGTATGAACGCGGGGATGATAAAGCCGCCTTGAATTTCGGGATCACCTTGAGCGGTATATTCTATCTCGGTTGGATCGGAAGTTTCCTGTTTGAACTGCGTGCGCTTCCTGACGGCCTCGGCTGGGTGCTGACCGCGCTGCCGGCTGTCTGGCTGGCTGATTCCGGTGCGTATTTTATCGGCCGCTGGCTGGGCAAGGCCAAGATGACGCCCAGGCTCAGCCCCAACAAATCCTGGGCGGGGATCGGTGGCGCTATCCTTTTCGGCACCGTCTTCGGCGCGCTGTTGGTGCTGCTCTGGCGATCGGTGGGTTGGCTGCCCGTTGGGACACCGCTCTGGCAGGGTATGGTGATCGGATTGGTTGTCGCCGTGGTCTCGCCCGTGGGAGATTTGCTGATCAGCCTGTTCAAACGGACTGCGGGGGTGAAAGATACGGGGAATATCATCCCCGGTCATGGCGGCATCCTGGACCGGATCGACACCTGGATCTGGGCTGCGCTGCTGGGATATTACCTGGTGCTGCTGTTTTAATCTGTCATTGCGAGCCTCCGAAGGAGGCGTGGCAATCTCCGAATCAGACCACCCCGTGATTTTCTCTAAACCGTAGATCCTTCCGCAATTACGGATCGAAGATTGCTTCGTCGTCCTTTGGGACTTCCTCGCATTGACAAGAATAATTTTATTCCTCTGCTTTAAAGCCACCTTGCCCTATTTCGGGAAAAGACAAGCAATGTGCCCCCACACACCCCATTCACCATCCCCAATTCACTATTCCCAACTCTCAATTCCCTATAACCCAAAATAAATCGTCCACTCCCCCTCAGCCGGAATCTCGATCTCCGAGCTTTTCCCGACGATCACGATCCAGGTACGGCCGGGCTTCAACGGCATAGACTCGCCTGGCGCGGTTTCAAAGATGATCGGCCGGTTCGGCTCAGGCACTCGCCAGGTGCCATCCACCTTTACGCCGTCCCGAAAGAACCAGGCCTGCTGGGGAGACTGAACGTTCTGGATTTCAATGTCATGCAGTGAGGGCGCATACTCAATATAATCCGCGAACATCACCACCAGGTTATCAAAGCTTAGTTCCTGGCCGGTGTTCCGGTCGGTGGTAGGCGCCAGGATCAGTCCATCGGGGGACTCGGCCTCCTGCCAAAGCAAGTAATTCGCCTTCTGCTCATCATAGCGCCATTCCATAATACTGAAATTGGCGTATTCCACCCTCAGGATTGACCCGGCATCATCTCCCATGGGTACCTGTTTGTTAAAATAGAACCCGCGCAAATCCTGCACCTGATTATCCACGCCGATGGATGCGGCATAATCCGTCACTGCCTGTGAATCTGCGTAGACGCCTGTAGCCGAGTGCGTCAGGTATCCACACATCGGCGGGCAGGGCAGGTTCTTATATGCCAGGGCGCGATCCCCCAACTGCTCGATCAGGACTTCATCCACCTGGGGGTCCGCGTTGCCATAAGCAAAGATCCCGCCATAAAGGTTGACGAGCTGGGCATCCACCAGCCGGCCGGAACGCACCGGCCCGATCGTATCGGCATTATCCCCATAATAGACAGCCAGGAAACGGTTCATCTGGTTACCAATGAAGTATTCGAATACGAGGTCGGCGCTGGAAAGTCCGGCATGCGGCCGCCCCTCACGCGGCCAGTTGGAGACTTTGATCATTACGGGCCGCCGGTCGAGGTTGGTTGGATCAGAGGCAGTCATCCCGGTCAGCGGGTCCACACCAGGGTCGAAGTAAAAGTAGGTTGCGGGGACCTGCGTTGGGGTAGGCGAAGGTGTGATCGTCCAATCCGGCATCTCGGTCGGCTCGACAGTATCCGTCAGGAATGCGCCTTCCAGCAAATCAGCGATCTTTTGCGTCGCCGTCCCGTCCGGCGTGGACAGGTACGGATTCACCTCACCAGTGCCAACCGTCGTGCAGGCGGTCAGCAGGATCAGGGCAATTGCAAAAAGGGCAGCGGTCAATTGAAGGCGGTTGTGCATACCCTAATTGTAACGCTCTGATGTCAAATTGAAAGGAAAAGATTAAAAATACCAATAAAACCTCTTAAATCGCTGCAGTTTTGGTTAAAATATATATAAAACGACCTAAATGTGAAATATTTAACAAAGTTTCCTATGTTTTTTCTTGACAGTCATTTTTCTTAATGATATTATGGTTTTGTAAACGCTTACATAACACAAGATTAAGAAAGTTACGTTTACAGAGGCATTTTGTGTAAAAATCGACTTAATCATGTGAGAAATCGATTCCAATCATTGAATATGACAAGTAAAAAGTCGATTAACGAGCCAAAAAGAGCAAAAGGGAAATTTTTTTCAATCGTTATGTAAGCGCTTACAATAACTATGGAAAAATCCAACAGATCCAAAATCACCATTCACGATGTTGCTGCCGAAGCCGGCGTGTCCTTCGGGACCGTATCCCGCGTGATCAACGACGACGTCCATGTCAAGGATGAGACTCGTGAGCGGGTTAAAGATGCAATCAAACGCTTGAACTATGTTGCCAACCGCCAGGCGCGGAGCCTGGCCGGCGGCAAAACCAACAGTATCGGCGTCCTTGTGCCCGATTTGGGCACCGGCTACATCGGTGAGATCATCCGGGGAATTGATGCCGAACTCAGCCTTGCGAACCTGGACCTGATCCTTTACACCACGCACCGTACCCCTCGCAAAGAGGCTGATTATGTCGCCAACCTCGCCAGCGGGATGGTGGACGGCTTGTTGATCGTTCTGCCTCGCCAGCCAGCAGATTTCATCAATAACATGAACCAGCAGCGATTCCCCTTTGTGTTGATCGACCATCAGGGTACGGGCAGTGACTGCCCCGCCGTTGGCGCGATGAATTGGTCGGGCGGCTACAGCGCCACGGAATACCTGGCCAAACAGGGTCACCAGCGAATCGGTTTCATCACCGGTTCCATGGACTTGGGTTGTACGCATGACCGCCTTTCAGGATATCGGGCCGCATTGAAGACGTACCACATTGATGAGGACCCGGACCTGATCTATGAAGGCAATTTTTTCCAGCCCGACGGTTATGCCGGAGCCCTCACCCTACTCGATCTGCCCAACCCGCCCACAGCCATTTTCGCATCCAACGATGTGATGGCGATGGGCGTGATGGATGCCGTTCGACACCGCGGCTTGCGCGTGCCTGATGATATTTCCGTGATCGGTTTCGATGATATTCCCCAGGCTTCGTTGGTCCGCCCTGCGCTGACAACCATCAATCAACCGCTGGAAAAAATGGGCCGCGTGGCGACCCAACTGCTTTTGGGTATGCTGGAAGATCCCCAAAAAGAGGCTGAGCGGATTGAACTTCCAACTCAATTGGTTATTCGCGATTCCTGCAAGGAACCACGCATAATTTGAATTTTTTCGTAACCCTATTCTCTCGCAATAACTAGGGATTGGAATAGTTAGGAGGTGTAAAAGTAATTATTGGGGCTGAATGAATGACCTGTAAAAACTGAACCAACCATATTAAATCCTGAATTTAGGAAGGAGAAAGACTGATGTATCGCAAGTTATTAACTCTCGTTAGCTTGATGCTTATCGCAACCTCATTGCTGACAGCATGCGGCCCGAAAACCACGCCAACAATGGCACCCACGGAAGAAATGGCGACTGAAGTCATGCCTACTGAGGATATGGCTACCGAAGAGATGGCGACTGAGGATATGGCTGAACCGGTCACCATCAACTGGTGGCACATTACCACTGCCGATGAACAAAAGGCCGTCTGGCAAAAGTTAGCCGATGAATACATGGCTGACCATCCCAACGTCACAATCGAGATCACCGTTCTTGAGAATGAAGCTTTCAAGACCAAACTCACAACCGTGATGCAATCCGGCGAACCGCCTGACATTTTCCAGAGCTGGGGCGGCGGAGGTATGAACGAATATGCCGCTGCTGGTTTAATGAAAGACATTACCGCCGATCTGGATGCGGATGGCGGCGCTTGGCGCGATACCTTTGCACCCGGTGCCCTGGCCGTGTTCTCCTATCAAGGGAAGAACTACGGCGTGCCGTGGGACATGGGGATGGTGGGGTTCTGGTACAACAAGACCCTCTTTGCCCAGGCGGGCATCGAGAACCCACCCACAACCTGGGCTGAGTTACTTGATGACGTCCAGACCCTTAAAGACGCAGGGATCACACCCATCGCCCTTGGTGAGGGTGATAAATGGCCCGGTGCGTTCTGGTGGGAATATCTCGCAACCCGCATCGGTGGACAGGCTGCCTTCATGGCCGCGCAGGATCGCTCTGGTAGTTTTGCCAGTGATTCTTTTATCCAGGCCGGTGATAAATTAAAAGAACTGGTCGATATGGAACCCTTCCAGGATGGCTTCCTGGGTGCAACCTGGGGTGATGAAGCCACCGTCATGGGTAACGGCGAAGCCGCCATGGACCTGATGGGCCAATGGGCGCCCGGTGCATTCAGGGAAAACAGCGCAAGTGGTGAAGGACTCGGCGAGGAACTTGGCTGGTTCCAGTTCCCAATGGTTGAGGGTGGCGCTGGTGATCCGAACGACGCAGTCGGCGGCGGAAACGGGTTTGGCATTGGTGTCAATGCTCCTCCCGAGGCAATCGATTTCGTCAAATACCTGACTCGTCCCGAATCACAGGTGCAATGTGCTGAAGTTGGCTTCTGCATCCCGGTCGTCAAAGGTGGTGAAGCAGGTTTGTCCGATCCTCTGATGATCCAGATCCAGCAATCCTTCGCGCAAGCCAAGTACTTCCAGCTCTACTATGACCAGGCGCTCACGCCTGCTCTGGGCTCTGTTGTAAACGACAGTGTACAGGGAGTCTTTGCAGGGACGCTTACACCTACAGAAGCGGCGCAGATGATCGAAGATTCTGCCGTCCAAGAACTAAAGTAATGTAAATTGAGATTGCGGGGATTGGCTAAGTCTGGCCAATCCCCGCTCTTATTTTTCTACACGTCTCAAGGAGTCCCAATATGCCCCTATTTGCGCCTGGGCAACTTAAAGAGCGAACGGACAGCGGTCACACTTCTACTCGCCGAAAGAAAGATCGCATCACGGTCATTCTGTTCTTATTACCTGCAATCATTCTTTTCCTTATTTTCGTCATTTATCCCATATTCCGCTCGCTCTATTTTAGTATGTATGATTGGAATGGCTTGGGACCGGCTACCGATTTCATCGGTCTGGACAACTTTAAACGTATCCTGACCGATAAGATCTTCCAAAAAGCAGTCATCAATAACTTCCTGATCGCATTCCTCTCCCTGATCGTTCAATTACCGATCTCTCTGGCGATTGCGATCATTGTAGGGCGGGACTTTCCTGGACGCGGATTGTTCCGAACGATCTTCTTCCTGCCCTATGTTCTCTCAGAGGTTATCACAGCCATCATCTGGTTGGGCATGTTCAATCCCAACCCCGACCGGGGGCTGATCAATGCCATATTGGTTTTAATCCCGGGTGTGGACCCGGTAGCTTTTCTTGGCGATCCGAAGTTGGTTTTGGTCGCTATCTTCATCGTCCTGAGTTGGAAATATTTTGGCTTGCACATGCTGCTCTTCATGGCCGGTCTGCAAAATATCCCCCATGAAATTGAAGAAGCGGCTCTGATTGACGGCGCGAACCAATGGCAAATGCTTTCCCACGTTACAATCCCACTGCTGGGTGGCACGCTTCGCACTTGTGCTTATCTTTCAATCTTAGGTTCGCTAACCCAATTCACGCTGGTGTGGATTATGACCAAGGGCGGCCCGGTCAACGCCAGCGAAGTGATGGCAACCTATATGTATCGCTATGGTTTCGTTCGTTTCTGGCTGGGATATGGTTCCGCTGTGGCCATTGTGATGCTGGTAATTGCGTTGATCATCTCCCTGATCTATCGACGCTTAATGGAAAGACCAGATTACCTCGCGGGCTGAGGTAAGGAGTTGTTAATGGATAGATACCAACCAAAACACGCAGGTGACTCGAAGAAAGTCTTCGCCATCATTCTAAAATACCTTTTCCTGATTGTGCTGACTCTGATCATCCTCACGCCGATCGTGATCCTAATCTTTGGCAGTCTCAAGACCCGCGGCGAAATGTATTCCCGTCCTTATACCATCCCGAACCCGCCTCGGATTGAGAACTATGTCAAGATCGTCACCGAAAGTTCGTTTTGGCGATTATTACTTAACAGCGTGATCGTCATGTTAGGCGCCACCGGCGCGGTACTGCTGGTATGCAGTCTGGCCGCTTTCATCTTTTCGCACTTCAATTTCCGCGGCAAAGGATTTACCTATAACTTCCTGACCCTTGGCCTGATGTTCCCCATCACCGTGGCGATCATGCCCGTTTACCTCGTGATTCGCCAGCTCGACCTGACAGATTCATTGTTAGCAGTCATACTGGTGCAAACCGCCTTCAATATCTCGGGGAATATCATCATCCTGCGTAATTTCTTCAACGCGATCCCGCGGGAACTTCAAGACGCAGCCTATATCGATGGCTGTACGTCCTTCGATTATTTCTGGCGGATCCTGCTGCCCTTGGCGCGCCCGGGTCTTTCCGCCGTGGCCGCACTGACGATGATCGTCAGCTGGAATGACCTACTGACGCCGCTGATCATGCTCAACGACGATAAGAAATGGACCCTGCCGCTGGGCACGATGCAGTTCCAGGGGCAATATGGACAGGACCTGGCGTTGATCGCTGCGTTTGTCACCATGGCTGCGCTGCCTACGATCATTTTCTATCTTATCGCTGAAAAGCAGATCGTTTCCGGCCTGACCGCCGGGGCAATCAAAGGTTAATCGGGAATCGGAATGCGATGTCTTTTTCAAAAAAATTTTTTCCGGCTTTCGTTATTTTCAGCATCTTGCTTACCGGATGCGCAACAATGACGAGCACTCCGGAACCGACCAGCACGCCCAACCCGACCCTTACCCCATCTCCGACGCCGGAACCAACCATGGTGCCGGCTGCTGTCAGCGGCGAATATCGCAATCTGTTTTCTGAGTATCTCGGCAAGTCGGAAGAGGAAATCCAGGATAAGCTGAACGCCGCCTGGGACCAGTTTTTTTACGGCAATGATGATTTTGAACGAGTTTATTATCCCGTCGGCGAAGATATGGCCTATATCAAAGATATCGGCAGCGACGATATCCGTTCCGAAGGTATGTCCTACGGCATGATGATCGCGGTCCAGTTGGATCATCAGGCAGAGTTCGACCGGATTTGGAAATGGACCAAGACTTATATGTACCAGACCGACGGGCCTTACCGTGGGTATTTTGCCTGGCACTGCAACGAAGAGGGTGAGAAGCTGGACGCCAATCCGGCATCGGACGGCGAAGAGTGGTTCGTTACTGCTCTGTTCTTTGCCAGCGCTCGATGGGGGAACGGCGAAGGCATTTTTGATTATCAAAAAGAAGCCAATGAGATCCTTTACACCATGCTCCATAAGGATGAAGAGGATACCGGACTGGCGACCAATATGTTCAATCTGGAAGAAAAGCAAATTGTCTTCGTCCCGAAAGGCAGGGAGGCTACTTACACCGATCCTTCCTACCACCTGCCCGCCTTTTATGAGCTGTGGGCGGCCTGGGCGGACCAGGACAACAACTTCTGGGCGGAGGCTGCGCAGACCAGCCGTGCGTTTTTCAAGAAAGCCGCCAACCCGCAGACCGGGTTGATGGCGGATTATGCTCTGTTCGACGGTACGCCGCGCGAAGGCAATGAACATGTGGATTTCCGTTATGACGCCTGGCGTACCCTGGCGAATGTGGCATTGGATTACAGTTGGTTCGGTGCGGATCCCTGGGAAGTGACGCGTTCCAACCTGGTGCTAAACTTCCTGGCTTCGCAGGGGTTGAATACATATGACAGTCTCTACACAGTGGATGGCGAATCACTAGGCGGCGGTCATTCCCCCGGGCTGGTCGCTATGGCTGGGACGGCTGCTTTGGCGGCCGACCGTGAGATTGGCGAACCTTTCGTCCAGGCGCTCTGGGATGCCCCGATCCCGGATGGGAAGTGGCGTTACTACGACGGGATGTTGTATTTCCTGGGCATGCTCTACACCAGCGGTCAGTTCCGGATCTACACACCGGATATTGGATGATTTTGATGATAAACACGGGACGGCTGAAAACCGGTACCCGATAACGTAATCATATTTAATATACGACGGGAGAATATCGATGGAAAAATACACTCCAAAACCTGAGGACAAATTCACTTTCGGGCTCTGGACCGTTGGCAATACCGGTCGGGACCCGTTTGGCGGCCCTGTTCGCGACCCGAAAACACCGGCTGACCTGGTTTACCTGCTGGGTGATGTCGGCGCATACGGCGTCAACTTCCATGACAATGACCTGATCCCAATTGACGCCACCCCGGCGGAAGCGGATCAGATCAAGAAGGATTTCCGCAAGGCGCTCGCCGATACAGGTCTGGTCGTCCCCATGGCAACCACCAATCTGTTCTACGACCCAATCTTCAAGGACGGCGCGTTCACCGCCAACGACCCGAAAGTTCGGGCTTATGCGATCCAAAAAACATTGAAGGCGATTGACCTCGGCCAGGAATTTGGCGCGAAGGTGCAAGTTTTCTGGGGCGGCCGTGAAGGCGTGGAGACCGACTCCTCCAAGAGTCCGCTTGATGCGATCAAGCACTTCCGCGAAGCGATGAACTTCTTCACAGAATATGTCCTCGACCAGGGTTATGACCTGAAATTCGCACTCGAAGCGAAACCCAATGAACCCCGCGGGGACCTCTATAACCCCACCATCGGGCACATGCTCGGATTCATCGCCACCCTGGACCATCCCGAGATGGTCGGCGTGAACCCGGAAGTGGCCCACGAACACATGTCCGGCCTGAACTTCATGCACGGCGTCGCACAAGCCTGGGAAGCGGGTAAATTGTTCCACATCGACCTGAACGACCAATACCCCGGCCGTTACGATCAGGACCTGCGCTTCGGCGCCCGCGACATCAAAGCTGCGTTCTACCTGGTTAAATTCCTGGAAGACGTCGGTTATCAGGGATGCCGCCACTTCGACGCCCATGCCTACCGCACGGAAGATTATGACGGCGTCAAAGACTTCGCCCTCGGCTGTATGCGCAGTTACCTGATACTCAAAGAGAAGGCCGCTCAATTCAATGCTGACTCTGAAATCCAGGCGCTCCTGGCGGAGATCCTCTCGGACGACGGCTCAATGGATAAGTATTTTGGCGTGTACACCACCGACAAAGCCAAAGCACTTAAAGCCGCAGCGTTTGACCGGGTGAAGATCAGTCAACGCGGATTGGGTTATGAGAAGCTCGACCAACTCACCATTGAACTGTTGTTAGGTGTACGTTAGAAAATAAAGCGCAAAACAGGTTGATTTTGTGCCGTTTACTTGTGAATGTTGAATGGAAAATATATGGATTTAATTAAAAAACGTGCCAGGCAGTTATTGGAACGGATGACACTGGACGAGAAACTCGCCCAGATCGGTTCCTGTTGGGTTTCCGAACTCCAGACGGATGGGGACATGGATTGGGCCAAGGTCGCGGACCGGCTCCGGGAAGGCATCGGTCAAATCACCCGTCCCGCCGGCGGTTCCACCCGAACGCCTAAAGAGGCGGCTCAGGTCGCCAACCGGCTGCAGAAGTTCCTGGTCGAGGAAACCCGGTTGGGCATTCCTGCCATCCTGCACGAAGAATGCTGTCTCGGCGCGCTTTTCCTGGGTGGCTCGATCTACCCACAAATGATCGGGCTTGCCAGTACGTTCCAACCCGACCTGGCGCGGCGGATGACGGACGAAATCCGCAAACAGATGCTGGCGGTCGGCGCACGTCAGGCGCTCGCGCCGGTGCTGGATGTCGCCCGCGACCCACGCTGGGGCCGGATCGAGGAGACTTTCGGCGAAGACCCAACTTTGGTCAGCCAATTCGGCGTGGCCTACATCAAGGGTTTGCAGTCGGATGATCTCAACCAGGGGGTGGCCGCAACGGCCAAGCACTTCATCGGCCACAGTCTCTCCGAACGCGGCCTGAACTGCGCCCCGGTGCATGTGGGAAAGCGTGAACTCCACGACAACTTCATGATGCCCTTCCAGGCGGCCATCGAGGACGCGCAGATCGCCGCGCTGATGAACAGCTACCCGGAACTGGACGGCGAGGTCGTGGCCGCATCACGATATTACCTCAGAACATTGCTGCGTGAGGAGCTGGGCTTTGAGGGCCTGCTGGTTTCCGACTACGAAGCCATTCATATGCTCTACAACTACCACTTTATCGCCGCCACGATGGAAGAAGCCGCCGCAATGGCGTTGAACGCCGGCATTGAAGTGGAGCTCCCGACGGCTCTCGGTTATGCGAAACCTCTAAAAACCGCACTGGAAGACGGTAAAGTCAACCTGGAAGAGATTGATCGAGCGGTCCTGAGTCACCTGGAACTCAAATTCAAACTGGGACTTTTCGAAAACCCCTATGTGGATGAGGGCGCTGTGATGACGGTCTTCGAGACCCCCGAACAGCGCAGCCTGGCGCGGGAGATCGCTCGTCAGAGCATGGTCCTGCTGAAGAACGACGGCCTGCTGCCGCTTAAAAAAGAGATCAAGACCCTGGCCGTGATCGGTCCGAACGCCGACTCCGGCCGCGATCTGATGGGCGATTACTGCTACGACGCCATGGCGGACCTGGGCCAACTGCAAAACGAACCTGACAACTCCTTCACACCCGGCTTCCGGGAAAGGATCAGCTCCGCACGAGGTGCGGATGGTCACCATCCTGGAAGGTATCCGTGCGTTCGTTCCATCGGAGACCGAAGTCCAATACGCCAAAGGCTGCAATGTGATGGATCAGGACCGCAGCGGGTTTGATCAAGCGCTGGCGCTCGCGGAACATGCAGATGCGGTGGTACTGGTGTTGGGTGATAAGTCCGGGCTGACGCCGGAGTGCAGCATGGGCGAGACCCGCGACAGTGCAACACTGCGTCTGCCGGGCGTCCAGCAGGAACTGGCCGACGCGATCCTGGCAACCGGGAAACCGGTCGCTGTGGTGCTGGTCACCGGACGGCCTTATGCCATTCCGGAATTGGATGAAAACGCCAACGCGATCCTCGAGGCCTGGCTGCCCGGTGAGGAAGGGGGCAACGCAGTCGCCGAAGTCCTGTTCGGGAAGGTCAACCCCGGCGGTAAGCTGCCGGTCACATTCCCTCGGTCGGTGGGGCAGCTCCCGCTGGTCTATAACGATAAACCTTCCGGGATGATCTCCAACTGGTACGTCGATTACACCGACGAATCCGTGTCTCCGCTCTATCCCTTCGGTCACGGCCTGAGCTATACCAGCTTTGAATACAGCGACCTGTCGATCACGCCCAAACGCGCAACTGCAGGCGATACCATCTCCTTTTCTCTGCTGATTAAAAATACAGGGGAAACAGCAGGATACGAAGTTCTCCAACTCTATACCCACCAGATCACCGCCTCCTCCCCGCGTCCCTTGCGGGAACTCCGGGGTTTCCAGCGCTTGATGCTGCAGCCCGGGGAAACCCGCAAGGTCACCTTCCGGCTGCCGCTCGATCAGCTTGCATTTCACGACAGGGATTTGCAGCTGCACTTGGAACCCGGCGAGGTGGAGGCGCTGGTGGGCGCCTCGTCCGCCGATATCCGGCTCTCCGGCGTTTTCGAGATCACCGGTCCGGCGAAAATGTCTGTGCAAAAACGGGTCTATCGATGTCCCGTGGTTGTTGAATGATCATCATCTGAGTTTGATTGGGGGCTCTGCCGCGAAAAACCGGCAGGGTAACGACCGCCGGTGGGGCGCTCCTGAGACGCCTCACCGGTGGAACTTTTAAGTAAATAGTGATTTGTAAGGTGATGAGAGCTTTTCTGACTGAGAGCTGGTCGTTACCTTCTTCCGACGATCAGAAGGCGAAAGCCCATCACGGCCAGCACCGAACCAAAGGCGATCGTGCCGAGCTTGCCGCCCGCCCCGGCAAGGTGCGGTGTGCTGAAAATGAAGACAATCCCGGTGAAAACCGCCACAGCCAGCACCTGCCAGAAGTTAGTTAAACGATCCTTACCAGACATACCGGCGAAACTGGCGCAGATTGCCACCACGGCCAGATTGGTGCCCATCTCGGGGTAGATCACATGCAGCACCAGGCCAGCAACCAACCCAACGACGCCTGATGCCAATACCGGGCCGTTGCCGTGAAGCTGACTGAGGTAGAAGGTGAGCGGCGTGGCGATCAGCGAAATGACCATGATCTCGAGCGCCGTGGCGACATCCGGCAGCGGCGCGATCAGGAATATGCGCTTCATGCCAACGCTCATCAGCGTGGTGCCGATCAGGGCGATGGTCCCCAACTTGCCGCCCACGCCAGAAAAGATCGGCCGGGTGAGCGTATAAACGAGACCGGATACCAGCGAAGCCAGAAGCACTTCAGCGTGGGTCAGCAATAGCAGGTCGGACGTCATCCCCACAAACGACCCAGCGTACACCGCAGCCGCATATTGCGGCGCGACCAGGTGGGCGCAGATCCCAACCACACCGGCTGCCACCACCGGGCCAAGGCCCACATCGTGCGCCAGGGTGTAGGCAGCCAACGCACCCGCCAGCACAGCGACTATGTCCGGAATCAGCTTCGCCAAATCGGTGTTCGCACTTGGGTCCGCCATAAATGCTTTCCATTCACCGATAACCGCCACCACCGCCCCAACCAGGATGGTCGTGAGCAGCACGCCTCCCAGCCAATGCGAGACCCAGGCTTCAAAAGTAGTGAATCCGAACAGGAGCAGCATCATGGCCGCCAGGAGAAAAAATCCAAACACCGTCAAGCCGCGTTTCACTCGGACCATCTAAAAATCCTCTGTCCTTGATTGGATCCGCTGTTCTGCAGAATGATTTTTAAAGATTATAACGTAACCCCACGCAGTCACTGCCCGGGAAAGAGGATTATTAATCGATAACCTTGGACAAGAACCGCCAAGAATCAAGTAAAATAGATAAAATAGACAAAATAGCTATTAGATGAAGCAGAGTCTTTGTTTTGTCATATTATGAGGTTTGATAATGGTAGAGAAGTTGACAACCGAACAGATCCGTGACCTTTGGAGCAAGACCTATAATACCGAGGGGGTACCGGACTGGTCGCATATCTTCCCCTACTATCACGACGAAATCGTCTTCCAGGACAGCATCCAGCGCATCGAAGGGATCGAGGAATTCAAGGCCATGTGTGCCCGGCTGACCTCGCGCTGCGAACAGTTGAACATGGATATTCAGAACGTGCTCATGGCGGATAATACAGCCTTGCTGGAATGGATCATGACCATGAGCTTCAAGAAATTCCCCAGCACGCCCGTCTACGGCTGCACCCGGCTGACCTTTGCCGAGGATAACCGCATCATCGAACAGCGGGACTACTTCGACATGTGGGGCGACATCTTTAACGGCATTCCCCGCTTCAAGCCGCTCTACCGTAAATTCATAAAGAAACGCTTCGGATAGGTGCGAGATGAAATTACCGGAAGAACTGCAATTCATGGCCAACGCCCGCATGCCGCAAAAGACCACCGATGCCCGCATGGACGGCCAGCGCATCGTGATCACCGGGGCGACCTCCGGCGTGGGTCTCTCGGCAGCCCAACGGCTCTCGCAGGCCGGCGCGGACCTCGTGCTGGTCTGCCGTAACCCGGAGAAAGCCGCCCGCGTGCAGAAAGAACTTACCGAAGCCAACGGCACCGCGGTGGATGTGGTGCTCGCGGATTTCTCCCAGCTGGACGAGGTGCGCCGAGCAGCGGATGAGATCCTGGCCCGCTTCCCGCGCATTGACGTGCTGATCAACAACGCCGGCGTCCACCGCACGAAGCGCACCCTCACGGAAGCCGGCTTCGAGACCGTCTTCGCCGTGAACCACCTGGCTTCCTTCCTGCTCACCCGCCTGCTGCTCGACCGGCTGGTCGAAAGCGCGCCAGCCCGGATCATCCAGGTCAATTCCGAAGGCCACCGCTTCGGCGGTCTGGACCTGGACGACTTAAATTGGGAGCACCACCGTTACACCGGCTTGAAGAGCTACGGCGCAGCCCGTACCGCCCAACTGCTCACCGTCTGGGAACTGACGGAACGTCTGGCGGGCAGCGGGGTTACCATTAACGCCATGCACCCCGGCGCAGTGCGTTCGAACCTCGGCATGGAAAAACAAAACAACTGGTTCTACCGCTTCTACAAGGGCACTTTCCTTTCGCTGTTCCTCAAACCGGTCGAGATTTCCGGGGAAGCACTCTACTACCTGGCGGCCGCGCCCGAGATGGCGGCGGTGAGCGGCAAGTTTTTCAACCTGACCATCGATGAGAAACCCGCCGCACATGCGCTGGACCGGGAACTTGGCAAGCAGGTCTGGCAGGTCAGCGAAAAACTGACCGGTTTGCCAGAGATGAAACCTTTAGAAAAATCAACGAATAGCGTAAAATAGTACTCTGGAAAATTCAAGCACACCTTCGGGAGCACGTTCTATGAAATACGACGTCATCATCGTCGGCGGTGGGATCGCCGGACTGACCGGCGCTGCATTCCTTTCCAAAGCCGGAATCCCCAATTTACTGATCGAAAAACAACCCCACGTCGGCGGGCTGGTGAGCACCTTCGAACGCGACGGATTCTTCTTCGACGGCGGTATCCGCGCCACCGAGAACTCCGGCGTGCTCTTCCCGATGCTCAAAGCGCTGGGGCTGGAAGTCGACTTCGTCAAGAACCACATCACGCTGGGGATCGAAGACCAAATGCTTGAAGTCCGTTCGGAAGATGACCTCGGCGCCTATCGGGACATGCTGGCCGGGTTTTACCCCGAAAGCGCCGGCGAGATCGATGAAATCGTGGCGCAAATGCGGCAGATCATGACCTATATGGACATCCAATACGGGATCGATAACCCGGTCTTCCTGGATGTCAAAGAGGACCTGGACTACTTCATGAAGCGGGTCTTCCCCTGGATGTTCCAGTACCTTTTCACCTTCAAAAAGGTCGAGAAGCTCAATATCCCGGCGCTGGACTTCCTGCGGCGCTATACCGACAACCAATCGCTGCTGGACATCATCGCCCAGCACTTCTTCACCGAGACGCCCGCCTTCTTCGCCCTGAGCTATATGAAGCTCTATCTGGACTATTACTACCCCAAAGGCGGCACGGGCGCGCTGATCGATGCGCTGGCGGGCTTCATCCGCGACCACGGCGGCGAGATCCGCACGAACACCGCGGTCACATCCGTGGACCCGGCGCGCAAGACCGTGACCGACGCCGAGGGCAACACCTACGAGTACGGGCAGTTGATCTGGGCCGCGGACCTCAAAACGCTTTACAAAGAACTGGACCTCTCCGGGCTGACGGACGCCAAGGTGAAAGCCGCCATCAACGAACGGGCGGCGGCGATCGAGAATAAGCGGGGCAACGATTCGATCCTGACCGTCTACCTGGCGGTGGACCTGCCCCCCTCCTATTTCAGCGAGATCGCCAGCGAGCATGTCTTCTACACCCCCAAACGCACCGGCCAGAGCGCGGCCGGGCCGCTCCCCCTGGGCCAGGATAAGGACGCCGTTAAACAGTGGCTGGCGGACTTCTTCGCCCTGACCACCTACGAGATCGGCATTCCTGCCCTGCGCGACCCGAGCCTGGCGCCGGACGGCCAGACCGGGCTGATCGTCAGCATCCTGTTCGACTACCGGCTGGCGAAACAGATCCGCGAGGACGGCTGGTATGACGAGTTCAAGGAACTGGCCGAGACCAGCATCATCCGGACCTTGAATGACAGCCTTTACCCCGGGCTAGCAGACGCGGTGCAGATGCGCTTCTCCGCCACGCCGCTGACCATCGAGCAGTTCTCCGGCAACACCGAGGGCGCGATCACGGGCTGGTCCTTCACCAACGACCCCATGCCGGCCGAACACCGCCTGCCGAAGATCTACAGCGCCACCAAGACGCCGATCCCGGGCGTGCTGCAGGCCGGGCAGTGGACCTACAGCCCCTCCGGGCTGCCGATCTCGATCCTGACGGGCAAGATCGCCGCGGATTCCGCCGGGAAGGCGCTGAAAAAGGGTAAATAATCTCGCTGGCGGTAATTTGGCATTACAATTCCATTCTGCCTAAAAATTTTTTCAATTTAAACACCTGAGACGGGGTTCTTTATGGCTGACTCAGCCAACCACTCAACGAAAGCCACCTATTCCCGCTCGACCTACGTAGGCCTGCTGGTGCGCACGGACATCCCGGGCACGCTGGCTTACCTCGACCGCTGCGGCGAGACCGACCGGGCCGACGCGCTCCGGCGCAAACTGGAAAGCCCGCCGCCCTACGACACCGGCGACGCCTTCCTCGACGCAGTGCTGAACACCTACCAGGACTACTTCCGGGCTTGCTTCAGCGCCGGGCTGGACACGCCCTCCGAGACCCCCGCCGCTGCGGAACCCGACGGCCCGCCGCGCCCTGGAAACAGCAGCTCCAGGATATCCTCGCCATGCCCGAAGCGGACCTCGACGCGCTGGAAGACGCCATCAAAGAAAGGCTCAGCGCGTCCGGCTGGCACACCCTGGGCGGCACGACCGGGCCGTTCCTCGGGCCCTATATCTGGCAGGAGACCGACAAGACCGATTACGCGGTGGAACTCCCCGACCGGACCGAGGACCTGACCGTCTTCTGGATGGACGGCTTCATCATGCGGAGCTGGCTGGACTGGCTCTCGGACGGCGAGACGGGCACGGGCGGCTGGGCCAAGGAAGAGGGGATCTACTGCGTGCGGGATGCCTATGCGGACAAGTCTCGATACGCCGAATATTTCAACGTTTCGTTCCTCAAGCACGAAGCGCAGCACCACGCCGACCTGCGCCGGGGGATCACGAAATCCAGCGAGCTGGAGTACCGCGCCAAGCTGGTGGAGCTGATGCTATTACCAGGACGCGTCCTTCCTGGGGCGCCTGCTGGCTTCCGCCGACCTGAGCGACGAGGCCAACGCGCACGCCTGGGCCGCCGGGAAGATCGTGGCGGGGCTGGTGGAAGCGCTGGAGAAAGAGGGGGTAGAAGATGGGATGAAGGTACTGGCGGAGGCGGTGAGGGATGAGGGGGTGTGGGGAGTTAGGAAATCTTCAACTCAATGTGCGAATTTGTTAAGTTATAAAGATAGGTAATTTTCACTTACTAAAAGGAATTTCCTTTGTTTCTCAATTATCTTTTTTGTATCATTCCTGATATTACCTTATATAAATCAGGAAAATTTAACTCAATAACGATAATTGTCTGCTTTTCCAAGCATTGAGTTTATGTGTTTTAATTGATTTTCAGACAAAAAGTGCTCTATTACATCTTTTTCCGGTAAATTTTTCCTAGCAGCAACAAACGGGGGTAAATTAACTTTAGCGATAATATTATTGCCTTCTAAATAATCTTTTCCAAAACTCCAATAAAATTAGAAATTTCTTCAATTAATATTTCTGTTTTTGATTGAATAATTTTTTAATTTTTTCTTTTCTAGTACAACAATAATTAGTCGGAGATGATAAACAATTGCAATCAATTGAACTGGATCAATTGATTGCAGAAAATTGCCGAAAATCTGTTGTCTTTCATTGAAATAAGCTGATCTTTTAGCAAAATTTTTAAATGTCTTTTGAATGTAAATCCAATAACGAATAATTGTTTTTGAAGTTCAATAAGTTTTCGTTCAATCCCCACTTTGATTTCATCTTTTAATCGATTTTTCTTCATCTCTCCTTTTTTCAAATTATGCACAATGATTGTTGTTACTATTGACACAAGAATTGAAATTACAATATTGAAAATTTAGTTGGTAAATTCATAATTTGTAATCCCGATTATCTCTAAATTTATATTTTATCTTTTCCGATATAACCTCAAAAGATTCAACATCATTTTGAAGATCAACGAATTATCATGGACCCCATGCAGGTTTTCTATACCTTCTCTCATTGTAATTACTAATAAGTACTTCCATTTTATCATTTCCACATTAATTCACGATTACCAACATCAGGGTATGAAATTGCCGTTATCACTCGCTATACTGTGAACATCAAAAACTTGACACGCAGGAGCGAAAATATTATGGCAAACGCAAATCCAAAAACCCCAAGACGTTTTGGACCCTCGCTCTTATTGCACCCCCTGAGAAATCCCCAAAAACCCCAGCATCACCTCGAAGACCAGCGTATTATCATGGATCCCGCGCAGGGCTTCCGCGCCCGCGCCCATCGCCGTGACCGGGACGTGGGTGTAGGTGTGGTCGCCGGAGTGCCAGCTCAGGTAGAAGTCCTCGCCGTTGGGCGTGCGGAAGGGGCCGTCCTCGTTCACCACGCCGGTCGGTTCGGTGTTCACCACCAGGCCGCCGGTCTCGTGGTCCGCGGTGACGATCAGCAGGGTGTTCTCGTCCCCCTCGGCCGCCGCCACCCCCACCGCCACGGCCTCGTCGAAGCCGATCACATCGTCGATCACGTTCTGCGATTCGTGGAAGTGGCTGGCGATGTCGATCATCGCGCCCTCCACCATCAGGAAGTAGCCGTTCGGGTTCTGCGAGAGGATCGCGATGGCGGTCTCGGTCATCGCCGCCAGCGAGGGTGCGTAGGGGCGTTCCATGTTCTCATCGGCGAACAGCCCCAGCACGTGCGTATCCACCGCGGGGTCGAGCGCGGCGAAGCCAGCCGCGTCGCAGACGTGGTGTAGCCGTCCGCCTGCGCTTCCGCGATCAGGTCCCGCCCGTCCGTGCGGTTGCCCGGCGCGGGGTAACAGCCGGATTCGCCTGCGGGCAGGAAGTCATCCTCACCGCCGCCCAGCAGCACGTCCACCCGGTGTTCGAGGAACTGCGCGGCGATCTCGGCCCGCATCCCGCTCTCCGGCACGTGCGCGGCGAAGGCCGCGGTGGTGGCGTCGGTGAGGAACTTGGTGGAGACCAGGCCCACCGACATGCCCTGCGCCTGGGCGATCTCGAGGATCGTGGTGAGCGCGTTGCCCTCCACATCCATCCCAACCATCTCAATATCCGTGCGCACGCCGGTGCCCAGCGCGGTGGCCGCGGCGGCCGAATCCGGCAGGGTGCCGCCGTAGGAATCGGTGACCATCCAGCCGAAGACCGGCAGCGAATCCATCACCAGCGGGTTGGCTTCGCCCACTTCGGCGTACTGCCCGGCTTTGCGGTGCTCCGCGCCCATCCCGTCCCCGATGAAGAGCATGATCCGCGGGCGCACGCGCGGCGTGCTCGTCACGGCCGCGGTTGAGGTTACGGTCGGCGCGGCGGTCGCCGTGACCGTGGGTTCCGTCGCGGTGGGCGTCGGTGACGACCGGCACGGGGACGCAGGCGGTCAGGAGTATGACCAGGGAAAAGGCTAACAAGAATTTCTTCATCATGTCCTAGGGGCTGCAGGTTGGGTACACGACGGCGTCGATATCCGCCAGGTCGGCGTTGTTCCAGATCTCATAGCTGCGGTCTTCCAGCAGGCTGTAGTCCGCGCCGAACATATCATTGAACAGCAGTCGGAAGACATTCACCAGCGAGAGGTTCTCATAGAAGCCGGCCTGGGCTGGGTCCTGCCCCTGCAGGTAGATGGCGAACAGGTTCATCATCCGTTCCTCGATCGGCCGCCCCTTGACGATCGCGCCGTGGTCGCCCATCACAATGATGATCGGCGGCTTGTCGGATTTGGCGATGATCTCTTCCAGGATGCCGGGCAGTACGGAGTCGATGAATTCGGCCGATTGAACATATTCCTCCCCATTGATCTTGCGGGTGGGGTTGAAGGTGCCGTCGGCGTTGAACACGAAGGGGTCATGCGTCACCAGCAGGTGGGCGTAGACGAAGTTGTTGCCGGGCAGCGTCCGGCAGCGTGGGCAGGGTGTCCAGCGCATAGAGCGTGTCGCGGTAGTGGCGCAGGTAGAGGTTGTCATCGAAGGGCCGCACCCACGACTCCGGGAAGACGCCGTCCATGTCGATCAGGATGCGCAGGATCGAGGTGTCGACGACCAGCTTCTCGAACTCGCTGATGCTGCCGGTGAGCGTCGCCTCCCGGGCGTAGCGGAGGTCGTTGTTGATGTTGAAATGCTCGAAGACGAAATTCTCGAAGGTGACGGTCTGGTAGTTGTGGTCCTGCAGGGTCTGGAAGACCGTGCTCTCGTTCAGCGGCGGGAAGACCAGCGTGCCGTCCGTGTAGATGTGGTGCAGGTAGTCCATCCCGAACATCGAGGCGGTCGAGAAATAGGTGCCGGGGTAGTTCGAGGTGGAGCAATCCGCCACCCAGAAACCGAGGTCCTCGAGCTGGTTGGTGAAGTCGGTATTGTCATAGCCGTAGACGTCCCGCAGCACGTCCGAGCGGGCGTGGCCGTCCACCAGGATCAGGTAGATGTCGGGGAGGTTGGCGATCTCCGCTTCCGAGAGGGTTGAACCAACGTCTTCATTGGCCTCGTCTGCTGCCTGGGTGTGATAGACCCGGTATTGGTAAATGCCAATCGAAATCAACAGGTAAACGCTGATCGCCAGGAAACCCATCAAGATGGCTGAGTTCAGCGCTTTGGCGTCCTTCAATTTGAAGGCGATCAGCGCGCCGACGCCGAGATAGAGGACGGCGTAGATCGTCAGCAGCAGCCAGTGTGGGATCGCCAGCCCGGCGCGCTCGCGTCAGCAGCAGGTAGACGTTGCCATAGGTCAGCAGGAGCAAGGTCAGCAGTCCCGAGAGCAGGCCGGCTTTGAGCGGGTCGCGCAAGGTCAGGAAAAAAATGGCATAGAAGACGGCCGTGACCGCCAGCGAAATGAAAAGCGTGCGCAGGATCGCGGTGAAGGTGACGAACTCCAGGTTAGCGTTCATCAGCGACAGGATCGGAAATATCGCCAGGAACAGGGGAGTCAGGAATTCATACCATTTGATCTTTTTCACCAGTAAGCCCTCGTGTGATGAGTCGGGAATTGGGAATTATTATACTGTCTGTGCGGTGAGGGTTCAAATATCTACACTCGTGCCGAAAAACCAGTCCAATGTCTGGATTACACAGGGGATTCATCCAGGAATAAACCGATGTCTATCCTCAAGGGATCCGCAAAGGGAAAGCGTAATATTGTGCTGGCGTGGTAATTCGCAGATTGATATAGGTATTGGCAGCCAGGTGGATCAGTAAGATGATCGTATACATCACGAAGCCTACACGGTAGGACATGGGGGTGAAGAACGGAAGTAAAAAGGACCAGAACAGGATGCTATACACCAAAAGAATGATCGAAGCAAAACCCGACGGGCTTGGTTTTTTAGCGTCAGGATCAACACTTTTCTGAAGCTGCGCGAACCGCGCAGACGTGTGATACTCAAGGAAAATTCAAAAAAGTGCGCCCAGCACCGAAAGGATGATCATCCCTTTTTGTGTGCCGCCCAAAGGCGTCGCAAGTCCGTAGATCATATAGGCAACGGTGGGAATGCCCTGGACAATGGTGATGATGTAATTCCAACGACGTGTAAGGAATTTCTTTTTATCCATATTTCCTTTCTCCTTGGCATAAGGTAATGAATACGTTGGACACTTTCAATCTATTTATACACTAGTTCCTATATCTGTTTTTCCGGGACCACAAACTGGCCGGAGAAGGCTGGGCGTCTCGATCTGAATACCGCCATTGCCAGTTTCATTTCAGGGCAAGGAATTTAAGATGCATTTACCCCAGGCCGGTTTTCATTTGATTACTCAGAAAAATTGAACATTGCCATTTGGTTTTCGGCGCAAAGCTAAGTAGAATACAAACACTCGAAATAAAGAAAGGAAAATAAATAAATGAAGTCTCAAGAATCAAATTTTCAACCCAAAGGTTCACAGCTGCGTACCGCAGCACTGATCGGCGGGATCGCATTACTGCTAATGTCCGTCCTGGCTGCCTATGCCAATTTCGGGGTCATGCAAAACCTGGTCGTGCCGGGGAATGCACAATCCACGGCTGACAATGTCCTAGCTTCCCAGGGGTCTTTCCAGTTCGCCGCCATCGGTTTTCTGGTGGTAGCCGTGCTGGATGTCGTTGTCGCCTGGGCGTTGTTCGTGATCCTCAAGCCGGGGAACCGGACCCTCGCACTGGTGGCGGCATTGTTGCGAATTGTTTATGCGGTCGTTTATGCTTACGCGATCAGTAAACTCTTCAGCGTGATTCCGCTGCTTACATCTGCGGGGCCTGCCCAGGCCATGAGCCGCATTGAGGCTTTCCAAAGCAGCTGGGACCTGGGATTGATCCTGTTCGGCTTGCACCTGCTGTTGGTCGGCTACCTGGCAATCCGGTTCAAGCCCATGCCCTGGTGGCTGGGCATCCTGTTGGGGATCGCAGGGTTGGGCTACCTGGTGGATAGCATTGGGATCCTGGTTTCACCAGCCTATAATCTTGCACTTGGTCAGTACACCTTCGTTGGTGAATTGGTCCTCATATTTTGGCTTTTCTGGAAAGCCATTAAAGGATTCCCTAAGTTACAAAAGGCTGAAAGTCAAGCCTAGTATTTACTATCCGCTTCGAAACATCATTAATTCGAATACCGCTTGAGGAATATCTCAAGCGGTATTTCTTATTTCCGCCGCAGCCTGATCGATGGAACAAGAATCAATGTATGTGAATTGTGGAAAGCCATCTCAGAGTCACAGCTCCCATTTGAAATCTACGATACATATGCCAGCCGGTCTTCTCTATCTGATTACCCATTCAGGATTTGGCCGGTGTCAAGAAGTGTTAAAGATTACCAGGAAGGATGAAGCCTCTGCATGATACACATCAACAAAACCGCTTCTCCGTAAATCTGGCTTGACCGTTTCATTTCAGTAGAAGGGTAAAACTGTGACACTTCCCCCTATCGAACGAAAAATCCGGAGGACGTTACCCCTGATCCGCTTCTTCCAGGAATGCGTCCCGCTTTCGGTGTCAAAACGACTCCTTAAGCGAGGGGTGGCACGCGTGCATCTGCCGGAAGGTGTGACTCGGGAAGCAGTCCGCGCGGATGGCGTACCCTGCGAGTGGATCGTCTCCCCAAGATAGTTCAATGGATCAGGTGCTGCTCTATTTCCACGGGGGCGGTTTCGTCTATGGTCAGACCCCGCAGCACCTCCAAATGTGCGCTTATCTGGCGCAAACGATGGGTGTGCGGGTCCTGATGGTGGACTATCGCACCGCGCCGGAGCACCCCTTCCCTGCGGCTTTGGACGATTGCACCACGGCCTATCTCTGGCTGTTGAAGCAAGGGATCCTTTCCCGAAACGTTGTCGTTGCCGGGGATTCGGCGGGCGGGAACCTGACCATCACGATGATGCTGAAATTACGTGACAATAATAGGCCGCTCCCCGCGGCCGCAGCCTGCCTCTCGCCGGTGACCGAACTTTCGACGAAGGACAATCCGCAAGCATTCAAAGACCCGCTGTTACCTGCAAAAGCCGTCAAATTTTATACCCAGTCCTATTTGGGAAACAGCGACCCGCATGACCCTCTGATCTCGCCGGTGTTTGGCGATTTAGCGGGGCTGCCGCCGATACTCGTGCACGTCGGGGAAGAAGAGTTGTTGCGCAAAGATGCGGTCCGTTTCGTTCGCCTGGCGAAGGCGGCAGGCGTCGATGCGCGGCTGGAAATTTACCCGCGCATGTGGCATGTATGGCAAATATTCCTATCATTACCGCAAGCTACCCAATCACTGGATGATATCGCGGCGTTCCTCAAAGCGCATTTACGAATAAGCACCTAATCTTCAAAGACTACTAAATCCTCAAGGGTTTACTGCCACGTCCAGGCATGCCAAACGATCAACACTATCATCACAGCCTCAAGCGCCGCCTGAATTGCGTATCGGATCGAAAAATCACCTGCAAAGAAAGTGGCGATAAGTGCGAAGAACGAGATAACACCTGCAATGACATTCACCCAACGGTTGGCCCTGGCCTTCAGCATCAGGGAGAGCGGGACCATCATGGTTGGCACGGCCATCCAGGCCGCCATGGCGACCAGGAAGCCCTGGGTGATCTGAACGCCGCCGATTTCGCCCGAAATCACATTCTCAATCACACCCGGTGTGTAAAATCCCAGAATATCCGCATAAATATAAAACAGCATCAACGTGACCCAAAATGCGGAAAGCTTGATTTTTACATTTACCTTAACATCGCCCAGCTCTTTTACAGATTTTTTGTTGGTATTCATTAAGTGCTCCTTTTCTGGTTATTTCATTCTTACCTGAAAAGCATATCCGGAAAGCAGGCATCTGTCATACCAACAAGGTGTTAATGGATGGGTTAATACGGAATCAAAAACCGCTCGAGATGATTCTCGAACGGTTCGTGTACCCTCGGTGCGACTCGAACGCACAACCTACTGCTCCGCAAGCAGTTGCTCTATCCATTAAGCTACGAGGGCTCTCTTTCAGGCGTTAAATTCTATTCTATATCCTCCGGCTGGTCAAGCCTCATCCCTCATTCACCAGGGTGCCGACGTCCTGTCCACGCAGCGCATTGGGCAGCGCTTCCACGTCCCACAGGTTCAACACCAGGATCGGGAGTTTGTTCTCCATGCAAAGCGAGACAGCCGTACTGTCCATCACTTCCAGGCGCAGATTGAGCGTATCAATATAGGTAAGGTGGTCGAATTTCTGTGCATCGTCGAATTTGACCGGATCCTTGTCGAACACACCATCCACTTTGGTCGCTTTGATCAGCACTTCCGCGCCGATCTCCATCGCGCGCAGCGCCGCCGCGGTGTCAGTGGAGAAGTAAGGGTTCCCGGTGCCGCCGCCGAAGATGACCACCCGTCCTTTTTCCAGATGGCGGATCGCTCTGCGCCGGATATAGGGTTCGGCCACTGAGCGCATCTCGATCGCTGATTGAACCCGGGTCTCCACGCCGATCCGTTCGAAGGCATCCATCAGCGCCAGGGCGTTCATGACGGTAGCCAGCATGCCCATATAATCCGCAGTCGTCCGGTCCATACCGGCGTGCTTGCCGCGGCTCCCGCGCCAGAGATTCCCGGCGCCAATCACAATGGCGATATCCACATCCATCTCGTGAACGCGTTTGATCCGTTCGGCGATCTCATTCGCCTTATTGGGGTCAATCCCAAAACCTTCCTCACCGGCCAGGACTTCACCGCTCAATTTCAACAGGATCCGTTTGTAATTCAACCCATTCTCATATTCGCTCATCGCACCTCCCAAATTATGTTTGTCGGTGGATAGAAATAAGGCCAACCGGGGGGTTGGCCTTGAATTTGTTATGCTTCTTCTTCAGCGTCTTCGACGTCACCGCCGGACTCTTCGCCCAGCTCCCAGCGAACGAATCGCCGGACGATGACCTTTTCGCCGAGTTTGACGACCTGTTCGTTGATCAGGTCCTGGACGGTCAGGCTGCCGTCACGAATATAAGCCTGGTTGAGTAAAACGGTTTCTTCCTTGTATTTCTTGAGGTAGCCTTCAACGATCTTGGGGATGATGTTCTCAGGCTTGCCCTCTTCCTTGGCCCGTGCTTCTGCAATCGCAGCTTCGCGTTCAAGGGCTTCCTGCGGAATATCCTCTTCGGTCATATAAAGTGGGTTAGCGGCAGCAACCTGCAGCGCCAGCTCATGGGCCAGGCTGAGGAAACCCTCAGAGCGGCCGACGAAGTCGGTTTCGCAGTTCACTTCAACCATCACGCCCAGGCGGCCTTCGCCGTGGGTATAGACTTCAACGACGCCTTCAGAGGCTTCCCGTCCCGCGCGTTTGGCGGCTCTTGCCAGGCCTTTCTCACGGAGAACGTCCGTAGCCTTCTCAAAATCGCCATCAGCCTCTCGTAAGGCCGCACGGCAATCGAGGACGCCACATCCGGTGGCTTCTCGTAGTTCTTTGATCATTTCGGTGGTAATTTCCATAATACTTAAATTTCCTATCTTATCTGTTGCAGAGAGTTTATTCTTCTTTAGCTTCTTCGTCTTCCGCTTTTTCGTCTTTTTCGGCTTCAGCTTCTTCGTCAGCCTCGGCGTCTTCAGCTTCAGCTTCCACGTCTTCTACCGATTCGGCCTCAGCTTCCGCTGCAACTTCTTCCTCAGGTTCCGCTGTTTCGTCTTCGGCTTCCATTTCCTCTTCAGCTTCAGCGACTTCCTCAGCTTCTTCCTTGGGGGTTTCAACATTGTCTACGCCGCCTTGTTCTTCCTCGACGAATTCTTCTTCATCTTCCTCATCTTCAAGGTCAGCTTTCTTCGGCTTCAGGGTAGACCCAAGATGCTTGAGGGTCGATTCACCCAACAGGGCTTCATCTTCCAGTTCTTCATCCTCGGTGAAGCGGGAAACTTCAGCGGGCATCGCCTTTTCGGCCATTTCCTCTTCTTCGGCTTCCTTACCGCGGATAGTCTTGCCTTCCATCACTGCATCGGCGATCTTCCCGACCAGCAGCTTGATGGCACGGATGGCGTCGTCGTTGGAAGGGATCAGGTAATCAATATTCTTGGGGTCGCAGTTTGTATCGACCATCGCGACCACGGGGATCTCTTTGAGGTTCGCCTCATGCACGGCCGTATCCTCGCGATTGATGTCCACCACAAAGAGGACATCAGGCAGGCGTTTCATTGTGCGGATACCACTCAGGCGCATTTCCAACCTGGCGATCTCACGCTCGATCATCAAGCCTTCCTTCTTGGTCAGCAGGTTGATCTCGCCGCTATCGCGCATGCGTTCCAGACGTTCGAGTTCGAAAATACGTTTCTGGATCGTGAACCAGTTGGTGATCGTACCGCCCAACCAGCGTTCGTTGACGTAGGGCATCCCACAACGTTCCGCCTGTTCGGCAATGGTGTCCTGCGCCTGGCGTTTGGTGCCGACGAACAAGACCGTTCCGCCTGCCGCGACCTTATCGCGGATGAAATCGTAGGCATCGTCAAGCAGTTTGACGGTTTGCTGGAGGTCGATGATATGGATCCCATTGCGCTCGGTGAAAATATACTGGCGCATTTTGGGGTTCCATTTATTGGTCCGGTGACCAAAGTGGACACCGCTCTCGAGGAGCGCTTTCATTGTAACAACGGGTGACATACTAGATATACTCCTTTGCGTTTTAGCCTCCGCCTCCATCATTGCTTGTCCCTCACCCATCATATGGGCACGCAGGACAAATCCGGAAGCGTGTGAAATAGTCTGCCAGACACTCTGACAGCCGAATTAGTATAACATATCGGGTATGAAAAGGGAATAGGGATTCATCCTCGTTTGTGCGGCTTCGGAATGGGTAAGAGCATACGCGTCTTCGCCCTGTATTGCTCATACCCTTCCTTATAGGTCGCCAGGTGTTTGTCAGCCAGCGGGATACTGATGAACAGAAACATGCAAGTATTGGCCAAGGCACCGAATCCGAGATACCAAAGCTGTGGATAGGCCGATAGGAGAACCAGATAAACGCCCCACCAGACGCTGATCTCACCGAGATAGTTTGGGTGCCGTGAATAGCGCCACAAACCGGTACGCAGGAGCTGGGTGTGGCTCGTACGGTGCCTGCGAAACTGCTGCATCTGCCGGTCTGCCGCCAGTTCCAACGCTGCGCCGCCAAAGATCACCGCGATGCCCAAAATCACGCCGAGGTTCAATCCGCCGCCGCGCACAAGGAAATAGAACCCCGGCAGCAGGCAGGCATAAACGATCAGGGTGGGCATGATCTGGATCCCGAACAAACTAACCAATGGGAAGAAGCCCTTGCTCTGCCGCTCCAGTTGGTCATAGCGCCAGTCTTGCTGATGCAAACCGGGAAAAGTGATCATCCAATTGGCCGATAAGCGTGCACCCCAAAATAATACCGCCAATACCAGCAATATCGAACTTGCATTCCACTTCCCCAGGAACACAAGCGTTAAGCCCAGGATGATCGGCGGCTGCACGCTCCAGTACGGATCGTAAAGTGAGGCATTTTTAAATATCAGGCTAGCCAGCCAGATGAAAAAGGTGGCAGTCAGATCAGCGGCGAGGAGTGACAGCCAGAGTTCGACCCGGAGCATCTGAAACACCCAGAGTCCCAACAATGCTGCGAGGATATAACAAATTGTGATGATGAAAAAACTGTGCCCACGTTTAGAAAAATTCATAATAAACCAATTCTATCATCTGGCTTTCAAAAATTATTTGGTTTTGGAAGAATAAATAGGAGGAGAATTTTTTACAAACAAGTCTAAATTAAACACTTCAAAAAATTTTATAATACAAATAAAGGATTTTAGACGAAATAACCGAAATCGGCCTCAAATCAGGCTTGCTGACTCCTGACGTGCATGGTATAATCCCTCTTCGCGTCCGGAAGGGCGTGATATTTATCATTGTAAATAAAGGAACGTAAGATGAACCAAGCGGAACTCTTAAAATCAGTTGAAGCACCTGTCAATGAGAACATCCCTGAGTTGTTCCCCGGCGACGCCGTCAGCGTCCACCTCAAGATCAAAGAGGGTGACCGGGAACGCATCCAGGTTTTCAAAGGCACAGTCCTGTTCGTAACCGGCGGCACTAACGACGCAACCTTCACTGTCCGGCGCGTCGCCAGTAACGGCATCGGCGTTGAACGCACCTTCCTCCTGCGGTCCCCCCGCATTCAGAAGGTCGTTGTCGAACGGCACACAAAGACCCGTCGCGCCCGCCTGTTCTTCCTGCGTGAACGCACCGGGAAGAGCGCTCGCCTCAAACAGCGCTTCTAAAATATCGTCTCTTTGACGTCTTACCGGACAGGGACCACCTTCAGCCGGTATCTCACCTCATCAGGACTCAGCACCGTGTCAAACGATCGTTGTTGATTCCCGATGAGGTTTTTTTGTTTCAGGGAGCTCCCATGCCATCTCGATCAAAGCCCATTATCGGCATCACCAGCGGTTTGGCTCAAAACAAGTCAGGGGCAACCATCTGCCAGGTCGGGCAGGCTTATATCAACGCAATTAGCAGGGCTGGCGGTCTCCCGTTAATCATCCCAATTGGTATAGACGAACAAGGTGCGATTGACCTTGTGGACACCCTGGATGGGATCCTGTTCACCGGCGGCGGTGACATCGACCCGGTGCATTTCAACGGTGAACCGCACCCGCGGGTCTATGGCATCGAGCCCGAACGTGACCGGCTGGAATTTACGCTGTTGAAAGCCGTCCTGGACCGACATCTGCCATTCCTGGCAATCTGCCGGGGTATCCAGGTCTTGAACGTCGCTTTTGGCGGCACACTTCATACGCATATTCAGGATCAGCTGCCGGAGGCGATGAAACACGATTGGTTCCCGGGCTACCCAAGGGACAAGATCGCCCACTCGGTCAGTCTGACCTGCGGCAGCATCCTAAACAACATCTTTGATGAAGATGATATCCAGGTCAACAGCCTGCATCACCAGGGAATTGACAAAGTTGGCGATGGCCTTGAAGCGATCGCTTTTGCGCCGGACGGGCTGGTGGAGGGTCTGGTCGTCAATGGAGAAAAGTTCGCGCTGGGCGTCCAATGGCATCCCGAGTGTTTACCCGATGATGCCGGTACGCAAAACCTGTTTAAAAAATTTATCGACTCATGCAAAAGTGAATAAAAGGAAGAGATCTCCTTCAGACACGACAGGTTAGCCATAATCGTCCTTCAATGTTAGAATGGGTTTTCAGGAAACCACAGCTAAAGGAGCAGGAACGATGAAAATCTTGATCACCGGCGGCGCAGGTTATATTGGCAGTACGATCTGTTCCGCGCTTAAAGATCACGGTCATACACCGATCATCCTCGATTCTCTGGTAACGGGTCGGGAAGAATTCACCAAAGGCTACATCTTTTATAAAGCGGATATCGCCGACCAAGACACCGTACGACAGATCTTCGCCGACCATCCGGACATCTTCGCCACCATCCACTGTGCCGCGCTGATCGTGGTACCCGAATCGGTCTCAAGACCTTACGACTACTACCACGAGAATGTGGTCAAGTCGATGGACTTCTTTTATCAACTGGCTGAGCTGGGTTATCCCCGGCTGGTTTTCAGTTCTTCAGCGGCAATTTACGACGTGGTCTCCGGTTTTATGGTGACCGAAGAATCACCGCTCAAACCCAACAGCCCCTATTCACGCACCAAGTATATGATGGAAATGATCCTGCAGGATTTCACCCATGCTTATGATCTTGAGGGGATCGCCCTGCGGTATTTCAACCCCATCGGTGCGGACCCGCAGATGCGCTCGGGGATGCCTATCAAAGAACCCAGCCATATCCTGGGGAAACTGGTTTCGGTTGCGATGGGCGATGAACCGATTTTCAACATCACCGGCACGGATTGGCCCACACGAGATGGCACGGGTTTGCGGGATTATGTCCATGTCTGGGACCTGGCAATGGCGCATGTTAAAGCGGTTGAGCAGTTCGATGAGGTCATCCGGGCGGCGGAAGATCCCACCACGCCTTATGTTGTGATCAACCTGGGGACCGGTAAAGGCGTGACCGTTCGTGAAATGGTGGATGCATTCGAAAAAGTCTATGGGCAGACGCTCAGGAAGCAGGAGATGCCGCCGCGTCCCGGGGATGTGGCCGGCGCTTATGCCAACGCGAATAAAGCGCTCGATCTATTGGGGTGGGAAGCCAAATTCTCAATCGAAAAAGGCATCGAAGATGCCTTAAAGTGGGGCGAAATCCGGGATGAAAGACTCGGTTATTAAGA
Organism: uncultured Chloroflexia bacterium; assembly: GCA_963748065.1. Classification (GTDB taxonomy): domain Bacteria; phylum Chloroflexota; class Anaerolineae; order Anaerolineales; family Anaerolineaceae; genus Brevifilum. The sequence goes on along the minus strand of CAVVHL010000003.1, from coordinate 55,903 downwards.
ATTTGAAGATATTGATATCAAAGAACTAAAAATAAAGATCCCGGGATTTTACTAAATCTCCGGGATCTTTTATTTAAAAGAATTTGATTTTATTTTAGAGGCTTTTCTTCGCTTATCTTGACGGAATCAGTCTTCTTCAATGATCGCCATTTGAATGGCGGTGAGGTGTTCGGCCAAAATACCCATCAGGAATGAGATCACGCCGAGGACGAACAATATCACACTTGAATTGGGGATATAGAGCCGGTGTACCTGAAGGATGCTGATGATCATCCCAATCAAACCCAGAATAAATGAAGCAACGGTCACGGGAATGAACACACGCATGGGTTCGAACAAGAGGATGATCTTAAAGATGATCGTCGTGAAACGGAAGCCATCCCGGAACAGCCTGATCTTGCTTGCGCCGGCCTGGCGGGGGCGGATATTGATCGGTACATATTTAATGTTATAGCCGCCTTTAAGCAATGCCAGCGTGCTTGTGGTCGGATATGAAAAGCGTTGAGGGAAGAGATGATAGAAACGCTTCACCACATCCGCTTTGAAGATTCTGAAACCAGAGGTGAGATCTTCAATTTTAAAATCGGTTAACGATGAAGCCAGCCGATTATAGAATTTGTTGGCCAGGTTACGGTACCAGGTCCCATCCTCTTTGAAAGGTCTCGCACCAACGATCAGGTCATAGTCATCAAGATAAGGAAGCATCCGCAGGATATCCTCCGGGTCGTGCTGGCCGTCGATATCCATACAGATGATGTAATCGCCGGATGCCGCTTTGATCCCGGCCTTGATCGCTGCGCCGTTACCTTTGTTATAAGGCTGATGGATAACCTTCATTGACTGCGGAAATTCGGATTCCATTTCCTTGAGCACTTCATAACTCTTATCGGAAGAGCCATCATCCACTGTCACAACTTCCCAATCCAAATCCTTTTGAACGAAAACCTCAATGATCCTTCCGATCGTGGTCGGAATGATCGTCTCTTCGTTATATACCGGTAGAACAATGGAATACTTCATGACAGCGCCTCAACAATAGTTATACAACTTGAAACTGGAAGATCAAATTCAACGGCACGAATGGACTTGGGAATCTGACTGTCTCCTCCAAAACAAATCCATTCCTGCGGATGATCTCCCGGAGTTGGAATGCGTTTTGTTTATGATATTTATGGTATCTATTGTAACCGATCAGGAAACGGCCAAATTTATATAAGAGAGTCTCCGTCGGACTGGAAACGATGAGTTTACCTTCGGGCTTCAATTTTCTCCGAAATATGCGCGTGATCTCAGCGGGATCGTCCAAATGCTCCATTACCTCAACCGCGAAAATGATGTCCATGGATTGATCGGGAAGTTTGGAGAGATCATCCAGGAACGCAACATCCAAATCCAATTCTTTGGTAAGAAGTTGGGCATATTGCGGAAAGAGGTCAATTGCAAAGACCTTTGAGGTGGCGTTGACGAGCGTTGGAAGGAACACACCCAACCCACAGCCGAATTCACAGACCTGCATATTCTTCCCTAATTGAACTAATTGATGAATTCGGTCATATCGGTGCCAGAACATCGACTTAATCAGACGGTTCCTGTGTAAATAAGATGGGATCGCCATCTCCGCCTGATCAGATTCTGAAATCGTGAATTCAAGATTCGTTCTCTCGATCACACTCGTTATTAATTGTGGATCAATTCGCTCGATCTTTTTCGTTTTTTTACCCATAATTTCATTCGCTAAGATAATTTCATTCCTGGTGGATGAAATTATAACCTATTGGTAATTTGAGGAAGTTTTTAGCATACTTTATTGATGCGCTTTTGAATTGGGATAATCTGATTGCGATGGGCCGGGATGTGCCATATCATCATCAACAGGTACACCTTCGGAAAGTGAATACCGTGAACTGATCTTTAAAGTCAGATAGAAAACCATCACAGGCAGGATGTGGATATACATCCGGTTCGCGCTGTCATACCAGAAAGTATGATAGTTCCCCTTAATGCCCCCTAGAATAACGATCATGCTGAAAAAGCCAAATATGACGATCTCATAAAGCGAATTGAACACTATTTTCTTCATTGGTTTAAAGAGGAGCAGCAGCAATACAACCGACCAAAACGTCGTCAGCCATTTGCCAGTCACAAACATTGTTGAAAAATTATTCCAGATATTTCGGAATGTTTGCGTTGGGTGTTGAACGAAAACCACTACAAATAAAAGTGCAATACCAGTCACGATCAACAGGGGTATTCTGGGAAGAATGTTGCGCTGGATCCAGGGAATCTTTGTCAGGAAAAGGAATCCGATCAATACAACCAGCCCAACCGTCACCGCTGCTAATTGATCGGTATCCATCAGGTTGCCGAAGGCGACCGGATTGATCTGAAGAACGATCAGGTTCCATACGATTTGAAAAATCAAATATGGCAAGAAGGCCCACATTAATTTTCGATGGCCGATCTTCCGAGAAGAGACAACCAGAATGATGATCAATGAGGCGATGATCACATTTTCAGTCCTAGTCATTCCAAACATGATCAGAAAAATGGCAGCTATTCCCAACCAGCTATCCTGTTTATCCTTTACAGAAAAGTAAAGCGAAATAACTACCAGGAATAAGCTTATCCCGCTATCCAGATTGGTGTGGATATAGAATTGGGCAACCCAATACATATTCGCCGAAACCATCACCCCCGCGCCAAGCAGTGCCAAAATGATCGGGAGAACTTTACGTGAAGATAGTTGCCGGCTTGCTCTATAAACCATCATTACAAAGAGCAGCAAAAATGTCAGGCTGATGACGGGCTGAACGAACCAGCTGTAATCCGACCCAAATAGCATCCCGATGGTTTGAATGATCGGAACAAAAATGCCCCAAAGCAATGGCGAGGCAAAATACCATTGAGAGAACCCGGTTTCAAGGAAACTCTGCCCTTCAACAACCATATACATGGAATCCGGCGAGACAAAAACAAAAACCTGACGATAGAAAAACCATGAAACCAGCAGGAAAAGTCCGCCGGCAATAACGAACGCCATTTGAGAGCGATGAAATCTAAGGAAGGACTGCTTCGATCTTTATCCATCGATAGATAAACAACACGATGATTTCACAACCTATATAAAACGGAGACTAGCAATATTGAGATTTGTACATTTAGTAAGACCAGGGCCAAAATGTTGATAAAATACGCGAAGAAACCCAACAGGATCGCAATAATAGAAAGGAACAAATCCGGGAGTTTCTCCCTGAAATGGACGGCAATGCCACAGCCCAGGAGATATAGTTCAATCAAAAACAAAATCATGGAACAGCCCCAGATCTTCTGTGTATTGTATGGGTACCAGAAAAACATCGTCCTGATATGTAAATATGGCAATCGGAGATTCGATGGGCAAATCCGCTTTATAAAAGTAATACGCGCCAGCGCACACGCTTATCCCATTCCGTCCACCCGGGCATCATCAATAATCGTGCGTGGTCCTCTCCGGTAAGTACGTCCGGGAAATCCACAACATCCATATCGACATAATCAATTCTGACTAAACGGTCCGCATTTACTTCTTCTGCAAAGAAAGAGTCGGGTGCAACGATCAGTTCAGCATCCCTCAACTGTTTGTAGAACCCGACCGACATCAAGGTGGGTTCATATGGGTTGACCGCGATCGCAAGCTCATTGAAGCTGCCGTCGACGAGGTGCCTGACGGATAACAGGCGTCCATCAAACCAGGCAAAGTTGGCAAAGATATTCACGCCTATCGTCAGGCATAAGACGATCATCGGGAGAGAACGCGTGACCAAAGCGAAAAGTTTTATCACGAGGTAAGTGAACCCAAGCAACAATACACTCAAGTTCATTACCTCTCGTCTTGGAAGCAAACGCCGTTCCATCATGACCATGATCAGCAATATTCCGCCAAGAATCAGGTAATCAAGCAAATAACGCTGGAGCTCAGGAAATCTGATTTTGTAATTGGCAGATCGATCGATCAATGTCAGGTGAATAAGGCCAAGTAACAGCCATGCTGCCAGGAACAATGCCAACCCATCATTTATTTTCACCCCAAGAGCGAAATAACGTATCAATGCTGAGGGCGTTCCCTGAGCCGCTGGATCCGTGGTAATGAGTAAGCTGGCCCCGGCTTGAACCTGGACTTGCTGTTCCTCGCCATCCCATCGGACAATCAACGCCGCATCGTCTTCAGGTGCGCTCAAGGTGAAATTTACACCTCCGGTCATCTCGCGAGTGTAAGACAGCGTCCCACCACTTTGAAGAATTACGGCATCATCAAGGACATCACCCGTTGTGGTCATCTCCTCCAAGGCGACCGGGTTGCCGTAGGTGCCCGACCAGTCCTCAATCACAACCGGAGCCGACTTTTCGAGTACCCGGATGTTCAATTCATGAACAGTCCGCAGTACGATGTTCTGGTAAGGCAGAACGAAGATCACAATAGAAGCAATCACGACGCTAATAGCCGTGATCCACAACAGTGCTTTTGGGTGTTCAAAAAGATTTTTGAGGATCGGGGTAATGAAAAATAGAGATGAGATCAAAAAATAGATGAAAAGAATGCCAAAAACAAGAACTTTATTGAGATCCGGCAGGAGAAAAAAACCTAAAAACCGAGCGAGGATGGCTAAAGAAAACGAAGCCGCCGGGATCAATTCCAGATAAGCCGTCCAATGCCAGTCTCGTTTAAGGGTTGGAAGCAAGGTTCTTTTCACGCTCGAGACACCTTTCTTGTCCCGGTGTGATTTAGTAATCCTTCCGGATGTTCATATAACATTGAGGCGTAAGAACCTCTTGAAGATATCCAAACAGTCCTCATATGCGCAAATATACCATATTGTCCAATTGGTGTTGAAACATTCGTTGAGGTGTAACTACAGCTGGGATGATTATTTTATTTTTGGTCCAGGCTTGAGCCTTTTCACAACAAAGGGCAGCCTCAAGATTAGCAGGACCACCAATATGCCACCTAAAACCAGCGGCAGGGTGTAATTTCCTTGCAGCGTCAGCAGATTGCCTTTGACGGACAACAGGTAATGCACAATCACCAATAGCGCCGCCAGGTAGGTCAATCGGTGCAGCCAAATCCAGCGCTTACCCCATTCCCGCTGCCATTTTCGGAAAGATGTCGCCGCAAGAACGATCAGGATCAGGAGCGCGATCAAGCCCACGATGATGAAAGGTTTGGTCCGGATCTCATTCACGATCGAAGACAAATTCAAGCCATAATCCCAAACTGCAAAGACCAGGAAGTGCAGGAAAGCATAGAAGGCGGCATAAAGCCCGAAGGGTTTGCGTAAAAAACCAACTACTGGCAACCGCAGCAGGCGGCGAGCAGGTGTGCTCGCCAGAGACAAGAGCAGGAAAACCAGGGCCGTTCGTCCTGTCTTTTGGGTTGCTGCCTCGATCGGGTTGAATCCTAATTCACCCCTGACATAAGCGCCGATCATCAGGACCAACGGCAGGAGTCCAATGAAATGCGCCAGCACTTTAAGCTGGAAGCGCTGCGATTCTGTTTTTCGATCTTCAACCTGGTTACTCATTCAGCGATGCCTCTGCATTGTTTCTAATTAGCCTAATAATTAACCGTAAGATCCATCCCCTCGTAAAGGTAGGCTACCTCATCCGCATATCCATTCATAAAAAGTGTATCACGGCGCTTATTTTCGCCGATCCGCAACTCGGTCGCCTGTGACCAGCGAGGATGGTTCACATCCGGATTGACATTCGCATAAAAGCCATACTCATTCGGTGCAATGGTGTTCCACATTGTCGGCGGCTGGTCGGCAACTAATGAGATCCGCACGATTGATTTGATGCTTTTAAAGCCATATTTCCAGGGCACGACGACCCGGATCGGTGCACCGTTCTGCGGCGGCATCGGCTCATCATACAACCCCGTCGCCAGGATCGTCAGATCATTCATTGCCTCATCCAGACGTAAACCCTCCAAATATGGGAAGGGGAACATACCTGAATTCACACCGTTCATCACTTCCGGGATCACAGCCGTCTCAAAAGCCACATACTTGGCATCCGAAGTGGGTTCAACTTCCTGCAGAAGCTGGCTCAGAGGAAAACCCGTCCAGGGGATCACCATCGACCAGGCTTCCACACAGCGCATCCGGTAGATCCGTTCCTGCAGGTCGAAGGTATCTAAAATATCCTGCATCGAATAGGTTTTCGGGTTGTTGACCAGGCCGTTAACCTCGACGGACCATGGTTCGGTGATGAAATCTTCTGCTAATCCGGCAACAGCCTCCTTGGAGGTCGAAAACTCATAGAAATTGCAGTACCCTGTGACGGCATCATAACTTGTCAGCGGATTTCCCAGCTCATCGGTGGTGCCATCAAGCGATGGAATCGTCGGTACGCTGGTCTGCCCATTCCCACTTGCAGTTGGCGCCTTCGTCGGCGTAACGGATGGTGCACAACTTGCCAGAGCCACACCCAACCCGGCAATTCCCATCTGTTTGAGAAAACGTCGGCGAGATTTATAAAGATGTTTTGGTGTGATCTCATCTTTTTCGAGTGGAACGGAATGCATTTTTTTCTTATCCATATCAGCACCTCTAATTTATCAGTTCAGTGATTAATTTGGTTTCATCTGCAAATAACGCTATTTCTCCATGATCAATGGAAGGCCGGCATCCTGCCAGGCGATGAAGCCGCCTATCAGGATCTTGATGTTATCATAACCGGCTGCAACCATACGCTTGGCAGCGATACGGGAGGTTATATCCTTCATACAATACAGCACAATGTCTGCATGTTTGTCTTTCGGAAACTTATCCAGGTTCTCTTCAATCCGGTTGTAGGGAATTGAGAAATCCGTCCCCGGGATATCACCATCGAAGGGAATATGTGTGTTTACCAGGAGGAAGGTGTCGGCGCGCTCCTTCAACATTCTCTGCAAGGCCGGCACGTCAATCGTGGCATAACTACCGCCTTCAACCTGCACAATTTCTTCATTCACACCCTTTCCAAACAAGGGCCGCAGCCAGGTTTGGAAGTTGATCCACGCACGTCTCATAGGTGGCCTTTCATTAGGATATATGAATTATACCTATTTGGTCGAATTAAGCTTTAAAAGCTGAACAGTATAAATAGGACAAATTCACGCATGTTATAATGATTCCGACACCAATTTCAATCTGGAAGCCTGAAATAATTATGATTTTCAACCTCTCCCTACCCACGCTCATCTCCAGGATCATCACCCTGCTGCTGGCATTCACCTTCCATGAATTCGCGCACGCCGGTGTGGCGACGCTATTAGGCGATCCCACACCTAAGCAGTACGGGCGGTTGACGCTCAACCCGCTGGCGCATTTGGATATTATGGGCACCTTGATGCTGCTTGTCGCCGGGTTTGGTTGGGCCAAACCGGTCCCCGTCAACCCGTATTACGTTGATCGCAAGTCCAAAGCCGGGATGATGCTGGTCTCGCTGGCCGGACCGACCACCAACCTGCTGCTGGGCGTTCTGGCGGCAATCCCGCTGCGGTTTGGCTGGGTACCTCTGATATCGGGTACCAGCGCGATCCTGCCCTCCTGGGGCGACTTCCTGCTGGAATTTCTCTTCATCAACCTGGCATTATTCCTGTTCAACCTGATCCCGCTGGCACCCCTTGACGGCGAAAAAGTAATTGCTTTCTTTCTGCCGGATCACTGGGTCGAGGCAATGGAACGGATCCGCCCCTACAGTCCGTTCATCCTGTTAATTGTCCTGCTGGTCCTGCCGCTTTTCGGGTTGGACCTGGTGAATCTGATCATCCGTAAACCCCTGATGTCCATCGCATTATTCCTGATCGGGAGGTAAAAGGATTCCATCCTTTTGGATCATTGATGGCCTATTATTGTTATATGGTTCTTTGTGCAAACGGCTCTTTCTACACCGGCTGGACCACCGATCCCCGGCGAAGACTCAGCGAACATAACGCCGGTCGCGGCGCAAGGTTCACACGCATGTACGGCCCGGTGGAACTGGTCTATGTGGAAGAGGTTGCGGATCACAGTTCTGCCTTGAAACGCGAAGCGCAGATCAAAACCTATACCCACGCCAGGAAAGCGTCTTTAGCCGCATCTACGGAATTGCCGGATGAATGGATAGAGTTGAGGGAAACCAACGATGAAACCGAACGCCAGGGATCATAAAACGCAAACCATCATCGCACCCGGCAGGGTCAACCTGTTGGGCGAGCATGTGGATTACAATGACGGCCCGGTGCTGCCGGTGGCGATTGACCTGACCATGTCGCTCGATTTTTCACCCTCGGATTCGAACCTGGTTGAACTCCATGCGCTGGATTTCGGAAAGACGATCATTTTTGACCTCGACCATCTGGACGACAAATTGGACATTTCCGGGCACCCTCTGCCGAATTTCGCGCTTTACCCCGCCAGTGTGGCCTGGGCCTGCCGGCAAGCCGACTTATCCGTCAGGGGGATGCGGGCGACCTACACATCCAATATCCCCATCGGGTCCGGGGTCAGTTCTTCGGCTGCCGTGGAGGTTGCATTCATGCAAGCCTTCAAGACCTTAGGGGGCTGGGATATTGACCGGATGACCCTGGTCGAGCTGGCGCAAAAAGGCGAAAACGACTATGTCGGGGTCCACTCCGGCATCATGGACCAGTTCGCCTGCATGTTCGGGATGGAAAACCGGGCGCTCTATCTGGATACTCGCTCCCTGGATTGGGAACCGGTGCCCCTGCCGGAGGATGTCGCCATCATCGTCGCAAATTCGCAAGTACCAAGGGAACTGTCCGGTTCGGGCTATAACGACCGTCAGGCCGCCTGCCAAGAAGCGGTTGTAATGCTCAAAGAATTTTTGCCCAACATTACATCACTGCGAGACGTCACCCCCAAGCAATTTGAAACCTATGCGGAACGACTTCCTGAAACCATCCGCAAACGCGCCAGGCATGTGATTGAAGAAATCGCCCGCGTGGAGCAATCGGTTGTGCTTTTGAAAGAAGACGATATCGCCGGGTTTGGTGCAAAGATGGTCGAAGGTCATAAAAGCCTGCGGGACTTATATGAGGTCAGCACACCCGAGCTGGATGCACTCGTAGAGATCGCGCCTCAAGCAGCCCGGCTGTTACGGCGCAAGGCTGACGGGTGCGGGGTTCGGCGGCTGCACTGTCAACCTGGTGCGTGATGACCGGGCGAAGGCGTTCATTGCGGCTGTGAACGAGGAGTATAAAATACAGACGGGGAAACAAGCCAAACTTTACCACTGCCACGCCACCCAGGGCGCGCACCTGGTCAAAGTGCCGTAGAGTGGGTCGTTGACCCATTATTGTGGACCTTACACCAGATAAAAACGGGTAAAAAGTGTCACGTGCGCTCCGCGGCACATGACCTACAAACACTGTCCATCTGGATCTCCCAAAAACCAACACATTTGTCATTGCGAGCCCTCGAAGAGGGCGTGGCAATCTTCCATTTTGCCTTAGATTACTTGACTTTAGGATGGAAATTTCTTCTTTTTTGATATTCTGAGATTGCTTCGCTGCGCTGGCAATGATAAGAACGTGTCACGTGCGCTCCGCGGCACGTGACCTACAAGTTCATAATGACAAAAAACACGCCGATAAGGCGTGCTTTGGTGTTATCGAAACGAGATAATATTTCTACTTCAACCTCGATGAGGTGAACAACAACAGTACGATCCCAAATACGCTCACCGCCACCAAACCGATCCCTACCCACAGGGTATCCCCGCTGAAGATGTTGGTCAGGAAATTACTGCGAGGAGTTGGTTCCTCGGTGGGGGTTGGCGTCTGCGCCATGGGCGTGGCACTCGCTCGCCGGGTCGGGGTAGGAGTCGGGGTCGGCTCCACTTCCTCGACGGTCGCCGTTGGGGTCAGGGTCTCGCCTGTCCCCTGGAAGATAATAAGCTGCTCATCCGGGTAGATCGCTGAATCTTCGGTCAGTCCATTCAACGTCAGGAGATCGGTCAGCGATATGCCGTACGCTTCGGCAATCGCCCAAAGAGTCTGGCCATATTGCACGATATGAATGATCGTACCGTCTGCTTGCGGCGTCGATGTGACCACCGGCTGGATCAGCGGTGCGGTCGTGGCGGTCGGCCCGCCCGGCGTGACAGTGATGTCCTGCACCGGCTGTGAGTCGTTGGTGTCGTAATTGCTGAAATCAACCACGTAAACGGTGAACCCCGAGGAATCAAGGGCAACGCCTGCTCCGAATTCCTTACGGTTCGGATCGAGCATGTTATCGATATGGGCTTCATCATTCCAACTGACATAAATGCAGTTGTAGACGGTCAAACCCGGGCCGCGCGCCCAGTTCTCGGTCACGATCGCCCCAGTGTACCCGACGGCATGGGCCCGGTCGGTCGCCGTACTGCCATCTTCACCGATATGCCCACCCTGGCCGGTTTCCGCGATCCAATCGGCGTGGTTCTGGGCAGCCAGGTTGAGGTATATGTTCTCCTCCAATGGCGGTAGGCCATTGGCTGCGCGATAGTCGTTGATCCCCGCCAGCATCTCCCAGGCTGTACCGGCCTGTGCCTGCACCGGACGCGGTGTGCCAACCCAGAGCGTGAAGAGCCCTAAGATGGAGAGAACTGTGAGAAGTCGTTTTTGCCTGAAGAATTTCATTATTTTGGTTTGGTTTCCTGAGGTTCATCCGCAATGGAGGTTCAGAAATCGGTAAAGATTCATAAGCGGCTGAATTTTACTCAAGAATCCCGTTTTTATCAAACCTGACGAGACTTTGCTTTACGACAATTTTGGTCATGCCTTTACGGTTATCCGGTCTCCCAAGATGACTTCACCGACATCCCAGGCGCTTCGTCCGGTTTCCTCGGCTGCGGCAAGCAGGTCCGCCACTTTCATTTCAGGCACGCCCAACAACAAACCGCCGCTGGTCTGAGGATCAAACAGAAGCATCTGGTATTCTTCGGGGATCTCCGGGTCAAATTCAACATGCCCACCAAAATACAGCTTATTGTCGGATGCGCCGCCCGGGAACCGCCATTCACTGGCATGCTTCTTCGCACACGAAATGAAAGGCATTCGATTGAAGTTCAACTGCAAGCCGACACCAGCGCCAGCAGCCATTTCCCAGGCATGTCCCAGGAAACCAAAACCGGTGATGTCTGTGGCAGCCTCCAAGCCGAACTCAAGGGCCAGGCTGGCGGCATCACGATTCAGCCGCTTCATCCACCCAACCACTTCCGCCACATCTTCGGGGGTAGCCTTCTGCTGCTTGAGCGCGGTGGTCGTCACGCCAAAACCCAGCGGCTTGGTGAGCACCAGGTGATCGCCGACCTTCAACCCGTCTTTGCGAAGTAATTTATCCTCTTCCGCAAAACCCAGGGCGATCAGGCCGATCTTGGGTTCCTTATCCTGGATGGTATGCCCACCGGCGATGACCGTCCCTGATTCGGCGGTCTTCTCCGCCAGTCCGCGGATGATCTCCCGGGAGAGTTCCAGGGGGAGGTCCGGCGGCAAGGCAGCCACGGTCAGCGCCAGGAAAGGCGTGCCGCCCATCGCATACACGTCCGAAAGGGAGTTCGCGGCCGCGATTGCACCGTAATCATAAGCATCATCAACAACGGGAGTGAAGAAATCGGTTGTCACCACCAGGACGCGGCCATCCTCCAGCCGCCAGACCGCGGCATCATCAGGGGTCTCCAAACCTATCAGCAGATTCGGTACCCGGACGTCTTTATAAACTTCGGTGATTGGCTGCAGGACCTGCGCCAACGCTTCCGCGCTGAGTTTGGATGCTCAACCTGCACAGCTGGAAAGCGTGGTCAAACGGATCTCGCGTCCTGAGGTGGCTTTATCTGACATAGATTTGTACCTTCGAAATTACTGACCTGTGGTTGTATCCGGGATGATGGCCGACGGGTCTACCGTCGTGCTTTGCGTCGGACCGTATTCCGGCAGAGGGAAGATGAATGGGCTGTCATACGGCAGGAACATGACCTGCACGTTGGGTGAAAGCTTGTTGATGTAAACATAGGTCAACAAATCGGGGTACTGCGCCAGGACTTCCGCCTGCACCTGTAACGCTTCCGCTTCCGCTCCCGCTTCGATCACCCGGGCTTCCGCCTGGCCTTCCGCAGCGATCACGACAGCGTCGGCTTTCCCCTGTGCTTCCTGGCGGACCTGCTCAGCTTCCTGTTTCTTCTTTTCCACCAGCAGCTGCGCTTCCTGCGCCTGCTGTTCAGCGATCTGTTTTTGTTCCACAGCCGCTGCGTATTCCGGCGAGAAGGTGATGTTACGCAGCACGAAATCAACAAGAGTCAATCCATTTTCATTGAGAATTCTAGCCATATCTGTATTGACCAGTTCGATCATGGTAAAGCGTTCCGTGCTGACGATTTCGCTGACATTGAATTGAGACACAATATCTCGGATGATGCTGCGTGCCTGGGTGCGGACAAGTTCTTCCTCATAACGATCCTGCCAGAGGATATGGACTCGGATCACCTGTTCGGGATCAATCGCAAAGATTACCGAAGAATCCACCAGGATCTCCTGGCCATCCGCCGTCCGGGCTGCAATCGAATCATCTCCGGTCCGCGCCCCCTCCTCCGTGGCAATCGACATGGTATAGGTCTGATAAGAGATCGGGTAAATCTGTACATTCTCAAAGAAGGGGATCACCCAGGACAAGCCAGGTTGAAGCGGCTCCGTTCGATACCCTGCCGGGGCGAAAGCCGAAATGACCACACCGCGTTCCTGCGGCTGGATGAAGACCAGGCCGCTGTTGACCACGGTGAGGATCACGGCCAATAACACCAGCCCAACCGTCACCAGGACAGCCTTCTTGATCGGGTTCTTGCGGTAGGCGCGGAATACGGAAAAGGCAACCCAGACCGCAACCGCCATCCAGATCAAACCGACGATCCAGGAGAGGACAATTGTGACGTTCATGAAATACTCCTTACTATTAAATTGTGACTCTGATAGGGTAATTATACTAAATCAGGGTGGATTTACCTGATATTATCTACCGTCTGATCCATCCTGATTTCCATCAAATATACCAATAATGATTTTTCCGCTAATCAGCTGCTGAGGATATGCGTCACAGCGGTGGCGGCCATACCGCCCAGACTCTGGATCATCCCGACTCGGGCATCCCTGACCTGGTTCGCGCCGGCTTCACCACGAAGCTGCAAAGTCGCTTCAACTGCCTGATACACCCCGGTCGCACCCAGCGGGTGGCCGCGCGCCTTCAGCCCGCCAAAGGTCGCTGCCGGGACCTGGCCTTGCAGCCCGATCACTTCGGGTTTCGCCAGCATCCAACCCTGACCCTGCGAAGCAAACCCGGCTGCTTCCAGCGAAATTGCCGCATGCAGCGAGGTCGCATCGTGATATTCGAAGAAGTCCACATCCCGGGGCATGACCCCAGCCGCGCGACAGGCGCGCTCCACCGAGAGCCGGGCGGCATCCCAGACCAGTGGTTGGCGCCGGTCGTGAATAGAGAGTGTATCCGTGACCAATGAGGATCCAATGATCTTCACGAGCGGATGCTTCCAATCCTTTGGCAGGGCATCGGCCCGCGCCAACACCAGCGCAGCGGCACCATCCGCATAGGGCGCGGCGTCGAACAGGTTCAACACTTCCGCACCCTCTGACGCGCGCCGGTATGCGCCTTCTTTCATTCGGTTCCGGAACATGGCATTGGGATTGCTTGCGCCGTTGGCATGCGCGATTTCCGGGAAGCCGGCGAAAGCACTGTGTTTCGACCTGATATTCCTGCAAATAGCGGTGGAATAACAGCCCGGCCAGGCTGAGGGGCGTCAACCCCTGGGCGGATTCAAAATCTGCGTCCAGCATCTGGGAAAGGAGTGTCTCTGATTCCGGGCCGATCACATCCGTCCACTTCTCTACGCCCACCACCAGGGCGACGTCCACCACACCGGAAAGGATCGCCAGATAAGCCGAACGGAGCGCGGCCCCGCCGGAGGCATCCGCCGCCTCGACTGTGACCCCTTCCAAACCGGAAAGGCCGACATCTTCGGTCAGCAGCGCGCCGAGGTTCGCCTGGCGTGACGCCGATGCCGCCAACATATTGCCGATGTACATCACCTGCGGAGTCAATCCTTCGGCGTCTTTCAGGGCCGGGAGGATCGCCCCGGCAGCAAGCTGGCGTAAAGACATATTCCAATGTTCGCCGACCGGGATCTGCCCGATGCCGGCAACAACCACATCCGTATGTTTCTTATCCATACCGCGCATCACCTCATCGCGATCTTGCCGCGATAGCGGACGTAAGTGGCGTAGTCGATTTCCGTACGCCGGGCGATGTAGGCCTGCGTGCTTCTGGCCGCGTCGCGTCGCTCAGGGAGCGCCTCCTGGGCCGTGATCAGCAAAGCATCCGACCCCGCACCGGAGCCGTAGGAGGTGACCAGGATCCGATCACCCGGCTCCGCTTCATCCAGGACAGCGGTCAGGCCGACCAGGGCCGCGCCGGCATAGGTATTTCCGATCACAGGCGACAGCAAACCGGTCTTGATCTGTTCCGGTTTGAATCCCAACTGCCTGCCGACTCGCAACGGGAATTTCTCATTGGGTTGGTGGAAAATTGCATATTTAAAATCTTCGGGCTTCATCCCAAGCTCATCCATCAGACTGGCGGCTGCCGATGAAACGTGTTCGAAATACGCCGGTTCACCGGTGAAACGCTGACCGTGCTCGGGATATATCTGATGCGCCCTGCGCCAGAAATCTGGCGTGTCGGTCACGAAGGAATATTGCGCATCGATTGACGCCAGCGATTCCTCCGCCGGGCCGATAATGAAAGCCGCCCCGCCGGAAGCCGCGGTGTATTCCAACGCGTCCCCCGGTTTTCCCTGGGCGGTGTCCATCCCGATTGCCAAAGCGTAGTTACCCATCCGAGAACCGACCAGGCCCATCGCCGCAACCAGAGCTTCCGTTCCGGCCTTGCAGGCGAACTCCCAATCCCCTGCCTGGATATGCACCGGGGCGCCGATGGCTTCCGCCACGATCGTGCCGGTGGGCTTGACCGCGTAGGGATGCGATTCCGACCCAACCCAAACCGCTCGGAGTAATTCGGGATCAATCCCGGCCCGGGCGAGCGCGTTCCGGGCAGCTTCAATCGACATGGTGATCACATCTTCATCCAACCCGGCGACGGCTTTTTCCTTGACCGGTCCGGGCGAGGCTTCGCCATGCCAAATCCGGGAGATTTCCGTCCCGGGCAGGCGGTAACGGGGGATGTAGGCCCCATAACCCACAATCCCAACCGGACGGTCGGGTTTATTGATAATGGTCTCCAGATGCTCATGTTCGGTCATACGCTGTTCAACTCCAATCCTGTAAGATCGCTTTGGCGCGATCGATCCTGACGGTCTTCTCAGCCACCAGTTGTTTTGCCAATTTATCCACCTGTGCTCCCTACTGCCCCGGCTGCAATCGCCACCTGCCGGGCATGCAGATTCATGTGCCCGCGCTGGATCCCTTCCGTGGCCAAAGCGCGTAGGGCAGCCAGGTTTTGCGCCAGACCGACCGAAACGATGATCTCAGCCAGGTCGCTTGCCGATTCGACTCCCATGAGTTTCAAGGCAGCCTGCGCACCGGGATGCACACGGGTGGCACCGCCGACGATGCCCACCGCCAGCGGCATTTCCAATGTGCCGATCAGGTTCCCGTCGCCATCGACGCCCCAGGTAGAGAGGCTGGTATAGCGGCCGCTGCGAGCGGCATAGGCATGTGCGCCGGCTTCAATCGCCCGCCAGTCGTTCCCGGTTGCCAGGACCACGGCGTCGACACCGTTCATAATGCCTTTATTGTGGGTCGCAGCACGATAGGGGTCGGCCGCGGCAAAGGCCCAGGCCTGAATGATCCCATCCCGGACGGTTTCACCGTCGAAATCATCAAAGGCCAGGTCGGCAGTGCGAATGGTCACCATTGCTCGGGCCAGACGGCGGTCCGCCAGGTTCGAGAGGATCCGCAGCAGCACCCGACCCCCGGTGATCGCTTCCACCCGCGGGGCCAGCCGTTCGACCGCGGTATTGACCGCGTTTGCGCCCATCGCGTCACGCACGTCATAGATGAGGTGGATTACGAGGAAAGCGCCGATAGGTGATTCTTCGATCAGCCGGACTTCGAGGTCCCTCGGCCCGCCGCCCAGTTTCTTCAGGACCGGGTCAACTTCGGCCGCTTCCGCAAGCAGGGCTTCCTTCTCCGCCAGCAGCATTTCACGCGCTGCAACGGGATCTTCCAGGTCGAGGAGCTGGATCTGACCGATCATCTCAGGCGCAGTCGTTGAGGCGGTGAAACCACCGGCAGGCTGGGCCAGTTTCGCCATGAAAGATGCCCCCGCGACGATGGAGGGTTCCTCAACGACCATCGGGACGGAGACGGCGCGGCCATTGATGATGAAATGGCGGGCGATCCCCACCGGCAGGCTGTAGGTGCCGACCACGTTCTCGATCATATGATCCGCCTGGTCCGGCGTGAGGCCGTTCGCGCCGCTCAACGCTGCCAGGTCCGCATCGGAGAGGTCATTTTCCGCCTGCAGTCGCGCCAGGCGTTCCTGCCGAGTGAGGTTGTAGAATTTCTTTTTTTCTTCTTTGCCGGAGGTCATTTAATAACGCTCTCTTTTATTTTTTCAATTATAAACAGCTAAATCATACCGGATTTCCAGTTAATGATGACTTTTCCAATATCTCGGAGTATTAATATACCGGAATGACCCTCCCAAAATCTATCAAATTTCTTATTTTCTGGAGAAAATCATTTCTTTGAATTTTTGATTAACAATTGCACGAAACGATTAATCTTCCGGAACGCGGACTTTAGTCCGCATGGATACAATCCTCATTTAAATGGATTCACAATTATCATGGAATTTGATTTATTAGAAATTATGGTTAAGTCATTGCCGGATAAGTTGTATGGCGTAATTTTCAATTAAATCTAAAGTAATTTAGAGGCATGTCTTTTTCAATACAATGTTCTGATGCGGACTAAAGTCCGCGCTCCGGAGAACGAAACTGATTTTTACCAGTGGAACGCAGCCTTCATTGACATGCTTTTTACATTGCTCACTGTTTCCCCTATTCACCATCCCTTATTGATTCAGGGTAAAATTAGCCCGCTATGGATGTTGAACCCACCCTTTCCTGTGAACAACTCGAGGAACGCCTGGCCGCCCTGCACGAGGCGAGCCTCGAACTGGTTCAGGATATCTCCCTCAATTCCCTGCTCAAACGGATCGCCCGGATCGCCTGCGAACAATCCGATGCAACCTACGCGGCCATCGGCGTGCAGGGGAGCGACGGTTCGATCAGCAAGTTCATCACGGTGGGCATGCCTGACGAAGATGTCGCCAAGATGCCTCACCCACCCAAGGGTCTGGGGTTGATCGGGGTAATCGGCAGTGCAGAAGGCCCTGTCCGAGTCACCGACATGCACACGGATCCCCGTTCAGCCGGTTTCCCGGAAGGCCACCCGGATATGACCTCGCTTTTGGGTGTGCCCATCCGGTTGGGGAACCAGCGCCTGGGGCAGATCTACCTGACCGACAAGAAAGACGGCGACTCGTTCACCGTTGATGACGAGCGCGTGATCGAGACCCTGGCAGCTTACGCTGCCGTGGCGATTTCCAATGCCCGATCTTATTCCGAACTGCGAGAACGCGACCGGACACTCACCCGCCGTAACCAGGACCTGGCACTGCTGAACAACCTGGCTTCCGCGCTGGCGTCCATCACCGAACTGGATGAACTACTCGAAACCGCCCTCAACCGGGTGATGAATTACTTCAACGTCGACGTTGGAGAGATCTTCCTGAGTGAGGAGGACCTCAACACGCTTTACAAAGTCCTCCACCTGGGCGATGCCGTCCCGGCGCTCTGGAAACAGGACCGCTTCACCCTCAAAGAAAGCCTGATCGGCGAGACCGCCTGGGGCGGCCAATTCGCCCTGGTCAAGGTGCCGTACAAGGACGACCCCTACCTGCTGAATGACGAACTCCAGAAATCCGGCATCCGGACCATCGCCTGCTACCCGCTCACCAGCCGCAGCGAAGTGCTGGGCGTGCTGAGCATCGCCTCCAAACAGGATGAACCGCTGGACGCGATGGATCAGCAGTTGCTCTCTTCCATCGCCTCCTGGGTGGGCACGACGATCGAGAACGTCCGCCTGAACATCCAGGGCCGCCGACTGGCTGTGCTGGAAGAACGCGAGCGGATCGGGATGGACCTGCATGACGGCGTGATCCAGTCGATCTATGCCGTCGGGCTGACACTCGAACACGCCCGGCTGCTGCTGGAAGAGGAACCGGAACAGACCCGCAAACGGATCACTCAGTCGATCGAAGACCTCAACAGCACCATCCGAGACCTGCGCGCCTTCATCATGGACATGCGGCCGCGCCAGCTCTACGAAGAAGACCTGATGGATGGGCTCCAGCGATTGGTGAACGAATTCCGCGCCAACACCCTCCTGGAAGCCAAACTCAGCGGCCCTTCCGAGGGCCTGGAAGATCTGCCGGATGCTTATGCCATCGCCCTGTTCCACATCTGCCAGGAAGCCCTGGCGAACGTCGCCAAACACGCCCAGGCCAAGAAAGTGGAAGTGCTGGTCTGGACCACGCCCGACCGGGTCCTGATGGAAATTCATGACGACGGTCGCGGGTTCGACCCGCAAAAGGTCCAGCTCACCCTCGGTCACGGCATCTCGAATATGCAAACACGCGCCCGCAATGTGGGCGGCGATCTGGAGATCACCTCCGAACCCGGTGAAGGCACCACGATCCTGGTCTGGATGCCCTACGTCCGTGAAATCGAACCGCAGGCTGAGGATTGAGCATGCCGGAACCACGCGACCTGCAAAAAGCCGCCCTGCGGGGTGAACCCTCCTATGTCTGGCGAGACGGCCAGCGCCGCCGGTTGGCGATGGTCCTGAATGCAGCGGGGGAACGTACGAATGGGAATTTGCTCGTCGATGGCTGCGGTGTGGGGATGTACCTGCATCACCTCAGCCCGGACTTTGCACATGCTGTCGGCCTGGATATCGAATTCGAAAGGCTGCAGGAAGCCCAGGCTCTGGAACCAAAGGTGGTCAACGGTGTGGGTGAAGACTTGCCCTTCCCAACCAACTCGTTTGACCTGGTGCTCAGCCATGAAGTACTGGAGCACGTCCAGGACGACCAGGCCACCATCAATGAGATTGTGCGGATCCTGAAACCGGGCGGACGCCTGGTGTTGTTCTGCCCCAACCGGGGTTATCCATTCGAGACACACGGCGTCTACTGGCGGGGGAAGTACCATTTTGGAAACATCCCCCTGGTCAACTACCTGCCGCGCCGCTGGCGGGATAAACTCGCCCCGCACGTGAACGTCTATACCCGGCGGGACCTGAAACGCCTCTTTGCCGGCCTGCCGGTCAAGTTCGTCACCCGCACGACGGTCTTCGGCGCCTACGACAACATCATCGCCCGCCATCCGAAATGGGGCAAGCTGCTTCGTGGTGTCCTGCAATGGCTGGAAAAAACGCCGTTCCGACGGTTAGGCCTTTCGCACTTCTGGGTGGTTGAAAAAGTCTGAGCATAAAGCCGATCCCACTCTGAAATTCCCTCCACCTCTACAAAAATTTTATATTTTGCTAACATTGCTTTGACGGTTTTATAACGTCCCCTCCTTAAAGTTAATAATGTAGTCAATCAACTCAACTAATCATGGAGGATAAAGATGGCAAACTTAATTCGACGTGATCCATTTCGTGAAATGCTGACCTGGAACCGGGCGATGGAGCGAATGCTCGACCAGTTTTATGACGACGGCGAGCTGACCTACAGCGACCAGTTCAACCTGCGTCTCCCGCTTGACGTGATCGAAAATGACAACGAATATATCGTCAAGGCGAATATCGCAGGTATCAATCCGGACAACATCGAAATCACCTACACCAACAACAACCTGACCATCAAAGGCGAAGTGCGAGACGAACGTGAAGAGACCGAGGAAGATGGGAAATATCATCTTCGCGAGCGACGTTTCGGCAGCTTCTCCCGCACGATCTCAATGCCCGGTACGGTCGATGTGGAACACATCCAGGCCGAAACCAAGGATGGCGTTTTGGAGCTGCACCTTCCAAAGAAGGAAGAGGTCAAACCGAAGCGCATTGAAGTCAAGGTCAATCAAGGCGATAAGGTGATTGATGGTAAATCCAAGAGCAAATAAATAAAGAAACACCACCGATCAAAACAACCCGGGCTGGCAAATTTGCCAGCCCGGGATTTTTTATTTTATAGTAGACCAGATCTTAATGAAAAGTAAGATCCTCGGAATTTTTGAGAAATTAAATCCCGAGGATCTTATTGAAAGTATCTTCAAAGCAGAAGGAACTAGGTGGGGTTAATCGCTGGCACACCATTTGCTGATGAACGATATTTTATTGAAGTCTGAACATGTAATATTTCCTCTACGTTCTAGAAACGAGAATCCCTGGTGATGACATCAAATTTCAAAATACTGCTGATTGAAGATTGCTTCGTCGCACCCTTCGGGTGCTCGCTCGCAATAACAATCAACCTTCACTCCACCGGCACCAATTTGATCTCATAGAGCTTCGGCCAGAGCTTTCCTGTGACGAACAAGCGGTCCGTTGCCGCATCATAGGCGATCCCATTCAAGACATTGGTTTGCTGCGTTCGCTCTTCGTCAGGCAGTAAACCCCTCAGGTCAATCCATCCCAGGACATTACCGGTCAATGGGTCAATCCGGATGATGTTATCCGTTTGCCAAATGTTGGCAAAGATCTCACCCTTCACCCATTCCAGTTCATTGATAGCCCGATTTCCTGGCCCTGGTCGTTCACGTTGATCGTATTTTGGACTTCAAAGGTTTCCGGGTCCAGGAAGAAGATGGTTGAAGAACCATCGCTCATTACCAACTGTTCTTCGTTATGGGTCAGCCCCCAGCCTTCGGTGGCGTACCCAAATTCCCGCAGGAATTGGAAATCCGACAGGCTGTAGACAAAGCCCGTGTGTTCCTGCCAGGTCAACTGGACCAGGGTATCGTCCCATTCGGTCAGCCCCTCTGCAAAATAACCTTCCGGGATATCGACCTGCTGCAAGACTTCCCCGGTTTCCAAATCCACTTTACGCAGGCTGGACTGTCCATACAGCCCGGTGCTCTCATAAAGAAAACCGTCCAGATAGATCAAACCCTGGGTGAAAGCTTCCGGGTCGTGCGGGTAAACCTGGACAACCTCATAGGTCATCGTCTGGTCTAATTGCTTGGGGAGAGACGAATGGACTTCCCTGGGTTTCGTCAACTGCAGCGCAAGGATCACACCCAGCGCCAGCAAGACCGGCAGGAGGACGATCAGCCACCAGGCTTGTTTGGATGATGAACGCTTCTTCCTAGTTCGTTCAGGCAACCTGATTCACTCCCAATCTCAGATTGAGCATAAATCGCATTGCAAATACTGATGGATGAATTCCAGGATCTTGTCAAGTGGATTGGGGTCCACATCACGAGCGATCAGGTCCATGCCATGCAGGCTGCCGGGATATTCGAGCGCCAGGTAAAGGCTGCCGGTCGCTTCACCGCAGGCTGCGGCCGATTCTGAATTGCCTGCCGAATAAAGACACCAGGCCGGCCTTGGGATCAGTTCATTATTCAGACTGGCAACTTCCTGGGCATAGGGAATGGTGAGATAACCGCCGGGTGAGAGTGAGAACGCACCCTGGCAGCCACCAAGTTCACTGTTATAGAAATGGCAGCCATAAGCCGCGCCATCCGCACCGATGCTCGCACCGATGGTCAACACGCGGGAAAGATCCACATTCTCAATCCCGATCACATAGGTCATGGCTGCCTCAACATCCTTACGCCAGCCCTCACTATCAAAACTCGAGCAGCCGTTTTTGCAGCCGCGGAAGGTGAAGGTGAAGACATTGAATGAGAAATCGGGGGAAATATCAGGGAACCAGGTCGGATCCAGCCAGGTCGGGCCTTCAGCCGGGATTCCGGTCTCATAACCACGGTTTTGCAGCCAGTAGGCGATCGCCGTCCAGTCATTCTGGTCACCCTGCGCCCAATGCATCAGCACGATCAGAGGGGCATTGGTTGTCGCCGCCGGGTAAAAAATTCCCTGCAGTTCCACCCCGTCATTGGTTGTGAATGTCGTTGGGATCGGTTCAGGAGTCAGGGGGTTTGCATCAGAATTATTGGGAGAGACGGCAGTACCGGAATCTTCCGTCGAAGCCGCCTGGGGCTCTACGGATACGTCGGTTTCCCCGCTCGTCTCCGTTAATGATGTTGCTTCCGTCGCGCCGGTGCTCGATTCCTCAGTAAGCATCGTCGATTTCGGCTGACAGGCGGTCAGTATAAAGCTCATTGATAATACGACAAAGATCAAAAGGTTTGATTTCATTTTTAATTGGCGTAACATTTTTACTCCTTTAGTCCTATATGGAAAGGATACCCCCAATAAACGATTATACAAAACCAAAGGGTACAAACAAAATACTTATGAGCGGACTTCCGGATTAAATCCCCACAATGACATCCTCTAACAGGTTGTCCAACCGCTCACCCATCTCCAGTTCCCGATGTTTCAGGAATTCATCCGCCGACTGACCCAGCATATGATGGAGCAATCTTTCCTTTTGGGTATGGACGTAAGGCGGTAGTTGGTCATCTTCCAACACGGGCATTAGGTAGGAAGCCGGTCTGTATGGCAAAGGCGCCTCATCCGCACCCAGAACTTTCGCGATCAGGTCAGGATCGGGTGGCGCCGGCATCCGACCGAATTCCCCTCTCAGCAGCATTTTGAATTCATTCGAGACGAATTGATAAGGTTCTCCCGTCATCACGTTATAGGTTGCCTGAGAGGCGATGATCTGGCTGGTAGGTGTAACGAGCGGCGGATATCCCGCTGCCTTCCTGACAGAGGGCACTTCCGCCAGAACAGCATCCATGATTTCAGGCTGTCCCAATTCGTTAAGCTGGTTCTGTAAATTTGAGAGCATCCCGCCGGGAATTTGAGATTCAAAGATCCGGTCGTCATGCGGCGGATAGCCATTCTGCCTGAGCAGCGCACGGGTGAGCTGCATGCCTTCAAAAAGGGATTCTCGCGTTCCCCGCTTCGCCAGGGTAATGATGTTTTCTACGATCTGCGGGTCGAAATCGGCATAGTCTACCGGATGGTAATACTGACCGAAATAAGGGATCGTCGACTTGAGTTCCTTAAAAATCGTGAATAATTCCTTCTGCGCTTCAAGAACCTTGTCTTTGTCCAGACCATGTTCCAAGCCCAGCGCTTCCGCGAAGACGATCATCAATTCCACCGGTGGGTGAGAAGGACCGGATGCGAAAGGCGTGATGCAGGTGTCGATGACGTCCAGGCCTGAGATCATCGCCAGCAGCGCATTGAAGGTCCCGACACCAGCGGTGTCATGGCTGTGGATCGAAAGCGGCACATCAACCGTCGTCTTCAAATCCCGATAGAGCTGCAGCGCATCCCAGGGGCGCAGAATCCCCGCCATATCCTTGATGGCGATCATATCCACGCCCTCTTCGACCAACCTTTGGGCGTAACGCACAAAATGCTCGTTTGTATGGACCGGGCTGACCGTATAGGACAACCCAGCCTCCACCGTCGCGCCGTAAGCTTTGCTGGCCAGGATCGGGATTTGCATATTGCGCCAATCATTAAGCGCGTCAAATATCCGCATCACGTGCACACCCGAATCAACCGCCTGTTTGATGAAGGCGATCACCAAATCATCCGGGTAGGGTTGGTAGGCAAACAGGTTTTGGCCGCGCAACAACGCCTGGATCTTCCCGGAGTCAGGGCCCAGTGCATCCCGGAAAGCTTCCAGATCGGTCAAAGGGGTCTTCATTGAGGAAACGCACAGCACTGTCGAGGGTCGCACCGCCCCAGACTTCGAGGAACGGAAAGCCGGCATCAGAAATGGTATTGATCACCCGCAGCCCCTGCGAAGTGGTCATGCGAGTCGCGGCCAGGCTTTGCTGCCCGTCTCTTAGCGTGAGGTCACGAAATTGAATTTTCTTTTGCATTGAAAACACCTTTAAAAACACTCTTGAAATTAAAACAAATTGGAGCCATTATACTCCTAAGCTCTAAGAGAAACCTATCAAAACCTATCTATTTGATTTCTTTCAGCCAGATGGAGGTGTTACAATATTGTGGCAGGTCAATGATGGGTGAAATACTGATGTTCAACCATTCACATGAATTCGTCAATGTAGAAACAACGACACTGATTCTCATCCAAAGGACACGAACAATCAGCACAATCAGGATTTCATAATTTACCAATCACCATTCACCAACCACTATTCACTTATATGAGGCGCTATGCAATCCGTAATCGACCGTTTCATCCGCTACATCAAGATCGACACCCAATCCGCCCGAAAAGCGGATTCCTATCCCAGCACTAAGAAACAGCTCAATCTGGCGAAACTGCTGGTTGAAGAACTCAAAGCGTTGGGATTAATCGACGCTGCCATGGACGAATATGGTTATGTGACCGCCACCCTCCCCGCTAACATCGACCACGATGCACCGGTGGTGGGGTTCCTGGCGCATATGGACACCAGCCCCGACCTCTCGGGCGAGAACGTTAAGCCCCAGTTCGTGGAGGATTATGACGGCGGCGTAGTGGTGCTCAACCAGGAAAAAGGGATCACCATGTCTCCGGATGAATTCCCGGACCTGAAGAAATACGTTGGCAAAACCCTGATCATGACCGACGGAACCACCCTGCTGGGCGCGGACGATAAAGCCGGCGCGGCCGAGATCATGACCGCTCTGGAAACCCTGGTCGACCATCCCGAGATCAAACACGGCACGATCAAGGTCGGGTTCACACCGGACGAAGAAGTTGGCACAGGCGTGGATTTCTTCAACGTGGAGAAGTTCGGCGCAGACTTCGCCTACACGGTTGACGGCGGCGAGATCGGTGAAGTGGAATATGAAAATTTCAACGCGGCCGGCGCGGAGATCACCATCCACGGCCGCAATGTACATCCCGGCAAAGCCAAGCTCAAAATGCGCAACGCGTTACTGATCGGGATGGAATTGAATGACCTGCTGCCGGTCTTCGAACGCCCGGAATTCACCGATGTATACGAGGGCTTCTATCACCTGTTCTTGTTCGGCGGGACGGTGGAAGAAGCCACCATGACCTATATCATCCGTGACCATGACCGTGAGAAGTTCGAAGAAAAGAAAGGCTTGATCCAGGCGGCGGCGGACTTCATTAACCTGAAATACGGCGACCAGATCGTCGACATTGATATCACGGACCAATATTACAACATGCGCGAGATGGTCGAACCGCACCCGGAGATCATGGATATCGCCATTCAGGCCGTCAAAGCTGTTGGCCTTGAGCCGCTGGTCAAGCCCATCCGCGGTGGGACGGACGGCAGCCGGCTTTCCTATATGGGTTTACCCACGCCTAACCTGTTCACCGGTGGACACTACTATCATGGGAAATACGAGTTCATCCCAACCTTTGCGATGGAAAAGGCGGTCGAGGTCCTGGTAACCATTGCCCAATTGGTGGCTGAAGTTTAATTTAAAATTAGTCAACTATCGAAGCCCTATCTTCATCCAAACGTGATAGGGCTTTTTTGTATCCTGGGAAGCGTTATAATTTAGACATGAGAGTACAACTGCTTATCTGGCTTGTTCTCGCCTCTTTGATCATTGCCGGTTGCACCACACAATCCATCCCCACCATTTCACCCGAGACAACCACCCAGCCAACGGCAAATGACCACGTGGAAATTTCACCAACCACAGCGGAATCATCGACAACTGTCTGTCCGGGTGAAGAAATTAATCCACTAGGCCAATCAATTGCAGGTGATTACGATTTCACGAATTATGCGCAGGTGATGACCTGGTTCTGCGACGGAGCGGAATTTGAGGACATCATGGTCGCCCTGGAAACACAAGCCACCACAGATACGCCAGCCGGAGACATGCTGCAGATGCTGGCGGATGGCATGAGCTGGGATGAGATCTGGCAGCAAATTGGTTTGGAAAATTGATCCTCAAGATATGGTAAGGAGGAACATGATGAAGAAAACGATCCTTTTGACGATTATTACCATCATGGTCGCTATGATGGCAGCCGGTCCGGTATCGGCGCAAAAAGACAAGATCAATATCAACGGGGAACTGACGGCTATCGATGCCAGTTCGCTTACCGTGGAAACAAAGAAGGGCGATGTTTACATCATCGATATTCCAGCTGAATTTGCCGTACCTTCCCTGGAGGTCGGTGATTTGGTTCTTGTCAAAGCTGTGGCAGGTGAAGAAAACAACTGGGTAGCAACTGTGATTAAACAAATCGGAGCCGGCAGTGAGAATGATGGCCTCGGTGACGAAAACGAAGGATTCCAGGAACACAGCGCTTTTTGTGCGGATGGTAAACAGGATAAACCGCACCCTCTGGCACCGAAAATCGCTGAACGTTTCGGCGTAACAGAAGAATTCGTCATGGAGTATTACTGTGACGGCTACAGCATCGGCGCGATCATGCTGGCGATCAAGACAGGCCAACTGGAAGGTGTCAGTCTAACTCCTGAACAGATTCTCGCCGACCGTGCTTCGGGAAACGCCTGGGGGCTGATCTGGCAGGATTTGGGTCTGATCGGCAGTGAGAAGAACGGTAACAGCCCTCCCGGACAGCTGAAAAAATCCGATTCAGATTAATCTTACGAAAAAATCATGAACAACAAAATCCCTCTTTGTAGAGGGATTTTTTAATTTCGATCCATATCAACCTGTAAATCCTTGGCTTTACCAATAGACGCTGTCCATCCCCAGGACGTATTTCGAATTCTTATAGACCAGGAAGGGGAAATACCCCGCTACCCGACCGGCAGCGAGGTCATCCTCCTTTTGATATTTCAATTCGACCACTCGCAATGCATGTTCCTCATGCCGAAAACGGAAGGTGTTTTCTAGCATGCGGACGTTATAAAAAGCCATCTCCGTGTCCACCGTTACCCGGAAGCGTCCGTCGGTGGTGGCGTAATACCAACGCTTATAGCGGTTGATCAGCACCGGGACCTGGTCACGGATCAGGAATTTCACTTCTTCGGGTAGATCCGACTGCTGCAAATAAGCCTGCAGCGATTCGCGGGTCAGGTCCTGCTCAAGCTGGAAGGGTCCCAGCGGATATTGGATTTTCCGGCCCACCATGCCGCGCTTGATCTTGAATTCCAGTGTGGCGCTGGCAGCCGGGTCAAAAAGGCCATGGTACCAGCGCAGCCGCACTTTTCGGCGGTCGACCGCGCCGTCGACGTTATCCACATAATTCGCCAGATCAGGTGTATCCAGGTAAATATTATTGACCCAGCGCGGCGGATAGGGTGTGACGAACATCGCCGGGTGGAGCTGGACCATTGCCCGGATCTGGTGGTCATCCATTTGCTCCACCAGGAACTTGCGTTCGTAACGCAACTCCTCCAGCGGCTGGTCTCTGACCTGCTTTTGCATCACTACCAGATCCCCTTATTATCCAGGAAGGTGATTGAGGCCTGGGGCGAGAGCGCCTGGACCGCCGCTTTCGCCGCATTCAGGTCTTCTACATGTTTAAATTCCACCAGGAAGGCCGTTTCAAGCGTTTGGTCAGTTTCATCCAGACGCAGCAGTTTAAGCTTGGCGGTATGGGGTTTAAGAGCATCCATGACCTGTTCCAGGGAAAGTTTCTGCGGGTTATGGCTGGTGACCGTCAGATGCAAATTCACATCCGCTTCGCGATGGCGGAAGAGCTTCAACAGGCCGATGATCAGGATCGCAATAGCGAACGCTACGATCGTCACCAGGCGTTGGTTATCGCCGAGGCCGATCCCGATGCTGATGGCGAAGAACAAATACGCCAGCTCTTCGGGTTCCTTGACGGCCGTCCGGAAGCGAACGATGGAAAGGGCACCCACCAAGCCCAGGGACAGCGCTACGGAAGAACGCACGACCAGAATGATAAAGGTCGTTGTGACCGTCATCAGCATGAAATTCGCCGCAAATTTACGTCGGTTGGAAAGCGAACCGCCCCAATAGATGTACACCCGGCCAAGGATGAATGCCAGGACCACCGAGAGCAGGAGATTGAGGGCGAAGGTCAGCAGGTCCACCTGCGTGCCCTGGGTGTTGAATAAGGTTTGGATCGAATCAAAGAGATTCGCGCTGGTTGCTGCTGCGGTTGCGGCTGCTGTTGGCTGGGCTGCAGCAACCGGTTGTTCGACTTGCCCTTCGGGCACAGGTTCAGCTCCACCGGCAGGCGTCAGGCTCAGGCTGTCGATCTCGACCGATTCGGGTCCAAAAGAATTAAAGCCGATCGCGCCCGGAACGATGGGGTCGGGATCGGTGGCTGTCAACACTGTTTCATCATCGATCGCAATGGTATGTTCGCCATCCGCCACGTTGATGCTGAGGTCCATCCAGGTTTGAAGCGTAGGTTGGTAAGCGGTGTCCGCCAGTGGTAGTGCATTGTCGGGGCCTGAACTTTTTTCAAGGATCACCCGGTCGGGCAAAAAGATCAGGTTGTAACTTCCCTGGTCACTGGCAAAATAGTGCACGATGAATTCGCCATCGGTTGCATTCCGACGGAATCGGATCGTGGTCGCCTGATCACCCCAGACGCCCAGCTTCATGGCAAAATTACCGCCATACAGCACCAAAGCGCCGTCAGTGACGGTCACATCCGGCGTATGTTCCCAACCCTCTGTCGGCAAGGCATTAAATTCCTCCGTAAACCCACCTGTGTTTCCGCCTGGGCGCACACCGGACCTGACGGACAAATAACAGCCAGCAGAACTGTGAGTAGAACCAGGCTGCATAAGACAATTTTGTTTTTGCGAATCATAGCTTCTCCTTCCATTGATGATTCCATAAATTGAGTGAATTATGGCTGGGGAGCTTCCTCTTGCGGAATCTCCTCCTCCGGCGGCGGTTCTTCACCGCCGGGCAGTACTTCCTGCCGCCGGGGTTGGCTGCCCCACTGCGGCACATTCAGATAGTTGTTAATTGCGGTTTTGAGAAATGCATCCCGCTGCTCGACCCGAGTGACCAAGTCCTGGGATGCGGATTGGAAAGACGCCAGGTCAAACCAGGCGCCCTCACCGGTATACATTTTGTCCCCCTCCCCCTGTGAAAGTTTGGGTGCGATTTGACTTTGATAATACATGGTCTTTAATGCGATTACCTGAGGGTTAAAGAAGTGCCGCATCAATAAATCCAGGTAAGCGGCGTAGCGCAGGCGGTATTCCGGCACCTGGAACACCCGGGTGTGGAGCGGCGTCCGGTCCGCCATCCCAGGATCGGTGGCTTCGAACACCGGGTGCTGAGGGTTGTCTCCCCAGGTCAAGTCCCAGGGGATCCACTCGAACTTACCTGTTGCCGGGTTATCGTAAAGATAATAATTATTGCCGGTATAAGGGTAAATATCCCAATTCATGGTGGCATCCACCACGGCCATATAACGTAAAAAGGAATCCACATTGAAGACTTGTTCCAGGGCAGAGGCGAAATCCTGCGGAGTCCCATAGGTCACGCCATCGATGACTTTGGTGAGCGCAACCACATCGCTGTAATCCGCTTCCTCCTCATTGGTCATCTTCCCATAGGCGTATTGCCCGTTCTGCATTGGGAAATCTTCGATCGAATCCCCGTAATACGCCAGGTCCATCGGCCCGCGCTGGGCATGACTGGCTTTATAGAGGTTCCCGTCACTGGCATCCTGCCCGAACCGGTTCGCCAGGAACTTGCGATCGACCCGTTCGATCATGGTGTAAACGCCCCAGAACTCCGGACCTGCGTCATCGTCAGTGATATCGATCCAGACATCTACGTAACATGTGAAACTGGCTGGTAACCCGGCAAACTGCATCATCTCATAGGCGAGCTTCTCCTGCATCAGGGTCGGGTCGCCAATGCTGTTGATGAAGAGTAGCTGTTTCAGGTTCTTGTATTCCTGGCCGTCGATGTAATAATCCGTATCGATCTTCCAGGGTTTCTTTTCGCCCGATTCACGCATGGAAAACTGTCCGCGCATCCTCAGGCCGACCTTGGAAAGCCGCTGCCCGAAGATCACCGCATCCGCCGGGATGGTGAATTTAGCTTCAATATCCGACCATATCAAATCCCAATCCGCCTGGTTGACTTCAAAGGTTACTTTCCGGATGCTGGAATCATTGAAGACCGTCCAATAATCCACACTGCTGTCGGTTGGATGCAGCACTTCGATCTGGACCGAATCGGTGGCCGTATTCCCGGCTGAATCGGTCACCCGCAGGTTGACCTGATAAATCCCCGGCTTGGAATAACTGTATTGTGCGTAGCCGCCGGGATCAGTGACGACGAAATCATAAAGGCCGTTGGCGTCCAGGTCCCATTCATATTTGACGATCTTTCCGGCCGTACTTGTTGAGCCAAATGCGGAATAATACACTGTCAACGGCGTCCAACCTCGGTTCGGCATCGCATGGGCGTACGCGCTGACCAACGGGCTGTCCTCCTGGGCGTTGACCGGCTGGCGCGATGCAATCGAAGCCATCCCGCCCAGGACAATTGCCAGGACAAGGAACACATAAACACTGACTCTTTCAACGATGCGATAGGCTGGTTTACGCTGCCTTCATGAGTGCCTGTACTTTCAATTCAACAAGCGACTTTTCATGATCTACCAATAAGATGGTCCCCTCTTCCCCCTGCTTAACCCGATTATAGAAGTGCCGGGATTCAGTGTCAATTACCACGAACATAATTGCCGGAGAGGATATTGGCTATAATATAAACACTTCCAGTATCAGAAGAGGCACAAAATGAATTCCAGAGAACGCGTCCAATCCGCCTTGAACCACCAGGAACCCGATCGGGTACCGTTGGACCTGGGCGCCAGTCCTACCACGGGCATGCACGTCAGTTCCGTCTACAAACTGCGCCAGGCGCTCAAGCTGGACCCGCCGGGGACGCCGGTGAAAGTGGTCGAACCCTACCAGATGCTGGGCGAGATCAAACCGGACCTGATGGAGGCTTTGGGTGTGGACGTTGTCGGGCTCTATGGCCCCAACACCATGTTCGGTTACCCCCTGGCGGATTGGAAGCCATGGACATTCTTCGACGGCACGCCAGTGCTGGTGCCAGGCGGGTTCAATACCCAACCCGAAGTCAACGGCGACCTCCTGATGTATCCGGAAGGCGACACCACCGCGCCCCCCAGCGGACGCATGCCGGCGGGTGGCTTCTACTTTGACGCCATCGTTCGCCAACCGGAGATCGTTGAAGAACAGCTTGACCCCGCGCTCAACCTGGAGGAATTCCAACCTGTATCAACGGCCGACCTTGATTACTATGAACGTGAAGCGACACGGCTGTTCACCGAGACCGATAAGGCAATCCTGGGTAATTTCGGCGGGACGGGCTTCGGCGACATCGCCCTGGTGCCGGCCGTGCAGCTCAAAGACCCGAAAGGCATCCGTGATATGGAAGAGTGGTATATGTCCACCGTGATGCGGCGGGATTATGTTTGGGCGGTTTTCGAGAAGCAGTGTGAGATCGGGCTGGAAAACCTGAAGCGGATTTACGGACGCGTGGGGGATAAAGTCTCGGTGGTCTATGTTTCCGGTGCGGATTTCGGCGCACAAAACGGGCCTTTCATTTCTCCTAAAGCCTACCGCGACCTCTACCAGCCTTTCCACAAGATCATCAACGATTGGATCCATGCGAACACCAGCTGGAAGACCTTCATCCACTCCTGCGGGTCGGTCATCAAAATGATCCCGGACTTCATCGATGCCGGGTTTGACATCCTCAACCCGGTGCAGACCTCCGCAGCGGGCATGGAACCGGTGGTGCTGGCGGAACGTTTTGGCGACCAGGTGACCTTCTGGGGCGGCGGGGTCGACACGCAGCAGGTCCTGCCGTTTGGGACGCCTGAGGAAATCCGCGAGCAGGTGCGAGAGCGGATGCAAATCTTCGGCGAAGGAGGTGGGTTCGTGTTCAACCCGATCCACAACGTGCAGGCTGGGGTGCCAGTAGAGAACTTATTGGCGTTGTATGAAGCGGTGAATGAGTTTCGAGATTATCCAATGGATTGATTGAAAATTCCTTTAGTAGGAATTTTCAATCAATTTCTGTAGAGACATTGCCTGCAACGTCTCTACGCGTTAAATATGATTCATTCACGTTTTTAAAACAGGGATTCTCTAATCTTTACCTGCATGACCCAATTTGGTGAATAATTAACTAACGAAAAAGATAATCAACATCCCCACCACGGCCGCGCTGATCGTGCAGGCCGCGTTCACCCAGTCATTGTTGAGCCAGGGCAGCCCGCGTTTGCGCACCGTTGCCGTCCCGCAGCTGTGCAGCGGATGGCGTTCGGTTTCCTTATCGCAGTTAGGACAGGTGTAGATCACCTGGATCGTCGCACCGAGGACCGAATCCACCAGCGCACCAAACAACCCCGCCAGGCTGATGATCACGAACTGCCAAAAAAGCCCAACCTCAGCGGCTGGCGCCCAGCCCAAATGCACACACAATATCGCAACCCCAGCCACCAGTGCGGACCCGGCCAGGCCGGCCAGCGTCCCCACCAGGCTAACC
Organism: uncultured Chloroflexia bacterium; assembly: GCA_963748065.1. GTDB lineage: Bacteria > Chloroflexota > Anaerolineae > Anaerolineales > Anaerolineaceae > Brevifilum. Next base: position 23,271 of record CAVVHL010000003.1, on the reverse strand, counting down.
CCGCCTGAGGTGCCTTTGGGCACCCGCTTGAAACGGGTGATCAAGACAGGTTGGGTCGGGTTGAGGATCCCCAAGTTCCGTCGCCCAGGTATCGGCATTGGCCGCCGCGAAACTGGCCGCGAATCCAATCCACAAAAGCGACACAATTTTATTTCCGGGTGAGAACTGATTGACCAGAAAGAACGCCAGGGCCAATACACCCGCCGTGCCGCCATTCGCCAGCACTTGCCCGGCATCCCGCCTGGAGCCTTTGGCGAAGTCCTGTTCCACCGCCGCTTTCCGGGACTTAAAAAACACCGAAAGCCCGCTGGAGGTGATGAAAAAGGTCAGCAGCACCAACGCCCAGGCCAGCCCACCCAAACCGAACACAACCGTACCGAGAACGGCCGCCGCAACCATCCCGCTCCTGTCCAAGGCGTGCGGCGCGGTATGCCAGCCAGGCAATCCCTACGCCCGCAGCCAATCCGATGAAAAATTGAGTCAACATGGGTGTTTATGTTTACTGGATCTAAAAGATGAATAACAGACTGCCCAAAAGCAGGAGCAGCCCGGTCAGCGCTGAACTCCCCCAGAGCATATACGTCGCCAGGCGCAGGTCACTGCTGCGCCGATAGAGGAAGATCCCAAATACCAGATCACCTAGCCAGATCAACCCATTCAGCACGGGCAGCAGAAGCAGTCTTTCAGCCGGTGCGGTGGATCCCGGCGTGAGCCAGGGGATGGTATCCAGTCCGGGCACCGCGATCGCGTCCACGGCAAGCAGGACCAGCCCCACACCAAAGCTAATGAAGAATAACAGCCTTGCGACCCTGTCTTCCCAGACCCGGCCCAGCAATAGGGTTGGGTAAACCGACTGCGGTTCGAGCGGCGCCAGGCTGCCCAATTCATTGACCTGGCGGAAGAGTGCCATAAATGCACCCGTATCCTGAGGGGAGATCGCAAAGACCTTTTCGGGCGTTGCGACCAGCAGCATGTGGGAGAGGTTCGCCGCCAGGAACTCCACCGACCCCAGCTCGGAAACTTTTCGAGAACCCAGGATCGCACCGGGCCAGCGCAGCCAGGGCATCGGCAGTCGAAATCCCAGCTCCGTCGCCGGTCGGATCCATTCGATATCGTTCAAAGGAATATCTTCCCGCCGTAAACCCCACCGGATGCGCAGCCCATCTCGCCGCAGGATGTACACTGCGGAGACCAGCGCATATAACCGGTAAACCAGCAAAGGCAGGGGCGCCAGCAGCACCAGTGCGATCAACATATGAAGCAGGAAATCCAGACCAGCCTGGTCCTGCGCGGCCAGGAAGAAGAAATACCCACCCGCGGCCAGGAACCATAGGGTAAGCCCGCCCTGGATCAGAATGCCGGTTCGGCGTGGAGGATCGAATTCGTTTTCCATCAGGAAGTTTTCATTTAGTCAAGTTTCCGAGCAGCGATAAGCGCGTCCGTCATGCGCTGGCAAACCGTTACCACTTCCTCTTCGGTCATGGTGCTGGAGAATGGCAGCGCGAGGCTGCGGTCACCCAGGTCTTCGGTGACGGGGAAGTCGCCGCGTTGCGTGCCAAACATTTCCATCACGTATGGCTGAAGGTGGATCGGGGCGAAATACGGCCGCACCGGGACGCCTTTCTCCTTAAGGATCCGAGCGAAGCGGTCCCGGTCGATCTCGGGGGCGACCCGAATGACATATACGAACCAGGACACTCGAGTGGTGTTCGGGACGAGCTGCGGTGGGGTGACCTCGTCGATCCTTGCCAGATGTTTGGCGTACCATTCTGCCACCTGGTCGCGCTTCTCGAGCAGTTCTTCCAGGCGGTCCATCTGGGAAAGTCCCAGGGCGGCGCTCATCTCATCCAGGCGGTAGTTATAGCCCAGGTGGGTATGCTGCAGCCAGGTGTCGCCCACCGCACGGCCCTGGTTGCGCAGGGCGCGCATAAAGTCTGCGGCTTTGTCATCGTCGGTGATGATCATGCCGCCTTCGCCGGTGGTGATCTGTTTATTGGGGTAAAAGGCGAACACACCATAATCGCCAAACCTGCCGGCGGGCTTGCCTTTATATTCTCCACCCAAAGCCTCGCAGGAGTCTTCGATCACCGTCAGGTCGTATTGCTTGGCGACGGCGTTGATCCGGTCGTAATCCGCCGGCTGGCCGAAAACATCCACCGGCAGCAGCGCCTTGACCGATTTGAGCGCGCCCTGGTTGAATTCCGGGAGCGTGCGCGGCAGCCATTTGCGAGCAGCTTCGCCGCCCAGTGAGAGGTCTTCCACCGCCTGTTCGAGCAGATCGGGGTTGATATTGCCGGTCACCGGGTCGATATCGATGAAGACCGGGACGGCTTTCTCGAACAGGAACACGTTGGTGGACGCCACAAAAGAAAACGGCGTGGTGACCACGATGTCGCCGGGGCCGATGCCCGCCGCGCGCACGCAGAGGTGCAGCCCGGCCGTGCCGGAGTTGACCCCGATGGCGTGTTTGGCGCCGGTCAAGTCGCAAAAGGCCTGTTCAAAAGCCTCGATCTTGGGCCCCATGCTGAGGTTGGGTGTATTTAAGACGTCCTGGACCGCCTGGCGGTCCGCGTCGGTGAGATCAGGTGAGGACATACGTAATTTCATAGCACCTTCCATAGGTTAACTGTGGTCGAAATGGTTCGTTTCGACCAGAAAATTAACGCCGGGAGATGGTTTTCCGGCATCCCATATTATAACGGGTTAAGAAAAATAGTCACGCAGGTGATATCCTCAGCGAGAATACCATGAGGGTAAAATATCTTCAATTACAGATCCATGTTTTTCAGTTTTCATCCATAATTTCAACCGTTTTTCATCCACACGATCACGTAATTCCATGCGGAATCATCAGAAGAATGTTACACTAGGCGTTGTTTAAGGCTAAAATGAAAGCCGGATTCCCTTTGGGGGTCATTTCAGTAAACCTTAAAATATCAATATCCGAAAAATTTGTAGGTTTGATCAATGCTTCACAAAAAGAATTTACTATGCCCATGATGTTAAAACACAGCGTAAAAAGCGTCGTCCGTTCACCAGGTAAGAGCATCCTATTCATCCTGCTGCTGGCTGCAGCGATCATCTTCGTCAGCCTGGGCAGCAGCATGTTGTATTCCGCGCAGGGAATGCTGCGGCAAGCCGATGAGCAGTTCCACACCGTTGTTTCGCTGAAATATGGCGGCCTCCACGATGAACGCGGAGCCTGGGCGGACACCGGTTTTCAGGAAACTTATAACGCTTTGAACCTCCCCGCATTGGTAGACCATTCCGCCGTCCTATCGTTCGACCTGGAACGCGAAATCTTCGCCTATGCCGGCAATTCCACCGGGATCGTCCAGCGGGGCTCACCCTTTGCTTATATCAACATCTTTACTTTCATCCCTCGTTTCCAGGATGAGGCAGGCGCCTGGACCGTGGTGTCGCAGGATTCGATCTTCGGTGATGAGGTTGGCGAAATGATCCTGGTGAAGGTCAACCCTCAGACCACGAACGGTGAGGCGATTGCGCCTTTCGAGGAAGGGCATACCTACCTGGCAGCAGCCCGGATCAACTTTGTCCGCAACACCCGTGTAGCAACCTTCATCCGTCCCGCCGAGTTGACCAATCAGACCCCTGCCGGGCTGGACCAGTTTGCGGAATTCACCGACATCACCGACCGACCGGATTTCTTCGAATCGGCCGATTGGGGACTGTGGGAAGACCTGATCGATTCGATCGACATCATTGATCAATCGTTTTCAGTCACCGTATCCTCATCCCTCCCGACCGCCGCGCCTTTCCACCTCAACCAGACCTGGCTGACAGAAGGCGCCTTCGAAATCTCGAATGGATTGACCACCAACGCAGACATTTGTTACATCAGCGACCGGGTCGCAGCCCTACTCGACCTTGAAGTCGGTGATCTTTGGCCGCTGAAATTCCACTACGCGTCTACCGGAAACCCAGCCTACAGCTATTGGGAAGAAGATGGTTTTGCTTACGAGGGCGATATTCGAGTCGCCGGGATCTTCAATGAGGTGCCGGGGTTATCTTTCACCGTCTATATGCCTTTTCCGTCATGGGTAAATAAAGCGCCGGACAGCTACGAGTTTCTGCGAGTCCTGGTCGACAATAAAGAGGTCAGCGCCTATGTGGATGCCATCCGCCCCATGCTGCCCGATGTCGTCGGGGTCACCGTGGAAGACCAGGGTTACGCTGCAGCTATCAAGCCGATCCTGACCCTCCAAAAACAAGCCATCACTCTGACGACTGTCAGTGCGGTCGCCGGTATCGCTGTTGCGATCCTGTTCTCCTATCTCTTCATTAGCCGGCAGCGAGAAACCGCTCAGATCATGATGATGATGGGGACGGGGCGGAATCGGACAGGTGCCTATCTGCTCTACGGTATCCTGCTGATCGCGCTGATCGCCACCATCGTCGGCACACTGGTTGCAGGCGCATTTGACTTACGTATCACCGAGATCGTTTGGGAGTCGCTTCAGAAAGCACCCGTACAAGATATGCGGTACAGCGAACGCGCCCTGGGAATCCCGACCGTGTTTAACCCGGAAATCACCACAGCCGCGTGGGTCAGATGGTTGTCCGGGGGATTGCTGGTGCTGGTGATCCTGCTGATCACGACCATCTTTGCCCTGGCGACGCTGCGGCAACCAAAACGCAAAACGCACAAAGAGGTCACCGGACCTGACATCAAAGCCGGAAAGGCGATGGCCTTTACCCGGGTGCCAACCGTCAGCCTGCGGTTCGCACTGCGGTCCATCCAACGGAACTTCCTGCGCAGCCTGATCGTACCTGCAGTCGCGCTCCTAATGGCAGCATTCATTGTCATGATCGGTATTGCCGCCCACCAACAGCAGGTGGAAGCGGTCAACGTTTATGACGAAATCCCCACCACGGCTTATATGACTACCTTCCTGGGTTATTCCAAAGAGGTGCCGCTTTCGCTGCAGTCGGATATCTTCAAACTGCTCGATCCCGAATATCTCGCCCGGGGCTTCCGGAAGATGAACCGGGAACCGATGAGCAGTGACGAAATTCTGGCTCTGCGGGAATCCATGGTGGAATCGAACCCTTACGTCAGCGAGCTGATGCTGACCACCAAAATGCATTACACCTATATGGGCGTCACCTTTGACGCCAACGGGAACCGAATCAACCCAGAGATCCCTCGCCGGCCGGATATCCCGAAACACTCAAACAGTTATGGGTATGACTGGTTTGAGGATAAGGTCCTTCACATGCCGACCCTGTTCTTCACCGATAACCTCAAGATCCTGCCGGAATTCTCAGAAATGCAGGAGTCCGACCTGGTCTGGTTGACCGGATATGATAACTCCGCCTTCAAAACGACGGATTATATCGCCGTCCTCCCGGACCGCTTCGCCGAAGAAAACGGGATCACACTCGGTCAAAAAGTGCGGCTCGCCGCCTACCGGACCATTCAGGATCAGGGAGTCCTGATGGAAGCCTACGACTTCAAGGTTGTTGGGACCTATGCCCAGGGTAGTATGCCGCCGGTAGTCTATATTCCCTGGTCGCTCATCACAAAGATCCCTATCACCTTTGATTTCCTTTACGCAGAATTTATCCCGGTTCTGAACGAGGATGGCGTTTATGTGCTCGAGAGGTCCGGGCCCTACGACCCGCACATTGTCCTCCCGGATTCCCCCACGCCCCTGTCGCCCAACACTATAGACGTACCCGGACCTGGAGATCCCTGATGAATACAGGCTCTCCAACGAGGTTCTGGCGGATAACGTCAACTCGGCCACTTTCCTGCTGAAGGACACCCGCAACCTGTCCGATTTCCGGGATTACCTGGCAGAACATGACTACAGCCAGGTCGGTATCATCAACCGCAACCGGTTAGCTGTCGTGATCAAAGACCAAACCCTGTATGATGCGATCGAAAACATCCAGCGGCATATCGCCTTCATGGATCTGATCCGGCCGGTCATGCTGGCGCTTTCGACCCTGATCGGCTTCATCCTGTCCTATCTCCTGACCCGTCACCGCCTGCATGAGTTCGCCATCATGCGCAGTATGGGAACCAAACGCTTCGGCGTCTACAGCGCGTTCTTCTTAGAACAACTGCTCCTGTTCCTGCTCGGGGTGGTCCCCGTGCTGGTCGCACTTATCATTCGGCCGGATTGGGCGCAATATGTCGGTTTGAACTTGTTGTGGTTCGTACTGCTCTACGCCCTGGGCATCATGGTCGCCATTTATATTATGGGAAGGTCCAAAATTTTGGATATTCTCTTCACGAAGGAATAGCGGCTGTCACAATCGCCGCTTTGTAAAAGGAAGGCTCATTCTATGCAACCAATACTCCAACTCGAGAACGTCAGTTTCAGTTACGTCAATAAATTCCAGTCGATCTCGGCTATTCAGAACGTCTCGACCGCCTTTGAAAAAGGCAAACTGTATGCCATCATCGGGAAATCCGGCTCGGGTAAGACCACCCTGCTGTCTTTGATGGCCGGCCTGGCGCTGCCCTCTGCCGGGCAGGTGCGGTATGAAGGCGTTCCCACCGATTCGTTTGACCTGGATCGTTATCGTCGGGAGAAGGTGGCGGTCATCTACCAGTCGTTCAACCTCTTCCCCCTGATGACGTGTCTGGAGAACGTCTGCTACCCGCTGGAACTGCAGGGACAATCGCCAAAAGAAGCCGCGGTGGTCGCGGCGGAGTACATCCGCAAAGTGGACCTCCCTCAGACCGTCCATAACCGGTTCCCGCACATGCTCTCCGGCGGCGAGCAGCAGCGGATCGCCATCGCGCGGGCGTTGGCCAGCGGCGCGCAGGTGATCCTGGCAGACGAGCCGACCGGCAACCTCGACGTCGCCAACGGGAAACTGATCGTCGGGCTGCTCTCGCATTTGGTGCATCGGGAGAATTATACGGTCGTGATCGTGACCCACGACACCAGCATCTCTAAGATTGCCGATGTGGTTCTGCAGATGACGGATGGGAGATTGTAGATTTTTCTTGTCGCTGCTTCGTCGCTGTGCTTCTCGAAAGGACAAAACTAACCCCATCCCGCCTTAGGTACCCTTCCCCTTACAAGGGGAAGAGCAGACTGCGTCAGCAGTCGGGAAGGGTTTCTGATAAATACAAAAAGATCCCGGGATTTTTAAAAATCCCGGGGATCTACTCATCTATAAACCAATTTCTATTAAACGACTTCCGCTTCTTTGAATTCCGCACCCTTCTTGAGCGCTTCGATATTCCCTTTCAGGAATTTCTTATGCCGTTCGGGCATGTGACCGTCCAGCGCTTTCTCGACGGCTGTCCAGCGGGAGCAGGTCCAGGTTGCCCAGCAAGGCACCCAGCAGCACCATGTTCGAAGAGCGGCTGCTGCCCAGGGACTCGGCGATGTCATTGGCGGGGATATTCACCACGGTGATATCCTCACGTGCCACCGGCCGGTCGACCATTGACGCATTGACCACCAGCACGCCGCCGGGCGCAACCAGGTTCTCGAACTTATCCAGCGAGGGCAGGTTCATGGCGATCACGGCAGTCGGGTTCTTCACGAACGGCGACCCGATCTCTTCATCGGAGATCACCACCGTGCAGTTAGCCGTGCCGCCGCGCATTTCGGGGCCGTAGGAGGGGATCCAGGTCACGGCTTTGCCTTCATCCATGGCGGAATAAGCCAGCAGTTGTCCGGCGAACAGCACACCCTGACCGCCAAAACCGGCAATAATCACTTCTTGTTGCATCGTCAGCCCTCCCTAAAACTTGAGATCCGCGACAGCGGATGAGACTTTATAATCGCCCAGCGGGAAATAGGGCAGCATGCGTTCCTCAACCCAATCCCTTGCCTCCACCGGGGTTTTACCCCAGTTGGTGGGGCAGGTGGAAAGCAGTTCCACCAGCGAAAAGCCCAGCCCGGCCTTCTGCGTTTCAAAGGCGGTGCGGATGGCCTGCTTGGCTCGGCGTACTTCCCGGTTGTTGTGCAGGCTGCGGCGGACGATGTAGGCGGAGCCTTCCAATGTGGAGAGCAGTTCCGCCGTCTGGATCGGGTAACCCTGGCGGGCGACATCGCGCCCGGTGGGTGAAGAGGTGGTCTTCTGACCGGGCAGTGAAGTTGGGGCCATCTGACCGCCGGTCATACCATAGTTGGCGTTGTTCATGAAGATCACAGTGATCTTCTCACCGCGGGAGGCCGCGCCGACGATCTCGCCCATGCCGATCGAAGCCAGGTCGCCGTCACCCTGGTAGGTGAAGACGATGTGATCGGGATAGACCCGCTTGATGCCGGTCGCCATGGCCGGGGCACGGCCGTGGGAGGCTTCCACAAAGTCAATATTGAAATAGTTATAAGCGAACACGGAACAGCCCACTGAAGCCACACCGATGGTGTCTTCGATCACGCCCATCTCCTCCAGCACTTCCGCTACCAGCCGATGCGCCACACCGTGGGTGCAGCCGGGGCAGTAGTGGGTCACTCGGGGATCGAGAACTTCAGGCCGTTGATATACGATCTTGGTTGGGACATCTGTTAATGCCATCTTACGCTCCTTGTCCAATCGTCTCGGTCAGCCGGGCCAGCCAGCGGTCACGGGGGTGACCTTCGGTGGTCAGCGGACCTTCCGTCAGGCGTTTGATCTCGGTCAGGACTTCATCCGGGAAGGGCACCACACCGCCCATCCGCCCGAAGAACTCCACCGGTTTGCGCCCGCGCACAACCAACCGGACGTCTTCCAGCATCTGGCCGGCGTTCATCTCGACGACCAGGAAAGCCTTCACTTTATCAGTCAATTCATTCAGCACATCGACCGGGAAGGGCGCCACTGTGATCGGGCGCAGCAATCCGACTTTGATGCCTTGTTCCCGGGCAGCCCGCACGGCTGAAAGGGCGATCCGGCCGGCGGTGCCGAAACCGACTACCACATATTCGGCATCATCCAGGTAATAGCCCTTATAGCGGACTTCGTTCTGTTCAATCGCCTGCCAGCGGGTCATCAGCCGCAGGTTCATGACTTCCTGAGCGGGTGGGTCAAGGTTGATCGAGGTGAGCAGGTGCTTCTCACCGTTCTTGGCGCCGCGCACGGCCCAATCGGGCACATCTGTCTTCAGCGGCTGCATGGGGGGCAGTTCCGCCGGTTCCATCATCTGACCGATGCTGCCATCCATCATGATGCAGGCTATCGTGCGGTATTTCTCCGCCAGGTCGAAGGCCAGGGCGGTCAGGTCGACCGCTTCCTGCACGCTGGCCGGGGCGAGGACGATCATGTGATAGTCGCCGTGCCCGCCGCCGTGGACAATCTGGTTGTAGTCACCCTGCGCCGGGGCGATGTTGCCCAGGCCGGGGCCGCCGCGCACCACATCCACCAGCACCATCGGTACCTCGGTGCCGGCGATGTAGGACAGGCCTTCCATCATCAGGCTGACGCCCGGGCTGGAAGAAGAGGTCATCACACGCTTGCCGGTGCAGGCTGCGCCGTAGACCATGTTGATCGCACCCAATTCGCTTTCTGCCTGGACGAAAGGACGTCCCAGTTCCGGCATGCGGGCGGAGAGGTGCTCGAGTAGTTCAGTTTGGGGAGTAATGGGGTAGCCAAAATAGGCTTCGAGACCAGCCCTCAGGGCTGCCTCGGCGACGGCGGTGTTGCCTTTGATGAGTTGTTTCGCCATCTCAAGCCCCCGTCTTCTTTGTTTCATACTTATAAACGGTGATGGCGGCATCCGGGCAGACGTTCGAGCAAATGCCGCATCCAGTGCAGGCTTCGGGAATCACCATGTGCGCCGGGTGGTAGCCCTTGGGCGTCAGTCGTTCCATATCCAACGCCAAAACATCGTGGGGGCAATCCGTCACACAGAGTTCACAAGCCTTGCAGTATAACTCGTTGACTTCAATATATCCCTTCGCGGGCATTAACGATCCTCCTTATGTAGTTAACGATTTGAAATATCCTGGACATTGATTTGGTGAGGTTCGCAGGATATGCGTAATTAGTATACTCGAATTTGGTTTCCAGACATTCTTGCAGCAATCATGATTCGATGGTGATTTTTGTCTGAAAAAGGATGGGGAGTGGGGAAGGAAGGTAGTAGGTATTAGGGATTAGGTACTAGGTATTAGGAATCAGGTATTAGGGAATAGGTGATTAGAGTATAGGTGAATTGATCTAAGCCTTCCCTGAAGCGAAGCGGAACACCCGAAGTGTAAACGGAGGGTGCATAAAGGGAAGGTGGCACGAAGTGCCGGATGAGGGGAAAGTCTTCTAAAAAACGGATGGGGTAGGGATGATATCCCATATTCATCTTATTTGTATTACTTAATAGCACCGAGTATATTTTCGTCCAAATTTTTTTACCCCTCATCAGTCTGCTCCGCAGACAGCTTCTCCCCAGGGAGAAGCCTTCCTATTAACATACTAAATTTGACACCAATAGGGTGGGCTCAAGTTTTGAGCCCACCCATTTTTAATCTAGATTCTGAATGCTGCCGGGGTAGAAATATGTTATATGACGCGCTAATCGAAGATTGCCACGTCGGCCTGCGGCCTCCTCGCAATGACAAACTCAATGAAGGTCACGTGGTGCCGCGCAGCGCACGTGACAGAGGTTTCGCCACATTAACCTCATATCGGCAAAGGGGCGATGACGGAGGAGGAAGTGAACATCCAGGTCACGATCAGGGCGTTCACCACCGCGCCGGGATAGACTGACCCGGTCGCCTGATAAAGAACCGTGGATATAGGCACCATCAATGTCAACAGGACGATCATGTGCTCGATGTTAATCACGAAGCCCACCAGCGCGCCGCCCGGCCCGACGAACGGCACGATCCCCGCCGTGTAGAGCGGCACATACTGCAGCGCCATCATGAATATCAGCGGGATGATCATCACCAGGGTACCAACGACCGATTTACGCAGGATCGTGAGGAATGGGGTCTTTCCCGGCTTGGGACGCAGTTGGCCCTGCAGCATGATATTGACCTGGATGAAACCGATTAGGAACAACGGGAAATAAAGCAACAACATTAAGAACCGGTAACCGGTCAGGTCGCTGGCATAAGGGAATTTATAGCGCCAATCCACCAGCATCAGCGATTCAGGGATCGCCTCCAGGGCATAGACAAAGGCGAATAGGACCACACCCAACAGCAGCGACCGCCAGACTTTCGACCAGCCCAGCCTGATCTTGTCTTCCGAATCGGAAACCCCGAGTTCCTTTGCATTCACAGCCGGGTCTGCATTGCGGCGTTTCTTCAGCCAGCCTCTTGAAAATGAAAAAGCCGATAATGTTGATCACCAGGAACCAGAACACCACCCCGTTGACCATCATCATTGGGAAGACTTTATCGATTGGCACCAGGTAGACATGGATCCCGAAGATCACCATCACCAGCGGCAGGAACAGCAGGACCAGACCGGCGTTGATCAGGAAGGTATTGCGGAAGGTCTTGCGATCACAGACATAAACTGAGGACGGCGTCCCGGCCAGCGCCGAGAAGGGTTTAATTCCCAGCAGGAGTACGGCGGCGGGCATCACACTGAAAATGCCGGCCACCAGGGCGACCAGCGAACCGATCTCCTTGAAGCGCCAGATCTGTTGGTCCGCGGGAATGGTCAGAGACGTATTCGGGTCCAAGGCCTGGTGATACCAGTTGATCGCTTCCGCGATCGCGCCCTTGTCGAAGCTCTCACCCACATGGGTTGTCTGCGTCATATGCACCCGGCGGGCGGTGCCATCAGTAAACGATCCATAGGTCGTATCGAAAGCCAGCCCGGTCGAGCCGATCGCGGCCAGAGTCTGGGGGCTGCTCATCCACTCCGCCTCGAAGTCTTTCGTCCCCGTCATCCGCTGGCGATATTCGTCGTATTTCCCAAGGATCATCAGCATGTTCTGCGGATTATCCAGGGTGGCCGTTTCCAGATAACCGTATCCTGAAAAGACGATCGCCTTGACTTCCGGGTTGGTAACGGCGGCGGCATAGCTCATCTCACCGCCGAGGCTGTGCCCACCCAGTCCGCAGCGTTCCGGGTCGACAAAAGGCAGACTTTGTAAGTATTTGAACGCCGAGTCCGCGCCGTAGGTCGGGTCGAACCCGGGTTCATCCTCGGAGAATTGGTTGTCGGAATTGCCCCGACCAAGGGTATCGAGGGTGATGACCACGAATCCCCGCCGGGAAAGCTCGATCCCATAGGGGTCGGAGGTCTCGCGATTGTTCTGATAGCCGTGCAGGTAAACCACACCCGGTGCGGGCGTCGCTGCGGTGGCGTTAGCCGGGCGGAAAAGCTTTCCTCGCACAGTCAGGCCGTTCTTATTGGCGAAGGTCACATTACTGACCTTGACCGTGAAACCGTTCGTCATCGCGGCGTAGGCCCCCACCTGCCCGGCGAGCATCAACAGGATGCTGGCCAGCAACACCCAGGCGCATATTTTCCTGACTTTTTTATCAAAGACAAATGATGACATCGCGGTCCCTCCCGGTTGGATGAGAAATTTTCAATTTAATTATAAATACAAATATGGAATTCAGATGATTGACCTTGATGGGAATTACAATGTTAGCCGGGCTGCAGAAGCCTCCTAAAGAGGGCCGGCAGGTCACGGATCGTTCCCGGGGACTCACGCTCGATCAGATCAATATAAGCCGCGCCAGCCGGGTAAAACGATACCCTGTTGAAGGGCTGCTCTCTTCCCCTCAAGTTTAGCGGCAGTCCCAGTTCGACCTGCAGCCGGTTCTCGATGTAACGGGCAAAGCCCTCCTTCCATTCCTGCCAGACCATATATTCATAATCTGGCGTCGATAAGGTTTGCCTTCAGTTCCTGCTGCAACTCGTCCGCCAACGGCAGATCACTCGTTATTCGGCGGCGGTGAATGAAACGCTCAAACAGCGCGGTGAATGCCGGGTCCGTATACGGGAAATCGTATTGAAGTTCCCATATCATCTCTCCGGTCTGCTCCGCCTGCCGTGCTACGGTCAGGTCTTCCTTGAGACCGGGTTCACAGGTGGTGTACTGATAACAATGCACAAATTCGTGCAGGATGGTAACGTAGCCGTCCAGTTCGTCAAAGACATCCGGCGTGACCACACAAGCCATTCTTCCGCCGTACTCATTCAGTGGGAAAGCCGCCCGGACACCCTCCGGGATCGGCATTGGCACTGGGTTGGATTGGATATAGCGATAATGGTCGCCGGTTCTCATCCAGGTCATAAATATGAAAAGCGGCTTCAATGACAACCGCGATGGGATGGCAGCGTTCGAGTGCGGGATGTAAGTCGGCGAAACGATGCTGCAGTTCAATGACCGGCTCGAGAACCTCAACCTCAATCGGGCCGGACATGGTTCTCCCCCCGAATGACCCATTTATAGGTGGTCAGGGCTTCCAGCGCCATCGGCCCGCGGGCGTGCAGCCGCTGGGTGGAGATCGCGACCTCCGCGCCTAAGCCCAATTGGGAGCCGTCAGTGAAGCGAGTGCTGGCGTTCACATAGACCGCGGCCGAATCCACTTCCTGCACGAACCGGTCGGCATTCGCCTCGTCCCGGGTCAGGATGCCGTCGGAATGCCCGGTGCTGTGCGCCTGGATGTGATCCATGGCCGCGTCCAGACCGCTGACGACCTTGATCCCCAGCACCAATGAGAGCCATTCGGTATCAAAGTCATCCGGACCGGCTGGCGTTGCTACGTCCATCAGGTCAGGCCGGTCTTTCAACGTGTGCAAGCGCTTCCGGTCCCAGTCGGAAAGTGACGCCGTCGGTTTTCAGGGTCTCAACTACTTTAGGGATGAATTCGGCTGCAATATCCTGATGCACCAGCACGGTATCCAGCGCGTTACAAACACTCGGTCGCTGGATCTTGGCGTTGCGGATGATCTTCACCGCGGCGTCCTGATCGGCGCTCGCATCGACAAAGAGATGGCAGATCCCAATCCCACCGGTGATGACGGGGATACGGCTGTTTTCCCGACAGAACCGGTGCAGCCCGGCGCCGCCGCGCGGGATCAGCATATCAATATCCTCGTACATCTGCAGCAGGTCCATCACCAAGCCCCGGTCACTGGAATCGATGAACTGCACTGCGCCTTGCGGTAAGCCGCTCTCCGCCAGCACGTCCCGGATCACCGCGACCAAGGCGCGGTTCGAGTGCAGCGTTTCACTGCCGCCGCGCAGGATCACAGCATTGCCGGATTTCAGTGCCAGACCGGTCACATCCACGGTCACGTTCGGCCGAGATTCATAGATCACAGCCAGCACGCCGATCGGGACGCGCTGCTTATGCACACTTAATCCGTTGGGAAGCATTTCTTCATCGAAGATCTCACCCACCGGGTCCGTCAAGGTGGTGAGCTTGCGCAGGTCCGCCGCGATCCCTGCCATCCGCTTCTCATTCAGACGCAGCCGGTCGATCATGGCGGGAGACAATCCCGCTGCCTCCGCCTCAGTCAGGTCCATCGCATTGGCTGTGAGGATGGCTTCCTGCTCTTGAATTAAACGATCAGCCAGCATGTTGAGCGCGCGGTCTTTTTCTTCCGTGCTCAAATTTCTCAGAGCAAGTGCTGCTTTACGAGCATCCTGTGCAATTTTTTTCAAGTCGACCATATTAACTTCCTTCTTCCCCTATCCCGCCTGCTTCGCAGCCACCCTTCCCCCGTAAACAGGGGAAGGATAAAATTTGCCGAATTCCCCTCCCTGTATACGGGGAGGGGACCAAGGGGTGGGGTCACATCAAATCTTTAACAAACCTAATCCGCTATATATATCATTCTAAATTGCGTTTTTTAATTTTTTACAACTGCACCAGGTTATCGCGATGAATGACCTCGGCGCCGTAGGCATAGCCGAGGAGTCCCTCGATCCGGTCGGACTGCTGCCCGGCAATCCGCTTCACGTCCACAGCGCTGTAATTGCAGAGGCCGACGGCCACCGAGTTGCCATCCGGGGCCGCGACGGTCACGCTCTGACCGCGTGCGAAGTCCCCTTGCACCTGGGTAATGCCGACCGGCAGAATGCTCCCGCCTTTGCGCAGCGCTTTCACCGCGCCGGCGTCGAGCACCAGCTTGCCGCTGGTCTCCGCCATCCCGGCCAGCAGAAAGCGCTTGCGGCTTTCCAAATGGGTGGTCAGCGGCTGGAACGTGGTCCCCAGCGGTTCACCTTCGAGCACGATCCGGGGGATGACGCGGTCCGCAGCCCCATTGGCGATCACCACGGTCGCGCCGCTGTGCCGCGCCAGCTCAGCCGCACTCAACTTGGATGCCATCCCGCCCGTCCCCAGCCCGGTGCGGCTTTCGGTGGCGGATGCCATCAGGTCTGCCGGGATCGGTTCCTCGCCAACCTGCCGGATCAGTTCCGCATCAGGATTGACGTTCGGGTCTTCATTATAAACACCCTCCTGATCGGTCAGCAGGAGCAGCAGGTCGGCTTCCAAAACGTTGGCGATCAGGGCGGAGAGGTTGTCGTTGTCGCCAAAACGGATCTCTTCGGTGGCGATGGTGTCGTTTTCATTAATGATCGGGACCACGCCGTATTCCAGCAGGGCTTCCAGCGTGTTGCGCGCGTTGAGATACCGGCGGCGGTCGGAAAGGTCTTCCCGGGTCAGCAGGACCTGGGCGATTTGCTGTTCGTAAAGGGTGAAGAGTTGGGTGTATATTGCCATTAGCCGCGGCTGCCCGACGGCGGCCAGCATTTGCTTGCCGGGCAGGAAGCGGGGCAGTTCGGGATATGCCATCATCTCACGTCCCGCGGCAATGCCGCCGGAACTGACCAGCACGACCTGGATCCCGGCTGCTTTGATCGTGGTGATCTGCCGCACCAGGTCCACCATCCGCGCCAGGTTGAGTTCCTTCTTCCCTGCGGTGAGGGTGGACGTGCCAACTTTGATCACCACCCGTTGAAATTGTCCATTTGCGTTCATCATGTCACCTGATCCATCAAAGGTATGAAGTTAAGGGTCAATTATATGATAAACCATGACTGGGCTGTCCCAAAATTGGATTTTCTTTGTTGGTGGCATTCGGAAGAGATCCATTCGTCTTCGTTCCTCGACGCTTCGTATGACGTCCCTATAGGTAATATATTCTATATTTCAGGTGTAAGTTCTATTACAACCCCATTTCCAGCCCTTCCCTCACCCTTAAAAAGAGGGCTTCGTCGCTTCGCTCCTTGAGGGGTAAAGGTGCCTGCGGCACCACACATGACCTGCAACTTGTGTCACGTGCGCTACGCTTCGCTCCCGCACCCTGCGGGTGTTCCGCTTCGCTCCACGGCACGTGACCTACGCCTGATTCCTAATTGCCTGATTACCTAATCACCCAATTCCTTTCTCATCCCAATGGTAAAATCTCCCTATACCTCACCAACAGGAGAAACTCTTATGCCAGAAGCCGTGATTATTGACGCCATCCGTACGCCCATTGGTAACCTGGGCGGTGCGCTTTCCTCGGTCCGCCCAGACGACCTGGCCGCGCTGGTGATCAAAGCGCTCGTGGAGCGCAGCGACCTCGACCCGGCGTTGATCGAAGAGGTCTATCTGGGCTGTGCCAACCAGGCAGGTGAAGATAACCGCAATATCGCCCGGATGTCCGGCCTGCTGGCCGGGCTGCCCGTGTCCGTCCCTGCGGTCACGTTCAACCGCCTGTGCGCCTCCGGTCTGACGGCAGTCAACACTGCGGCAAGGTCGATCCGCGCGGGAGATGGCCAGGTCTTCATCGCAGGCGGCGTCGAGAGTATGAGCCGGGCGCCCTTCGCGATGCCCAAGCCCGAACGCCCGGTAGGCAACTTGACCACCTATGACACCACCTTGGGCTGGCGCTTCGTCAACCCTAAAATGGAAGCCGAATACGGTACCGATCCCTTGGGGATCACAGCCGAAAATATCGCCCAAATGACCGGGATCACCCGGGAAGCCCAGGATGAATTCGCGCTTTCCAGCAATCGACGAGCGGTCGCGGCGATCGATTCGGGTAGGTTCGCCGAAGAGATCCTCCCCGTCAGCGTTCCCCAACGAAAGGGCGCCCCAATCATTTTCGACACGGACGAACGCCCCCGACGAGACACCTCACTGGAAGCACTCGCCAGGTTGAAGCCGGCTTTTAAACCGAACGGGACCGTCACCGCAGGCAACAGCTCCGGATTGAATGACGGTGCTGCAGCAGTTTTGGTAATGGAAGCGGAATTTGCCAAAGAGCTGGGTTTGAAGCCGATGGCGCGAGTTGTTAGTATGGCCGCGATGGGCGTCCCACCTCGGGTCATGGGCCTCGGGCCAATCCCTGCCACTGAGAAAGCGTTGGTGCGGGCTGGATTGTCGATTGACGATATTCAACTGGCGGAAATCAACGAAGCCTTCGCCGTCCAGGCGCTGGCTGTCATGGAGGGATTAGGGCTTTCGCATGAGATCACAAACGTCAACGGTGGCGCGGTCGCGCTGGGGCATCCATTAGGTTGTTCCGGCGGCGCGCATCCTGACCACCCTGCTATACGAAATGCGCCGGCGCGCGAGGTCTGCCGCCAGGCCCTTCTATGGATTGGCGACCCTTTGCGTGGGTGTAGGACAGGGTGAAAGTACGATTGTCGAATGGCTGGATTGATCTAGAGGTATTTAAAAGTTTTTTCCATCTCTGCCCCCACATATTCCTTGACAGCAGCGTTAAGCGCGCGTGGATCCAATGAGGGATCCAGGACCTCAGCGGGGACCGGCTCCGGCATGGTCATTCGGATCGGGATCTTCCAATCATTGAACAACGACTGCACGACCAGCTGCAGCACCATTCCGATCTCGTGTTTTCGGTTTACCGTTTTCCCCAATTTGGTGATCGGATTGTTCCAGGCTTGCGGGGTCAATACGTTCTGAGCCAGCACCAACTGCAGTTTCGTTTCGGGGACCCGGCTCAGCAGGATTCCCAGGCTATTAGACCAATGTCCCAGCGATTCAAGTGCCCCGGGAAAGAGCGTTGGTTCCGGTTCAATGTTTCCGCGTGGGAGGATAACGACTGCGCTGCCCTGCTCCAGAAGCCGGACTAAATTCCGCAATGCCATCATCCTGTCGGGGGTCTTCTTATCCAGATACACCATATGCGCGCTGGTATTTGGAAGGACTTCCAAAAAAGGCCTTGTGTTTGCCACCATATGGACATCCGGACGTTCCACAACAGCCAGGGCCGCCAGAGAATTGGTTGCCCCAGGGTGGTTAGAGATGACCAGCAAGGGCCCTTCTTTCGGGAGGTGAATCCCGCCTTCCACATCCCACCCCCCGGAATAACGCAGCAGCAGATCCCGTGCCGCTTCCCACATGGATTTCATACCCACCTTAAGGTCCGCTGATCGTATGAACTCGGCAAATTTTGATGCCGGGATCATCAGTAACTTTTGCCATACCCCATACCACCAGGAATCGCTGTTGACCTTAAATACCTGAGAGACGTCGCGAACAACTTCGTTAGCGATTTCTTCAACGGGGGGGCTTGGCAGTGCAGGTTCCAGTTTTTTGATTTAACAGGTCCATGGAAATCATCCTGTTAATCGGCTTTTCTTAACTATACTCTCCAGAGACTTAATCGGGCCTGTTATTTTCTAAGGTTTTCGTAATCAGTTCCTGGATCCGTTCGACCATGCTGACCGGGTCCGGATGCAGCCCTTCCACCAGCAAGGCGTCTTCATAGACCTGATCCGCGACCAGGGCAAAGCGGGAATCGCCTTCCGGCAGATCCGCCAGGCCGACCATGATGGCATGCCGCGGGTTGATCTCCAGCACCTTCTTGGGCAGTTCGAAGGACTTATCCATCATCTGATAAACACGCTGGACGGATTGATCGGGCGCGCCTTCCGGGTCCACCAGACGGGCCGGCGAATCATGCAGTCGGTCTGTGGTCCGCACGTCGGTCACTCGTTCACCCAGAACGGTTTTGAAACGGGCAACCAGGTCCTTTACCGAATCCTCATCAATCGCTGGTAGTTCGGGTTCTTCCTCGGATTCGCCAGTCTCCGGCGGTTCGGCATCCGCCACATTGACCAGCGTATGCCCTTCAAATTCCTTCAAACGCAGCAGCATGAACGGGTCCACCGGATCCGTCATCACCAAAACAGGGATGCCGGCTTTACGGAAAGTTTCCATATGCGGGCTGTACCGCACGGCACTGGCATCTTCGCCGAGGAAGTAATAGATTTCCTTCTGGTCTTCACCGGCCGATTCAACGTAATCCGAAAGCGAATGCCAGCCGGTCGGGTCCTGGTCGGTGTGGAAACGCAGCAGGGGGAAGAGCTTCTCGGGTTCCTCCTGCTCGATCGCGACGCCTTCCTTCAAGGTGCGCGCCATAAACTTCCCAGAATTCGATGTATTTCTCAGGGTCATCCTTCCCGAGGTTGGTGAGCATCTCGAAAGCCTTGCCGGTCACAAGCCGTTTGAGCAGCACCATGATCTGGTTGGACTGCACGCTCTCGCGGGAGACGTTCAGCGGCAGGTCCTCCGAATCGACCACGCCCTGGATGAAATTCAAATATTGGGGCAGCAGATCGTTATCGAACTCCCGGATCAGCACCTTACGGGCGTAGAGCTTCAGCCCGGGTTCCTTGCGAGGCGAGAAAACCAGGTTCTGCGGGTTTTGCGGGACAAAGAGCACGGCGTAAAGCTGAGCCGGCGCATCAACCACCATGTGGGTGTACGTGAGTGGATCAGTAAAATCAAGGGTGAGCTGCTTGTAAAATTCGTTATAGGCTTCCGGTTCCACTTCCCGCGGGTTTTGCCGCCAAAGCGCCGTCTGACGATTGACCGGCTCTTCCCCATCATTGAGATAGATAGGATATTGAACAAAATCGGAGTGCCGTTTGATCACCTGGCGCAGTCGAGCCTCATCAAGGAACTCTTTCGCGTCCTCTTTGAGCTTGATGCGCACTTCCGTACCGCGGGTTTCCTTCTCCGCGTCTTCCAGAACATAGGTGTCCTCACCGGTCGCGTACCAGGCTGCCGCCTGCGCTTCCGGGTGATAAGAGCGGGAGACCACCCGGATCCAATCCGCGACCATGAAGGCGGAGTAGAAACCCACCCCGAATTGGCCGATGATGTCTTCCAGTTTACGGTCCTTTTCCTGAGCGGCTTCCACGAAGGCCTTCGCGCCGGAACGCGCGATGGTACCCAGGTTATCGGCCAGCTCCTCGCGAGTCATACCGATGCCGGTGTCCTCCACGATCAGTAGGCCTTCCTCCTCGTCCGTGCGAATACGGATTTCCAGCGGCAGTTCCGGGTCAAGCACATCCCGGTCGGTCAGCATAACGAAATCCAACCGCGCCAGGGCGTCTGAGGCGTTGGAGAGCAGTTCCCGCAGGAAAATCTCACGTTCAGTGTAGAGCGAGTGGATCAAAATATTCAAAAGCTGTTTGGTTTCAGCCTTAAAGGGAATGGGGTTTCCCGAAGCATTTTGTTCTGTCATAATTAATTCTCCCTATCATAAATAATCATTCTATTTAAATATAATCAAAAGCGATAAGAATTGTATAAGAGGATTTCTGTTCTTCGTAGTGGTATGCTCTTCCTCTGAGCGCACAACCCTATCACTTGGAAGGTCAGCAACACACCCTTTATTATTTCATCATACTAATGACAAAAAAGAGCCGCTGCAAGATGAACTGCACCCCAAAAGTTGGACAAAACCAACAGAAAGGGGTGCAGTTTTTATGACGAAATATAGTATAGAGAAACGCATAGCAGTAGTAAAAGCAGTTGAAGCAGGAGAGAGTATCGCTGGTGCAGCCAGACGATATAGTATTGACAAAAGGGTGGTTAGCCCCGACAGAAAATTGATGGAAGCCCATGGAGAGGAGGGGTTAAGAAGGCAAACGAGGCCCTGGACAGCCGAAGAGAAGTATTACATACTGAAATACATGCACGCTAATCATTTGACGTGTCTTGATACGGGTATTCACTTTGGGATTAAGGGATCAGCAACGGTCTGGAACTGGGCGCATAGATACTTGAAAAATGGGATGGAAGGATTAGAGGACAAAAGAAAAGGGCAGGAAGTCCAGGACACCCAAGCCTAAACCACCGAAGACCAGGGAAGAAGATCTGCTGGAGAGGATTAATTATCTAGAAGCAGAGAATGAATATCTAAAAAAATTAAACGCCTTAGTTGCGGAGCGGGAAAGACAGGAAAAAGAGAGCAAGTAACTATTATCTCTGAACTAAGGCAGAAATATTCGTTGATCCTGCTTCTGCTAATAGCCAATCTCCCCAGAAGCAGTTATTACTATCATTTGAAACAGCTCAATAAACCTCAAAAATATAGTAGAGAACAAGAAGAGATCCAAAAGATCTGTATTGAGAACAAAGGTCGTTATGGTTATCGGCGGGTCACACTGGCATTGCACCAGCAAGGGTTTCAGATCAATCATAAACTGGTTATGAAACTCATGAAGGCGGAGCATCTGACCTGCAAACTAAGAGCAAAGAAATATCGTTCCTATCGAGGACAACAAGGGAAGATTGCCCCTAATCTCTTGAAACGAGACTTTCAGGCAGAAAAGCCCAATCAAAAGGGGACAACAGACATCACCGAATTTAAAGTGTTGGGGCAAATATTCTATCTCTCCCCAATCCTGGACCTGTTCAATAGGGAGATTATCAGCTATACCCTCTCTAAAAGTCCAAACTTCCATCAGGTTACTGAAATGCTCAATCGTGCTTTCCGGAAGCTCCCGGTTAACGATCAGTTGATCCTTCACTCGGATCAGGGTTGGCAGTATCAGATGCGATCTTATCAAAAACTGCTCAAAGACAAAGGCGTCCGACAAAGCATGTCCAGAAGAGGCAATTGTTATGATAATAGTGTGATCGAAAATTTCTTCGGCATCCTCAAATCAGAGTTCTACTATGATCAGGAGTTTCGATCCATTCAATCTTTCGAACGCAGTTTATCAGAATATATTGATTATTACAATAATCGCAGAATCAAGGTTAAACTAAATGGACTGAGTCCTGTTCAATTCAGAATTCAGTCCACTTTATCTACCTAATTTTTGTCCAATAAATGGGGTGCACTACACAAAGGTGCCTCTACGACACTTTGATAATTTAACTGTAGATACCGTCTTGAAAGTCAAGAAGAGAAATCAAACTGAGCGCCATAATTTGGGTCAAAAGGCAATTGGTTTTTGAGAACACCATATGCAATGTGAAGTAACTTTCGCATGGCAGCGACAACAATCTCCATCTTGAGAGAACCTCTTCCAGCCATACGATGGCTCAAGTTTTGGATCACGGGGTTATAAGACAGTGCCACGACAGCAGGCATATAGAGACAATGACGAAGTTCAGAACGACCTTGTTTGGAAATACGGGTTTTCTTGTGAACAGAGCTGCCAGAGCGATGTCCTTGTGGGTTGAGACCGGCGTAAGCGGCCAATTGAGGGGCATTGTCGAAAGTTGAAACATCTCCAATTTCAGCCAGTAGAATATAAGCAGTTAGGTCTCCGATCCCAGGGATCGTGGTCAAGAGCTGTTGTTGGGACTTTAGGCTGGGTGTTCTGTTGATGAAATCCTCGATTTCTTTTTCGGTGGCTGCAATCCGTTCCTGCAAATAATCAATATGGATTTGCAGATCACTCACCACCCAACTATCCTTTTCGCCGCTCTTCAACCGGTTGATTTCTTGTTGGAGATTGGCTTTTTGATCCTCCAGACGCCGGACCAAAGCCCGTAAATGCTTGATTTCAGGGCTGAGCGGCTGCCAGGGGGCGGGGTTCTCCTTCTGACAGAACTCTGCAATCAAGGCAGCATCCGCTTTGTCCGTCTTGTTGCGGTGAAGTTTGCTTTCTCCGTATCGTTTGATTGGGCCGGGTTCACCACACTGACCTGATACCCGCACTCATACAGATATTCTGCCACCGCTTCTCCGTATTGTCCTGTGGCCTCCAGACATCCCTGTACTTTCCCAGCTTCATGGTCCCTCAACCACTTCTCAAGCTGATGATAACCCTGAAGAGTGTTGCGGATCGTCTTATGGAAGGTGCCCCCGTTTGCAATCAGCACCGCATCCAACGTGCTTTTTGAAACATCAATCCCTAAAATGCTTTGCATCTCTCACCTCTTTTTTGTTACACTTAAGTTGCCGCCAGCCAGGCGCAGGGTTTGGATCATCCTTGTGAATGCAAGCTCATCTCTTCTGGAGAGGCTTCAGATACCGTCCGATCTCTGTGAAAAATCCGTGAGGGGATCTTATCTACATTTCAGGCTTTCTTGCCTTAGGTCACGCACAGATTCACCCTCACGTCCCTGGCTGGTATCTTCTTCCTCTTCAGATTACCTCTTTAAAGATACAAGG
>CAVVHL010000002.1:0-29590 GCA_963748065.1 uncultured Chloroflexia bacterium | reverse complement strand
TTTGGGTGGAATCTTCACAATTTTTTCAGTAATACTTGCCATAAATTCAACTCTGGAATTCTTTTTTATGCTTGGGTTAGTTATTCTGTGTATATCATTTCTCCTAGGAGGAATCATCATTTTGTTGGTGACGAAAAAATCAAAAATGGACATATCTCCGGATTGAGAAATTTATTTTTTCCGATGGATTTTCTAGGAGAGCCCTTGGAGCGATGCGACAAGTGCCCGCAATAAAAACAGCGCCGCATCTGCGACCGGTGTCTTACCGGGTCGCTGTTACGGCGCTGAAATGGAATTGAAAATGACTTATTCATTGACTCGGTCAAAGTTAAGTCATAAAATCATTACATAACTTTATAAAAGGGTTGGTAATAAATGCGAATGCTCTGCACAAAAGAAGCCACTAACAGAATAAAAACTTCGGCGAAACATGTGCTGAGATTATTTAATCAATTTAGCCTTTAAACACAAGCATCCGGCTTGCAGGCCGGACAGCTTGTGCATTGCGCCATTTGGCGTAAGGTCATTTTTAGGACGGCACCTTAACAACCAAATAGCTCTCAAAGTAGAGAGAACAGACCATCAAGCGCTGGAACGCTTTTCAGGTCATAAACTAATTCCCTTTTTCAAGAAAATTAGCTTCTCAGAACTCTGGCCCATTGTTGGGCTAATGGCGAGGGACGGATTCGGACCGTCAACCAATGGCTTATGAGTCCACTGCTCTACCGTTGAGCTACCTCGCCAGAACGCATATTAATTGCGTTCGAAATCTTACTATGTGTTCCAAAAATTGTCAACAATTTTATATCAAATTCGACGGCGGCTGGTCCCGGAAGCCTTCAGCGAGCGGTAAGCGCCTTCATCCTGCATGGGGATATAGGTCGGCTCCGGCTGGTAGCTGCTCTTCCTGGCTGCTGTTTTAGCGGTGTGCTTGGCGGAAGCTGCTCGTCCGAACCCCACTGCCGGCATCCCCGCGGGATGGGCGGCCCGGCTTTGTGCCTGGCGATATTCCCGGCGGGACAAATTCCCTCGGTCCGGTTCTTTCATATCGTGCAGTAGACGGTCACCTTTTTTAGAAAGTGTGCCGATTAACAGGATGCGGATCACCCAGACCATCAGGGCAATAAAGATTGGGATGAATTTGCTGATGAAGGATGAATTCACCATACTCACGCTCAATACCGGGTGGGTCTGCATCGCCATCACCACCCCCCACCAAGTCAGGATCGCATTCATGGTTGCGGCCAGGATCCAGGCACCGAACATGAACCAGGTCGAACGAGGTTCTTCATCGCCGGTCTGCGGCGTGAACAGCCTGGCGATCCCGGCAAAATCAATCCCGCAGAAGGCCAGGGCCAGCAGCGTTGCCCAGCGGACGCCCATGAAGCGCAGGTCTCCCAGCAGATCCGAGAGCGCAAAATCGGTTGTGCTGAAATTGAAAGCCTCGAAAGCGACCAGGGCAAGAATGATGATCAGCAGATACATCAGCCCTTTTCGGTTTTTGAGGCTCAAAAAGGATTTAGTAAAGGTATGTTTGATGGATTGGCTGGCATTCATAAGAACCTCCATACTAATGGCTGTGGATGTTCTTATAATAGAACAATTGTTCTATTTTGTCAATAGGCAATCCAATATTTCAGATGCGTTGTTCCTGCGATCCTTTCAAATCATGTAAAACAGCGTCATCCTCAGGGAACTAAACAAGGGCTTGGATAGCTCAATCCCGATCCCTGGAGATAACCACACCATTGTTCTGTGCCGTTATCCTTGTTTCCATTGTATTGATTTGGACCTACCCAATACAGCTTGAGTGGACCGGTTGTGCCCGCAACCATGTAAGTTCCTGTGATCGTCATATGGTCTGCAGAAAGTGTGCCGCTGAAATTCAAGGGAGTTGTACCGCTCACCATATATGTCCCAGTGATCGAATCACCGCTCTGATTGATGGTGACAACTCTTTGTCGAGTGCCGATCATCGATTCCCAATCACCGCTCCAATCAACAAGAGGCGTCGGTGTAAATGTGGGCGTTGGAGGTTGCGTCATAGCTGGTAGTGAATCAATCGGACCTTCCAGGGTGGCATACTGACCCCAAAGCCAGCAGTCGCCCAAACCATCTGGATTTTGAATAATCCAATAATTTCCACCAAGCCATTGGCCAACCACAACAGAATTCTCTCCGACCAGCAATCCACCGAGGATATCGTAGGGCGTTCCCGGACCCTTTCGACAATTGGTGTCACGTCCCACACTCACCTGGACTTCAGACGGTGTTGGTGTTTCAGTAACCGTTGGGGTTAATGTCGGCGTTGCTGACTGTTCAGCTGTCGGCGAAGAAGAGATCGGTGTTTCCTGATTCTGATTTTGAGCCAAAGCCGTCTCTGTTTGAGCCAAATAAGCTTCAGTTTGGTTCATGGATTGGTCACTCGACTGTGAGGGAAATAGTGACGAGCAGCCACTAGCTAAAATTATTATCAGAGAGGCCAATACAATAAATTTAGTGTTTTGTGTTTTGTTCATTTTTCACCTTTTATTTATTCCTTCTCTAGTAATTATTGATCCTTTGTAAATTTTTATTTTCGATGTTTCGAAAATTACAATTGATTGAGAGGAGAGGTAGTTGATTGTTATTCGTAAAGATTTTTCGAAATATGGGTTTTCATTAAGTGATCACCTGTAAAATTCTTTCTATATTCGAAGACAAATTAAAAGATATATGATTAACAACAGTGATTAAACCAATTTAAATACTTTATTTGCTTAATTTTGGTAAAAAAGTGCCTCTATAACCAGTGGGAAATGGATGAATTGCGTTAGTAAAGTAGTAGAATTGATAAAAATGTAGGCAGTATTGATTAAAACGCTTTAAAATTCGCAGTAAAGAGACTTTTTTTGATTAATGCAACCTCAAACCTAATAAATGTTAATTCAAAAAGAGGCCCTTTCATCATTCGGACCTCTTTTTTTATTTTTAGTGTCTACACTATGGGTGGAAACATGGAGATGGTTGTCCTCCCCCAAGACTGCCGCACCAGGCAAGGGGTATATTCTGATCTCCATAGTTCCCATTAAATTGGTTCGAGCCGACCGCATAGAAATTAAAGAAACCGTTCTGTGTCGTGCTGGTCCAGTTTCCGCTCACCGAAAGGAAATCATTACTGATCGTACCGGTCATATTGATCGGTCCTTGAGGTGAATCAATATATCCCGTAAAAGTATTCCCGTTAACTGTAACAGACATTGCCAAGTCCATATAAGGTCCATTTTGCGGCCCCAGGTAAATCGTCCAATTACCTTCCCAACTAAATACGGGGGTTGGGGTCGGAGGTGGCGTATATTTCGCCAAGCTAGTCGTTGGACCGGTAACGGAGGCATATTGTCCCCAGAGCCAGCATTCACCCGCCTTATCCGGATTTTTGATGACCCAATACTGACCATCCATCGATTGTCCGACGACCTCAGCCTGTTCGCCAACGAGCAGCCCACCGATCCAATCATAGACTTTTCCAGGGCCGGTTCGGCAGTTGGTATCCACACTGACCGAAACCATTGGTTTTTCCTGAGTTGGTGTCAGTGTCAGCGTTGGGGTCAATGTCATCAAAGGTTGCAGAGTTTCCGTGACGGTCGACTCGTTCCCATTCTGATCACCGGAGCCACTATCACTGCCACCTGCATTAAGCGTTTGCTGCTGGGCCGTCCCTACCCTTTCATCCACGGTAAGATCCTGGCCAGAATTTGGAAGATTGCAACCCGCACTCATGATTAAGATCAGGAGAACCGTGATACTTAAGCTCGTCATCTTGTGTTTTTTCATTTTATTTACCTTTACTTGTTCCATTGAATCATTCAATGGTCAAATGAACATCTCTGCACGATTAATGCGGAAGCGATCATAACGCCAAATAATAAGAACTTCGGGGGCTTTCTCATCTATTATCTTCTTTTCAACGTACAGGCAATGAAATATATTTACGATTATCGTAGGTTTTGAGTTGGAGAGATTAACTACATGAATTCAAAATTTGGCCTTATTTAGAAATAAGAAATATGCCAACATTCAAAATAATTATACGAATTTATACTTCCGATTTCAAATGATGGTTTCTATAAATATAAGTACTAAAGAAAGTGATAAGGTTCCGGAAGGATCAATCCGAGAAAACCCAACGCCAGGAAGAATTGACCCAAATGGTAAGTAACCATCACACGCAGCTGTCCGCTGTGTAATCGCCTGACGAACCGGTCGTAGGCCAGGATGAAATCGGAGATGAAGAATAAGGTTCCGCCAAGCGGCAACGCCCAAATCAACACACCTTCATCCGAAAGCAGTGCAGCGAGTAAATAGGATAAAACCATGACACCGGATAGGCAAAGGGCATAAATAAATAATGAAGCGATGAATGTTTTTTCCGGTTGACTTCTTAAAAGAACGGTGACGATCACGCTGTAGAAGCCCCAAATCAATGCCAGAATGGCAACACCCACGATCAGCCAAGCCCACCAAGAAATAGATGGGATCGCGCCGGATCGATGTCCGTCAACCAGTTTTGTTATGATCAGTATCAAATAACAGATATGCCCAACCAGAAATGCGCCCAGCCCCCAGATAAACCAGCGATCTGAAAGGATAAGGAATACATCCCCAGCCAGTCCAAAAAGCTGCGCGAGAAATAATAAGACGACCAATGGTGTGAAATTGAAATCCAGGATGGTTAGCGTCCATAAGATCAATATCACCAGTGACAATGCCTTGGCGAAAGGTTTGATCCGATTCCATTTGAAGATGATCGCCAGCCAATCCAACAAGAAGCCTGCAAAGACGATAATTATTCCCACCATTTCAATTCCTTTTCAGCTATTAATGACTCAAACCATAACGCCTTAAAAATTCCGGATTATTTCGCCAGTTCTTTTCAACCTTGACCTTTAATTCCAAATAGACTTTTTCCCCACTCATCTCTTCGATCTCCTGCCTGGCTTTTGTGCTGATCTTTTTGATCATCGTTCCGCCGCGGCCAATCACAATACCTTTATGTGAATCCCGCTCGACAAAGATCGTCGCATGGATATAACGAAGGTTGTCCTCGCGAGATTTGTAATCATCCACTCGCACGAAGATGCCATAGGGCACCTCTTCGTGAAGATATTCCAGCGCGGCTGCCCTGATCAGATCTTCAGCAATTTCACGTTCATAAATATCTGTGATCTGGTCCTCAGAGAAGTAATGTGGGCCTTCCGGCAGCAGGTCGATGATCTTTCCCAACAGCAGTTGTCTTCCCGCTTCCGTATCAGCAGAAATCGTGATCCGATCGATGAAAGGCAATAAAGCTTCATATTGCTTGAGCCGGTCCGGTAACACAGCCGAATTGATCAGGTCTATTTTATTCAACACCAGGAGAACTTTTGTCCCACTCGCTTTGGTTTGAATTTCAACAGCCAACTGCCGGTCTCCATCATCCGGTGGTTGACTGGCGTCAACGATGAACAAAATGAGATCCGCGTCCATCAGGGCGATATTGGGCTTCTTCGTTGATAAACTGGCTGAGTTTATATTCTCCTTGATGCATCCCGGGGGTATCAACGAAAACAATTTGGGCATTCTCCAAAGTCAGGATACCCAACTGCCGGCGACGTGTCGTTTGCGGTTTATAAGAAACGGCTGCGATCTTCTGACCAATGTAATGGTTCAACAGCGTTGATTTGCCAACATTGGGTTTACCCACCAGCGCCACGTAGCCTGATTTATAGCCTTCGAAGTTCAATTCATTTTGCTCTGACATCAATAACAATTCACCTTACAATATGATTCGGTCGTTCAAAATCTCACGCCCTTCCAACGCCAGCAGAAAGGCTTTGGTTTTTATTCCATCCGGGGCAGCAAATCCGTGCAACTTTCTGTCCGTGCCCACCACGCGATGGCACGGGATCAGGATCGGGATCGGGTTTCGGGCCAGAGCTGAGCCAACGGCGCGTGCGCCGTTCGGTTTCCCTAATTCTTCAGCCAGCGAGCCATAAGTCCGCACTTCACCAAACGGAATTTGATAGGTCAGTTCCAAAACATCCCGTTGGAATCCTGTGATCACGGACCAGTCGATCGGAGCGCTGAACTCCTTACGAATTCCAAACAGATATTCGCTCAGTTCAGACAGGAGAGTTGAGATTGTCTCCATGCCGTTCATTGAAGGTTCACTGTCCTTTTCGTTTAACGCCTCTTTGACCGCTTTTAACGGCCCAAATTCAATTCGCTGCAGACCCCGATCACCTGCAATCATGCTGATCGGACCGATAACTGTCTCCTGCAAAACGCCGAATGTCTGACCCAATGATTCACCTCACAACGACCTTTTTCTTTCATCCAATCTTACCTTATTTGCCACATTTTCAGCATCGACTTTTGCTGACACGATTTTTTAGAGTCGTTGTCTCCCAATCGTAGGGTAATCGTAGGGTAAACGTCAAGCAGGATTCCGGGCTATCCTGTAAGATTGAAGAAAGTAAGGGCGACTTCTCTTCTTCTCCTCCTTAAAATGAGTGCCGGGGTCGGCGTCTCCGGCACTCATTAGATTTAAAATCCCAACGATTATTCAATCTTAAAATATCGAAAAAAAACACTCTCGTGCGGCGCAGGTATAGCGCATGAATTATAATGAGTGCGGTTAATCCAAAGATTGAACGGAGAAACAGGCATGGCAAACAAACGTGAAACCTACGGGATCGATATCGCTGGCATCCACCGGGAACTGGAGTTGTTTGAGATCAAACCAGGCTTACGGATCGCCATATTAAATATTCTTGGTGATACCGAACTGGTCCAGGCCTGCGCAAAAGCACTCGCACAAAAATTGGCAAATGTGGATTTCGATGTTCTGGTGACGGCTGAAGCCAAGAGCATCCCAATCGCCTACGCCTTGGCTGTTGAAACAGGTAAACCTTATGTGATCCTGCGGAAATCATATAAAGCTTATATGGGCGAAGCCATTCAATCAGAAACGCTTTCCATCACGACCGGCATGCCCCAAACGCTTTATCTTGATGAAAAGGACCGGGGTCTGATCAAAGGCCATAAAGTTGTGATGGTCGACGACGTGATCAGCACCGGCTCCACCCTTCAGGGGATGCGAATGATCGTGGAGAAAGCCGGCGGCACGATCGCTGCAGAAGCTGCGATCCTGACGGAAGGTGAACGAGCGAAATGGGCTGATATTATCTCCCTCGGGCATCTTCCCGTCTTCTCAGATTAATTCCAGAGAATTACAAAAGAATCGTCAACCGGCCAATGATTAACTGGCCGGTTGACTTGTTTAAACTACCCTTTAGACTGACCTAAAATTGTAATGATTCCACTATTATAGAAACGTGACCAATACACTCACGTGGTGTTAGTTAAAGAAATCCAGTAATTATGGAACTTTTTTATCACGAACTACGTATATTAATTAGATTGGTATTGAACTTGCAGTTCATATAAATTAAATGAAAGGAGGAGGTCCATGAGTGCTGTTGTTTATTTTGTTGTTGGTCTGCTGAGTGTTGTCTTTGCTATGATCAGCTTCACTGGGCTTGAACGTGGCGAGAATGAATAATCCCTGTGCAGAATTCAAGGCCGTCCCGACAGCCAAAATGGATGTCCGACTGTTGGGATAAAGCCCCAACAGAATATGCATACTTACAGAAAGAACCGCTGAAATCTCAGCGGTTCTTTGTTATCATTATTCTGGTAAAGGTGATTCAAAGAGGAGGATAACATGCAAGTCAAGGTCGGGTTGGAAAACAATGTCGAAGAGAGACGCTTTTTAGCGTATGCCTTAGACTTTCCGGGGGCGTTTTCCTATGGACAGGATGAATCCGAAGCGCTGATCAGGTTACCCAAAGCGCTACTTGAATATGATAAATGGATCCGGGACCACACAAGTGATTCCTGGATAGCCCTGGTTAACCTGGATATTCGTGTGGTTGATCGGTTCACCACATACAACATCAACGAGAATTATGAGATTGTCCCGGCTGGTATGGGGTATGGGGTCAATGCATGGTTTCTGGATGACTGGCGTCCGCTCACCGCTGAAGAGATCGAACATGCGCTGCAAATTTTTCACTGGCAGCGGGATGAGCTGCTGGCCGGCTTATCCACCCTCACGCAAGAGGTACGAGAAATGGATCGCCCAGGCCAGCGTTGGAGCATCAATGAGATTGCCGATCACATCGCCAATGCGGAGCTCTGGTATCTCTCACGCCTGGATTTGACAGACTTACAGCGTAAGGATCTCCCCCCCATCACTGAGGATCGCCTCGCTAAAACTTCGATTTTGGTTGAGCAGCTCTTCCCAACCTTCGAAGGCGTGACCAATGTTCGCGGCACTGACGGGGAATTCTGGTCATACCGCAAGATCGTCCGCCGGACCCTTTGGCATCAGCGGGATCATATTGAACATATTAAACAGCTTGTCTTCTCCGAGGATTAAGCACCAGGTATTAAATCACAAAGCAGGCGCCTCACCAAACGCCTGCTTTGCTTCGTTAACCTCACCTTTTTCTCAGTTGGGGGTCACTACCACAACTTTGGGTTTTGGGTCAAACTTGAAAGGAGAGAAATCAAATTCCCGAAACCTTTTTTAGAATATCATACAGCGATTAAGGGACCCGTAATGAATTGTTATCAGATTGTTAAGCGGGAAAAACCTTCAATTCGCCGTGATTTTCGAGAGCGCTTAATCTGATTTCTTTAAGGTTAGAAGCTTCAAAAAATATAATGTCTTTTTGAGAATTAAATAAGCTGTGCTATCATTGAAAAGTACAGAAGGACAACCCTGATGAAAAAGAATTCCAATCTATTTTTTTATATTCTGCTCAATATCCTGATCTCCGCAGCGACGACGTTGACCGTCCTTCTGATCTGGCAAGCCGCCCACCCCCTGCCTCTAGCCAATACATTCACTTCCATTCAGCCAGACCCCAATTCAGAGGACGCCGTATCCGGTGTTAAGATCGAAAACAGTCCGACCACAGAATTCGTACAGGACGAAATTAATGTCACAATCCGGACGGTTGTCGGCGCAGGCAATCTCGAAATGGAATATGTGGAAATCCTAAACCAGAGCACCGGGCCGGTCGATCTGACCAACTGGCAGTTGGTAGACGAACTGGGCAGTCGCTTCACATTCCCGGCTTTGATCCTCAATCAGGATGGCGCGATCGAAGTCCATTCAAAGGCAGGAAATAACTCAGTGATAGAATTGTATTGGCAGGCCGATTCACCCATCTGGCAATCCGGCGATACAGTCACCTTGCTGGATGCCTCAGGTGAAACGCAAGCCACTTATTCAATACCTTAATCCTAAGAAAACCACCCTTATGACAAAAGCTCTCTACCGAAAATGGCGCCCTCAGGACTGGAACGAAGTCGCCGGTCAGGAACACGTCATCCAGACGCTGCATAATGCCGTAAAGCTCGACCGGGTCGCTCACGCGTACCTGTTTGCCGGGCCGCGCGGCACCGGCAAGACGACGACCGCCAGGCTGCTCGCGAAAGCGGTCAATTGTCTGGACACGGACCTGAAAAACCGACCCTGTAACACATGCGAACACTGCCAGGCAATCACCGCCGGACGGTTCATGGACCTGATCGAAATCGACGCAGCATCCAACACCTCTGTCGACGATGTCCGCGACTTGCGCGATAAGATCAATTTCTCCCCCAGCCAGGGGCGCTATAA
This sequence comes from uncultured Chloroflexia bacterium, assembly GCA_963748065.1. GTDB lineage: Bacteria > Chloroflexota > Anaerolineae > Anaerolineales > Anaerolineaceae > Brevifilum. The sequence continues at coordinate 19,878 of CAVVHL010000002.1, read as the reverse complement.
AGTTTATATCATCGATGAAGTCCACATGCTTTCAACAGCGGCCTTTAACGCCTTGCTCAAGACCCTGGAGGAACCGCCTCCCCATGCGATCTTCATCCTCGCGACCACCGAGATCCATAAGATCCCGGCAACGGTGCTATCCCGCTGCCAACGCCACGAATTCCGCCGGATCCCGATTGAAATCATCGTCAATCTTCTCAAGGACAAGAGCAACGAAGAAGGCATCCAGGTGGATGAACCTGTCTTCACGGAAATTGCCCGCCAGGCCACAGGCAGTCTCCGGGATGCGATCTCACTTTTAGATCAACTGACCTCCACCGAGGAACACATCACGCTGGCGGTCGCCCAGAACGTGCTGGGGACTGCAACCAGCCTGCGCGTGATCGAGATCGTGGACGCCCTGCTCGCCAAGGACCCCGCCAAAGGATTGGCACAAATCGACCAGGCGCTGGACAGCGGCACCGATCCCCGCCAGCTTGCCCGACAAATCGTCTCCTATTTACGGACGGTATTGCTTTATAAAATGGGCAACCTTGACCAGACCGATACCGCCGATGAAGTTCGCCCAAAGATCCACGAGCATGCCAACCGGTTCAGTCTGCCTGAACTCCTGCGTGCGATCGACGCCTTCAACCAGGCGACAGCCGATGAACACGCGAACTGGCATCCCGGGCTGGGCCTGGAACTCGCTTTCACCGCATTCCTGGCTGAACCTGAGCCACACCAGCAAACTGCTGTTCCGGTATGCGGAAGAAAATAAAAACGCTCAACAAGCCGCTTCATCCGTTTCACCTCCGACAACACAAGCGAAAAAGCCGGTTGAAATCCACAGAACCCGAACCTGAGGATGAGCCAATGCCGGAAGTCTCCGATGAAGGATTGTCGCCAAAGCCTGTTGAAACAGAGGCTGAAGAAGAACAACCCAGCGAGCGCACCACCGATGAACCAGCTCCACAGGAGGAAGATCCCAAACCCGATCAGCCCCAGGGTGAAATTGCACTCAGCGAGGTGCATAAATCCTGGCGGAAGATCAAAGCAATGGTTGGGAAACACAACCCCCGCACCGAGGGCCTGCTTAATACTTCCAAACTCACCGGGTTGAAGGAGAACACGCTGATTCTGGGTTTCACTTCCGAAACCTTGAAACAAATGATGGAGAAGGAAGGCAATATCAACCTGACCTGCGATATCCTCGAAGAAGTTCTCGGCCGTCCGATGCTGGTTCAATGTATCGTCTCCAGCCACCAAAGCGGCGCTTTACCGGATGATGTCGAGATCGAGAAGGACGGCATGGTCAACACGGCAACTCGTGACCTGGGTGGTAAAATCACAGACGCCAAAGAAACTGAATAAGGTTTACGAAAGGAACGAATCATGGCTAAAGGATATAACCGGCCCCACGGAAATAAAGCTGGCGGCGGTATGATGGCTCAAATCCAACAAATGCAGGAACAGATGGCGCAGGTTCAGGCGCAGTTATCAGAAGAAACCGTGACGGCGACATCCGGCGGCGGCGTGGTCAGCGTGACCATGACCGGCGACCAGGTCTGTAAGTCAATTGAGATCGCGCCTGAAATCCTGGAAGACGCCGATTTGGAAATGCTGCAGGATTTGATTACCACCGGGGTCAATGCTGCCTTGGATAAATCCCGTGAACTGGCGTCCGAAAAAATGAGCCCCTTCACGAATATGCTGGGCGGACTGGGCCTCGGATAGGAAACCTAAGTTTATGCGCACCCTTCCCGAACCTGTCCAGAAACTCATTGATGCCTTTGCCCGTTTACCCGGCGTCGGCCCTAAAACGGCCTCCCGGTTGGCGTTCTATCTCTTGCGCGCTCCGGAAGATATATCGCTAAGTCTCTCGGAAGCATTGGTGGGGATCAAACAGGAGACGGGACTATGCGAAAAGTGCTTCAATATCACCCGCAAAGAGGTTTCGGTATGCGAGGTTTGCGCGAGCGATCAGCGTGACCGGGATACCATCTGTGTAGTTGAGGAACCGCTGGATGTTCTGGCCATCGAGAAAACTGCCGGCTATAACGGCCTCTACCATGTACTGCATGGCGTACTCTCGCCCATCGAAGGGATCGGGCCGGAAGATTTAAAGATCAAGGAACTCTATGCCCGTTTGGAAAACAGCGGTGTCAAGGAGATCATCCTGGCGACCAATCCCAGCATGGAGGGTGATGCGACTGCTATGTACCTCCATGAACGAATCGCGCCGAAAGGCATTCGTGTGACCCGATTAGCCCGCGGACTTCCCGTTGGCGGCGACCTGGAATATGCTGACCAGAACACGCTTCTGCGTGCCCTGGCAGGCCGGCAGGTTCTGGATTAAGCCTAACTCAACCGAACAAAAATCGCGCCATGAAGGCGCGTTTTTATTTTAATGTCCAGACAATGGGCAAAATCCAACTTATAATTAACTCTGTCATTCCATAAGAAAAAGAAAGGCAAATAAAATGGCAGAGAAATTGGTGGTTTTCGATAGTTATTTTGGCAATACCCAGAAGGTGGCTGAAGCCATCGGGGAATTGTTAGGCGCGACTGTCAAAAAGGTGGATCAGGTTGATCCATCTGACTTGGACGGATTGAAAGTGCTGCTGGTGGGTTCCCCTACTCGAGCGTTCAACCCCACGCCAAATACGATGAACTTTCTCAAAGATCAAAAAGGGAATCTGAACGGCGTCAAAGGATCGGTCTTTGATACGCGTATCCCAATCGACAAGGCTGACTCAGGGTTTCTGCGTTTCATGATCCGTCTGTTCGGTTATGCTGACGCAAAACTGGCCAAAGCATTTAATAGAACCGGGGCGGAATTGGCTATCGAACCTGCGGGGTTTGCGGTTATGGATTCAGAAGGCCCCTTAGCGGAAGGCGAGCTGGATCGCGCAATGGCGTGGGTTAAACCGCTTCAGTGATTCATCCAATTAAGATGAAAAAGCCCAAATTCAAGCTGACGAAAAAGGATGAGCCGATGGCTGAACTGGTCAGCCAAACCAGCCATTTGGTTCTGGCTATGTGGGCGCGGGACTGCGCCCTGCGAGTCCTGCCCTTTTTCACCCTTCAATTCCCGGATGATCCTCGCCCACAGACGGCTTTGGACACACTCCAAGATTGGATCGAAACGGGCGAATTTCACATGCAGATCATTCGGAATGCGTCTCTGAACGCCCATGCGGCCGCACGCGAGGTCGGAGCAGACAACCCGGCCCGGTCAGCAGCCCGAGCTGCCGGACAGGCTGTGGCAACCGCGGATGTGCGCACACATGCGCCAGGCGCGGCGCTTTATGCTCAGCAAGCGGTCCACCGCGCAGCAAAGCCGGAGGACGCGCTTGAACGCGTAAGGGAGGAACGCGATTGGCAATACAAACATCTGATTGAATTGAAGACGAACAAAAGTTGATTTGGGTGCTGAAATAAACAAATAAAAGAGTATCGATTGCTGAGATTCAAATCAACAATCGCCCGATGATCACGACTGCCATTCCCACCAGGACCGGCACGAACAAATTCCGGGTCAGGATCGCTGCGGCGAATGTCGGCAGCGCCGCCCATAGGAAAAGGTTGCTGCCATTGATCGCCATCCTGCCGTCACTCATCACGAGAGATGGTAACAGCATCGCAGCAAGAACTGCCGCCGGGACATAGCCCAACCAGGACTTGACCACTTCAGGCAATTTCCGCCCGGTCAGCGCCAGCAATGGGAAGACCCGCGGGATATAAGTGACAACCGCCATCCCAAAGATCGTTAGCAGGACTATTTTTTCATCCATCGTTCTAAAACCACTCCCATCGTGGCGCCGAGGATCGTTGCCAGGATCACGTACCACTGGTTCAAACCAAGTAAATATAAAGCGACTGACGCCAACCCAGAAAGAACGGCAACACTTAACTGAATGTTGTTCTTGATCTGCATGACCAACAGCGCAATGAACATCGCCGGCAAAGCATAATCCAGCGCGAAAGGTTCAATTTCCGCGATCATCTGGCCGCCGACGATACCCAGCCCCGTACCTAAGATCCAGGAGAGCTGCGCAGTGATATTGATCGCAAATGTTTCCGCTTTTGGGATCGAATCATCGGATAAGCGCGTTGTATGGATGGCAAAGGATTCGTCGGTCAGTTCATAGGCAAAGCCTGCTAGTTCCGGTTTGCGCCATTTCTGGAGATGCGGAGATAAGGCTGCTGACATCAACATGTGCCGCAAGTTGACGATGAATGTCGTCAAGATGATCGATAAAGGGCGCAATACCCGAGGCGATCAGGCTCACCGCGATCAATTGGGCAGACCCGGCATACACAATGATTGACATTAATATCGTATTGAGCGTTGAGATACCCGCTTTTTGCGCCAGTACGCCGTAAGCAAAACCAACCGGGATATATCCCAGGACGATCGGCACAGCCTGAAGCATCCCCTTTAGCCAGGGGCGTGGTTCCTTGGTCGTCCTTTCTCGTGATTTGGTCATTCAATATCCCAGATTTGAAAACGGGGTTAAGGAAGAAATTAATGGTTCCATTTTACTACTGACGCACATACAAACTGCCGGAAAAGTATTATCATTTTGTTAATTTATTCAATCCCATAAAATATGTAAACGGTTTTGGGATTGAAAAAAGGAAGTAAGCGATGATTATTAAGGATTTGAAGAGGATGCGTGAGGTTTTAATGATAAAATCGAACGGCTAATATTCGAGTCAACTTTTTATTTCTGAACGGATTGTTTTCTGTTGATAAATTCAATTCTCCATTTCTTCTATTCAGTTGTTCAGGGGATAAAAAACTTTGTCAAGCGGATAATACCTCAGCAGACATGGTTTAAAGTTAAGAACGGGTCAAAATGGATCACGGAATGGATCAACTTTGAGAACTTCTATGTCAAACAATGGGCCAGGGCCAGGAAAACAAACACTGGACGCAAAAAATTTCAACATTACAAGGATCGATTCAATGTCGTCGGTTATCTTCAATCCGCGACAGGCTTAGGTCAAAGTGCTCGAGCTCTGATTCGCTCTCTGAAAACAACGCAAATACCCTTCGAATCCGTAGATTACACTCGGGGATTGACTGAAGGCCAACTCCAATCTCCTCAGTTTGCCAATACAAAGGCGCCTGAATTTAAATACAAGATCAACATCCTGCATATTAAATCCCCCCCAGATGCCGATTTTGTGGGAAGATTTTTCTGAAGGAAATCTTACAGGTCATTACACGATCGGGCTGTGGTACTGGGAATTGCCCGAATTCCCCGAAAGATGGACGGATCGCTTTGGATTGGTTGACGAGGTTTGGACCGCAACGGAATTTGTCCGGCAGACCGTCCAGGCGAAATCTCCTGTACCCGTTTATGTTATCCCTCCAAGTATCAAGGTGGAAACCGATCCGTCACTGACTTTGGCGGATTTCAACTTACCCAAAGATCGGTTCCTTTTCTTCATGGCTTACGACGCCAGCAGCGTCCAAACCAGGAAAAATCCCACAGGTGCAATTGATGCATTCATCAAAGCATTCGAACCTGATGATGAAACTGTTGATTTGATCATTAAGGTAAACAGTACACAGGAAAACCAGCATTTAGTTGAAGTATTGAAGGATCGAGTTAAGGAACATCGAAACATCTATTTTCTCGAAGAAACTTTCTCTCGGACACAATTCAATTCACTTCTGTCCTTAATCGATGTCGTCGTCTCACTGCATCGCTCAGAGGGATTCGGGCTGATCCCAGCGGAAGCCATGTACCTGGGTAAACCCGTGATCATGACCAATTGGTCGGGCAATGTCGATTTCATGAGAGAAGATAATTGCTGCCCAGTCGATTATCAATTGATTGAGGTTGGGAAGAAATATCTCGATTTCGATTCTGATCAGGTTTGGTCAGATCCGGATTTAGAACAGGCAGCAGAATATATGCTGCGATTAATCAGTGATCATGAGTATTATGATAGTATTGCCCAAAAGGCAAAAGATACTATTCACGAGCATTTTACACCTGAAATTGTGGGGAAAATGATTGAAAGACGTTACGAGTCGATCAAACAGCAGTTGTCCAATTATTGATCAGGAAGCAACGGAGCAATGTCCTTCTCCCAAACCAGAATTCGATAGTTCCCTTCAGCAATAACCTGATCAGGTTCTCCAAAAGTGTTGATAACGGCTTCTTCTGTCACACCAAAATCGGGCGGATCCTGAATCACGACAAAATGAGCCGGTTCTTCATACCAGGAATCTTTTGAAAGCCAGGGGAATCGCTGCACTGTATAAACCGTAGTTGAATGGATTGGGCGTACCGTCACTCGGCTGTCATAATGGACGCTATTGACAGAGGCTGAAAAGAATGCTGCATACCCATTCTTGAGACCTTTCTCGATCAAAACCCCGCCAAATCCAGTGAATTCGGGTGCAGTCTTTATCAAAGACATCTTTGGCAGTGTTAATAAACCTACAATAACGGAAATAACCAGAATAGATGTCTTCCTATATTGGAATAAACGGTGTTCTGAAATTAACTCAGTCATCAGGATAATGCCGTATATAAGGGAAGGCAGCAAGTAATGAACGATGGTACGCCGAAACGCAGCCGTGCTGAGAAAATAAGCAGCCAGGTTGACCACAATCCCTACCACCATCACCTGATTGGAAAATTTAATTTGCGAAATTCTCCTTAAGTTGCAAATCAAGATAAAAATAAATAGGAATAATATCGCGAGATGGGTCAACCCTTGTAAAGAAGCCAAACTAAGGAATGGTTCACCAAAGAAGTTGATCGAGAAGGCATCCAGAAGGCCTACGATCAATAGATTAAAATTCTTGCCCAGATCGATTATGGGAATGAAGGAGGCTTCAATGCCGGGAAGATGGAAACCACCCAGGTTTTCGATCAGGTTGATCGATAAAAAGGCTAAAAGGATCGAGAGCGAAGTCTCCCCGATCAGGATTAGAATTCTTTTTGATTTCACGTCCGAAGAATAGGTTGAAACCTGCGGCAACAACTAGAGGGAGCGCAAAGTTGTAGATAAAGAATGTATCGCCGAAATACAATAAAAGTGATAATAATCCGAAAATTATTGCATGACCAAGCTGGAAACGGTCTTCAGCATGTCGCAGGATCAAAAGCAATAATAGGCAATAAATAAACCCGACAATATGTACAGGGGCAAGGAGTCCCCAAACCGACGCCAGGGACATGAGGAGGATTGAAAGGCTACCGGAAATAACGGCACGATCAAACCGAACTTTTCCTGAGCGCGTTACAGAACAATAATAGACGAGAAGGACTATCAAGGCTGCGTAGGTGACTGCGGAAACGAAGTAAATCACATTCTCCGAGTAACCAAAGATCAGGATACCGGCAATTGTGATCGGAATTTCAGTTGTCATGAAGGTAACACTTGAGAGATCCCACCCTTTCAGGAAAATGTTACCATCCAAGATATCCTTCGCCTCCAGCAGCAATGAGGCGTGGTCAGAATCATATGAAATTGTAAAGAATACACCTAAAAAAAGGATGGAGAAAAATAAAAACAAGCTAAAAAAAATAACGAGATTACGCCTAGGGAAGGGATCCCACAAGGTTAATTGTTTCAATTTAACTCCATGTCAATCAGGCCAATGTCCAATGGATTATGCCGTCTTAACCAGATCCAGCGATTCCAGATAAGTATTCATCACGTCATCCGTTGGGCCATCCATCACCAATCGACCCTCCTTCAGGTATAAAACCCGCTGGCAGATCTCCCGAATAGCTTCTTCGCTGTGCGATACGAAGATAATCGTCGCACCACTATTGATTAGTTCTTTCATTTTTCGTTTGGACTTTTCCTGAAATGCCGCATCTCCCACTGCCAGGATTTCATCCAGAAGCAAAATTTCGGGCGTTAAATGAGCAGCCACAGAAAAAGCCAAGCGGACAAACATTCCACTGGAATAATACTTAACCGGAGTATCGATGAACTGCTCGATCTCAGAGAAATCAACGATCTCGTCAAATTTCGCCCGGATCTCATCATGCTTCATGCCAATGAAAGCCCCATTGAGATAAATATTATCCCGTCCGGTCAATTCAGCATTGAAACCTGTCCCGATTTCTAGCAGAGAACTGACCCGATCATAGATCAGCATCTGTCCTTCAGTAGGATAAGTGATACGCGCAATCAGCTTCAACAGCGTACTTTTTCCAACGCCATTCCGGCCAATCAATCCTACCGATTCGCCGTGCTTGATAGAAAACGAGATATCTTTCACCGCCCAAATTGTTTCTTTGGTTTCCTGACCACTTTGGCCTTTGAATAAATTCGTCACCCAATGGACGGGATAATTCAAGAGTGCTTTCATTGATGCGCCAGGACGTTCAAACTGGTGTCTGATACGATATTTCTTGCCTATTCTTTCGACCCGAATCGCAATATCGCTCATATCACATCACATCCGCAATCTTGGTTTCCATTTGCCGGAAGACGATCATCCCAACAACGAACAGGACGATTGCGACGATCACGGAGATAGCCGCGCTGGATAGTGTGGGCAGCGGTTCGGCAGGGAAAACGATCCACCGGAAGGCCGAGATCAAACCTGTCAACGGATTCAAATAAAACAGGAATTTATATTTATCCGGCACTATTGACAGGGGATACATGATCGGAGAAGCGAACATCCAGATCTGCAAGATGAACCCCAGCAGGTTCTTCGTATCACGGAACACGACCATCAATGCACCAAACAACAAGCCAATACCGAGTGAAAAGATCAGCAGCAAGATTAGCAAGATAGGCAGAAGCAGGTATTTCAGCGTGATCGGGTAGTGGTTTGCCAACAGAAAGACCAGTAATACGATAAATGAAACCACGAAATCAATTACTGCTCCAACGGTATAGGATAGCGGCAACACCATTTTTGGAAAGTATGTCTTGGTAATGATGTTGATATTAAGTACCAGGCTGTATGCACTCCCATTGACAATCTGGAGAAATACCTGCCAGACTACAAAGCCAGATAAATAGAAAACGGGGTATGGAATATCTCCTGTTGGCACTTTGACAAACAATCCCAGGATGACATAGAAGATCATCATCTGGATCAGCGGTTGGAAAACAATCCATAACACACCAATAAAGGTCTGCTGGAAGCGCGTTTTCAGATCACGCTTGACCAGAAAATAGAGCAGGTCCTTATATTCCCAGATGGCGCGGAAATCCGGTAGTTCCAATATTTTTGGCGGGTTTATAACAATAGGTCTTTTCACTTTGAGATTAATTCTAACAGGGAAAATGACAATTTATCCTAAGAAGGAAAATACTTTTTATCGAATTCTGAATATTTGGCAGAATTTCGAAGATGGAATGATCTATCTTGCTTTTCATGAAATCCGCATAAGTTCATTTAACACAATGGTTGCGCTGTTCTGCCACTTGAAATGATCCAATTGTTCCTGGACTTTATCCATTTCAAAGGTGAATTTCGATGTCCGCAGGATTTCTGCCAACGAAGCAGGATCCATTGGGTCGAAGTAAGTCACGACATCTCCACCCACCTCAGGCAAGGAAGCAGCGGTGGAACTGATAACCGGACAACCGAAGGCCAGGCCTTCCAGGATCGGAAGTCCGAAGCCCTCATAAAAAGACGGGACGATCACTGCCGCGGCATTTTGATACAGCGCGGCCAACTCCTCATCCGAAATGTACCCAGTGTGAATGATATGCTCGGGAAAAGCCATATCTTTTGCGCTGAAAACCTTCTCAAACGCGGCACCGGTCACAACAAGCTTCTTATCCCAATCAGGTATCAAATTCAATGCTTCTATGATGACCTTGAAATTCTTGTGTGGGCTCGCACTGCCAACAGATAATAAATATTTCTTGGGTTCAAGAGACAACTTCTCCAAGATGGTAACATCCGGCTTGATCCTTAGGAGATGTTCATGGCCAAGGGGGATCACGACGATCTTGGACGGATCAACCTTACAATATTTCACCAGTTCAGTTTTAGAGAATTCCAAGTCCGTGAGGATTCGGCGGGCTGTCCTGGCAAACCGTGTATAGAGAATCTTATATTTTAAATTTGAATAATGCTGAGTAAGCTTCACCAAATGCATAAACGGAAGCGTCATGGAGTGTCACGACCTGAGGGCCGGAGAACACTGGCCCTGTATTGGCTGGTGAAAAGAGCAGCCCTCTCCTGGCGTAGAAAGGGAGTTCAATCTGTTCCCACAGATTGCCTGTCAGCGGACCGACTTTTCGGAATCGAATATTTTGCAATTCAGGTAGATCAGCAGCATCAATTGGAACCAGACAGGTCAAGTTCGTGTGAGGCGCAAGATCCGGGATAATATCGTCTATCGCGACAATCAACTCGCGGCTGTATCGCTGGACACCTGTGATTTTTTGAGAATAAAACCTGCCATTGATATAAATCTCTTGCAAAACCTTCCCTCCACTTTTGTACCAATTATCGTCCGTTAATTATACACAGTACCTTTTGCATTTTCAGGTCAATCACAATACTACAACTTCGGATAAAATCAAATATTGTATAATTCTTAAGCTACTTTATAAATCAACCCATCAGGAGTCATTCATGCAGGAAAAACCCAAAGGCGCGGATATCCGACAGGATTTCATCGATTTCTTCGTCGAACACGGCCATACTTTCGTTCCCTCATCCTCACTCGTCCCCGGCGGCGATTCGACCTTACTGTTTACCAACGCCGGCATGGTGCAATTCAAAGACGTTTTCCTGGGCACCGACCAACGTCCCTACACCCGGGCTGTGGATGCTCAGAAGTGCCTGCGTGTCTCCGGGAAGCATAATGACCTGGATGAGGTCGGTCGTGATAACACCCATCACACCTTCTTTGAAATGCTGGGGAACTGGTCCTTTGGCGATTATTACAAAAAAGAAGCCATCACCTGGGCTTGGGAGTTACTCACCGAGGTCTGGCACCTCCCTAAAGACCGCCTTTGGGCTTCGTATTTTAAAGATGAACTGAATGAAATCCCTGAAGATCGTGAGGCGGCGGAGATCTGGCTGCAGCAGCCGGGTTTCAACCCCGACCACCTGCTCCCCTTTGGCCGCAAGGATAACTTCTGGGAAATGGCCGATACCGGCCCCTGCGGTCCGGATACAGAGATCCATTTCGACCGCGGTCCCGAATTTTGCAATATGGCCGATGTCCCGGGACATGTCTGCCAGGTTAATGGGGACTGTGAGCGGTTCCTGGAGTTCTGGAATAACGTCTTCATCCAATACAACCGCCTTTCCCCCACCGAACTCGTTTTGCTTGAGAAAAAGCATGTCGATACCGGAATGGGCTTCGAACGGATCGTTTCAATCCTGCAGGACTCGCCTTCGAACTATAAAACGGACCTGTTCATCCCGTTGATCGAACGAGTGCAGGCATTGACGGGGCAGACACGATGAAGAACGTGAAGCCAACCTGACCCCCTACCGGGTGATCGCAGACCATGCCCGGGCAACATCTTTCCTGATCGCGGATGGGGTCGTGCCCGGTAATATTGGCAGGAATTACATCTGCCGGATGCTCGTCCGGCGTGCAGCCAGGTTCGGGATGAAGTTAGGTTTGAACAAGCCCTTCATGGCGGAAGTCGCTCAGGTCGTGATCGATCAATACGGTGACTTTTATACAGAGTTGAAACGGAACGCCTCTGCTATCCTCGATAACCTGACACGCGAGGAAGAACAATTCCAAAGGACGGTCAAAGCCGGTCTGGATCATCTCGATGAATTGCTGACTGCATTGAAGAATGACGGAGAGAAATTCTTGGACGGCGCGGTCGCCTTTGACCTTTACGCCACGCTCGGCTTGCCTCTGGAGATCACTCGCGATATCGCCAAGGAACAAGGTCTGGATGTCGACACAGCAGGCTTCAAAGAAGCGATGGAAATCCATCGTCTGGCCTCCGGCGCCGGTAAAGAGTTCGGCGAATTGGGTGGACAAGACGTGGAAGTTTATACCGAACTGATGGACCAACTCCGTGAGGCAGGAAAACTCGATCTCTCCGGCGTTGAATATAACCCTTATGAAGCGCTTGATGATCCCAGCGAAGTTCTGGCTTTGATCAAGGATGGTCAACCGGTGAATTCCGTCAAGATCGGCGATTCCGTCGAAGTACTGTTACCAAAGACCTGGTTCTACGTTGAAGCGGGTGGTCAGGTGTCCGACACCGGTCAAATTGTCAGCGCGGATGGTAAGAGTTGGACGATTGAAATTACCGCCATGCGTAAACCCGCAGCCGGCGTGATCGTCCATCAGGGCAAGGTGACCCTCGGTGAGCCCAAGGTCGGCGATATGGCCTTGGTGGAAGTCGACGAAGACCGGCGGCACCAGATCATGCGCAACCACACCGCCACACACCTGCTCCATGCAGCGCTGCATGAGGTGCTGGGCATGCACGCGCAACAAGCGGGGTCACTGGTTGCACCGGACCGGCTGCGTTTCGACTTCAACCATCCTCAGCCGATGACGCGTGATGAGATCCTGGAAGTGGAAGCGATCGTCAACCGGGAGATCCTGGCGAACCACCACCTGAATATCAAAGAAAAAGCCCTGCAGGAAGCGATCGATGAAGGCGCGATGGCGCTGTTCGGTGAAAAATACGGTGCGGTCGTCCGCACGATCACCATCGGCAACGAAGATCAAATTTCCTATGAGCTTTGCGGCGGCACACATGTGGACGAGACCGGTGATATCGGCTTGTTCCTGATCACCTACGAGGGCAGTATCGCGGCCGGTGTGCGCCGGATTGAGGCCGTAACCGGATGGCGAGCTTACCAGCTCGCCCGTGAGCGGATGAACGTTCTCGATGAAACCAATGCCTACCTGGGTACTTCACCAAATGAAACGCTCAACAAGGTTAAAGCTTTATCCGAATCTCTTTCTTCAACCGAAAAAGAGATGGAAAAGTTACGGACCAAACTTGTGGCAAACGCTTTTGATGATAAATTGGCCGACACTGAAGAAATTTCAGGAATCACCGTTTTGAAGACCATCCTGCCTAACGCGGATATGGAAGCATTGCGGGAGATGGCAGATAAATTCCGCCAGAAATACAATTCCGGCGTAGTCGTCCTGGCATCCGACCTCGACGGGAAACCGGTCCTGATCGCAGCTGTGACTGACGATCTGGTCAAGCGCGGCCTTCATGCGGGAAAACTCGTCCAGCAGGTCGCAAAAGTTGTCGGCGGTGGCGGCGGTGGGCGTCCGAACCTGGCTCAGGCTGGCGGGAAAGACACCTCTAAATTGGCTGAAGCATTGGATCAGGTCTCGGTCTATATTCGCGATAATTTAAAGTAATTGTGCCAATCAGGCTTTACAATAAAGGTGAGCGTCCCTTCGAGCTCACCTTTATTCATCAATATTCAATTTGAAACGGGATTATGAGTGACGTCACACCACTTCGAGAGCAATACCTGAATATTAAGAAACAGCATCCTGATGCGATCGTGTTCTTCCGTTTGGGCGATTTCTACGAGACCTTCGACGAGGACGCCAAGACCACCTCGCGCGAATTGGACATCGTGCTGACCTCCCGCCCAGTCTCCAAAGGTGTCCGGGTGCCTATGGCTGGTATCCCGTACCATGCCGTCGAGAATTACCTCTCCCGCCTGATCGACAAAGGGTATCATGTGGCGATCTGCGAGCAGATTGGTGAGGTGCCCGATAAGGGGTTGGTGGACCGGCAAGTTGTTAGAGTAGTGACACCCGGCACCGTGGTTGAACCGGGATTGCTCCAAAATCACCAGAACAATTACCTGGCGACAGCCTTTATCCAGGACAACAAAGCCGGAATCGCCTACGTCGACATCTCCACGGGAGAGTTCGCGGCGACCGAGATTAGCGGCAAAGACGTCTACAACCAGGTTCGGTCGGAATTCTATCGGCTCTCCCCTTCCGAAATCGTCTGGCCGGATTCGCTGCCCCAACCTGAAAACCTACCGGGATTCTTATCCATCTTCGAGGTCTGGCACTTCGAGTTGGGTCGCTGCACCGAGAACCTAAAATTGCATTTTGGCGTCGCAACGCTTGATGGGTTTGGCTTGCGCGGCATGTCGATGGCGGTGCGAGCGGCAGGCGCGATCCTCGCCTATCTGGAGGACACGCAGCGCCAAGCCTTGAAACTGTTGACCGACCTGAGTATTTACACCCTGGACGAGTTCATGGTTCTGGATGCGGAAACCCGCCGCAACCTGGAACTGACCGAGACTCTGCGTTCGGCAAAGGTTCAGGGGTCGCTCCTGGGGATCCTCGACCAAACCAAAACACCCATGGGCGGCAGATTGATCCACCAATGGGTTAGTAAACCTCTTTTGAATGTCGAGCAAATCGATCAGCGGTTGGACGCGGTTGAAGCGCTTCATCAAAACGGCCTCCTGCGGGCGGAACTGCGGGATGCCCTGGCCGATTTTGACGACCTGGAACGGCTGACCAACCGTGTTCGCTCAGGGCACGCCATCCCGCGTGACCTGGTCGCACTGCGTGAAAACCTCAGTCGTCTACCAAAGGTCAAAGCGGTACTTTCCAAAGATATCCCAGCTTTGAAATCGACCCTGGATAAGATCCACATTTGCAAAGACCAACTCGCCTTGCTGGAAGCAGCCATTCAAGATGACCCTCCCGCCACCCTGGCGAATATCGGAATCATTCGCAAAGGATTTTCCGCGGAATTGGATCAAATCCTCGATTCTTCAAAACATGCCCGTGAGTGGATCGGCACCCTTGAAAAGAATGAAAAGGCGCGGACCGGGATCAAAACACTGAAAGTCGGTTACAACAAAGTCTACGGTTACTATATCGAAGTGACCAAATCCAACACCGACCTGGTCCCTGAGGAATATATCCGCAAACAAACCCTGGTCAACGCCGAACGTTACATCACACCCGAGCTCAAGGAATATGAGACCCTGGTTTTGAATGCTGAAGAACAAATCCATGAAATTGAAAGTCGGGTCTTCGCACAAGTATGCGTGGAACTGTCCCAGGGCACAAACGACCTCCTGGAAACGGCACGCGGAATAGCCGAATTAGATGCTTATGTGTCGCTGGCTGAAACTGCCGCAATCAATGATTACCACCGACCGGCATTAGTCGCAGAAAAATGTCTGGAGATCACCGATGGACGCCATCCGGTCGTCGAAAAACTGCGAACTGCCGAACGTTTCGTCCCGAACGACGCAATTTTCAGTGACGGCGAGATCGTCCGGATCATCACCGGGCCCAATATGAGCGGGAAGTCCACCTTCCTGCGTCAGGTTGCCCTGATCGTGTTGATGGCGCAGATGGGGTCTTTCGTCCCGGCGGAGAAAGCCAGGATCGGTCTGGTGGACCGTATCTTCACCCGGATCGGTGCCCAGGACGAAATCCATGCCGGCCAATCAACCTTCATGGTTGAGATGATCGAAGCGGCCAATATTCTGCATAACGCCACTTCGCGCAGCCTGTTGATCCTGGATGAGATCGGCCGCGGCACCAGCACCTACGATGGCGTCTCCATCGCCTGGGCTATGGTGGAATACATCCACAGTCACCCCGACCTTAAGGCGACCACTCTTTTTGCCACCCACTATCATGAACTGACCGAGTTGGCTGACTTACTGCCCGGCGTCCGGAATTACAACGTCGCCGTCTCGGAAGCGGACGGCAAGGTCATCTTCCTGCATAAGATCATCCCTGGCGGCGCGGACCGCTCCTACGGCATCCATGTCGCCCAGCTTGCCGGCCTGCCCCGACCCGTGATCCAGCGCGCCAATGAAATCCTGGAACAGCTGGAAGATTCCTCGGGAAACACATTGGAAAAGAAGCAAACCACTCGCCAGCAATTGACCCTCTTCCCAGAGAACAACCCGTTCCTGGACGCCTTCAAGGACCTGGATATCAACAGCCTGACGCCCATCGAAGCGCTGAACCTGCTCTATGAGTGGAAACGACGGTTCCTTGAGGATGAAGAAGATTCGTAATGGTCTCTTCATTATTATGATTAGCTTCGTAAGGCTTCCCCCTGGAGGGAAGCTGTCTCCGGAGCAGACCGATGTGGGGAAAACAAATCGAAACTTTGATAATTGAATATCTAATTCAATACCTAATCGTTTTACATTGCTTTCATTATGGGGTAAGGATTAATTAAGATGTGCAATAAACGAAAGGAAATCTGATGACTGAACTAAAGAAAATGAAATGCGTTCCCTGTGAAAGTGATATCCCCCCGATGGACGAAGATGAGATCGAAGAGTATCAAAAGAAGGTCCCGGAATGGGGCGTTGTCCTTGTTGATGGCATCCCTCACCTTATCCGCGAATTCAAATTTAAAAATTTCGCCGAAGCCTTGGCGTTCACCGACGCGATCGGAGCAGCAGCCGAAGAGGAAGGTCACCATCCCGTGATCGAACTGACCTGGGGCCGCGCCACCGTTCAGTGGTGGACGCATAATATTAAAGGTCTTCACCAAAACGACTTCATCATGGCTGACAAGACCGATGAGATCTACGATTCTAAATTTAGGTAATGTGGAATCTCTACGCTAGTATTAGTGATAACTATACGAGTGACCAGGGTTCGTTGATGCACGAACGCTTATGATTCACCTTGTTTATAAAACGAAAGGATGAATCATGTCAAAGGAACAAAGTAAAAAGAATGATATCGGGACCTGGATGATCTTCGGCTTTATCATTGGTGCAGGCGTAGGTGTTGCACTGTTTCCTGAAAAAATAGCCATCGGCGCGGGCATCGGAATGTGCGTAGGAATTTTCCTCGCAGCCATGACACCAGATCTTGACTAAAAAGGTTCAAACAAGCAAGTAAACAGCCCGCATGATAAAAAACCACCCGGTGAATGGGTGGTTTTTTCGTTAATTTCATTATCCACTTTCAAGATTCTTCTTCCTCATCAAAGTCAACATTCTTTACTGCAAGGTGGGTGAAGTCATTCAGCCCCCAGACCACCCATTTATGCTGGTTCGGCTCATAATAAAGTGTGGAGAAAGCTGTATTGACAAAGCGGAAATGGACTCCCTGTCCGTTCGCCTGCGGTGTCATCCCCAGGACAACGTGCATCGCCTGATTGAGGATCCCACCATGGGAGACAACGACGTACCTTGCAGGCGGCATCTGCAGGATCTTGTGGATCGCTTTCCCGGCGCGTAGATAAAGCGCCCAATTGCCCTCCCCTGTTTCAGCCATATTATCATACGGTGTGAAGAATTCCGGTTTCGGCATCAATTGGTCAGCCTGATCGCGTTTAATCCCCGTCAGGCGGCCCATGTCACGCTCCCGCCAATCCTGATCGACCTCCATCTGACAACCGAAGGCGTGTGTAATCATTTCGGCCGTCTCGCTGGCCCGTTTGAGCGGACTGGTAATCACTCGGTCGATCTTGGTGCCGTCTGCCTGCCAACGGGCGATCAAGCGCCGGGTCTGGTTTTTGCCGCGGGCAGTCAGGGGAAAATCGTGTTGGCCCTGGTAATAGCCTTCGGCGTTGCCTACCGATTTAGCGTGTCTTAGCAGTGTGAGCGTGTAAAAATTCATGCTTGATCCTGTTCAACCAAAAAATCAAATCAGAGCCATCGTGATTTAAAAATTCTTTTATTTATTAATAACGTAAACCTAGTAAACTTCTCAATTTCCAATGAATTGAATGGAGAATAAGGTTGTTTCGACCTTTTTCAATTTACCTTCAATCACCTTATTCATTTGTTTCGATCCAATCCTTAGCACCTCTAAGAAACGCTTCTCCTGACACTTTGCTCTTTCCGGCAAGCTGCACTTCATCCAAGACCAGCCACCCTTCTGCAGTACCCCAGGCGGGTCGGTCTTCATAAATATATCTTTTCCCGGGTAATCCAGTTTTGTTCGGAATGGCATGCGCCTGATAAATCTTTATCCGCTGGCCGTTGAAAAACTGATATGCGCCGGGCCAGGGATTGAATGCCCGAACAAGCCGGGAAAGATATGCCGCCGATTTTGAAAAATCCAATTCACCTTCAGATTTCTCCAACCGGGGAGCATAAGTCGCCAGCGCGTCATCCTGGGGCTGCGGTTCGATCCGCCCATCCAGGTACAGCGGTAAGGTTTCGATTAGAAGATTTGCACCCATTTCGGCCAATCGATCAAACAACGCCCCTGCGGTCATCTCTTGTGGGATCGGAAAGGAAGCTTGTGAGAGGATCGCTCCTGTATCCAGGCCCTTCTCCATTTTCATGATCGTCACACCGGTAACATCATCATGTAAAATCGCGGCTTGCACCGGCGCAGCCCCCCGCCAGCGCGGCAGCAGAGAGGCATGGACGTTAATGCATCCGAAAGTCGGAAGATTCAGGACGTTCTCCCGCAGGATTTGTCCGAAAGCCGCCACGACGATCACATCCGGATTCCATACTTCGAGCTGGCTAAAAGCTTCCGGATCCTTCAACGTTTTAGGTTGGATCAACGGCAAATCTAATTCCTGTGCCAGAATTTTCACATCCGGCGGCTGGAGTTTTTGACCTCTACCTGCCGGACGGTCCGGCTGCGTGACGACGCCAACCACATCAAAGTTATCATTAAGCGCTCTGAGCGTCGGCAAGGCAAAGTCGGGAGATCCCATGAAGACAATTCGAGGTTCCATACGGCTCCATTTTAACACATCCTAAAATGCACCAAACCATGATCGTTTTGTTTTTTAAATGGAATGTGATAGAATTAATAAGAGAATATTGGTCAAATTAAGTAATTAACCTATCAGCATTCGGAGGCATAAATGACAGAGGAAAAAGTAGTAGATCCCAATATTACCAGTGACGATAAAATCTGGGCGCTCCTATCCTATATTTTTACACCTTTGATTCCCATCATTCTATTGCTCATTGAAGACAAGAAGAACCGGCCATTCCTGAAAGCGCATTATCCACAGGCTCTGGCATTTGGAATCGTCTTGTTTGTTATCGGCCTGATCCCGATCATTGGTTGGATAATCGCTTTCGTGGGCTTTGTCTTGGATATCATCTGGGGGATCAAAGCCTTCAACGGTGAATATGTCACCATCCCGGTGATCACCGACTTCGTCAAGAAACAGGGTTGGGCTTCGTAGAAGCACAGCAACATAAAAAAAGAAATCCTGTTTACTAAAATAAGCAGGATTTTTTGATTCAAGCTGCAACTTTTCCAATTCAACATCGTAGATTAAAATGAAAAGAGATCGAAAACAAATAAAAAATTCCTCTCATCGCAAATCAGAAAGGATAATCAATGCCTCGAAAGAAAGCCGATCCTGAAGATAATAAACCTTCAGAAGAACAGATCGTTCCCGATCCATCACCCGCCAGTGAGGAAGTGAAAAAACCAAAGACCGCACCTCAAAAAAGTCGAACCGTAAAGAAAGCGCCGGCTGCTGAACCTGAAAAACCAGCCGAGGATATCCCAGTTGTCGAATTGGTCACACCGTATGCACCCAGACCGGTCTCTTCAAACGAAGAGCGCACCTGGGCCATGCTCGCCCATTTGAGCGTCCTGCTGAACCTGTTTACGGGTTTCCTGGGTGGGATCGCAGCATTAGTGATTTATTTTGTTTACAAAGATCGTTCACGCTTCGTCGCTTATCATGCCATGCAAGCATTTATCTTTCAATCGATCACCTGGCTCGGCGCCGGCCTGGTATCCGGTGTATTGATCACATTCGGAAGTGCCCTCGCCTTCCTGCTGATCCCCTTACTATGCCTGATCCCCGGATTCCTGATCCTGCTGCTCGTCCCGATCTCGCTGATTTACGGCGTCATTGGCGGCGTCAAAGTCAATAACGGTGAAGATTTCCGCTACTGGCAAGTCGGTGATTGGGTCCGCAAAATCCTCGAACCGGAGCCCAATAAATAGTCGAAACGCATCAGACAAAAAG
>CAVVHL010000001.1:0-5478 GCA_963748065.1 uncultured Chloroflexia bacterium | reverse complement strand
TACCGTGGTAAAATCGACATGAATTTGTTGATGCAAACTAAAACACGATCAACTAATCAGATCAATTGAGATTATTGAAGGCATTCAGGAAGGATACAGTTTCATGGAAAAGATCAAAGTTTACGGGACAACTTGGTGTGGCGGATCACGCCGCGCTGTAAAGATTCTGGATGAACGTGGGATCAACTATGATTGGATCGATATTGATAAAGATCCTGAAGCAGAAAAACTGGTTATCGAAACCAATAAAGGTTACCGAAGCGTTCCGACGATTTTCTTCCCTGATGGCAGCGTCCTGGTTGAGCCCAGAAATGATATATTGAGTGAAAAATTGGATGGCTTAGGATACTAACCCGTCAATTCAACAAAAGAAAACCGCTTTCTTTCGAAGGCGGTTTTCTTTTTAATCAAACGTTTTCGGAATGCTTGACAAAACCGTGACCGATCAGGAAAATCACCAGTCCGGCCACCAAACCGATGGCGATGGACAAAAAGGAAATTGCCAGACGCCTCTGCTGCCTGAAGATAGGCGAATCAACCAGTCGCTGTCTCAGATTGCCAATAAATTGCTGATTGGGTCTCACCGGAGATAACTCCGATTGTAGTGAACGCTCCAATGCCAAAAGTTGATCATTATTTGCCGTATATTCCATCATACGCCACCCCTCCTTCTCTTTCCTTTCCATAATAAATTTATCTATCTTGAAATCGATAAAACGAGATTCTCTCCTACCGTTGTTCATTGTTTGATCTCGAAGTTCTTACTGCCTTTCAATCCGCATCCATCTTTTCGCGTAATTCCAGTAACGTCCGATGGTAAAGGCTCTTGATTGCACCTTCACTTTTACGCATGATCAGTCCGATCTCAGCATTGGAAAGCTGATCCACGAATTTGAGGATCAACAATTCCTGTCGGTTCGGCGCCAGATCCCGGATATTCGCAAGCAAGACGTCAACTTCCTGACTGTGAACAACCTTTGACTCCGGATGCTGATCACTTTGCGGCAGGACTTGCCCCGGAATGTTTTCCAGGGAGATTTCCTGTTTGCGAGACCGATCCCGATGGTAATTCGCCACAAGGTTATGTGCGATACGATAAAGCCAGGCTGAAAAAGGCAATCCCATGTGCTTATAGCCGTTGATGTGGCTCATCGCTTTGAAAAAAACCTTACCGGTCAGGTCTTCCGCATCACCAGCGCTGCCCGTGCGATAATAAATATAGTTGTAAATCCGTTCAACATACTGCCTGTAAAGTTCACCAAAGGCAGCGGGATCTTTTTTCGCTTTATCGATCAGCGCTTTTTCATCATTTTTATCTGTCAATGGAACGACCTTTTTCCATTCGTTATTATTAACAATAAAGTCCAATAAAAGTTCTTTTTTCGCCAATTAATCATACTACAACAGAAATGTCATTCTAAATTCACGGTAAATAGGCTCAGGCAGACGCTTTTTGCATGACCAGGAGACCGTCTTTCCGATGAACAGGCATTGCAAAACTGAAACGATCGACCTGAACACTCAGGTCAAAATCCTCCTGCATCAAATAACCAAGCTTACCGCTTGAAAATTCTTCGCCAACAGTTGAACGCCTCACCCGCTCCAGATAGGGTCCAAATTCTGGCTTTTCACCTTTCATCAGCGCTTCAATATAATCTCCACAAGCCCGGTCCTCCTCACCATCACGACCTTTGTAAATGCCGGTCACGATGAACGAGACCTGTTCTGGATGGCGTGCTTCCAGATATCGTGCGGTTGCCCCGGCGACGACGAAAGACGCTGCAAGCAGAATTTCGGGCTGGATGGTTCGGGTCAGGCCTTGCGTACCAGCACTCGTCCGTTGAACCAGGATGCTACCAATGCCTTCAGCCGTCAGGATCTCTCCAGGTGAATTGCTAAAATCAAACGTGTCAGGTTTATAGCCATCATCCTCCCCCATGACATAAGCACCATCAAAACTATTTCTTAAAGCAACTGCTTCATCAACACCTGATACGGGATAGATGGTCTCCACGCCGGCGTCAAATGCATATGCGGCTGTCGTAAAGGCCCTTAGAACATCAATGACCACAACAGCGCCCTTGGCTTTGTCGGCATCGGCTAGTGGAAAATAATCAAATTTCGTCATTTTACTGTGTAACCTTCCCAATCCTGTAGAAAATCACTATTCCATATTCATTCAAACAATAATGCAGTCAATTATTGTATAATTCTTCAGGTTGAAAACAGACTTGATTATAAGGGAAATCACAATAACAGGGAGTGGATCATCGATGCAGAATGGGAACTTCAATTTTTCAGGTAAAGATGGATTGACATTGTTTGGTCGGGTTTGGCAAGCAGAGGGGAAACCGAAGGGCGTGGTGAATCTGATACATGGATTGGGCGAACACTCCGGTCGATATGCGCATGTCGCAGAGGCAATGACAAAAGCCGGTTACCACTTCATCGGGTTCGACCTGCGCGGGCACGGTCTGTCGGAAGGCAAACGCGGGCACACGCCTGGTTACGATCATATCCTTGATGATGTCGCCCTTTTCCTCGAAAAATCGGAGCAGCTTTTTGATCACACCCTGCCGGATTTCCTTTATGGACACAGCCTGGGTGGTTCGATTGTGCTGAATTACGCATTACGCCGGCCGAATAACCTGGCAGGCGTGATCTCCACCGATCCTTCACTTGGATTAGCTTACGAGCCGCCTAAGTTCAAACTTTTTGTTGGAAAATTAATGGAGACTTTACTGCCAACCTTTTCGATGAAAAGTGAACTTGATGTAAATGCACTTGCACGTGATGCTGCAATCGTAAAAGCTTATCAGGATGACGTATTGGTCCATGATAAAATTTCGGCAAAATTGGCAATGGCTTTACTCGATAGCGGTAATTTTGCAATGGATCATGCGGCGGATTGGGATATTCCATTGCTTCTGATGCATGGGGCTGAAGATCGGATTTCAGGATATCAATTCAGCGAGCAATTTTCACAGAAAGCGGACGGCAAAGTCACCTTCCGATTATGGGATGGGTATTATCACGAAATACATAACGACATTGGCAAAGAGCTGGTCATCGCGGCCATGATCGCATGGCTGAATGAACAGACGCAATAAGGTTGATTTATTTACCTTGACCGTCCTGCTCAGCCGGAATAAAATGAGTACGGTAATAATTAGATTCATTACGTCTCACCAAATCTCTTTAAAGGAGAGCATTAATGCCTGATTTTAAGCAGCAAGAGGACCTGGAGTCACTTGATCCAGGCCTTTTTAAGTTAATTGAACTGGAAGAAGAACGCCAGGCACGTCGTTTGATCATGATCCCCAGCGAGAGCATTGCCCCTAAAGCTGTGCGGCAACTGCTGGGGTCTTCTTTTACGAATATTTATGCCGAAGGCTATCCCCGCCCGGAAACACTGGGATTCGACGAAACGGAAATTCTCGACTACACGAATATGATCGGGACATACCGACGCTATGGCGACCCACGCTATTACAAAGGCGTCGAATACGTAGATGTGGTTGAAGCTTTAGCTCGTCGGCGCTGTGCGGAAGCTTTCGCAGCGAACGGTGTGACAGCTGATCAGCTTTATGCCAATGTGCAGCCACTCTCCGGTGCACCGGCCAATAACGCAGTCTATACCGCTTTTCTTTCCCCCGGCGATACACTCTTGGGGATGAACTTACTCGTCGGCGGGCATCTGTCCCATGGGTCCTCGGTAAACCGATCCGGCATTTGGTACAACGCTCAGCATTACAATGTCGATCCCGACACTGAATTATTGAATTATGACTTAATCCTCGCCAAGGCCAAAGAAGTCCAACCGAAGATCATCGTGGCTGGTTACTCCAGCTATCCCTTCGTGCCCGACTGGCAGAAATTCAGGGAGATCGCGGATGAGGTCGGTGCGATGCTGCTGACCGATATTTCACATATTGCCGGACTGATCGCAGCAGGCCAGGTTCCCTCTCCGGTCGGCTTTGCCCATGTGATCACCTTTACGACCCATAAGACCCTTCTAGGACCACGTGGCGCCGTGATCCTCACCGATAATGCCTCCTATGCCCGGAAGATCGATAAAGCGGTCTTCCCAGGCGAACAAGGCGGTCCGCACATCAACACCATGGCTGCCCTGGCCCTGACTTTCAAGAACGCACAAACTGAAGCCTTCAAGACATTGGAAGGACAGATCATCAAGAACGCGATCGCATTCGCCGAAGAGCTTCAGGCGCGCGGTTTACGTGTGCCTTACGGCGGGACCGATACCCACATGGCACTCCTGGACTGCAAATCGATCAAAGCCGGCCCCGGCGTTTATCTCTCGGGCGACATGGGCGCGCGTATCCTGGATGTGGCCGGGATCGTTGCGAACCGCAACACCATCCCCGGCGACCGCTCCGCCTTTTCTTCCACCGGTGTAAGGTTTGGGACCACGTGGCTCACCCAACGCGGCTTCAAAGAAGCGGAGCTTCGTCAGGTTGCAGACATCATCGCGGACCTGTTCTCCGGCGTCACGCCTTATAACATGCCCGGTCGAAAACGGAAGCAGCGCCGTGCAAAAGTGGACTTCCAGGTCTTTGAAGATGCCAAGCTCAAAGTTGCCGCCCTGGCTGACCAGGCGGAAAATTTCGAGAATCTATCTGAATTACACGGCTATCCCCACTATTATGACATCAACGACAATCAGGATGCAGCCTGGGCTTCTTTCCAATTGAGCGGAACAGAGATCCGACATTTTGTAAGTTATGCCTTTTCCAGCGACATCGAAGAACTTTCACACGGTGAGACCCAGCCCACCGTCCTACATACTTCCGCAGGCGATGTGGAAGGGTATCTCCACTGCAAAGACCCCCTCACCTTCACATTAACGGTCGCCGGAAAACAGGCCGGGCTGGCAAGCGCATGGCTGCGCGACCTTTCGGACGCTTATATCAGCTTTGATGAAGACCTGACGATGCGACTTCCCGGCCCCATGCGGATTGAAGACATTGAACCGGAATCACCAGCCAAATCCAAACTCTCCCCAATCGGAGAGAATAAGCCCTGGTATATTGGCGCGGCTTCAGACGACCGGGAAGGTGAACCGCTGCCCGAATTCAAATGGATGCCATCCGATGCGGAGGCACTCTTTAAAACACCTTTAAATGAAACCCACCGGGAACTCGGCGCGAAAATGGTGCCGTTCGCCAGTTGGGATATGCCGGTCTGGTACTCTTCAGTCCTGGAAGAGCACCTGGCTGTCCGCAACGCCGCCGGCCTGTTCGATGTCACCCATATGGGCGTTTATCAGGCGGAAGGCCCGGATGCCGGGCTTTTTCTGGACAGCGTCTGCGGAAACGACATTGGCGGGCTTGAAGTCGGCGAATCCTGCTACACGCACTTCCTCGATACGGACGCCAATGTGCTGGACGATTTGCTGGTTTACCGGCGTGGACCAGAGAAATATCTTGTGGTGGTCAATGCCGCCAATGATGATAAAGA